>JAHBYP010000002.1:0-600000 GCA_019635875.1 Alphaproteobacteria bacterium
GAAGGTATCAGTAGCGAACGGGAGTTGAGAAGGTCACTACCCACATTCTTCAAGCATCTAAACGATTACAAGGACCAACTTCGGCGTCGTCGAGGAAAGAACGAGCGTTGGTGGACTCTTGGTGAGGATCGCCGTTGGCTGCGCGCAAAAAGTACGAAGATCGTCAGCGCCTACTTCGGACTAAGGGATCAGTTCGCCATTGATCGACGCGGCGACGGCGTAATCGTTCAGGGCTACGGATGGCTACTGGGCGGGAGACCAAGCGTCGCCGTCCAAGAATCACGCCCTAGGATTCTTGATGCATATCTCTGCATTTTCACCAGCGAGCTGTTCGAATCATTGCTTGGAGCATTTGCACCACGAGTTCAAGGCGGACAATTCAATCTGAGCGCTCGATATTCGGAGCAAGTCCCCCTCCCCAACGGAGAGGCTTTGTTGCAACGCACTCTGAAGGGAGTTCCGATTGTCCATGCACTCTCGGAGATTGGGCGAGAGATTCGCAAAGGCGGCTTGGCGTCGGTTGCTTCTCGTCATCATCAGGAAGTCGTCGAGCGAGCATACGGTGTATAGGCCTCAGTCGTGGTCCAAGTTATCCAGCACGAGATAAAGGAGATACGCAATCACTGGGCAACCGTGAAGGTACTTCTTGCTCGGCTAGCGGGGTTAGATCCCTCCCGCTTGGCCTTGGAGAATAGCGACAACAGTTTGGAACAGTCGATTGTCTGGATTGATGACCGGGACGAAACAGCTCAGCGTAATCTGGGCACTGCGGCTCGAGTAATACCTTTAGAAGCCGCCGCGTATGAAGGTCGGTCTCCTGGTTGGTGGCTTTCATGGTACGAGAGGTGGCGGCCAGTTCGCCAGAGGCGCAAAGCCGAGTTTGATAGTACAGGCGTTACATTCTTCTTCGGGGCACGTGGGCAACGGAAACTTCAAGTGTTGCGCGCAGAATGGGTAGGTCCGGATACTTCAGGAGTCTACGACGGCAAGCATGCAGCACATCCACACTGCACATTGATGCTCCGGCTTGGGAGATGGAAAAGGGACTGGACGCCTCCGTCACTCAGCTTGGTGCGCCATTCGAACAGCGGGACGATGGAGAGTTCGGCGAGAGTACGACATCACCGATGACTGGTTCTTTCGAAGCAACGGCGTCAGTAGTCGATCCCATCACAACTGACCTCGTTAGCCTAGATCTCAGCAAGTTGCACCTCGCAATGATTGCAACTTGGCACAACCAAAGGTTTGACGGCCTTGCGGCTTCATTAGGTGGGCACCAAGCATTACCTCAGAGTGTTTCGATGATACAAAACTGGCTTCTGTCTACATGTTCATACGCGATACTTGAATTGAGGAGAGCCACGAGGCGTTAGGCTGTTTTTGCAGATGACTGATCATTGAATGCTCCTGATTGGTACCAATGATCGGTTTCCTGAGAAGGGAAGTCTTGGTGTCACCTCCGACTCTCCACATCGCCATCATCGGCGCCGGCATGGGCGGCCTCGCGGCCGCGGCGGCGCTGCGGCTGAAGGGCATCGACGTCACGGTCTACGAGCAGGCGCGGCAGTTCACGCGGCTGGGCGCGGGCATCCAGATCGGCTGCAACGCCATGCACGTGCTGCGCGGGCTGGGGCTGGAGGCGCGGCTGCGCGCCGACACCTTCTATCCGCGCTCGTGGAACAACCGCGACTGGCAAAGCGGCGAGCAGCTCTTCGACATCCGCTTCGGGCCCGAGGCCGAGGCGAAGTACGGCGCGCCCTATCTGCTGGCGCATCGCGGCGACCTGCACGCGGCGCTGGCCGGCGCGGTGCCGGACGAGATCGTCAGGCTGGAGCATCGCCTGACCGGCATCGAGCCCGCCGCCTCCAACGGCGTGCGTCTGCGCTTCGCCAATGGTGCGGTGGTCGAGGCCGACGCGGCGATCGGCGCCGACGGGGTGAACTCGATCGTGCGCGCCGCCCTGTTCGGCGACGACGAGCCGCGCTTCACCGGGCGCATCGCCTATCGCACGGTCTATCCGGCGCGGCTGCTCGCGGGCTTCGATGTCGGCAACTGCACCAAGTGGTGGGGCGAGGACCGTCACATCGTGATCTATCCGGTGAAGCCCGACCGCTCCGAGGTCTACTTCGTCACCAGCCAGCCCGAGCCGGGCTTCGAGATCGAGTCGTGGAGCGCCGAGGGCGACATCTCGGTCGTGCGCGAGGCCTTCGCCGATTTCCATCCCGAGGTGCGGCGCATCGTCGGCGCGGCGCCCGATGTGCACAAGCGGCCGCTGGTCGATCGCGAGCCGATGGCGCGCTGGGTCGAGGACAATGTCGCGCTGCTGGGCGACGCCTGCCACCCGATGACGCCCTACATGGCGCAGGGCGCGGCGATGGCGATCGAGGACGCCGCGATCCTGGCGCGGTGTTTGGAGGGCGTCGAGCGCGCGGGTGTGGCGTCGGCGCTGAAGCGCTACGAGGCGACGCGCCAGGCGCGCACCGCGCGCATGCAGCTGACCTCGCGCCAGAACCGCTGGGGCAAGGGCGAGACCGACACCGACTGGGTCTACGGCTACAACGCCTGGACGGCACCGCTGGCCGCCTGACTCTTTACCTTCCCCCGGAGGGGGAAGGTGCCCGCAGGGCGGATGGGGGATGTCGAAGACGGACTCCGAACGCGTTGAGGCATCCCCCATCCGTCGCGCTTCGCGCGCCACCTTTCCCCCTCCGGGGGAAGGTAGATTCAAGGGCCGGATGCCCCCGCGGAAGATGTCACGTCACAACACCAGCGGCGCCAGGGTCGCGGCGAGGATGCCCAGCGGCACGGGATAGCGCAGCGCGAAGCGCAGCAGCGCGGTGCGGCGCGCGCCCAGGCGTAGCTCGGTCTCGATCAGCGAGGCCGGCACGATCCAGCCGCCGAGCACCGCCAGGCCCAGCCCGCCCAGCGGCAGCAGGAGGTTCGAGGTGAGCTGGTCGATCAGCTCGTAGACGCTCACGCCGCCGATCGGCTTCCAGCCGGCCCACAGGCTGAAGGAGAAGACGGTCAGCAGGCCCAGCGCCCAGGCGGCGAGCGCCGCGAGCAGGGTCGCCAGCGGCCGCGCCAGGTCGAAGCGGCGGCAGAGCAGCGACACCGGCATCTCCAGCATCGACAGCGCCGAGGCCAGCGCGGCGACGAACAGCGAGAGGAAGAAGGCGCCGGCCATCAGCGCGCCCAGCGGCATCGACGCGAAGGCCAGCGGCAGGGTGACGAAGAGCAGGCCGGGCCCGGCCTCGGGGCTGAGCCCGTGGGCGAAGACGATGGGGAAGATGGCGATGCCGGCGAGCAGCGAGATCGCCGTGTCGGCGATCATGCTGGCGATCGCCACGCTGGAGAGGTCGATGTCGCGCCCGGCATGCGAGGCGTAGGTCACCATGATCGCCATGCCGACGCCGATCGAGAAGAAGCCCAGACCCAGCGCCTCGAGCGCGGCCTTGGCCGTCGCCTTGCTCCAGTCGGGCTGGAAGAGGAAGCGCGCCGCGGCGCCGAGGTCGCCGACCACGGCCGAGTAGATCGCCAGCGCCAGCAACAGCGCGATCAGCACCGGCATCAGCACGCGGCAGGCGGTCTCGATGCCGCCGATCACGCCCAGCGCGACGATGGCGGCGGCGATCGCCATGAAGAGGAAGTGGAACAGCGCCATGCGCGGCGCCGAGCCGAGCAGCGCCTCGAAGCGCACGTGCACCCCGGCGGCATCGGCGCCGGGCAGGCCGGCGGTCGCGGTCTCGGCGAGATAGGCGAGGATCCAGCCGCCGATCACCGAGTAGAAGCTCAGGATCAGGAAGGCGGTGAGCACGCCCAGCACGCCGACCAGCGACCAGCGCGTCGAGACGCGCGCCTCGGCCGCCGCGCGGCGCAGGCTCTCGGTGGCGTCGCTGCCGCCGCGTCGTCCCAGCGCCATCTCGACCAGCAGCAGCGGCAGGACGATCAGCACCAGGCCCAGCAGATAGAGCAGCACGAAGATGCCGCCGCCGTTGCTGCCGACCTCGTAGGGGAACTTCCAGATGCTGCCGATGCCGACCGCCGAGCCGACGGTGGCGAAGACGAAGGCGGCGCGGCTGGACCACTGCTCGGATCTGTCGGCCATCTCGAATTCTTACCTTCCCCCGGAGGGGGAAGGTGGCGCGCGTAGCGCGACGGATGGGGGATGCCTCAACGACTCATGCGTTCGTCTTCGACATCCCCCTTCCGCCCTTCGGGCACCTTCCCCCTCCGGGGGAAGGTAGAACAATGTTCGGCGCGCGTAGGGGTGGAAATCGACAACCTGTCATCCCAAATGTAGCAGGGGACGACAGAAGAGATGCTACAGCCCCAGCTCCGGGATCACCCACAGCGGCTTCTCGCCGCGCGCGACGCGCTGGACGTTGTCGAAGCCGTTGCGCAGGCGCGCCTCGTTGCTTTCCCAGGTCGGGCCGGCGAGATGCGCGGTGAGCACGACGTTGTCGAGCGTGAACAGCGGGTTGTCGGCCGGCGGCGGCTCCTCGTCGAAGACGTCGAGCCCGGCGCCGGCGAGCCTGCCGGACGCCAGCGCCGCGTGCATCGCCTTCTCGTCGATCACCGGCCCGCGCGAGGTGTTGACGATGATCGCGCTTGCCTTCATGCGCGCGATCTCGGCGGCGCCCAGCAGATGATGCGTGGAGTCGTTCAGGGGGACGTGCAGCGAGACGATGTCGGATTTGGTGATGATCTCCGGCAGCAGGCGGAAGCGCACGCCCAGCGCATCCTCCTCGGCCTCGGTCAGCCGCGCGATGTCGTAGTAATGCACGATCACGCCGAAGGCCTGCGCCAGCCGCGCGGTCTTCTTGCCGATGGTGCCCAGGCCGATGATGCCCAAGGTCTTGCCGCGCAGCTCGTTGACCCGCGGCACCGAGTTGCCGCGCCAGCGCCCGCCGGCGACGTTGGCATGCTGCTGGATCAGCTTGCGCGAGACCGCGAGCATCAGGAGGATCGCGTGCTCCGACACCGCCACCGAATTGGCGCCGCCGTTGTTGGAGATCGGAATTTTGGCGGCGCGCGCCGCCTTGAGGTCGGCGCGGTCGTAGCCGGCGCTGAGCAGCTGGATCAGCCTGAGCTTGGGCGCGCCCCGGTACAGCGCGTCGTTGACCAGCATGTCGACGAAGCCGACGAGGTAGTCGGCGCCCTTCAGCGCCTCGGTGCATTGCGGCGAGCCCGGCGCCACCTTGACGATCTCGTAGCCCGAGGGCGCGATGTCGTCGACCATCGACAACGTGTCGCCCGGCGCGGCCACCACGATGCGCGGTGCCATCCTCATTCTCCCCTGTGGTTGATGTCAGTTGGCCAGGCGATAGAGCTTCATCGCGTTGTCGCGCGTGACCTTGCGGCGCTGCCCGGGGCTCACGCCGCCGAGCTCGCGGTCGAGGAACTCCTGGCTGTCGGGCCAGATGCCGTCGGGATGCGGGAAGTCGGAGCCCCACATCACGTTGTCCTCGCCGAGATGGTGCAGGAGCTCGATGCCCACCGGATCGGTCTGGTAGGTGGCGTAGAACTGCCGGTGCCAGTACTCGCTGGGCTTCATCTTCAGGTCGAGGTCCTTGAACTGGTCCTCCCATTCCAGGTCCATGTGCTGCAGCACATAGGGGATCCAGCCCAGCCCGGCCTCGCCGATGACGATCTTCAAATTGGGATAGCGCGCCGGCGCGCCGGAGAAGATCAGCCCCATCAGCATCGTCGACATGTGCATCTGGAAGCCGGTGATGTGCACGGCGAAGATGCGGCGCTGCACATGCGGCGGGAACTTCGTCACGTCGGGCGAACGGCCGCCGATGGTGTGGAAGTGCAAGGGGATGCCGGTCTCGTGGCCGAACTTCCACAGCGGCTCCCAGTGCTCGTCCCACAGCGGCACCATGTCGGGCCGGTTGGCGATGTCGAGCCCGCGCACGCCCTTCCTGGCGCAGCGCATCGCCTCGGCCACCGACTCCTGCATGTTGTAGTTGGGGATGTTGGCCAGGCCGATCAGCCGCTCGGGCGCGGCCTTGCAGAAATCGTGCAGCCAGTCGTTGTAGATGCGCAGCATCTCCAGCGCGGCCTCGGGATCGTTGAGCCTGCCGCTCGAGCCCAGCACGCCGTAGATCACCTCGGCCTGCACGCCGTCGCGGTCCTGGTCCTTCAGGCGCAGCGCCGGGTCGGTCAGGCGGCGGATGCCCTTCCTGCCGTCGTCGTACAGCCCGGTCGAGGCCATGCGGTCGGAGCGGTGGATCACGCCGGGCACGTACTCGCGGCCGGCCGAGCCCATGCCGTTGACCAGGCCGAAATTCGCGCCGTTCTTGCTGGTCCAGTACGGCCCCTTCGGCCCGTCGGCGACGTAGGGCATGCGCTCCTTGAAGGCCGCCGAGGCGTTGGCGGTGAACAGGTCGGGCGGCAGCCAGATCAGGTCGACATGGCCGTCAGCCGAGATGACGTCGTACTTCATGGGTGCTTCCTCCGCGCGCCGCCCAGCGTCGCGCGGACGGCGGCGGAAAGCCAGCGCATGGACGCGCGGGAGCTATGCCCCACCGTCACGGCCGCACCCCCGGCGCCTCGAAGGTCATGCCCTTGGCCCGGCTCATCAGATAGAGCTCCAGCGCCACGTACTCGGCGGAGTCGTAGGCATAAGGCTCGGCGCGCATGCCGACGAGGCAATTGCGCAGCCGGCGCTGCAGCGAGCCCACCGCCTGCCACTCCAGCCGGTAGATCGGATAGCCGGTGGGGTGCGCCTGCGGGATGGTGGCGCCGGCCAGCCGGCCGCCGGCGTTGTCATCGTGGCACTGCGCGCAGGAGAGGTTGAGCTGGCCCTGGCGCTGGCGCCACAGCGTTTCGCCCGCCGCAATGAAGGGCCGCAGCCGCTCGTCCTGCGGCGGCGCGATCGGCTGGCCGCGCGACTGGCGGGCGACGAAGGCGGAGAGCGCCAGCAGCGCGCGGCTCTCCGCCGCCACCGGCTCGGCCTGCTGCCGCTCGACGCGGCAGCGCGCGATGCGCTGGCCGAGGTCGATCGGCCTGCCGCTCGCCGCATCGAAGGCCGGATAGCGCGCCGCGACGCCTTCCATGGCGCTCTCGCCGGCGTGGCAGTCGGCGCAGGCCTTGCCGGCGGCGCCCTCTGGCTTGCTCCACAGCGCCCTGCCTTCGATCACCCAGAGCATGCCGGGATTGGCGGTGTCGTCGTCCTGCATGGCGCGCAGCGCGGCGCCCATCTCCTGGTAGCCCGAGCGCCGCGTGTCGGCGCCCTGCGCCAGCGCCCACGAGACGACGAAGACGGCCGCGGCCCCCGACGCGGCGATCGCGAGGAGCCGCTTCATTCCACGATAAGCGTCGCGCTCTCCTCGGCGATGAAGCCGTTGTCGCCGCTCCAGCGGAATTTCAGCGTGCCGCTTTGCGTCGCGACCGTGGTGAAGGCGATGTACGGGTTGGCGGCGATCGCCGGCGTGAGCTCGAGCGCGAAGACCTCCTCGCCGTCATACACGCAGGCGAAGCGGGTGATGATGTCGCGCGGGATCAGCCGGCCGTTGGTGCCGGCGCGGAAGCCGGTCTCCATGGGATGCGAGATCAGGGTCTTGATCTCGATCACCTCGCCGCGCCTGGCGGTCTTCGGCACGTTGACGAGGATGCTCGCCATCACACGATCTCCTCGACGCAGGCCGCGAGCGTGACGACGACCTCGGCATCGCCGCTCCAGAAGCTGCCGTCGCTCAGCTCGGCGATGGCGACGATGCGCTGCGAGGCGTTGAGCTTGATGCGCGTCGACAGCGAGCCGCGGCCGGCGCGCGGGCCGAGCGTGGCGTGCAGCACGTGCGGCTGCGGGTTGCTCTCGTTGAATACATGGATCGCCCGGACATGCTCGGCCGCCGTCATCGGGCTGTCGACGGTGACCGACAGCGGCACGGTGTGGCCGTTCTCGACCAGCGGCGGCACGTCCAGCGTCACCCTGCCGGTGCCGACCCTGGCGCCCTTGGTCACCTCGCGGATCGCCGCCTGCATCGACTCCGGCGTGGCGCGCGCACCGAGCGGCAGCATCGCGGCGATGGCCGAGCCGATCACGAAGGCGCGTCGTGTCGATGGGCTCATGACAGCGATCCTACTCCTTGAGCGTCGCCAGGTAGGCGACGACGTCCTCGACCTGCGCCGCCGACAGGATCGTCTTGCCAACGAACGCCCTGGCCACGCGTTCCAGCCCGTCGGTCCGATAGT
Source organism: Alphaproteobacteria bacterium (assembly GCA_019635875.1). Lineage (NCBI taxonomy): Bacteria > Pseudomonadati > Pseudomonadota > Alphaproteobacteria > Alphaproteobacteria bacterium. The sequence continues at coordinate 8,200 of JAHBYP010000002.1, forward strand.
AGGGCGGCATGATCGTGGCGGGATTGAGCCGGCCGGCATCGACGATGCGCAGCCGCAGCTGCCCCTCCGACCAGCGCGATCCGGCGCCCGAGAGGCTCGGCGCCAGGTTGCCCTGGAAGCGCTCCTGCGGAAATGGGCCGCTGTGGCAGAGCAGGCACAGCCCGACCTGGCGGCTGGCGACGATGGCGCGTCCCCGCGCCGCGTCGCCCGGCTCGCCGGTGAGCGATTGCGGGATCGCGTCGCCCACCACCACCTGCGCCGAGGCGGGCCCCGCCAGCAGCAGGGCGAGAAGCACGGGCATCGCGCGCATCGCTCACCCGAAGGTCTCTGCGGTGATGGTGCGGAACCAGCCCTCGGCGTAGAGCGCCTCGCGCGCGCGGAACTCGGCCGGCGCCTCGAGCGGGCTGACGCCGCCGGCGCCCGGGATGTCGGCGAGCTGGCCGTTGGTCGGCCGGTAGACGCCGGCGACGGTGATGCCGTAGTCCGGCGCGATCAGGCTGTAGCAGGTGTTGATCAGCCTGGGCTCGACCGGCTCGCGGCCGGCCAGCCGCGCGACGATGGCGGCGGCGCAGACCTTTGCCTGGGCGTTGGCGGAGAACGCCGACTTGGGCATCGCGCCCATGATCGCCGCGTCGCCGATTACGTGGATGCCCGGTCGCAGCTTCGACTCGAACGACACCGGCTCGACCGGGCACCAGAAGCTGCGATCGGCCACGCCCGCCGCCGCGGCGATGCGCCCGGCGCGCTGCGGCGGGATCACGTTGGCCACCGCCGCCTTGTGCTGGGCGAACTCGGTCGACAGCGTCATCGTCGCCGGATCGACCGATGTCACCTTGCCGCCCTTCGACAGCGGCACCCACTCGAGCGTGCCGGCATAGAGCCTGGCCCAGGCGTCCTGGAACAGCCGCTGCTTGGAGAAGGCGTCCTTGGCGTCGAGCAGCAGCAGCTTCGACCTGGGCTTCCTCGTCTTCAGGTAATGCGCGATCAGGCTGGCGCGCTCGTAGGGACCGGGCGGGCAGCGGAAGGGATTGGCCGGCGCCGCCATCACCACGACGCCGCCGTCTTCCATCGCCTCGAGCTGGCGGCGCAGCAGCACGGTCTGCGCGCCGGCCTTCCAGGCATGCGGCATCGTCTCGGAAGCCGCCTCGGTGTAGCCCGGCAGGCCGGTCCAGTTGAGGTCGATGCCCGGCGCCAGCACCAGCCGGTCGAAGGCCAGGCGCGCGCCGCCCTCGAGCACGACTTCCCTGCCGTCGACGGCGATCGCCGTGCCGCGCGCGATGGTGACGCCGGCGCGCTCGACGCCGTCATGCGTGAATTGCTGCTGCGCGATCTCGCGCAGGCCGCCGATCACGCCGTTGCTGAACGGGCACGCGGTGAAGACGCGGTCGGGCTCGACGAGGCTCACGGCGAGCTTCGGCTCGAGCGCCTTCAGGGTGCGCGCGCAGGTCGCGCCGGCGAAGCCGCCGCCGATGACGACGACGCGGCCTGCCGCCTGCGCCGAGGCGAGGCGAGGCGCGGCGAGCGCGCCCACCATCGCCGCACCGAGCTTGAGAAAGTTTCTTCTACCTTCCCCCGGAGGGGGAAGGTGGCGCGCGTCAGCGCGACGGATGGGGGATGTCGAAGACGAACGCCGGAGTCCGACTTCGACATCCCCCTTCCGCCCTTCGGGCACCTTCCCCCTCCGGGGGAAGATAGTGATGAGTCGCATCACGGCGCGTCCTTGTGCTGGGCGAACCAGGCGGCGAGCGCGTCGATCTCGGCGTCGGTGTAGCCCTTGGCGATGCGGCCCATCACCGTCGGCGTGCGCTCGCCTTTCTGGAAGTCGCGCATCGCCGCGGCGATCTCCGCCGCCGGCCGGCCGAACAGGCGCGGCACGGCGGTGTCGACGCCCGTCGAGATCGCGTGGCAGCCGGAGCACGACATCGCCCCGAAGGGACCGTCGGGCGAGGCGGCAAGCGCACCGCCCGACAGTCCGATCAGGACGAGGCCTATCCAGCGTCCGCCGCGCACCTAGGCCTTCTTCAGGTCGTGATGCATCAGCGGCAGGCTGCGGATGCGCTTGCCGGTGGCCTTGGCGATGGCATTGAGCACCGCCGGCGCGGCGACGGCGATGGTCGGCTCGCCGACGCCGCCCCAGAAGCCGCCCGACGGCACCAGCACCGTCTCGACCTTCGGCATCTCGTCGATGCGCATCACGTTGTAGCTGTCGAAGTTGGTCTGCTCGACGGCGCCGTCCTTGATGGTGATCTCGCCGTAGAGCGCCGCCGACAGGCCGTAGACGAAGGAGCCCGCGACCTGGCGCTCGATCTGCGCCGGGTTGACGACGTGGCCGCAATCGGTCGCCGCCGTGATCTTGTGGATCTTCAGCACGCCCGAGTCGCTCACCGACACTTCCGCGACGCCGGCGACATAGCTGCCATAGCCCATGATCTGCGCGATGCCGTGGAAGTGACCCTTGGGCAGCGGCTTGCCGTAGCCCGCCTTGGCGGCGGCGGCGTTGAGCACCGCGAGCCATTTGGGCTTGAGCAGCTTGCGGCGGAACTCCAGCGGATCCTGGCCGGCGGCGAGCGCCAGCTCGTCCATGAAGGATTCCATGTAGATCGCGTTCTGGTTGGTGTTCACGCCGCGCCAGAAGCCCGGCGGCACGTGCGGATTGCGCATCGCGTGGTCGATCAGCAGGTTCGGCACGGTGTAGCCGTAGGCCGCCTCGACGCCCGAGGCGGCGAAGCCCTGGAACTGCACCGGGTCCATGCCGCTGACCAGGTTCTGCGGCAGCACCGAGCTCAGGATCGACTGGCCGGAGATGCGCACGTGCAGGCCGACCAGGTTGCCCTTGTCGTCCAGGCCACCGACCATCTTGCACATGGTCACCGGATGGTACTGGCAGTGCGTCATGTCCTCTTCGCGCGACCACACCAGCTTGATCGGCACGCCGGGCATCTGCTTGGCGATCAGCACGGCCTGGCGCACGTAGTCGGTGCGGCCGCGCCGGCCGAAGCCGCCGCCCAGCAGCATCTTGTAGACCTCGCACTTCGCCGCCGGCAGGCCCGCGGCGTCGGCCGTAGCGGCGAGCGCCGCCTCGCCGTTCTGCGTCGGGCACCACACCTCGCACTTCTCGGGCGTGTAGAGCGCCGTGGCGTTCATCGGCTCCATGGTGACGTGGTGCTGGTAGGGATACGAGTAGACGGCCTCGACCTTCTTCGCAGCACCTGATATCGCCGCCTTGGCATCGCCCGCCTTGTTGCCGACGAAGGCCTCCTGCGCATCGAGGCCCTCCTTGAGCATGGCCGCGATGGTCTCGCTCGAGACCTGGGCGTTGGGCGTGTCCTCCCACACCGCCGGCAGCGCGGCCAGCGCATTGCGCGCCGTCCAGTAGGTCTCGGCGATCACCGCCACCGCCGTGTCGCCGACCTTCACCACGCCCTTCACGCCGGGCATCGACTTGACCTTGTCGGCGTCGTAGCTCACCAGCTTGGCGCCGAACACCGGCGCGTCCTTGATCGTCGCCGTCAGCATGTTGGGCAGGCGCAGATCGATGCCGTAGACCTGCTTGCCGGTCAGCTTGTCCAGGGTGTCGAGCCGCTTCAGCGGCTTGCCGGCGATCTTCCAGGTCTTGGGATCCTTGAGCTTGATCTCCTTGGGCGGATCGAGCTTGGCCGCCGCGGCCGCGACCTTGCCGTAGGTCAGCTTGCGGTTGGTCGCCTTGTGGGTGATCACGCCCTTCTCGACGCTGCACTCCTCGGGCTTCACCTTCCACTCGGCCGCCGCCGCGCGGATCAGCATGTCGCGCGCCGCGGCACCGCCTTCGCGCACGTACTGGTTCGATTCGCGCACGCCGCGGCTGCCGCCGGTCGAGAAATTGCGCCACACGCGCTGGCGCGCCAGGTTCTGCGTCGGCGTCGGATACTCGGTGGTCACCCTGGACCAGTCGCATTCCAGCTCCTCGGCAACGAGCTGGGCGAGGCCGGTCAGGGTGCCCTGGCCCATCTCCGAGCGCGCGATGCGGATCACCACCTTCTCGTCGGGCTGGATCACCACCCAGGCGTTGATCTCAGGTGCCGTCACGGTGGCGTGGGCGCCGAATTGCGGCACGTTGAAGCCGAAGGTGAAGCCGCCGCCGATCGCCGCGGCGCTGGCCATCACGGTACGGCGCTTGAGGGATGTGGTCTTCGTGGTCATCTCGGCCTCCCTCACGCCTTGGCCTTGGCCGCTTCGTGGATCGCCGCGCGCACCTGCTGATAGGTGCCGCAGCGGCAGATGTTGGTCATCGCCGCGTCGATATCGGCGTCGGTCGGCTTGGGCTTGTCCTTCAGGAGCTGCACCGCGGCCATGATCATGCCGCTCTGGCAGTAGCCGCACTGCGGCACGTCCTGCGCCAGCCATGCCTTCTGCACCTTGTGCAGCACGTTGTTGGTGGCGAGGCCCTCGATGGTGACGATCTTCTTGTTGCCGGTGACCTGGCTCAGCGGCACCTGGCAGGAGCGGACCGCCACGCCGTCGATGTGCACGGTGCAGGCGCCGCATTGGGCGATGCCGCAGCCGTACTTGGTGCCGGTGAGCCCGATCGTGTCGCGCAGCACCCACAGGAGCGGCGTGCGCGGATCGACATTCACCTGATGGACTTTGCCGTTGACGGTAAGGGCTGGCATGCGTGCGTCTCCCTTGATGATGCGAACCGGCCTGCCCTCGTGAACACGCGGACAACCGTCAGCTTCCGAGAGCGGGAGCCTAGGGCATTTCGCGCCACGCGGGGGTGTGATCGTGCAACGGCGATTTTCAAACGATCGTGATCGCCGCTACGGCAGGGGTGCCTCCGCCCTGCACAGCACGATCCGCCCCTCGTGCAGCGCGCGGCTTTGCGCGACGTGCTCGTCGAGCTCCTGGAAGCCCACGGGCGGACCGATGAAGGGCTTCAATGCACAGTAATCGCGCACCACAGGCACGATGTCGCGCTTGAAGTCGCAGCCCTGCGCGATCCATTTCGCCGTCCAGCGATCGGCCGTCTCGTCGTCCATCAGCTCGATCAGCGGGTGGCCCGGCCAGTACTGGCGCAGGAGGTTCTTGATCATCCGCCGCCAGCGCTCGGGCTGGGCGATCGGCGCCAGGCGCGGCGCCTCGACGACGGACGGGACGACGGACGAATCGGGGGGCGGATCGGCGACGGCCAGATCGGGGGGCAGATCGGCGGGCGAAGCGGGCGGGGCGTGCTCGGCGGCGTCCATCGGCACCGGCGCAGGTGCCGATTCCGGCGGCGGCACCGGCTCGGGCAGCGACGGATCGCGCGGATAGCGCCGCCGCGCACGCTTGCCGATGCGCTGATGGATCGCCCAGTCGACGATGGCGAAGTACTCCAGGCCCTCGACCTCGTAGATCCGCACCAGCCCGCGCGCCGCCAGCTCCTCGATCATGGCGCGCACGGTGTCGTCGGCGATCTCGTCGCCGGGAAACACCTGCATGCGGATGGCGCGCGGCCGCAGGGGCTGCACGCCGTAGGAATCGGCGTAGTGCCAGAGGCCGATGAACAGCAGGCGCGTCGGCATCGCGCAGTCGATGACGGCTTCCCAGGTCCAGAAGTCGGGGGTGATGACGTGATTGCGGGCCATAGGGCGGACTCCAGTTGGAACACTGTTGCCGGTGTAACCCCGGATCGCGCCGTCTCCTATTTTCACCTCTACGCGTGTCGATTCCGGTCGTTAGTCGTTGCCACCAAAGGAATTTTTCGCGTTCTTATGATTGTCGACTTTGGCCTTCCCCCGGAGGGAGAAGGCAAGGCAATGCATATGGTGGACTTCATACCTTCCCCCGCTGGCGGGGGAAGGTGGCGCGTAGCGCCGGATGGGGGTGGCTGTCGAAGACGAAGGCGACCGCGCAAGAGAGATCGCGTCTGGCCGCTATAGCCACCCCCATCCGCCCTTCGGGCACCATCCCCCGCCAGCGGGGGAAGGATAAGAGGTGCTAAGCGACGGCGAAGCCTTCGTAGCCATTCTTCACCACCGCCTCGCAGCGCTCGAGATAGGCCGGGAAGCCGCCGATGTAGGGCATGAAGACGCGCGGCTTGCCGGGGATGTTGGCGCCGACGTACCACGAGCTGCAGGTCGAGCGCAGCGTCGCGCCGGCGGCGCTGCCGACATGCTGCACCCAGCCTTCCTGCGCCGCCTCGGTCGCCTCGATCACCGTCGCGCCGCGTGCGCGCACAGACTCGAGGCAATCGGCGATCCATTCGACGTGCTGCTCGATCGAGGGCAGCATGTTGGTCAGCACCGAGGGCGAGCCCGGTCCGGTGATGGTGAAGAGGTTGGGGAAGCCGGCGATGGTCAGGCCGAGATAGGTCTTCGGCCCCTCGTTCCAGCGATCCTTCAGCTTCACGCCGCCGCGGCCGGTGAAGTCGATGCGCAGCAGCGCGCCGGTCATGGCGTCGAAGCCGGTGGCCAGCACGAGATCGTCGAAGGCGTAGTCCGTGCCCTTGTGGCGCAGGCCGGTGGCGGTGATGCGCTCGATCGGCTCGGCGCTGACGTCGACCAGGCGGACATGAGGCTTGTTGAAGGTCGCCCAGTAGCCGGTGTCGACGCACAGCCGCTTGCAACCGATGATGTTCCTCGGCGACAGCAGCTCGGCAACCTGCGGATCCGTCACCGTCTCGCGGATCTTGCCGCGCACGAAGTCCTGTGCGGTCCGGTTCGAGTCCTCGTTCAGCAGCAGGTCGCCGAAGGCGCCCATGAACGGGATGCCGCCATAGGCCCAGCGCTCCTCGTACGACTTGCGCCGCTCCTTCTCGCTGGTCTCGATCGCCGAGGCCGGGTTGAACTTCAGGTCGATGTTGGCCGGCAGCCGGCGTGCGCGCTCGCGCATGCCCCGGTAGTCGGCCTTTATCGCGCGCTTGTAGTCCTCGCTGAGCGGCTGGTTGTGCGCCGGCACGGTGTAGTTGGCGGTGCGCTGGAACACCGTCAGATGCTTCGCCTGCCCGGCGATGATCGGGATCGACTGGATCGCCGAGGAGCCGGTGCCGATGATGCCCACCGTGCGGCCGGTGAAGTCGACGCCCTCGTGCGGCCAGTTGCCGGTGTGATAGGTCGGGCCCCTGAAGTCGGCGAGACCCTCGATCTTCGGCGTGTTGACCGAGGACAGGCAGCCCATCGCCGTGATCACGAAGGTCGCGATCACGCGCTCGCCCCTGTCGGTCTCGACGGTCCAGCTGCTCGACGCCTCGTCGAAGGTGGCCTTCGTCACCCTGGTCTCGAAGCTTATGTCCTTGCGCAGGTCGTAGCGGTCGGCGACGTGGTTAGCGTAGCGCAGGATCTCGGGCTGCGTGGCGTAGCGCTCGGTCCAGTCCCACTCCTGCTGCAGCGCATCGTCGAACTGGTAGGAATACTGCATGCTCTCGACGTCGCAGCGCGCGCCGGGATAGCGGTTCCAGTACCAGGTGCCGCCGACGCCCTTGCCGGTCTCGTAGACGCGCGCGCTGAAGCCCTTCTGGCGCAGCCTGTGCAGCATGTACATGCCGGCGAAGCCCGCGCCGATCACCACCGCGTCGAACCGCTCCTGCGCCATCCGTCCCATCCTTCCGGAACCCGCACGATATGAACGGCCGTTTACCGCACGGGATGGCGCACGCCAAGAGCCTCAATCGTCGCGGCCGGTATGCATGAAATCTTCCCTTCCCCCGGAGGGGGAAGGTGCCCGAAGGGCGGAAGGGGGATGTCGAAGACGAACGCGGGAGTCCGTCTTCGACATCCCCCTTCCGTCGCGCTGCGCGCGCCACCTTCCCCCTCCGGGGGAAGGGAAGACTTACCGCCGTTCGAAATCGACGCGTTCGTCGACGGGCAACCCCAGCAGATGCCGGCGCAGGCAGTCGAGCGCGAGCTCGGCGGCGCCGATGCGCAGCCACTCGCGGCCGCCCTGCAGGCGCGCGGTGCGTGAGACAGTGGCGTCGGCATCGGCGATGCCCAGGCAGATCGTGCCGCCGAACTCGATGCGGTCGGCGCCCTGGTCGAGGTCGATCAGCGACACCAGCGCGTGACTGGCGCCGCTGCCGCGGCGCAGCGCCGTGGCCAGGGTCGCGGCGCTGTCGGCCGAGATTTCCGAGGCGTTGGCGCCGACCGAGCGCGACAGCTCGGCGAGGTCGCGCGAGATCACGCCGCGCCGGAAGACTGACTCCGCGCCTTCGATCGGCGACACCCGCGCGGCGATCTCGCCGCCGGTGAACATCTCGGCCACCGACAGCGAGCCGCCGCGCTTCTTCAGCGCCTCGAGCACGACGCTCTCCAGCGTCTGCTCGTCCTCGGCGATGATGAAATTGCCCAGCCGCTTGCGCACCTCCGCCTCGACCGGCGCCAGCGCGCGCGCCAAGGCCTCGGCGCTGGTGCCGCGCGCGGCGAGCTTGGTCTCGAGCTGCGGATAGTGCGCCTGGAAGCCGAGCTTGACCTCGACGCCATTGGCCAGCGCCTCGATGCCCTGCAGCATCTGGTCAGCGCGCGACTCGCCGATGCCGAAGGAGTGGAAGCGCTTGAGCCGCGTGACGCTTTCCACACCGCTCATCTTCAGCAGCCGCGGAATCAGCTGCTCGTCGAGCATCCTCTTCAATTCGCGCGGCACGCCGGGGGTGAAGAAGAAGCGCGTCCTGCCGATGTTGACGGCGAAGCCGCAGGCCGTGCCGATCGGATTGTCGATGAACTCCGCACCGGCCGGCAGCATCGCCTGCTTGACGTTGTTGGGCGGCATCGTGCGATTGCGCCGCGTGTAGAACGCCTCCATGCGCTTGAGCCATTCCTGGTCGAGCACCAGCTCGACACCGGCGGCCTGCGCGGCGACCTCCTGCGAGAGATCGTCGACCGTGGGGCCCAGCCCGCCGTTGACGATCACCGCGTCGGCACGCGTGGCGGCCTCGCGAAAGGCCTTGAGCAGCGCCTCGCGGTCGTCGCCCACCGTCGTGCCCCACACCACGTCGAGCCCGACCTCGCCCAGGCGCCGCGCCATGTGGCTGTAGTTGGTGTTGACGGTCTTGCCGGTGAGGATCTCGTCGCCGGTGCACAGAATCTCGATACGCATGCCTCTCCCCTTCTTTCCTTCTCCCCCGCGAAGGCGGGGAGAAGGTGCCCGAAGGGCGGATGAGGGGCTTCGCGGTGCGTCGACAACAACACGGCGTGTCGTTGGACGAGAAGCCCCTCATCCGCCTCGCTGGCGCTCGGCACCTTCTCCCCGCCTGCGCGGGGAGAAGGGAACTGCATTGTCCGATCGCTCTACCTCTGCGACCGGGAGACTACGCTATGATCGACCCGGGACGGAACGCCAACAAGCGACGGAGACAAGGTCGTGCGCATCCATAATCTGTACGTCGACGCCCAGGGCATCTCGCATTTCCGCGACATCGAGGTGGAATGGGGCGAGAGCACGCCGAGCGGCCAGGTGTCCAAGCGGCTGCCGGCCACGGGCATCATCTTCCGCAAGGTGCAGCCGACCTACGACCTCGACTGGCATCCCGCGCCGCGCCGGCAGTACATCATCAACCTCGATGCCGGCGTCGAGATCACCGCGGGCGACGGCGAGGCGCGGGTCATTGCCGCCGGCGAGGTGATCCTGGTCGAGGACGTCACCGGCCAGGGCCACAAATCCAAGGCGATCGAGGGCAAGATCCGCCACTGCATCTTCGTGCCGATCGACTAGGACGCACGCTGGCGGACGACCGTACCCTGTCATTCCGAGCGGAGCGAGGAATCCAGAAAGACCTAGATCCCTCGCTTCGCTCGGGATGACAGGTGGGGTCGGGGTGACAATTGGGAGGGACACCCGTGATCTACGACTACATCATCGTCGGCGGCGGTTCGGCCGGTTCGGTGCTGGCCAACCGGCTGTCGGCGCGCAGCGGCAACAAGGTGCTGGTGTGCGAGGCCGGCCAGGACACGCCGCCGGGCAACGAGCCGCCGGAGATCCGCGACTCCTACTCGGGCACGGCGTACTTCGATCCGCGCTTCCACTGGACCGAGCTCAAGGTCCACACCCAGATCGTCAGCCACAACAATCCGCACGAGAACCGCCCGCCCTTGCGCAAGTACGAGCAGGCGCGCGTGCTGGGCGGCGGCTCCTCGATCAACGGCCAGATGGCCAATCGCGGCGCGCCGACCGACTACGCCGAATGGGTCAATCGCGGCGCCGAGGGTTGGGGCTGGGACGACGTGCTGCCGTACTTCAAGAAGGTCGAGCGCGATCTCGATTTCGACGGGCCCTGGCACGGCAAGGAGGGCCGCATCCCGGTGCGCCGCATCCCGGTCGAGCACTGGACCCGGCACGCGCAGGCAGTGGGCGAAGCGTGCAAGCTTTCGGGCATGAAATTCCTGCCCGACCAGAACGGCGAGTTCGTCGACGGCTATTTCCCGGTCACGCATTCCAACGCCGAGGAGCAGCGCGTCTCGGCCGCCATGGGTTATCTCGACGCCACCACGCGCAAGCGGCCCAACCTCACCATCTCCACCGACACGCAGGTGAAGTCGCTGATCTTCGACGGCACGCGCTGCGTCGGCGTCACCGCCTCGGTCAACGGCTCGGACACCGAGTTCCGCGGCCGCGAGGTCATTCTTTCGTCGGGCGCGATCCATTCGCCGGCGCATCTGCTGCGCGCGGGCATCGGGCCGGTCGGGCATCTCAAGGACATGGGCATCGAGGTGGTCTCCGCCCTGCCCGGCGTCGGCCAGCGGCTGATGGACCATCCCTCGATTTCGCTGTCGTCCTACATCCGGCCCAACGCGCGCATGAACGAGCATACGCGGCGCCACATCCAGGTCGGCATCCGCTACTCCTCGGACCTGCCGGGCATTCCCAAGGGCGACATGTTCGTGGCCGTGGTCAGCAAATCGGCGTGGCACGCGGTGGGCGAGCAGATCGCCTCGCTGCTGACCTTCATCAACCGCACCTACTCCGAGACCGGCCAGGTCAAGCTCGCGAGCCGCGACTGGCGCGCCGAGCCGATTGTCGAGTTCAACCTGCTGTCCGACACGCGCGATCTCGACCGGCTGAAGACCGGCTTCAGGAAGATGGCGGCGCTGCAGATGCTCGAGCCGCTCAAGGCGGTGACCGACAACCCCTTCCCCGCCTCCTACTCCGATCGCGTGCGCAAGATCGGCGTCGTGAACACCAAGAACAAGGTGCTGACCTCGATCATCGCCAGGTTCCTCGACGGCCCCGCGGCGCTGCGCAAGTACATGATCGAGAAATACGTGGTCGAGGGCTTCACCTTCGAGCAGGTGATGACCGACGACGAGGCGCTGGAGGCCTTCGTGCGCCAGGCGGCGATCGGCGTGTGGCACGCCTCCTGCACCTGCCGCATGGGCCGCAACGACAACCCGATGGCGGTCACCGACACTTCAGGACGCGTGCGCGGCGTGCAGGGCCTGCGCGTGGTCGACGCCTCGGTCTTTCCCATCGTGCCCTGCGCCAACACCAACTTCCCCACGCTGATGACGGCGGAGAAGATCTCCGACGCCATCCTGGCGGGGAACTAATCCTGTCATCCCGAGCGCAGCGAGGGATCCAGAAAGCTGCCTGGATCCCTCGCTGCGCTCGGGATGACAGAAACGGGAGTGAAGCCATGTCAGTCATCCTGGGCTCGGGCGAGCATCGCTATCGCGTGGTCGAGAACTGGGCGAAGCTGCCCGACGGCTGGGAGTTCCGCGACGTCGCCGCCGTCGCGGTCGACAGCAAGGACAATGTCTACGTCTTCAACCGCGGCGCCCACCCGATGATCGTCTTCGACCGCGCCGGCAATTTCCTGCGCTCCTGGGGCGAGGGCCTGTTCAGCCGCGCGCATGGCATCGACATCGACGAGGACGACGTCCTCTACTGCACCGACGACGGCGACCACACCGTGCGCAAGGCGACCACCGACGGCAAGGTGCTGCTGACCATCGGCGTGCCCAACCAGCCGGCGCCGTTTCTCAGCGGCACGCCGTTCAACCGCTGCACCCACACGGCGCTGTCGCCCAAGGGCGAGATCTACGTCTCCGACGGCTACGGCAATTCCTGCGTCCACAAGTACGATCCCGCCGGCCGCCACCTGATGTGCTGGGGCACCACCGGCACCGATCCCGGCCAGTTCAACATCCCGCACAACATCGCCACCGACGACGACGGCTGGGTCTATGTCGCCGATCGCGAGAACCATCGCGTGCAGGTGTTCGACGGCAACGGCAGGTACGAGATGCAATGGAACAACATGCACCGGCCCTGTGCGCTGTACTGCTGCGGCGGCGCGCAGCCCCAGTTCATCATCGGCGAGCTGGGACCGGGCATGCCGGTCAATTCCAGGCACACCAATCTCGGCCCGCGCCTGGCCATCGTCGACAAGCAAGGCAAGACCATCGCGCGGCTGGGCGGCGAGCACGGGCCGGGGCTGGAGACCGGCCGGTTCCTCTCGCCGCACGGCCTGGCCGTCGATTCGCGCGGCGACATTTATGTCGGCGAGGTCAGCTACACCAACTGGCCCAGCTCGCATCCCGGCCAGGAGATGCCGAAATTCCTGCGCTCGCTGCAGAAGCTGGAGAAGGTCGCCTGATGTGCAACCCTGTCGTCCTGAGCGCAGCGAAGGACCTCGCGGTGGTGCGACCAGTCGCGATCTAGGTATGTGACCGCCATGGCGCGAGATCCTTCGCTTCGCTCAGGATGACAAGGACAGGACAGATGGAGTCAGATTTCGTCGTCGTCGGCGCCGGCTCGGCGGGTTGCGTCGTTGCCTCGCGACTGAGCGAGACCGGCGCCAAGGTCGTGCTGCTCGAGGCCGGGCCGACCGACTGGTATCCGTTCATCCACATTCCCGCCGGCGTGCGCACGCTGTTGCGCAACGGGCGCATGAACTGGAACTACGAGAGCGAGCCGGAAGCCGTCAGCGGCAACCGGCCGATCCAGTGGCCGCGCGGCCGCGTGCTGGGCGGCTCGAGCTCGATCAACGGCATGCTCTACGTGCGCGGCAACGCTACCGACTACGACGGCTGGGCGCAGATGGGCTGCCGCGGCTGGTCGTTCGAGGACGTGCTGCCGCTGTTCAAGAAGTCCGAGGACTACAAGCCGGGCGATGCCGCCGTGCGCGGCAAGGGCGGGCCGCTGAAGGTCGAGGACTACCGCACCATCCTGCCGCTGACGCATCTCTTCGTGAAGGCGGCGCAGGAAGCCGGCTTCGCCTTCAATCCCGACCTCAACGGGCAGAGCCAGGAGGGCGTCGGCTATTCGCAGATGACCCGGCGCGGGCGTTTCCGCGCCTCGACCGCGCGCACCTTCCTCGCCGAGGCGCGCGGACGCGGCAATCTGCGCGTCGAGACCAACGCCGTCGCCACGCGCCTGCTGTTCGAGGGCACCCGGTGCGTCGGCGTCGCCTTGCGCCAGAACGGCGTCGAGCGCGAGATCCGCGCCGCACGGGAGGTCATCGTCAGCGGCGGCGCGGTGAATTCGCCGCATCTGCTGCAGATCTCCGGCATCGGCCCGGCCGAGCACCTCAAGAGCATCGGCGCCCCCGTGGTGCTCGATGCGCCCGGCGTCGGCGCCAATTTGATCGATCATTACGTGATCCGCATCTCGCATCGCGTAAAGGACCTGGTGTCGCTCAACAACCTGGCGCGCGGCGCGCGCGTCGTCGGCGAGACCCTCCGCTACATCGTCACCGGCCGCGGCGCGCTGACCATGGGCGTGACCAGCGCGCAGGTCTTCTGCCGCAGCCGCGAGGGGCTGGCGAGCCCCGACCTGCAATTGCTGTTCACGCCCGCCAGCTCCGATCCCATGCGCATCGGCGAGCTCGAGCGCGAGTCCGGCATGACGGTGGCGATCTGCGTCGTGCGGCCCGACAGCCGCGGCACGATCATGGCGAGGAGCACCGATCCCATGGCCATGCCGGCGATCCGGCCCAACTACATCTCTGCGCCGGAGGATCTGCGGGTGATGACGGCGGGCTTCCGCCACACGCGCCGCATCTTCGCCGCGCCGTCGATGGCTGAGCACAGCGCCGGCGAGATCATTCCCGGCCCTTCGGTCGAAAGCGATGCCGACGTCGCCGACTACGCGCGCCGCGCCGGCAACACGCTCTATCACCCGGTCGGCACCTGTCGCATGGGCGAGGATCCGCGCGCCGTCGTGGACTCGCGGCTGCGGGTGCGCGGCATCGGCGGGTTGCGGGTGATCGACGCCTCGATCATGCCGACCCTGACCACCGGCAACACCAACGCGCCCACCATCATGATCGGCGAGAAGGGCGCTATGATGATTCGCGAGGACGCTGGCTTGCCGGCATGAAGAAAGCCAGCGCCGCGCCGGCGATGTTGCCGCAGCCCGCGACCAGCACGGCGATTCGATAGCCGCCGGAGATGTCGTAGAGATGGCCGGCGAGCACCGGCAGGGTGACGGCGGCGACGCACCAGCCGATATAGAGCAGGCCGGCGATACGGCCGTACTCGCTGCTCGGCCAGTACAGCGCGATCGCGCCGGCGGTCGAGCCGGAGATCAGGCCGTAGCCGACGCCGATCATCGCCAGCGTCACGGTCGAGACCAGCGGGTGCGGCAGCAGCGACAGCACGACGGCGCCCGAGAGCGCGATCAGGTGCGCCGAGGCCATGACGCGCGGAATGGCGAAGCGGTCGACCAGCCAGCCGCCGCTCAGCCTTGCGGCGGCGATCGCCGCCGGGATCGCCGTGGTGGCGATGAGCGCGATCTCGGGCGAGGCGCCGTAGGCGGTGATGATGCCGGCGGCCTGGCTCAGCACGGTGAGGCCCGCCGCGGCGGCGAGGAAGAACACGAACCACAGGCGCCAGAACACACCGACGCGCGGTCCCGCCGGCCGCGCCGCCTGCGCCGCCTCGGGCTCCACCAGCCGCGCGCGGGCGTGGATGGTCAGCAGGGTCGCCAGCACGGCGACGATCGCGACCACGACGCCCAGGCCGCCCAGGATCACGCGCACGTCCCAATGCCCGACCGCCCAGCCGAAGATCGGTGCGGCGATCACCGCGCCGGCCGGATAGAGGCTGAGCACATAGCCGTTCATCAGCCCCTTGCGCGCCGTCACCATCATGTTCGCCACCTGCTGCAGGGCGATGAACGCCGCGCCGCCGCCCAGCCCGAAGAGCACGCCGTAGCCGATGGTGAGCAGCACCAGCCCGTCGGCGAGCGACGCCAGCCCGAGCCCGGCGGCGCTCAGCGCGCAATACGCGAAGACCAGCGCCGGCGCGGAGGCCAGGCGATAGAGCCGCGGCGCGACGTTCATGCCGACGGCGAAGCTGATGGTCGCCGTGGCGAAGACGATCGCCAGCTCGGAACGGCCCACGCCCAGCGAGCGCTCCAGCGGCTTGAGGAACACGCTGAAGGCGTAGAGCGAGCCCATCGGCAGGTTGACCAGGGTCGTCGCCAGCAGCGCCGCCCAGAGCCTGGGGGCGCCGGCGTCCCGCCGGCTCATGAAGGCCGGCGGGACGCCGGCCCTCCCAGCAAGACGGGCACTCGCTTCATTCCCTGCACGTCGCCTCGGGCCCGCGCAGGAACGCCATCAACCGCTCTTCCATCCCGCCACGCTAGCATAGGAGGCCACCGGCAAGCGCCGTTGATGGCGACTGCGCCGGCGGACTACGGTGCAGCCGACAGCGTGGGGAAACCGACCGGATGGCGATCGACAAGCGGGTGGCGAGCTGCGCGGCGGCGATGGAAGGCGTGCGCGACGGCGCGGTGGTCTTCGTCTCCGGCTTCGGCGGCGCGGGCTTTGCCAACAAGCTGCTGGTCGCGCTGCGCGAGCATGGCGCGAAGGAGCTGACGCTGGTCGTCAACTCGGCCACGCACCGCGCCTCGCTGACGCACGAGCTGATCGCCAACGGCCAGGTGCGCAAGGTGATCGCCAGCGCCGGCCGCGGCCGCGAGCCCGGGCTCTCGGTCTTCGAGCAGCTGCTGAAGGACGGCAGGATCGAGTTCGAATGCGTGCCGCAGGGCACCTTCGCCGAGCGCATCCGCGCCGGCGGCGCCGGCATCCCGGCCTTCTTCACACCGGTGGCCTACGGCACCGACCTGGCGAAGGGCAAGGAAGTGCGCACCATCAACGGGCGCGACTGCGTGCTGGAGCATGCGATCAGCGGCGACCTCGCCCTGTTGCGCGCCGACATCGCCGACCGCTTCGGCAACCTCGTCTTCCGCCACGCCCAGATGAATTTCGGCCCGGCGATGGCGACGGCGGCGAAGCTGGCGGTGGCCGAGGTGCGCACGACGCAGGACGAGCCGATCACGCCCGAGCGCGTGCAGCTCTCCGGCGTCTTCGTCGATCGCGTCGTGGCGGTGGGAGCGTAAGGCCGATGCCCGGACTCAATCGCAACCAGATGGCCTGGCGCGCGGCGCAGGACATCGCCGACGGCACCGTGGTCAATCTCGGCATCGGCATCCCGGTGCTGGCCTCCGACCACCTGCCCGCCGGCCGCGACGTCTTCTTCCAGTCCGAGAACGGCGTGATCGGCGTCGGCCCGGCCGCCGCGCCCAGCGACGCCGACACCGACCTGGTCGACGCCGGCAGCCGCACCATCACCCTGCGATCCGGCGCCACCATCGTCGATTCGACCGCGTCCTTCGCCATGATCCGCGGCGGCCATATCGACGTCACCATCCTCGGCGCCTTCGAGGTCGCCTCGAACGGCGACTTCGCCAACTGGGATTCGCGCATCCCCGACAAGGGCCCGTTGGTCGGCGGCGCCATGGACCTCGCCGTCGGCGCGCGCGAGGTCTGGGCGATCATGGAGCACAACACGCGCGCCGGCGCGCCGCGCCTGCTCGAGCGCTGCGCCCTGCCGCTCACCGCCGTGCGCTGCGTGCGCCGCGTGTTCACCGACATCGCCGTGGTCGACGTCACCGATGCGGGCTTCGTCGTGCGAGAGCTGCTGGCCGAAATCAGCGTCGAGCAGCTGCGCGCGCGTACCGGCGCGCCGTTCACGCTGGCGGCGGACTTCCGTCCACTGGTTGTCCCGCCGCTTGCGGCGTGACGTGCGGCAAGCCGAGCGAATCTGTCATCCCCAGCGCAGCGAGGGATCCAGGCTTGCCCTGGGTGTCTCGCTGCGCTCGACACGACAGGGCGACTTTGCCTTTCCTCTCGCTGCTCTGGCCGCCTACTCTGCCGCCAGCGCGCCACTCTCCTGGGCCAGCAGGCCCTCGATGAAGCGGCGCATGACCATGCGGTTGCCGTCGGACACGATGTTGACCAGGCCCTGCTCGCCGAGCTCGTCGAGCCGCGCCTGCTGGGCCTCGACCATATCCTTGTCCTCGACGAAGGTGGGCGCGATCTCGCGATAGAGCTGCTCGGTCGCCTCGGGCTCGTTCTGGCGATAGCCGTTGGCGCAGGACCAGAAATAGAAGCACGAGGTCTCGGTCTCCGGCGTCAGCCCGTGGAACAGGCGGAACTGGAAGCCGCCTTCTCGTTTGCCTTCGTACGCGCCGGTGCCGGCCTCGGCTGCGCCGGTCCATTGCAGGACCGAGCTCGGCGCCACCCATTCGAACTCCTGCCAGCGATCGACGCGGCCCTTGAAGCCCGCGGCCTTTACGTAGCTCGGCGGCGGCACCGAATCGCGCATCCAGCGCGTGAACTTGATGCCGGTCGCGGTGCGGCTCGTCTGCATCTCGGCGTTGACGTGCACCGCCGGATTGCCGCCCACCGTCTTTGCATGCAGGTAGCCGAGATGCGTCAGGTCCATCAGATTGTCGACCATCAGCATGTAGTTGGCCCTGATCGGATAGCAGTCGTGCTTGTTGGGCCAATGCGCCTTGTCGTCGTGATAGGGGAAGTCGACGATTTTGCTCGGGTCGGCCGCGGCGGCATCGCCCATCCAGATCCACACGAACTGGTTCTTCTCGACCAGAGGGTAGCTGCGCACGCGCGCATTGTCGGAAATCCTGGTCTGGCCCGGCACCGCGACGCAGCGGCCCTCGCCGTCGAAGACGAGGCCGTGATAGCCGCACTGGATGCCTTGAGGCACCAGCTCACCCCTGGAGAGCGGCGCCGCCCGGTGGCAGCAGCGATCGACCAGCGCGGCGGCCCGCCCCTGATGATCGCGGAAGAGAACGATCGGCTCGTCGCAGATCCGCCGCGCCAGCGGCTTCTGCCCGAGCTCATCCGCCCAGGCCGCGATGTACCAAGCGTTACGAATGAACATCGTGAACTCCCTTGGTCGACGAGTTGAGCGAGTTCTTGACTGGGTGCATCGTTGCCAAGGCAGGCATGCACAATCACACTCTACCCTCGATCGGGCCACACGCACATCCCGAAGGCGTCCCGAGGCGGTGGCGCCCGCACCCGGCAGAAGGGTTGGCGACACCCGCGATCGGCTTCCTCACCACGGCGCGTCCCTCACCGTGGCGCCGGACTTCCAGCCACTGATCGTGCCGCCGCTTCCGGCGTGAGCTCGGCGGCACGCCGCCTCAGCAGATCCTGTTCGCGCCTGTTGCCCGCCAGCGCCGCAGCCGCTTCGAATGCGGCGCGCGCCTCCTCGTGGCGACCGAGCCTGCGAAGAAGATCGCCGCGAACGCTCGGCAGCAGGTGATACGCCTTCAGCGCCGGCTCGTGCATGAGCCGGTCGACGATCGACAGGCCGGCTTGCGGACCCTCGGCCATGCCGACGGCGACCGCGCGGTTGAGCTCGACGATGGGCGAGCGCACGAGCCCCGCCAGCTCGGCATAGAGACCGGCGATGCGCGACCAGTCGGTCTCGCCCGCCGTCCTCGCCAGGGCGTGGCAGGCGATGATGGCCGCCTGCAGCGTGTAGAAGCCGCTCGCGCCGCCCAGCTCGCGGGCGCGCCCGAGCGCCTGCATGCCGCGCCGGATCTGGAACTGGTCCCACAGCGCGCGGTTCTGATCCAGCATGAGTATCGGCTCGCCCGCCGCGTCGGTGCGCGCCGCGCTGCGCGAGGCGTTCAGCTCCATCAGCGCGAGCAGCCCGTGCGCCTCGGGCTCGTGCGGCGCGATCGAGGCGAGCACGCGGCCCATGCGCAGCGCCTCGTTGCAGAGCTGGGGACGCAGCCAGTCCGCGCCGCGCGCCGCGGCGTAGCCTTCGTTGAAGATCAGGTAGACGACCTCCAGCACCGAGGAGAGCCGCTCGCAGAGCGCTCCGCCGCGCGGCGTCTCATAGGCGAGACCCGATTCCGAAAGGATCCGTTTGGCGCGCACGATGCGCTGGGCGACCGTCGCGACCGGCAACAGAAACGCCCGGGCGATCTCCTCGGTCGTCAGGCCGCAGATCATGCGCAGCGCCAGGGCCGTGCGCGCCTCGCGCGACAGCAGCGGATGACAGGCGGTGAAGATGAGCCGCAGCATCTCGTCGCCGATGTCGTCGTCCAGGGCGGAATCCCAGTCGGGCATGGCCCGTTGTTGTTCCTCCAGGTCCCGGACGAGCATCTCGTGCGTGCGATCGAGCATCGGGCGGCGGCGCAGATGATCGAGGGCACGACGCCTGGCGGTCGTCATCAGCCAGGCGCCGGGCCTTTCGGGAACACCCGTCGTGGGCCACTGCTCGAGCGCGGCCAGCAGGGCCTCCTGCGTCATCTCCTCGGCCAGCGGCACATCGCGCAGCATCCGCGCCAGGCTGGTGATCAGCCGCGGCTGCTCGATCCGCCACGCCGCGAGGATCGCGCGATGGGCGTCGGCGGCCATCATGGCCGCCGACGATGTGGGGCCGATCCCCGCCTCAGGGGCCGGCGAAAGCGCGAAGCTCGCACGTGCCTTCCCATCCCGGCATGAAGTCCTTGTGGAGTTGCATGAACTCGCGCGCGGAGGCCACGGCCTCCTCCTTGCCCGGCAACTCGAAGATCGCGTAACCGCCGATGACCTCCTTGGCCTCGACGAACGGGCCGTCGACGACGCTGAGCTGTCCGTCGACGATCCGCACCTGCGCGCCGGTGGCAAGCGGCATCAGCCCGCCACTGTCGAGCATGCGGCCGGCCTTGATCTCCCGGTTGGCGAGCTTGTTCATCGCCTCCATGAGTTCCGGCGTCGGCCCGCCGGTGTGGGCGGATGTAACGATGAACATGAAGCGCATGTGAGAACTCCTCCTGAGGCGAGCAGCCGGCACCATTGCCGGGAACCGTCTCGCTATTCAGGTCGACGAACCAGCCCATGGCAGATCGACGAGCCTTCGCACAAATCGCCTGTGGCTTGACAGCTCGCGGCAAATGTTCCCTATTTGTTCCATATGACTGGTCGGGATGGACGATGACGGCCACCATCCTCCATGCGGATCTGGACGCCTTCTACGCCTCGGTCGAGCAGCTGCTCGACCCGTCGCTGCGCGGCAAGCCGATCGCCGTCGGTGGCGGGGTCGTGCTGGCGGCGTCCTACGAGGCCAAGGCCTTCGGCGTGCACAGCGCGATGCCGGGTCGGCGCGCGCGCGAGCTGTGCCCGCAACTCGTCTTCGTCGAGGGCCACTTCAAGGAGTACCAGCGGCTGGGCGACGCGGCCATGAAGGTGATCGGCGACTTCACGCCGCTCGTCGAACGGATCTCCATCGACGAGGCGTTCGCCGATGTCGCGGGCTGCACCCATCTCTTCGGCTCGCCGTCGGACATCGCCCGTCAGATCCGCCACCGCGTGCGCACGGAGCTCGGCCTGCCGATCTCGGTCGGCGTGGCGCGCACCAAGCACCTGGCCAAGATCGCCTCGCAGGTCGCCAAGCCGGACGGGCTGCTCGTCGTCGATCCCGAGGCCGAGCTCGACTTCCTGCACAACCTGCCCGTCGAGCTGATGTGGGGCGTGGGCCCGGCCACCAAGGCGCGGCTGGCCGATATCGGCGTGACGACCATCGGGCAGCTGGCCAAGACATCGCCGCGCGCGCTCGAGCGGCTGCTCGGGCCGGCGGCGGGCGAAAAGCTCGCGGCGCTGGCGTGGAACCGCGATCCACGCGCGATCAGGACGCAGCATCGCGCGCGATCGGCCGGCGCACAGTCGGCGCTCGGCCGCAAGCCGGCCGAAGCGCGCGTGATCCATCCCACGCTGGCGCATCTCGCCGACCGCATCGGCACGCGCCTGCGCGCCAAGTCCCTGGCCGGGCGAACCGTGACCGTGCGCGTGCGCTTCGCCGATCTGCGCGCCGTCACCCGCGCCGTCACGCTCGACGCGCCGATTTCGGCGACGTTGAGCCTCACCGAGATCGCCGAGGACCTGGTGCACGCCGTCCTCGCGCAGCATCCCGACGAACGCATTATCTCACTGCTGGCGATCTCCGTGTCGCATCTCGAGAAGGTTTCCCGCCTGCAACTGGAATTCGCGCTGGGGCTGCGCGACGAGGATCGCCGCCCGGGCACCAAGCGGGGCATGACGCGCAATGCCGCCGATCGCGCGATCGACAAGATCCGCCATCGCTTCGGACAGGGCGCGGTGGGTTACGGATCGGCCGCGCTCGGACCGCAGCGTTCGGTTCCCGACGCGTTTCGCGAACTCGCCGAACGGGATCTGTAGTCGAGGGACGGATCGGGTCGCCGCCGATCCGCCGGCCCGGCATGGAATGCCGGGTAGCGGATCGGCGGTCCCCCCTTCAACGGAAGGCCTGGACCTTCTCGTTGTCCTCCTTCGACAGCGCATGGGCGAAGAGCGTCCATGTCGCGTTGCTGTCGTGCACGACCTCGAGCCTCAGCGTCACCGTCGCACCGGGCAGCGGCGTGATGACGGCCTGCTCCTCGGCCTTGCCGTTCCAGCCGGCGATCAGGTCACGCTGCCCGCCGCGGAAGTCGCGACTGGCCGGCGGACCGAAGCGCGCCGTCGTCTCATCGAGAATCGCCGTGGCGGGCTTGGCCGGCGGCGACTGGCTCAGCGAAACCTCGACCACCTTCGCGCCGCTCAAGGGCGAGACGAAGGTGGCGGAAAGCGTGCGGCCGTCGCTGAGCCGGGCGATCAGGCGCCGCACGTAGGTCTCGGTGCCCTTG
Organism: Alphaproteobacteria bacterium; assembly: GCA_019635875.1. NCBI lineage: Bacteria > Pseudomonadati > Pseudomonadota > Alphaproteobacteria > Alphaproteobacteria bacterium. The sequence goes on from JAHBYP010000002.1 coordinate 30,094, forward strand.
TCGCGACGCGCCTGCGGCGTCAGCTGGGAGATGCGCCGGACGTCGCGCACGTCGCTGCGCCGCCCCAGCGCCGCCTCGACCTCGGCCAGGCTCATGCCCGGCTTCAGGTCCAGCAGGTCGGCGGCCTCGATCGGAGAGGGCGCCGCCGCCGCAATGCGGCCGATGACCATCGCGCAGAGCGTGACGATGACGGCCAGGGCGAGGAACGCCGCATCGGGCAGACGACGCCGCGGCACAGCACGCGCCGCCACCTTTCCAGGCATGACGATCACGGCGGGAAGCACACGCGGGCGTAGCTCCAGGGCGTGATGAACTGCGGCAGCACCGACGTGGCCGGCTCGCCCGCATCCATGCGCGCGGCGTCGAGATAGGGCGTGGGATCGATCAGGTCGGAGCGCCGCTGATAGGGCGGGTTGCGTCGGTTGGTGAGCGGCCCGGTCGCCGAGTTGTCGTACATCTCGAAGTGCAGCATGTGGCTGCCGCCCGAGAGCCGGCCGATGCTGCCGATGTGCTGACCCTTCATGACCTCGGCCCCGACGCGGATGCCTGCCGGCAGCCGGCGCGAGATCTCGCCGTAGCGCACGGTGAAGATGCCGTGGTCGACCTCGAGCGCGTAGGTGTCGTGATAGAAATAGTAGAACGCTTTGACGGTGCCGTCCTCGACGGCGCGCACCGGCGTGCCGACCGGTGCGATCAGGTCACAGCCCGCATGCTTGCGGGTGCCGCTGGAGCGGTTGGCACCAAAGCGCCGTCCGCCCGTGTTGTAGGCCTGCGATGGCCTGGCATTGAGTGGAAACAACATCGGAAACCTCCCGGACAAAGCTACCCCCCGACGGGCTCCCCTTTAGTCCAAAGTATGTGGTTACTCACTTTTCTTGTCAACGGAAGAGTCGACAGAACTCTCCACGCCCGGCGGAAGATACCGACTACGATGCCGACCGGCTGTTACCGGAGGAACAGGCATGCCGCGCCACGCATTTTTCTGCTTCCATCGCGAGCGCGATCGCTGGCGGGCCGACCAGGTGCGCAAGAGCTGGATCGAGCGCGACACCAGCGAGTCCGGTTTCCCCGATCCGCAAGAGTGGAACGCGATCCTCGATGGCGGCGACGAGGCGCTCGACGCCTGGATCGACCAGCAGCTGCAGGGCACGACGGTGACGGTGGTCCTGGTCGGCGCCGAGACAGCCGAGCAGGACCACGTGCTGAGCGAGATCGAGAAGAGCTACGACCGCGGCAACGGGCTGGTCGTGATCCACATCAACGGCATGCTCGACCAGGGCGGCGCGCGCGACAGGAAGGGCGCCAACCCGCTAGCCGATTTCCAGGTCGACCACGACCGCGTGAAGGTGCCGCTGTCGAAGCTGTATCCGGCCTATGACTGGGTCACCGACATGGGCCGCATGAACCTCAACGGGTGGATCGAGGACGCCGCGCGGCGCGCCAACAAGGCGTGAGCCCCACCGGGCGGCTGCTCGCCCTCCTCGACCATCTCGGAATCGGGCGTGCGCACATCGCGACGCAGATGCCCGGCGACATCGCCGGGCTGGCGTCGTTGCACGGCGAGCGTCTGGCCGGCGTCGTGCTGTGCGTGCCGACGCGGCTCGATCCGGCGCAGTACGTGCGGGTGGGCGAGCGCGTGCTGATGATCTCGGGCGCCCGCGGCCTGACCGCCGACGTCACGTCGCGCGCCGCCGAGCGGCTGGCTGGCGCCGAGCGTCATGTGCTCGCCGACTACGATGCGCCGGGCTGGGCCGATGTCGTCGCCGATCGCACGGCCGAGATCGTCGGCCGCATGAGCGGCTTCCTCCGCGGCCACGCCGCCAGCGTGCCGACGCCGCCGGCGGCCGAGGGCATGCACGCCGAGATCACCTATCGCATCGAAGGTTCCGGTCCGGCACTGCTGTTGCTGCCGTTCTTCCTCGCGCCGTCGCAATGGGCGCCGGCGATGCCCGAACTGACTCGACGCTTCACCGTGATCACCCTCGGCGGCCCGCATTTGGGCGGCGTCGCCGCGCTCGAGGATCGGGCGAGGGCGCCGACCTACCAGGCGATGTTCCGCACCCTGATCGACATCATGGCGCCGAAGCCCGGCGAAGCGATCCTCGACGTCGGCTGCGGCGCCGGCTCGCTCGACCGGCTGCTGGCGAAGCGCCTGGGCAGCGCCAACCCGATCACGGCGATGGATACCAACGCCTTCCTGCTGCGTGAGGCCGCGACGCTCGCCAGGGCCGAGGGCGTCGACGGCACGATCCGCTTCGTGCCCGGCGACGCCGAGATGCTGCCCTTCCCCGACGCCAGCTTCGACTGCGCCTTCTCCGTCACCGTGCTCGAGGAATGCGACGCCGATCGCGCGATCGCCGAAATGAAGCGTGTGGTGAAGCCCGGCGGCCGCATCGGCATCGTCGTGCGCGCGCTCGACATGCCGCAATGGTGGAACCTGCAACTGCCCCAGGACATTGCGGAGAAGATCGTCGTGCCGCCGCAATCCGTCGCCGCCAAGGGCGTCGCCGACGCCAGCCTCTACCGCCGCATGCGCGAGGCGGGCCTGGTCGCCCTCACCGGATTTCCCTCGCTGATCACGCTCGACCGGCCCGAGGGCCCGATCTGGCGCTATCGCGAGGACCACGCGCTGTCGTTGCTCAGCGCGGATCAGATGCCGATCTGGCGCGCCACGCGCGACGCCGCCGAACAGGCCGGCCTGCTTTTCATGGCCCACCCCATGCACTGCGCGGTGGGCGTCAAGCCGGCTTGAGCCGACACGAACTCTTTGTCATCCCGAGCGGAGCGAGGGATCCAGAGGAGCCGCCTGGATCCCTCGCTCCGCTCGGGATGACAATCGGTGCCTACGCCTGATTGCTGAAGAACCTGTTGGGCGGGCGCCTGAGGCCCAGGTTCTCGCGCAAGGTGGTGCCCTCGTACTCCTTGCGGAACAGGCCGCGGCGCTGCAGCTCGGGCACGACGCGGTCGACGAAATCGTCGAGGCCTTCGGGCAGGTACGGGAACATCACGTTGAAGCCGTCGCTGCCCTCCTCCATCAGCCACTGCTCCATCTGCTCGGCGATGGTCTGCGGCGTGCCGACGAAGGAGAGACCGGCGAAGCCGCCCAGCCGCTGCGCCAGCTGGCGCACCGTGAGCCCGTCGCGCTGGGCCAGCGCAATGGCGCGCTCGCGGCCGCTCTGGCTGGCATTGCTCGGCGGAATCTCCGGCAGCGGCCCATCGGGATCGAACTTCGAGGCGTCGGTGCCCAGCGCGATGGACAGCGAGGCGATGGCGCTGTCGTAGTGCACCAGGCTGTCGAGATGGGCGCGCTTGGCCTTCGCTTCCTCGACCGTGTCGCCGACCACGACGAAGGCGCCGGGCAGGATCTTGAGCTGGTCGGGCTCGCGGCCGACCGCCTTCATGCGGCCCTTGATGTCGGCGTAGAGCTTCTTGCCGTCGGCGAGCTGGCCGATGCCGGCGAACACCATCTCGGCGGTCTCGGCGGCGAGCTGCTTGCCGGCTTCCGAGGCGCCGGCCTGCACGATCACCGGCCAGCCCTGGATCGGCCGGCCGACATTGAGCGGGCCGCGCACGGAGTAGTACTTCCCCTTGTGGTTCAGCACATGCAGCTTGGCCGGATCGAAATAGATGCCGGCCTCGACGTCGCGGATGAAGGCGTCGTCGGCCCAGCTGTCCCACAGCCCGGTGACCACGTCGTAGAACTCGCGCGCGCGGCGATAGCGCTCGTCGTGCTCCATGTGGTCGTCGAGGCCGAAATTCAGCGCCGCGTCGGGGTTGGACGTGGTGACGATGTTCCACGCCGCGCGCCCGCCGCTAAGGTGATCGAGCGAGGCGAAGCGACGCGCCAGGTGATAGGGCGCGTCGAAGGTGGTCGAGCCGGTGGCGATCAGGCCGATATGCTCGGTGACCGCGGCCAGCGCCGGCAGCAGGGTCGGCGGATCGATCGAGGTCACCGTGGCGCTGCGCTTGAGCGCCTCCATCGGCATGTTCAGCACCGCCAAATGGTCGGCCATGAAGAAGGCGTCGAACTTGCCGCGCTCCAGGGTCTGGGCGAAGCGCTTGAGGTGCTTGAAGTTGAAGTTGGCGTCGGGAAAGGCGCCGGGATAGCGCCAGGCCGCGGTATGGATGCTGACCGGGCGCATGAAGGCGCCGAGACGAAGCTGACGGGACATCGGGCACCGGCAGGAGTGACGGGACGTAGCCCGTCACTTAGCCGGCGGCCCGGCGGCTTTCAAAGCGACTTTCCTTGACCGCCGGATAAGTCACCCCGGCGTTACCGCACGGCGCGGCGGCCCAGCAGGTCGACTTCGGCGGGCTTGCCCCATTGATGTGTCCACGGCCCGTTGTGCGAATCGCGCCGCAGGTCGGGTGTCGACTGCCGCAACAGCGGGACGGGCGGATAGCTCGGGTAAGGCGGTATGGCAGTTACGCCGGCCACCCAGGTGCCTGCGACATACGTGCTGGCATAGCTGGTGCGCTGGAGGAACTCCCCGATGTACTCGGAGAAGCGCTTCCGCCCGTCGAGAACGAAGTGCCCTTCGTTGGCATCGAACAGGCGGAAAATATTGCCCGTGCGCTGGACGGCGATCGCGTGCGCGCCGCCGTTGCGGCGCAATTCGAAATAGTAGAGCCCGTCGCCGGCGAAGACGCGGTCCATGACGAAGCCGGCGGTGATGCCGTACGACGCCTTGATGTAGCGTGCGCGATTGACCGGCACCTCGTATTGCCTCAGCACCGTCTCGACGCGGATCAGGAAGCCCGCGGTGATGCTGCGGCTCAGCGCGTGATCGCGCGGTACCTCGGCGAAGCCGCCGCTGGCGGTCGGGCCGGAGACCCCGCCGTTGCTGATGACGGTATGATGATAGTCCCTGCCCCACGCGCGCAGGCCGACCCAGCGCAGGGCGAAGCCGACGCAGCGGCCACCCTCGCCTGCCGCCACCCACTCGGGCGGCATCCCACTCTCGTCGAACTTCGGCACGTCCTGGTCCATGGCGTAGACCAGTTCACCCCGCGCCATCGCTTCCCTCTGAAGCTTGTCCCATTCCATGACCGCTCCCCCCTCGCCCCTTGTCGGCGAGACGATGCGCGATCAGGGAGCGGAACGCTGTTCCCCGGGGGACAGGGCTTCGGCAGGCCGCATCGGCGCGCGGATCGTCGCCGCCATGTCGGGCGCCGGCCGCCACGCCACGGCGCCCGCGCCGGCCACCGTGGTGCCCTTGGTGTAGACGCGGCCATAGTCGGCCAGGCGCAGGAAGCTCTCGAGGAAGCTGGCGAACTCGCGCAATCCCTCGATCGCGAAGTGGCCGTGGTGGCAGTCGAACAGGCGATAGGTGCCGCGACTGCGCTGCACCGCCAGCGCGTGGCTGCCGCCCTCGCGGGCGATCTCGAAGCAGTACAGACCGTCGCCCTGCCAGATGCGGCCCAGCACGATGCCGGCGTTGATCGGCCGGGTGGTCTGCATGTAGCGCCGCGAGTCGAGCGGCACGGCGTACTGCCGCAGCACGGTCTCGACGCGCGCCAAAAACCCGCCGGCAGCCCGGCACAGCGCCAGATCGCGCGACAGCTCGGTGAAGCCGCCGTCGGCCACCGGCATCCGCACCGGCTTCTCGCGCAGGCTGAAGGCATAGTCGCGATCCCAGGCGCGCAGGCCGATCCAGCCCAGGGCGAAGCCGGTGCCTTCGCTCAGGCTCGCCCAGCCCTCGTTCATGGCATAGACCAGCTCGCCGCGCGCCAGCGCGTCATGCTGGATCTCGCCCCAGGGCGATGCCGCTTCGTCCATGATCGCCGTGCTCTCCCGATCCATCCATTCTTACGGGATGACGCGGACAATACCAAGGGCGTCGAACGACGCTGTTCCCGACGGGACAGGATCAGGCGGCGCGCTCGGCCGCCATGCCCTCGCGGAGGCCGGCGACGATCTCGTAGGAACGCAGGCGTGCCCGGTGATCGAAGATCTGGCTGGCGATCATGACCTCGTCGACGCCGGTTTCCTCGATGAACGCCGCCAGCCCGCGGTGCACGGTGTCGGGCGCGCCGACCACGGCGCGGCGCTGGGCATGCAGCACCTGGGCTTTTTCTCGCGGCGTCCAGTACGCGTCCATGTCGTCGATCGGCGGCTGCAGCGGCGTGGGCGTGCCGCGGCGCAGATTGATGAACTGCTGCTGCGCCGAGGTGAACAGGCGGCGCGCCTCCTCGTCGGTGTCGGCGGCGAAGGTCGAGACGCCGGCCAGGGCATAGGATTGCTGGAGGTATTGCGACGGCTTGAACTCGGCGCGATAGATCTTCAGCGCCTCCATCAGGTAGTCGGGCGCGAAGTGCGAGGCGAAGCCGAAGGGCAGGCCGAAATGGGCCGCGACCTGGGCGCCGAACAGGCTGGAGCCCAGGATCCAGACCGGCACGTCGAGGCCCTCGCCCGGCACGGCGCGCACCGCCTGGTTGGGAATGGCCGGCCGGAACCAGGCCAGCAGCTCCTGCACGTCCTGCGGAAAGTTGTCGGCGGCGTTGAAATAGCGGCGCAGCGCCTGGGCGGTGCGCTGGTCGGTGCCCGGCGCGCGGCCCAGCCCGAGATCGATGCGGCCGGGATAGAGCGATTCCAGGGTGCCGAACTGCTCGGCGATCATCAGCGGCGCGTGGTTGGGCAGCATGATGCCGCCGGAGCCGACGCGAATCGTGCTGGTGCCTTCCGCGACGTAGCCGATCGCCACCGCCGTGGCGCTGCTGGCGATGCCCGGCATGTTGTGGTGCTCGGCCAGCCAGTAGCGCTTGTAGCCCCACTTCTCGGCGTGCTGCGCCAGGTCGCGGCTGTTGTGCAGCGACTGGCGGGCATCGGAGCCGGCCAGGATCGGCGACAGGTCGAGAACGGAGAACTCAATCACGGGACCTGCCTCTGCAACGCGCTATGCGCAGATATGGGATGCCCGGGGCGCAGCGCCAATTCCTTTGCGCCCGCGTGGCCGTGGCCGCAGTGTAGCCGCCAAGGGACGAGGGATGGAAACGCGCATGTGCGAGACGGTGGCGCGCTGACATGGCCGCCATCACCGGCCGACAGTGGCTGATCCTGCTGTCGGTGCAGTTCACGACCGTGCTGTTCGGGCTGACCGCCACCTCGGTGACGGTGATCCTGCCGCAGCTCAAGGGCGCGCTCGCGGCCACCCAGGACCAGATCTCCTGGATCCTGACGTTCAACCTGGTCGCCACCGCCGTGGCCACGCCGCTGACCGGCTGGCTGGCGGCCAAGCTCGGCTGGCGCGTGCTGATGGTCGCCTCGGTGATCGGCTTCACCGGTGCCTCGATGCTCTGCGGCATGGTCAGCACGCTGGAAAGCCTGCTGGTGCTGCGCGTCATCCAGGGCGCCTTCGGCGCGCCGATCTTTCCCATGGGCCAGACCATCCTGCTGTCGAGCTTCGAGCGCCACCAACACCCCTTCATCATCATGATGTGGGGCATCGGCGGGGTCCTCGGGCCGATCCTCGGGCCGACCTTCGGCGGCATGGTCAGCGAGCTGTTCTCCTGGCGCTGGACCTTCCTCCTCATCGTGCCGCTGGGGATCGTCGCCGGCACGCTGGCGGCCTTCGCGCTCAGCGATCGCGAGAAGGGCATGCATCGGCCGCTGGATTTCACCGGCTACATCTTCCTCGGCATCGCCATCGCCGCCTTCCAGCTGATGTTCGATCGCGGCCAGCGCAACGACTGGTTCGACTCGGCGGAGATCGTCATCGAATGCGGGCTGGCCGTCGTGTTCTTCGCCATGTTCGTCATCCACATGGCGACCACGAGCACGCCGCTGATCGATCCCGCGACCTTCGCCGACCGCAACTTCGTGGTCGGCGCCACCGTGGCGGTCATCATGGGCATGCTGCAATACGTGCCGATGGTGCTGTTTCCGCCGATGCTGCAGGAGCTGCGCGGCTATCCCGAGGGCATCATCGGCCTGCTGGTGGCGTCGCGCGGTCTGGGCAACTTCGGCTCGTTCTTCATCGTCACCCCCCTCACGCGTGCGAGCCCGCGCCTGTGCCTGTTCCTCGGCCTCTCCATCCAGGCGATCGCGGCGGTCTGGATGGGCATGCTCGACATCAACCTCAGCACGTCGGACGTGATGTTCACCAACATGCTGCACGGCCTGGGCTTCGGGCTGTCGTACGCGCCGATGACCGTCCTCGCCTTCTCCACCCTGCCCGGCAGCCTGATGACCCAGGGCAGCGCGATCTTCGCTCTGGTGCGCATGCTCGGCAGCAGCATCTTCATCTCGATGACCCTGCTGGTCTTCACCCACTCGGTGGCCGAGGCCAGCGTCAACCTCACCAGCTACATTTCCGTCCTGCGCGTCGACGCCCTGCTGCCCTGGTCCTCGACCTATGGCGGGCTGGGCAGCGTCGCGACCTACGAACGGCTGGCGAGCGAGGTGCAGCGTCAGGCCGGCATGATCGGCTACATCAACGCTTTCCACCTGATGACGGCGATCACCATCTGCGCCGCGCCGCTGGCGTTCCTGTTCGCGCCCAGGGGCGCGACGCGCTGACGTCCTTTCAGGGCAGCGGCATCGTCTCCAGGTACGAGACTGGAATCTCCGCCTTGTTCTTGTACTCGTCGAAGGCACCAAGGCCCGGCTTCATCGCCGTCGCGACATTGGTGAAGTGGAAGTCGATCTTGTCGCGGTTCACCAGCACCATGCTGCGAACCTTGAAGTACATCGCCGGCTGTCCGGTGATGCGCGAGATGTCGTCCTTGCTGGTCGATTCGAAATCCGTCCAGAAGCTGTTCTTGCGCACCGAGCCGTGAATTGCGGCGCCGTAGTGGAACAGCTTGATGGTGGGGCCCGGCCCGCCGAGAACCGGTTTGACCATGCGCACCTCCCACAGTGAGAGGATACAACCTAGCCGCGCAATCCGCGTGTGGCTAGCCCGGCGGCGCCACCGAGAGACCGACCACCTTGTGCTTCTCGATCAGGCCCTGCACGAAGCCCGACTTCTTGGCCTCCTCGACGAAGCTGCGCAGGAACGCCGCGCCCGCCTCGTTGGTCTTGGCGGTACCGATCGCCTGTTGCACGGCGGTGAAGTTGCCGTCGAGGATGCGCGCGCCGGGAATCTTCTGCACGTCGCTCAAGAGCCGCGGCTTGAGGCCCGACAGCGCCTCGAGCCTGTCGTTGACGAAGAGATTGAAGGCGCCGTCGAGGCCCTCGGCGCGCACCAGGGTGGCGTTCCTGATGTTGCGCTCCAGCCACAGGTCGTAGGCGCTGCGGGCGCTGACGGCGATGCGCACGCCCTTGCTGTCGACCTCGGCGACGGTCTTGAGCGGCGAGCCGGCGGGAACCAGATAGGTGGCCTCGATCTCGACATAGGCGGCGGTGAAGGAGATCTTCTGCGCCCGCTGCGGCTCGGCGCCGATCAGGCCGATGTCCCAGGTGTCGGTGCCGCCCGCGTCGGCCAGCTCGCCCGGCGTCTTGTAGGGCAGGTACTTCACCGGAACGCCGAGCTTTTCGGCGATGGCGGCGGCCATGTCGGGGGCGACGCCGGCGGGGTCGCCCGATGGCGTGCGGCCCGTGACCAGCAGGAAATTGCCCATGTTGATGGCGGCGCGCAGCGCCCCGGTGGGTGCGAGCTGGGCGGCGAGTTCGTGCGGCATGGCGGTGTTTCCCCTTCTAGGCCCGCAGTGGAGCCTTGAAACCGCCGCCGATTCAACCGTCAATGCGGGCATCAGGAGGAGATCAGTTATGAAGCGGATGAAGTTCGGCGCGTTCCTGGCCCCACACCACCCGGTCGGCGAGCACCCGACCCTGCAGTTCCAGCGCGACCTGGAGTTCGTCGAGCATCTCGATCACTACAATTACGACGAGTTCTGGTGCGGCGAGCATCATTCCAGCGGCTGGGAGATGATCGGCTCGCCCGAGATGTTCCTCGCCGCCGCCGCGCAGCGCACCAAGCGCATCAAGCTCGGCACCGGCGTGGTCTCGCTGCCCTACCACCACCCGTTCAACGTGGCGCAGCGCATGGTGCAGCTCGACCACATGAGCCATGGCCGCGCCATCTTCGGCTCGGGGCCGGGCGCGCTGCCGTCGGACGCGCGCACCTTCGGCATCGACCAGGTGCTGCTGCGCGACCGCCAGGACGAGGCGCTGGGCGTGATCGTGCGCCTGCTCGACGGCGAGCGCTTCAGCTACCAGTGCGACTGGTTTCAGATCAACGAGGGTCAGCTCCAGCTGCTACCGCTGCAGGACAAGCTGCCGATGGCCGCGGCCTCCTCGATCAGCCCGTCGGGCATGCAGCTCGCCGGCAAGTACGGCATGGGCGTGCTGTCGATCGCGTCGACCTCCCAGGAGGGCCTGTCGGCGCTGCCCATCCAGTGGAGCTTCGCCGAAGAGGCGGCCGCCAAGCATGGCAAGACCGTCGACCGCAGGGACTGGCGCGTGCTGGTCTCCTTCCACCTCGCCGAGTCGGCCAAGGATGCCGAGCGCGAGGCACTCGACGGCCTGTGGTGGTGGCACAACGAGTACCGCGTGCGCGTGCTGGGCCAGATGGGCGCGGTGGCCGTGCCCGACCGCTACGAGCTGATGGCGCAGGTACGCGGCGCCTCCGGTGGCGGCGCCGGCGCCTCGGTCGTGGGCACGCCCGATCAGCTGGTTGCGATGATCAGGAACCTGCAGCAGGTCACCGGCGGCTTTGGCACGGTGCTGGGCTTCGCGCACGACTGGGCCAACCGCGAGGCCACCCTGCGCTCGTGGGAGCTGTTCGCGCGCTACGTCATCCCCGAGCTCAACGGCTACACGGCGAACCAGAAGGTCTCCGCCGAGTTCCTCGCTTCGCACCAGGCCGAGCTGATGAAGGGCCGTGCCGAATCGATCCGCGCCACGGTGAAGGGCAACGAGAAGGCACAAGCCGCGCTCGAGGTCACGATGAAGAACATGGCCGGCGCGCAACAGGCCGGCGGCTTCCGCCCCGGCTCGCTGCCGCCGATGGACGAGAAGAAGGAGAAGGTCGGCTCCGACGACTGACGCGAGGCAGGCTGAGTGTCATCCCGAGCGACGCGAGGGATCCAGGCATCGCTACGAGATCCCTCGCTGCGCTCGGGATGACAGGAAAACGGGAGGGTGAGATGGGCTCGATATCGAGGCGCGGCCTGCTGGTCGTGTCGGCGGCGGCGGGCTTGCCGCTGCCGGCATTGGCGCAGGCATGGCCGGACAAGGCGGTGAAGATCGTCGTGCCCTTCGGACCGGGTGGCCCGGCGGACGTCTACGCGCGCGTGCTGGGCGCGGCGCTGGCCGAGACGCTGAAGCAGCCCTTCGTCATCGAGAACAAGCCGGGCGCCGGCGCGGTGATCGGCACGGACATCGTCGCCAAGTCACCGCCCGACGGCTACACGCTTCTGATGATGTCCAACACCCACACCACCAACGAGACCTTGCTGACCAACAAGCCGTATGCGCTGCTGAAGGATCTGGCGCCCGTCACGCCGGTGAACTCCTCGGACCTGCTTATGGTGGTGCATCCCTCGGTCGAGGCGAAGACATTGAAGGAGTTCCTCGAGCTGGCCAGGAAGCAGCCCGGCAAGTTGAGCTACGCCTCCTCCGGGCCGGGCACGCCCTATCACATGGCCGGCGAGCTGTTCAAATCGATGAGCGGCACCGACATCCTGCACGTGCCGCACAGGAACAGCGGCGACGCGCGCAACTCCGTGCTGGGCGGCCATGTGCACATGATGCTCGACGCCGTCACGGCGATGGCAGGCAATGTCGAGGCCGGCAAGCTGCGCGCGCTGGGCACCACGGGCAAGGCACGCTCCAAGGTGATGCCCAACCTGCCCACCGTGGGCGAGGACGGGGTGCTCGGCTACGAGGCGACGATCTGGCTGGGCCTCATGGCACCGGCAGGCACCCCTGCCGCCGTGGTCGACAAGCTCAACGCCGAGATCGGCAAGGTGATCGCGCGGCCGGAGATCAGCAGCGCCTGGGCCAAGCAGGGCGCCGAGCCGATGACCATGTCGCCGGCCGCCTTCGGCACGTTCCTGAAGGACGACATCGAGAAGTGGGCCAAGGTTATCCAGACCGCTGGCATCAAGGCGCAGTGACGTCGATCCACGTCCTCAGCGGCGGCGCTGCGCAGGGTCTTGTCGAATCCCTGCGCGCGCCATTCGAGGCCGCAACCGGCCATCGCATCGACGGCACCTTCGGCGCCGTCGGCGCGATGCGCGACAAGCTGCTGGCTGGCGCGCCCGCCGATCTGCTGATCCTCACATCGGCCTTGATCGTCAGGCTCGAACGCGACGGCCACCTTGTGCCCGACTCGGCGAGAATCATCGGCGGTGTCGAGACGGCGATCGCCGTGCGCCGCCGCGATGCTGCGCCATCGATTGGCAGCGCCGACTCCTTGCGTGCCGCGCTTCTGGACGCCGACGAGATTCATCTTCCCGACCCGACACAGGCGACAGCCGGCATCCACTTCGCCAAGGTGCTGCGCGACCTGGGCATCGCCGATCGGCTGGCCGCGCGACTGCGCCCCGCACCCGACGGCAGAACGGCGATGCGCGCGCTTGCCGCGTCGAAGAGCGAGCGTCCGATCGGCTGCACGCAGGTCACCGAGATTCTCGCCACGCCGGGCCTCGACCTCGTGGGATCGTTGCCGCCGAGTTGCGCCCTGTCGACGATCTACGCCGCGGCGATCACGCGCCACGCGCGAGCGCCCGAGGCGGCCGGGCGCCTGGTTGCGATGCTGACCGCGGAGTCCGGTCGCGAGAGTCGGGGCGAAATGGGCTTCGTCTGAAACGCAGTTCGGGCCGCGTCGCTCCAGCGGCGCCGTCAAGAAGCGTCGCTGGAGCGACGCGGCCCGAAGAAGCTACTTGCCGCCGCGCGCCTTCTTCCACGCCTCGTAGTCGCGCTTGGCCTCATCGCCGGCGACCGGAAACAGGCCCTTGAGCGGACGGCCGCGCGCCACCTCGGCCTCGGCGAATTCCTCGTACTCGTAGGTCTTCACCGCCTCGTCGGCCACCGCCTCGACGATGTCCGCAGGAATCACCAGCACCGCGTCCCTGTCGCCGACAACGATGTCGCCGGGATACACCGCGATGCCGCCGCAGGCGATCGGCAGCTGGAGGTCAACCGGGCGATGCGCGATCGGGCTGGGCGGCGAGGACGGGCGGCGCAGATAGGCCGGCAGGCCGGTCTTGGCCACGCCGTCGGTGTCGCGCAGGCCGCCATCGGTGACGATGCCGGCGCAGCCGCGAGCCTTGAGCCGTCCGACATAGAGATCACCGGCCGAGGCGGCGCGCGAATCGCCGCGGGAGTCGATCATCAGCACGTGGCCCGGCGGGCATTCCTCCATCGCCTGCGGCTGCACCATCGAGCGGCTGGTCGAATTCGGGCCGTCCTTGTCCTCGCGCGAGGGGATGAAGCGCATGGTGAAGGCGATGCCCACGAGGCGCGGCTGCTCGGGCCGCAACGGCCACACGTCGTAGAGGGTCATCGACTTCAGGCCGCGGCGATTGAGCACGCCGGTCAGGGTCGAGGTGCCGACGCGGGCCAGCGCCTCACGCAGATCCGAGCTCAGTTTGTCCATGTCTTGTTGCTCCTCCCAGGCACAGCGGGCGCAGTCAACGGCATCGGGCGCGTCGCTGCAAGCCGGCAACGAGGACACGTTCGGGGCGTTGATTCAGTGACGCGTTGGTAACGTCTTGTGTGGTTGCACATCCCCCTTTACCTGCTGCCGCCCCAGCCGCGCGGCGGCATCCTGCAGGAGTAACCACAATGAAACTGGAAACGGCGCTTTCCCCCTGGCGTCCGCAGCTGCTGAGCGTGCTGCGCATCATGGCCGGCCTGCTGGTCCTGCAGCACGGCACGGCCAAGATCCTGAAATTCCCCGTCGTACCGCAGATCGCCAATGTGCCGCTGACCTCGCCCGGCGGCATTGCCGGGATCATCGAGCTGGTCTTCGGTATCCTTCTGGTAATCGGCCTGTTCACCCGGCCCAGCGCCTTCATCCTCTCGGGCATGACGGCCGTAGCCTATTTCATGGCCCATGCCGGCCGCAATTTTTACCCGATCCTCAACGGCGGCGAGCTGGCGGCGCTGTACTGCTTCGCCTTCCTCTACCTCGCGGCGGCCGGCGGCGGGCCGTTGAGCATTGATGCGATTGTGCGACGCCGGGGGGCCTAGCCGCATCGCGCCGGCGGGGGTAGCATGGATCCATTAGGGAGTACGCTATGACCGACAAATCCATGGCGCCCGCCGGCGTCAACCATCTCGTCCTCAACGTCCGCAACCTCGAGGAATCGCACCGCTTCTGGACCGAGGTGGTGGGCTTCGAGATGGTCGGCGAACTGACGCCGACAGAGAAGCGGCCCAACCCGCCGAAGATGCGTTTCTACAGCGCGCCCGGCAACAACAAGAGCCACCTCAACCACCACGACGTCGCCATCGTCGAGAACCCGAACCTGCCGCCGCCGCCCGAGAACTGGTCGATGTTCGGCGGCGGCTTCGCCATCAACCATGTCGCCATCGGCTTCCCGACGCGCGAGGCGTGGCTGAAGCGCCTGGAGTATCTCCAGGAGAAGGGCGTCAAGTTCGGCCGCCGCGTCAACCACGGCATGACGCACAGCCTCTACATCAGCGACCCAAACGGCTACGGCGTCGAGCTGCTTTACGAGCTGCCGCACGAGGTCTGGGGCGGCGACGTCAACGCCGCGCTGAACTACGTCGAGGTGCTGCCGACCGAGGGCAAGGAAGCGCTGGTCGACTCCGAGAAGAACCCGGTCTTCGGCAAGGAAGCGGTGCCGGCCGAATAGTCAAATACCTTCCCCCGGAGGGGGAAGGTGCCCGCAGGGCGGAAGGGGGATGTCGAAGACGAACGCAGGAGTCCGTCTTCGACATCCCCCTTCCGTCGCTCCGCGCCACCTTCCCCCTCCAGGGGAAGGTAAGATCGCAAAGGACTCCCGCCATGCAGTTCGGCATCGCGCTGCCCACGGCGGCCGATTCCTGGAAGATCGTGCAGCGTGCCGAGGAGCTCGGCTTCTCGCACGCCTGGTTCTACGACACGCAGATGCTGAGCGCGGACTGCTTCGTCGCCATGGGCGCGGCGGCGGTCAACACGCGCCGGATCAGGCTCGGCACCGGCGTGCTGGTGCCGTCCAACCGCATCGCGCCGGTCACCGCCAACGCCATCGCCACGCTCAACCAGCTGGCGCCCGGCCGCATCGACTTCGGCGTCGGCACCGGCTTCACCGCGCGCCGCGCCATGGGCTTCGGCGCGATGAAGATCAGGGACATGGAGGTCTACATCGCGCAGGTCTACGGACTGTTGCGCGGCGAGATCGTCGAGTTCGAGATGGAGGGGCAGCGCAAAAAGATCCGCTTCCTCAATCCGGAGCTTCCCCTCTTCAACACCAGAGATCCGATCAAGCTGCACCTCTCCGCCTTCGGCCCGCGCACGCGCGCGCTGACGGCGAAGCTCGACGCCGGCTGGATCGACTTCGTCGGCAATGTCGAGACCGGCATCCGCGAGGTGCAGGCGATGCGCAACGCCTGGACCGCGGCCGGCCGTGCCATCGGCGATCTCCAGGCCACCGCCTTCGCGCTGGGCTGCGTGCTGGCCGACGGCGAGCCCGCCGATTCGCCGCGCGCCATGGCCCAGGCCGGCCCGCGCGCCGCCGTCATGCTGCATCGCGCCGCCGACGAGGCGATCTCCGGCCTGAAGCCCGGCATCGCCATGCCGACGTCGGGCCGGCCCGAGGTCGAAGGCTATGTCGAGCTGGCGCGCGGCTTCGAGCCGAAGGACGCGCCCTACCTGCAGAACCATCGCGGCCATCTGATGTTCGTGAAACCCGAGGAGCAGCGCTTTGTCACGGCCGATCTGATCAAGACGACCTCGTTCACCGCCGGCGAGCGCGAGATCGTCGAGCGCATCGCCCGGCTGCGCGACGCAGGCTACAGCCAGTTCACCATTCAGCTCGTGCCCGGCCAGGAAGCCGCGATCGACGACTGGGCGCGAATCCGCAGGGCACTCGCGGCCTGATCGGGCAACTTCGAACCGGACCTCGCGTTAGCGGAGATCGATCTCATCTCCGGAGGTTCGACATGGCCCGCTACCAGCCCTCGCGCCAGGATGAGCAGGACATGCGCTACGCCTATTCCGGCTACGCCGGCTCGGGCATGGGCGGCCGGCGCGTCGGGCGCCACCATCGCATGGAGGAACGCCAGGCAACGCAGGGTTACGGCGATTCCAGCTTCTACGGCAGCCCGTACGAGAGCGGCTACGAGCGCAGTGAGCAGCGCGGCGACTACTGGGACGAGGACAATGACGCCGCGGGCCGGCATCGCGGTGTCGGCCCGAAAGGCTACAAGCGCTCCGATGCGCGCATCCACGAGGATGTCTGCGATTGCCTGACCGAGGATGCCTGGCTCGACGCCAGCGGCATCGAGGTCGGCGTCCGGGACGGCGAGGTTTCCCTCAGCGGCACGATCCCCAGCCGCCAGGACAAGCGCCGCGCCGAGGATCTGGCCGATCGCGTATCGGGAGTGCGGGATATACGCAACAACCTGCGCGTTCGCGATTCCACGCCGCGCGCTTAGGCTGGCACTGGATCCCTCGCTGCGCTCGGGACGACAGAGGGATGCCAACTAACGCCCGTCGCGCAAGCGAATTCAATCAACCGACCCGTGGCTCGCGGGTGTTGATCGCCGCTTGGGCATCGAAGGCCCGCTTGTAGGCGGGCCGCGCTTCGCCGCGGGCGACATAGCCGGACAGGTTGGTGAATCCGTTCAGGATGCCCGACGACTTCAGCCTGAGCAGCACCGACACCATCATCAGGTCGCCCGCGCTGAACCTACCGTCGAGCCACTCGGCATCGCCCAGGCGACCGGAAAGCTGATGCAGCCGGTCGCGGACGCGATCCTCGACCAGAGGCAGACGCTGCTTGCTCCAGGGCTTGTCGCTCTCCAGGAGTCTTGCGTTCGCGAGCTCGAGGATCGGCGGCTCCACCGAGTTGAGCGCGGCGAACATCCATGTGATCGCCCGCGCCCGCGCATGGGCATCCTCGGGCAGCAGGCCGGCATGGCGCTCGGCGATATGGAAGACGATCGCCCCGGTCTCGAACAGGGCGAGATCGCCCTCTTCATAGGTCGGAATCTGGCCGAAGGGATGCAGCGCCAGATGCGCCGGCTCCTTCATCGCGCGAAACGAAACGAGCCGTACCTCGTAAGGCTGGCCGACTTCCTCGAGCGCCCAGCGAACGCGCGTGTCGCGCGCCAGTCCCCGGCCGCCATCGGGCGATCGCTCGAAGGCGGTGATGGTGATGGTCATCGCCCTAGCCGCGACTGAGCCGCGCCGCCGGGATCGGCTTGTCGGCGGTCTGGTACAGCCCCTTCAGGCTGTACTCGGCCATCGCCTTGTGATGCGCGACGGCGTCGGGGTGCAGGTCCGCCTGCGGCGACACTTCCTCCAGGTGATACCTGAACCGGTCGGTGCCGCGCACCAGCAGGGCGCTGCTGCCGCGGCCCTCGGCCGGCTTCAGGCTGGTCGGCATGTAGCGCACGGCGAAGCCGCGGCGCGACCAGCCGGCGCGGTTGGGGCCGGAGCCGTGCACGATCAGCACGTGATGCAGCGAGACTTCGCCCGGCTCCAGGATGAAGTCTACGGCCCGGCTCTCGTCGACCTCGGCCTCGATCTCCTGGCCGCGCGTCAGCAGGTTCTTCTCCGCGAAGGTATCGCGATGCTCGAGCTGCGTGCGGTGGCTGCCGGGCACCACGCGCATGCAGCCCGACAGCTCGTTGCTGGGCGTAAGCGCGATCCACGCTGTCACGACTTCGGGCTTCGCCAAGCCCCAGTAGGTCGCATCCTGGTGCCAGGAGACGTAGGTGCCATCGCCCGGTCCCTTGTTGAAGAAGGTGCCGCCGAAGCACAGCAGGTCCGGGCCGAGGATGCTCTCGACCGCGTCGAGGATCCGTGCGTCGCGCACCACGGCGTCGAGCCAGGGGAAGAGAAGATGCGGCTTCACATTGAGCAGGCCGCTGCTGAGCGAGGCGCCGGCCCGCTTCTCCGACTCCTCGAAGCGTCGGTTGAGCTCGCCCGCCTCGTCGGCCGAGAACGCCTTGATCTTCAGGTGGTAGCCGCGCTCGCGGTAGGCGTCGACTTCCGCCCTGCTCAGTGCCGTGCCCATCGCGGTCCTCCTTGGCCTCGCTGTCAGTCCGAACACAGCGAGGAATGACACTTGGACGCGTAGAATGCGCCCGCCGGCCGCGCGAGGCCACAGTGCCGGCCGCCGGCAAGCTGCCCTCTTGCCGCCGGGACTGGTTTGCGCGATGACATCGGCGGCACCAACACCCTCGGGCGTCGGAGGGCCGTATGAGCGATACCGACACCAAGCCGACCACCAGGATCGAGCCGAAGACCGAACGGCCGAAGCTCTATCGCGTGATCCTGGTCAATGACGACTACACGCCGCGCGAGTTCGTCACCGAAGTGCTGAAGGCGATCTTCCGGATGACCGAGGAGCAGGCCTATCGCGTGATGATGACCGCGCATCGCCGCGGCGTCTGCGTCGTGGCGGTGTTCACCAGGGACGTCGCCGAGACCAAGGCCACCGCCGGCACCGACATGGGCCGCCGCGCCGGCCATCCGCTGACCTTCACGACCGAGCCGGAGGAGTAGCGCCGCGCCGGTAACGCCGCGTCAGGATGCGCAGGCGGTCGCGGAAATGCGGGCGCACGCGCGCGCTCCACTCGGTGTCGACCGCCGCCTTCCACGCCGCGCTTTCGGTCACCTCGGGGTTGCTCAGGTGATAGATCGCGACGTAGCGGTGCGAGCCGTCGGGGTCGGGGCCGCTGCGATAGCGCCGCGCCGCGAGCGTGCCGGGCACTTTCGAGAGCAGCGGCAGATGCTCCTGGTCGTACCAGGCGTTGAAGTCGGCCTCGTGCTCGGGCGCCACGTTCATCGCGTTGAGCAGGAAGCCGCCGGCGCCCTGCGGTGCCTTCAAGTCGCCGGGCGCGACCTGCTCGCCCTCGAAGCGCAGCAGCCGCCTGCACATGCCGGTGACGCGCTTGGACCACACCGAAAGGTTCTCGTAGGCGATCGCCTTGTATGGCGCACTGCGCATGACCGCCAGCGAGTCGAGATCGTAGGACGCGACGGCCACCTGTGATCCGTCGACATTCAGCCAGCGCTCGCACAGCCCGAAGCCCGGCACGCGTTGCCGTTCCGGAATGTGCTCGAGGTCGTACCAGTCGTGGAACTCGTCCGCGTGCGCGGTCGAGAAATCGAATGCGGCGACAAGAAGACCCCTGGCCATCGATGTACCTCCCTCCCCCGACCCCGAACCGCCCAGCGGCTGGCGGCCGGGATCGAGGATTGACGAGCTTGCCCCCGGTACTACCCTTGCGTCCACGCGCCAGCAGGGAGGCAAGGCACCCATGACCGACAGGCTGATCTCCGGCGACAACCACATCGACCTCACCTATTGCCCGCCCGACCTGTGGTCGGAGAGCGCACCCAAGAGGTGGAAGCTGCTGGCGCCGCGCTGCGAGGAGCTCGACGATGGCCTGCACTGGTTCGTCGAGGCGCAGGACAAGGGCATGTGGAACGGCGTCGGGCCGGGCTTCCTGAAATACCAGCAGGGCTCGTTCCACCACGTCGACGAGATGCACGCCGCCGGCTTCCGCTGGGACTACCGGCGGGGCGCCAAGCCGCGGCCGACCACGCCGGAACTGCGCATCGCCGATCTCGATCGCGACGGGCTCGACGCCGAGATCGTCTATGGCTGCCTGATGATCAACGAGATGATCGCCGATCCCGGCCTGCGGGGATGGTGCGACGGCATCTACAACGACTGGGTCGCCGACTTCGCCAGGCGCGCCGACGCCAGGCGCGTCTTCCCGCTGGCGATCGTGCCCAACCACGATCCGATCGCCGCCGCAGCCGAGGTGCGCCGCTGCGCCAAGATGGGCATCAAGGGCGGCGATCTCGCCTTCAAGCGCATGTCGCTGCCGCTGTGGCACCACGACTGGTATCCGCTGTGGGAAGCCGCGGCGGAGTGCAGGTTCCCGATCTCCTTCCATTCGACCGGCTTCAAGGCGCTGCGCGCGCCCGACAATCCGGCGATGGAAAAGGAATATTTCACCGAGTACCGCCTGGTGCGTTCGGCGCTGTTCCAGCTCGACACCATGGAGGTGCTGGTCTCGCTGCTCGCATCGGGCGCCTGCGAGAAGTATCCGGAGTTCAACTTCGTGCTGGGCGAGTCGGGCTGCACCTGGCTTCCTTACGTCTTCGACCGCCTCGACACCGAGTATCACGACCGCGCCCGTTCGCTCGGCTTCAGGATGAAGCCCAGCGACTATTTCCGCCGCCAGGGCTACGTCACCTACCAGCAGGACAAGTACCTCGAGCCGATCGTGCCGATGATCGGCGAGGACAACATCATCTGGGGCGCCGACTACCCGCACCCCGATTGCCTGTGGCCCGAGTCGAAGAAGGTGCTCGACGAGAACCTGGCAGGCTTCTCGCCGGCGGTTCGCAAGAAGATCACCAGCGAGAACGTGGCAAGGCTGTACGGGTTGAATTGATACTACCTTCCCCCTGAGGGGGAAGGTGGCGGCGCGCAGCGCCGACGGATGGGGGATGTCGAATACGGACTCCTGCGTTCGTCTTCGACATCCCCCTTCCGCCCTTCGGGCACCTTCCCCCTCCGGGGGAAAGGTAGAACTTAGGCGCGCCAGCGCGAGAGATTGGCGGCGACGAAGGCGTCGTCGTGCAGCTCGGGGTACGTCGCGTAGAGGCGGTCGATGCCTTCGCTCTGGCCGGGGCTCAGCGTCTCGTGCGGATCGAGGCAGTGCGTCGTGCGTATTAACCCCTGGCGGCGCAGGATCTCGTGGCAGCCGGGAATGCAGCCCGCGAAGTCGTGATCAACGTCGAACACGACGCTGTTGCAGTCGGTGACGAAGGAATCCAGCGCCAGGATTTCCGGCGTCACGGCCGCGCCGCTCGATACCGCAAGCTTCAGCTTTTCCAGCAGCTCGACCGCACCGCGCGTCCAGACGCTCCAGTGGCCGAGCAGGCCGCCGCGGAAGCGCAGCGTCACCTCGCGATTGCCGGTGCGCACCACCAGCGGCGTCACCAGGTCGGCAACGATGTGGTCGTCGTTGCCGGTGTACAGCGTGACGCGCTCCTCGGCCTGCGCCTGGGCGATGCCGAAGGCGACATCGAGAGTGCGATAGCGGTTGAACGGCGCGACCTTGATCGCGACCACGTTGTCGATGGCGGCGAAGCGGCTCCAGAAGCCGCGCGACAGCTTGATGCCGCCGACCGTGGTCTGCAGGTAGAAGCCGACCAGCGGCATCTCCTTCGCCACCGCGCTGCAATGCTCGATGAGCTCGTCCTCGCTGGCGCCCTTGAGTGCCGCCAGCGACAGCAGCACCGCGTGATAGCCCATGGCACGCGCCGTGCGCGCTTCCTCGACCGCCTGCGCGGTGCGACCCACGGCGCCGGCGATCATCACCAGCGGCCGGTCGGTCCACTCGCGCGCAGTCTCGATCGCCAGCTCGAGCACCGGCCTGTAGAGCCCGACCTCGCGGATCGCGAACTGCGTCGAATGCACGCCGACCGCCAGCCCGCCCGAGCCGGCGTCGACGTAGTAGCGGCTGATCGCACGCTGCGATTGCCTGTCGAACCTGCGATCGGCGTCGAGCGCCAGCGGATGGGCCGGGATCACCGCGCCCTGGCGCAGGATCGACAGGACCGGCGCCGGCAGGTCGCGCCAGTGAAGGGGGGAGGTTTGGCTCATGGCGGCGATCCTAACTCCATCGTCGTCCTGAGCGAAGCGAAGGACCTCGCGGCATCGCGGTCACAGATCGGCGCGGCGTCCGCTCATGCCACCGCGAGGTCCTTCGCTCCGCCCAGGACCACGACGTGTGCTCAACCCAACTCGGGCCCGGCCAGCGCGAAGACATAGG
Source organism: Alphaproteobacteria bacterium (assembly GCA_019635875.1). Taxonomy (NCBI): domain Bacteria; kingdom Pseudomonadati; phylum Pseudomonadota; class Alphaproteobacteria; species Alphaproteobacteria bacterium. The sequence continues at coordinate 52,016 of JAHBYP010000002.1, forward strand.
TCGGGTCATGCAGCCCCTTCGCCGTGCCCAGCGTCATCCGCATATAAGCACGCGGCGTCTGCCCGCCCTGCCCTTCGATCCAGGCGCGCATGTCTCGATGCACCTCAGGCACGTCGATGATGAACGGCCCCGCCGCCGAGGCCGCGACCTTCGATTTCAACGCCAGCGCGATCGGCTCGCTGTCGGCGATCACCGGGCCGATCGATGTCGCGACACGACCCTCGCGGCCCAGCGCATAGCCGGTGATCGCGCCCGATGGCGTCTGGGCGATCCAGGCGAGGCCGGGCTGGCGCAGCAGCAGATGCGCGATGATGGTGGGACGCTCCATACCGCTCAGCGACCGGTCGTAGGTCGCGAGCTTCGACAGGTCGGCGACGGTCGCGGGGCGGATCTCGATGCCCTGAGGCGGTGCCACCGGCGCGCCCCTGACGGCATCGAAGTGCCAGCGACGGATCGAATAGAGATCGTGGAAACCCAGCGGCAGATAGATCGGCCGGCCAAGCTCGGTCGCGTCGAGTCCGGCGACGGCACCCATGTCGCGCACATCGGCAATACAGCGCTTGAGCAGCCCGGTGCCGACGCCGCCGCGCCTGATTTCCCTCGTCACCAGCACCATGCTGATCCACGCCAGGCGCTGGCCCAGCGGCAGCACCAGCGAGCTCGCCTGCCATCTGCCGTCCGGCCCGATCAGGCCGAAGCCGCGGCCGGCGCCCAGCATGAATCGCCAGTCGGCGACGTTCTGGTTCCACCCGGCCTCGATCGACAGCGGCCACACCGCCTCGGCATGCTCGGCCTTAAGCGGCCGCACGTCGAGAAGGTCAGTACTTGCCATCGCGCACCTCGTAGTGCGTCGGCTTGTTGTGCGTGACCATGTCGCGCGACAGCCAGTCGGCATTCCACTCGATCATGGTCCGCAACGGCACGCTGGGCGGGCCGAACTCCTCGACCATGCGTGCCGCATTGTTGATCCAGCCGGTCGCCGCCGGCTTGCCGGTGAATAGCGGCGCCTTGCCCAGAAGCTTGCCGAACTCGGCCGCGACTTCGGCCACCGCAAAGGTTTCCGGGCCCGTGACGTTGATCGGCGAGGTCGGCGTCGTGGCATGCGCCAGGCAGCGCAGCGCCACCTCGTTGGCGTCGCCCTGCCAGATCACGTTGGCGTGGCCCATCGACAGGTCGATGATCTCGCCGTCGCGCACCTTGCGGCCGATGTCGTGCAGCACGCCGTAGCGCATGTCGATGGCGTAGTTCAGGCGGAACAGCCGGCCCGGCGTGCCGTGCCGCGCCGAGAAGTACGCGAACATGTGCTCGCGACCGGCGCAGGAATAAGCGTAGTCGCCCGGCGGCGGCACCGCCGGCGTGTCCTCGGTGGCACCGCCGCTCTCGACCGGCACGAAGGGATAGACGCAGCCGGTCGAGAAGACGGTGATGCGCGAGTCCTTGAACACCTCCGCCACCATCGCCGGCACCTGCACGTTCATCGCCCAGGTCAGCGGCACGTCGCCCGTGGCGCCGAACTTGCGTCCGGCCATGAACACGACGTTGGGCAGCCTGGGCAGCGTCTCCAGCGCGGCGCGGTCGAGCAGGTCGGCGGCGATCGCCTCGACACCGGCCTTCTCCAATGACTCGCGCACCCCTCTCTCACTGAAGCGCGCCACGCCGACCACGCGCCGATCGGGCGCCGCGCGCTTGGCAAGCCGAGCGAGCGTCGGGCCCATCTTGCCGGCGACGCCCAGCACCAGGATGTCGCCGGACGCCTTCGCCAAGTCGGCGATCAGCCGCGGCGAGGGCGTGGTCATGAAATCTTCCATCGCTTCGACGGTCTCGAAACGCTTCGGCAGGGTACTCATGCGGCGGCCTTCAGTTTCTCGCGAGGCGCCGGCGCCATCGGGCGCAGCGCGGTGAAATCGAGATCGGCGCCGACGGCGAAGCCGGCGCAGTTCAGCGAGCCGAGCGCGATCATGCCGCCTCTGGCGCGCAGTCGCGCGGGCCTGCCTGGCAGCTTCTCGTAAAGAAGCGGGTGTGCGGCGACAAAGGCGCTCTGCTCCGCCTCGGGCGCGCTCGACATGCCGTCGATGAAGTGATGCGCGTTGCGCTCGACATGGGTCATGCCCAGCAGCGAGACCAGCGCCAGGTCCTGCTGCACGCTCACACCCGGCTGCGTCGTCAGATCCTCGGCCGACATGAAGTGGCCCGGACCGAGCTTGGCCACACGCGCGGCGTTGAGGATCGACTTGTAGAAACCCTTGCAGTTCTTGCTCGACACGCCGGCATAGCCCAGCTCGAGCGCGCGCGGAAAGCTCGACAGCTCACCGTCGGATTCATCGATGATCACCGGGCGATACTTCGCCAGGGCCTCGACCGAGCGGCTGAGCGCGCTCTGGCGCTTGATCGGCTGCTCCATGAACAGCGTGCGCTGGACCATGTTGGCGAGCTTCGGCGCCTCCTCGACCTTGCGCCACAGCTCGACGATGCCCTCGACATCGTCGTACTGCTCGTTGCCGTCGAAGGTGACGCGGTAGTCGCCCGCGCCCCGGTCGAGCACCGCGGCGATGCGGGTGAGGCGATCGAGGTCGGCCGCGACATTGCCGCCGACCTTGAGCTTGTAGTAGCGGCCACCGTAATAGGCGACGACCTCCTCGAGCGTCTCCGGCAGCCCGTCATTGACGCGTTCCGACGCCGGACGGTCGGCGGCGGTCAGCGGATCGACCAGGCCCACGGTGTGGCGCAGCGCGATGCTGTCGGCGGGCTTCAGCCCGGCGAGGAAGCGCGCGAGATGGCCGGGGTCGATGTCGGGCGTGAGATCGGTCGCGGCGATGCCGGGGACATTGGCCGCGATCATGCTGGCGAAGGACTGGCCGACCGCCTTTCCCACCGCGTCGATGATCGCGCGGTCCAGCAGTGCGGGGCCGTAAGACGCGACCAGCGGATTGAGGCCCAGCGACTCGCCGCGCGCAATCTGCTGGCGATAGGAGTTGGCATAGAGGCCGAACGGCGTGTCCCAGCCGCGCGCCTGGTAGTGCTCGATGGCAATCTGCAGCGCCTGGCGCAGCTGATCGAGATTCTGCGCGTCGCTGAAGGCCGGGCTCTTCTCGAACCACTTCGCGCCCAGCGCCTCGGCGGCGACGCCTTCGCTGGTGCGGCCGTCCTCCAGCGCGATGCGCACGCGCAGGATCGCCTGCGTGCCTTCGGTCACGGTGATCACGCCGAAGCGGAACGGCAGACGCAGCCTATGATCGCGCTCAAAGCGGTCGGCGGCCTCCAGCTTCACTCTCACGACGCTTGCTCCATCAGCCCCCGTACGTAGCCGATCATGCGCGCCGCGCAGGTCGGCCCATCGGGCTCGTAGACGAACGGCTCCATGGCGACCCAGCCGGTATAGCCGGTGTCGTCCAGGGCGCGAAGCACTGGCGCGAATTTGTCGCTGCCCTGACCCGGGCCGCGGTGGTTGCGGTCGTTGAGCTGGATATGCGCCAGCAACCCCGTCGGCATCCAGCGGCGGATCGCGTCGGCCGGCGATTCGGGCTCCTCCCGCGACGCCGCGAGCGTGTCGATCATGGTGCGCAGCGCCGGATTGCCGTTGCGGCGCACGATCTCGGCGGCCTCGGCCAGTGTGTTGACGAGGTTGCAGTCCGGCCGCGCCAGCGGCTCGATGCAGTAGGTCACGCCGGCCTGTCCGGCCTCCGACGCGGCGATGCGCCAGGCTTCCTCGGCGCGCCTGGCGTCGTCAGGGCTGCCCGCACGACGCTGCGCCGGCGATCCGTGCACGAGATAGTCGCCGCCCAGTTCCGCGCACAGTTCGACCAGCGCGCGCAGGACATCGACGCTCCGCTGCCAGACCGTGCGATCCGAGGTTGTGATCGACAGCCCCGCGGGAGCCGCGAGCAGCCAGTGCAGGCCGCTGACGGCGATGCCGGCGTCGCGACAGGCATTGCGGATGTCGGCGCGTTGGCCGGCGGTCATGGCGTAGGCCTCGTCACCGAAGGTGAACGGCGCGACCTCGAGGCCTTCGTAGCCCAGCGCCCGCGCCAGCGCGCATTGGTGTGCGAAGGGCAGCTCGCGGATCACTTCGTTGCACAGCGACAGTTTCACGGAATATCATCACCTCCGCGCGGACGGGCGCATGATAGCAGAGAGATCGACGCGATGAGGCTGGACGCGATCGTGCGCCAGTACTGGCCGACAGTGGCGTTGTTCGCGCTGCTGCTGGCGCTGTGGCAGCTCGCCGTCACCGTATTGGAGATCCGCGCCTACCTGCTGCCGCCGCCAGCGCTGGTGTGGGATTCCCTGTGGCACGCCGACTTCTCGTGGTGGCCGCACCTGTGGGTCACCAGCCTGGAGATCATCGGCGCGTTCTTCATGGCGGCCATCGTCGGCGTGGCGCTGGGCACCGCCATCGCCTGGTCGCCGCTGATCGCCAACGCGCTGATGCCCTTCCTGGTCTTCGTCAACACGCTGCCCAAGGTGGCGATCGCGCCGCTGCTGCTGATCTGGATCGGCTACGGCATCATGCCCACCATGGTGATGGGCGCACTGATCGGCTTCTTTCCGGTGGTCATCAACACCGCCGTCGGCCTGTCGCAGGTCGAGACCGACATGCTCGATCTCGGCCGCGTCTTCTCGGCGCCGAAATGGAAGATCTTCCTGAAGATCCGCATCCCCAACGCGCTGCCCTACATCCTGAGCGCGCTCAAGATCACCGCGACGGCCGCGGTGGTCGGCGCCATTGTCGGCGAGTTCGTGGCCTCGCAGGCCGGGCTGGGCTACGTCATCGCCAATACGCAGAGCAGCATGAACACGGCGGTGGCGTTCGCTTCGCTGATCTGGATTTCGGCGATCGGCCTGGCGCTCTATGGTCTGGTGGTCCTGGCGGCGCGGCTGTGGGCGCCGTGGGCCGAAGGCGTCGAATGACCAGGCACAACGACGGAGAGGGAACATGCTGAGGATCGGATCGATCGCGCTGGCCGCGCTGCTGGCGATATCAGGCGCCGCGTCGGCGCAGGAGAAGTTCACCTTCGCGCTGAACTGGTTCGCGGTCGGCGACCACGCCGCCTACTGGGTGGCGCTGGAGAAGGGCTACTACAAGGCCAAGGGCCTCGACGTGACGCTCGAGAACTCCAAGGGCTCGGGCGACTCGATCGCCAAGGTCGATACCGGCCGCGCCGACGCCGGCCTGGCCGACGCCGCCGTGGTGATCGCCTCGCGCGCCCGCGGCACGACGGTGCAGGTGGTGGGCATGGTGTTCGACAAGACGCCGCTCAACATCTTCAGCCTGGCCAGCAGCCCGCTGAAGACGCCGAAGGACCTCGAGGGCAAGAAGCTGGGCGCGCCGCCGGGCGACAGCCAGCGCCAGATGTTCCCGGCCTTCGCCAAGCTCACCAAGATCGACGCCAGCAAGGTCGCGTGGGTCAACATCGAGCCGGCCGCCAAGATCGCCGCCGTCGCCGAGAAGCGCATGGACGGCGTCGGCGACTACTCGACCGGCCTGCCGCTCTACGAGAAGGCCGCCGGCAAGGGCAACGTGGTGATGATGAACTGGGCCGATTTCGGCTTCGACATGTACTCGATGTCGATCATGGCCAGCGCCAAGACGATGAAGGACCGGCCCAAGGTGCTGAAGGACTTCCTCGAGGCCTCGTACCAGGGCTGGCGCGACGTGATCGCCGATCCCAAGGCGGCGATGGAGATCTTCAAGAAGCGCGTGCCCGAGGTCGATGTCGAGCTGATGACGCCGAACATGCTGCTGGGCATCGCCCTGATGAAGACCGAGCGCTACGCCAAGGGCGGCATCGGCGCGATCGACGAGAAGAAGATGTGCGACTCGGTCGAGCTGGTGAACACCTACATGGGCCTGCCCAAGAAGGTCGAGTGCAAGGACGTGTACAACACGTCGTTCTTCACCAAGGTCGAGATGCCGAAGTGATGCTCTGTTCTACCTTCGCCCGCTGGCGGAGGAAGGTGCCCGAAGGGCGGAAGGGGGTGGCGGCATCGCGTCCAGTCTCGATGATGGGAGTCGTTGCGCCAGCCACTCCCATCCGGCGCTTCGCGCCACCTTCCCCCGCCGGCGGGGGAAGGTAGGAGTGATGTCGGGTTCGTTGATCTGCCTGCAGCATGTCGGCATGACCTATGAGGCGGCGAGCGGTCCCGTCGAGGCTCTCGCCGGCATCTCCCTGCGCGTGGGTGCGGGCGAGTTCGTCTCGCTGGTCGGCCCCTCGGGCTGCGGCAAATCCACCCTCCTGCGCATCATCGCCGGCCTGCGACCGGCGACACAGGGCGTCGTCAATGTCACCGGCAGAACGGTGACGCGGCCGATCCCCGATATCGGCATGGTCTTCCAGGCGCCGATCCTGCTGAAGTGGCGCTCGATCCTGCAGAACGTGCTGCTGCCCGCCGAGCTCGCCGGCCGCGATGCCGGCAAGCTGCGCAAGCGCGCGCTGGATCTGCTCGACATGGCCGGCCTGGCCGGCTTCGCCGAGAAGCTGCCGCGCGAGCTCTCCGGTGGCATGCAGCAGCGCGCCGCGCTCTGCCGCGCGCTGCTGCTCGATCCGCCGCTGCTGCTGATGGACGAGCCCTTCGGCGCGCTCGACGCCATGACGCGCGACGACATGGCGCTCGAGCTCTTGCGCATCTGGGGCGAGACGAGCGGCGGAACCGGCGGCGCGCGCAAGACGGTGCTCTTCGTCACCCACTCGATCGCCGAGGCGGTGTTCCTGTCGGACCGCATCGTGGTGATCACGCCGCGCCCCGGCCGCGTCGCCGCCGACATCGCCGTCGACCTGCCGCGCCCGCGTACCGTCGAGCTGCGTGCCTCGGAGGCGTTCGGCCGGCTGAACCTCGAGGTCTTCCGCGCCTTGACCGGCCGTGCACAGGCCACGGCGGCAGGATCGCCGTAGGGTCTGATACGGTGCCGTATTGCATCGCGCCGGCTTTCTGATACGATACCGTATCAGCGTCCGGAACCCGCGAGGACACCATGCGCAAGCCGGAACAGATCGCGCTGCTTGAGCGCCTGCTGTCGTTCGCCGAGACGCGCACGACCTATATGGCCGAGGCGCCCTACCGCAATCCGGTGTCGACCTACACCGACCCCGAGCTGCTGCGGCGCGAGCAGCAGGAGCTGTTCCGCCGCCGACCCCTGCTGATCGGCTTCTCCTCGGAATGGACAACGCCCGGCGACTACAAGGCCGAGAATCACAGCGGCGTGCCGATCCTGGTGGTGCGCGGTCGCGACGGCAGGCTGCGCGCCTTCCTCAATGTCTGCCGGCACCGCGGCGCCAAGGTGGTCGATGGCTGCGGCAGCGCGCGGCTCTTCGCCTGCCCGTATCACGCCTGGAGCTATGACCTGGCCGGTCGGCTGATCAACATCCCGGAGGAGCGTGGCTTCCCGGGCGTCAAGGCCGAGCGGCCGTCGCTGACTGAGCTGCCGCTCAGCGAGAAGCACGGCATGGTCTGGGTGATCGCCACGCCCGACGAGGCGGGGGCCAATGACTTCGACATCGACCGCTGGCTGGGCGCCGAGCTGGCCGACGAGCTGGAGGCCTACGGCTTCGCTGACTGGCCGCACTACCAGAGCACGGTGCTGCACGAGAAGATGAACTGGAAGCTGGCGATCGACACCTTCCACGAGGGCTATCACATCGCCGCCCTGCACCGGAAGACGATCGCGCCGCTGTTCACCGGCGCCACCGATTTCAAGGCGTTCGGCCCGCACCTGCGCTGGTCGATCGCGCGCTCGAAGATCGGCCGCCTGCGCGAGCAGCCGCGAAGCGAGTGGGATGCGATCTGGAACACCGCGACGGTCTACACCATGTTGCCCAACGCGGTGCTGGTCATGAACGGCGATCACGTCGAGCTGTGGCGCATGTTCCCCAGCGAGGACCGCGTTGACCACAGCGTCGTGACGCTGTCCTTCTACATCCCGCGGCCGGTGGCCGGCGAGGAGGAGAAGCGGCATTGGGACGCCAATGTCGAGCTCACCCTGCGCTTCGTGCGCGAGGAGGATTTCCCCACCGGCACGGGCATCCAGGCCGGCTTCCTGTCCGGCGCGCAGAGCCACACCGTGTTCGGCCAGAACGAGCCGGCCCTGATCCACTACCACCGCTCGCTGCGCCAGGCGATGGAACGCAAGCTGGCGGCTGAATAGCCTCCAATCAGGTCGCGCCCTGTGGGATAAGGGCGCGATGAGCGACGTAGACGCATCGCAGGACTGGGTGGCGGCCGGGCTGGGCGAGCTGGCGCGCGGCGGCATCGACGGGGTCAGGGTCGAGGTCCTGGCGGCGCGGCTGGGTGTCACCAAGGGCGGCTTCTATCGCCGCTACAAGGACCGCCGCGCCCTGCTCGAGGCGATCCTCGCGACCTGGCGCGATGGCCGCCTCGACTCGCTGGCGCGCCATGTCGAGCTCGGCAACACGCCGGCTGAGCGCCTGCACGGGCTGGTCGAGCGATACAGCGAGCGGGCCAATGCCGAAGGCATGGCGATCGAGCTGGCGATCCGCCAATGGGCGCGCGCCGACCCCACGGCGGCGGCGGCCGTGCACGAGGTCGACGACGCGCGCCTGAGGACCGTGGAGCAGCTCTACCGCGGGCTGGGCCTGCCGGCTGCGGAAGCCGAGGCGCGCGCCGTGCTGTTCTACACCTTCGTCTTCGGCCAGGGCCTGCTCGGCATCGGCAGCTCGCCGCGCAAGCGCGCGCAGCTGATCGATGCCTGCGCCAGGGCCCTGATCGAGTCCTAGGCGTCGAGCAGCGGCGCGAAGCCGCCGTAGATCATGCGCTTGCCGTCGAAGGGCATATCGCCCATCGCCTTCATGCGCGGATCCTCCATGACCTTCTTCCAGGCCGCGTCGCGCGCCTGCTTCGAGGGCCACTCGATCCAGCTGTAGACCACCTGCTCGTCGGACGTGGCCTTCACCGCGCCCTTGAAGTCGGTGACCTTGCCGTCGGGCACGTCGTCGCCCCAGGCGTCGACGACACGCACGGCGCCGTACTCCTTGAAGACCGCGCCCATCTTCGCCGCCATCGCCCGGTAGGCGTCCTTCTTGCCCGCGGGCACCGGGATCAGGCTGCCGTCGATATAGCCCGCCTTGCCGCCGCTGCCCTGGTCGGAGATCGGCGCGAAGCCGCCATAGATCATGCGCTGGCCGTCGAATGGCATCTCGCCCAGTTCGTGCATGCGCGGATCGGCCATCATCTTCTCGTGCGCGGCGTCGCGCACAGTCTTGTCGGGATACTCCAGCCAGGCGAAGACCACGACCTCGTCGGGCCTGGCTTTCACCGCGCCCTTGAAGTCGGTGAGCTTGCCGTCGGGCACGTCGTCGCCCCAGGCCTCGACCTGGCGCGTCGCACCGTACTCCTTGAACAGCGGCAGCGCCTGCGCGGCGTGCTGGCGATAGGCCTCCTTCTTGTCGGCCGGGACGGCGGCGACGAAGCCCATGATGTAGGTCATGACTCTACCCTCCTCTGATCAAGCGGCGGCGGCTGGCTGGTGTGCCTTGAATGCGGCGATCTGCGCGTCGAGCGCGCGCTGGAAGGCCGGCCGCGCCTCGCAGCGCGCCTGATAGCGCGCGAGATTTGGAAAGCCGGCGACGATGTCGGTGTGGCGCAGGATGCGCAGCATCGTCGTCATCATCAGGTCGCCGGCGGTGAAGCGTTCCTCGAGATGGTCGCGCTCGCCCAGCCAGGCCGACAGGCGGCCAAGTCGCGTGCGCACGTTCTGCTCCGCGCCGGGACGCCGCGCCTTGGCCCACTCGGCGTCGCGATGGAAGAAGTCGAGACCGGCCAGTTCCATGATCATCGGCTCGATGCTGTTGAGCGAGGCGATCACCCACGCGGTGGTGCGCGCCCGTCCCGCCGGATCGCGCGGCATCAGCGCCTCGCTGCGCTCGGCGATGTGCAGCACGATGGCGCCGGTCTCGAACAGATGGATGTCGCCGTCGTTGAGGATCGGCACCTGGCCGAAGGGCTGCTCGCGGAGGTACTCCTTGGGCCGCTCGCTGAAGGCGTCGAGCAGGCGCACGCGATAGGCGAGCCCCGCCTCCTCCAGCGCCCAGCGAACGCGCAGGTCGCGCACCAGCCCATGCGCGAACTCGGGCACCCATTTGTAGGCGCTGATCTCGATGGCGGCGTTGGGGTCGACGGGCATCACACGCTCCTCGGGTGCTCTTGACGAGATAGGTTGATATCAACATACTTCTCGCATGTCAAAGGCGCCGGCGATCTCCTACGACACCACCGAGCACGTTCGCGATCACTGCCTGTGCCTGCAAACGCAGCGCACGGCGCGGACGCTGGCGCGTCGCTTCGACGCGGCGCTGAAGCCGCTCGATCTCACCAATGGACAGTTCTCGCTGATGATGTCGCTGAACCGTCCCGCGCCGGCGAGCATCGGCGACGTCGCCGCGCTGCTGGCGATGGACCGCACCACGCTCACCGCCGCGCTCAAGCCGCTGCAGCGCCGCGGTCTGGTCGTGGTGGCCGAGGACAAGGCCGACCGGCGCAGCCGCAGGCTCGGCCTGACGCGCGCCGGGCTGGCGCTGCTCGAGCGCGCCCTGCCGATCTGGCGCCGCGAGCACGGCCTGCTCGACCGGCTGATCGCCGGCAGGGATCCCGGCGACCTGCGCACGGCGCTGCGCGCGCTTGCCTGAGGCTCAGGCCGGCGGATCGACCTGGCCGCCGGCGTCAAGCCAGCCCTTGAAGCCGCCGAGATTGCGCACGTTGTCGTAGCCCATCTCCTTCAGCGTATGGCCGACCAGCGCCGAGCGGCCGCCCGAGGCGCAATAGGCCACCACCGTCTTGGCGCGGTCGAACGCGGCGTCGTGCAGCGGCGAGGCGGGATCGGCGCGGAACTCGACCAGGCCGCGCGGCACGGCCAGCGCGCCCGCCACCTTGCCCGAGGTCGCGACCTCGGCCGGCTCTCGCACATCGAGGAACAGCACGTCGGGCCGGCCGACCAGGCCCTTGGCCTCCTCCGGGCTGATGCGTGGCACGACGGCGTCGGCCGCTGCTATCATTTGCTGCACTGTCTTCATCGCCCTCTCCTCTACCCGGCCGCTCTCAGCACGTCGTAGCTCTGCCGCTGATAGGCCGTCATGTAGTCGGTGTAGTACGTCGTCGGATACCTCGGCGGCCGGTCGGGTCCGACGGTGGTCGGAACGGCAGCAATCGGCCAGTCGATATTGGCGTCGCAGAAGAACACCACGGCATAGCGCTCAGCCCCGCTGCGGTTGATCGCGCGGTGCGGCGTGGCGAGGAAATGATCGTTGGTCCAGCGCTGCAGGAACTGCCCGCCATTGACCACGAAGGCGTCCTCGATCGCCGGCGCCTCGATCCACTCCCCGCCTTGCGTGCGGATCGACAGGCCGGGCACGTCGTTGGGCGCCAGCAGAGTGAGAAAGCTGGTGTCGGTGTGCGGCGCGATACCGAAATCGTCCGGATCGTCGGCCGGCTGCGGCGGATAGTGCGTCAGCCGCAGCTTGTACTGGCAGTCGCGGAACGGCTCGTCGAAATAGCGCGCCGGCAGCTCGAGGGCGCGGGCATAGAGCGGCACCAGGCGCTGCACCAGGCGCTCCATGGTGTCGGCATAGCAAACGATAGTCTCGCGGAAGCCCGGCAGGTCGGCCGGCCAGCGATTGGCGCCGCGAAACCGCCGGTCGGCCAGCACGTCGGGGTGGTCGGCCGGCAGGTCGCGGGCGACGAACAGCGCCTCGTTGAGGTTGGGCCGGGTCACCTTCTGCACCGTCGAGGTCCGCAAGGTGTCGCCCCTCAGCGGCAGGTAGCCGGTGCTGTGCCGGTCCATCGCGATTGCTATCTTTTTCTCTGGTGGCTGCGCATGGAAGCGCGCCACCTCGGCGAACACGGCGCGGATCTGCTCGCGCGGCACGCCGTGGCCGACGATGTAATAGAAGCCGATCTCGGTCAGCGCGTGGCGGATCCGCCGCGCCGCCGCCTCCTGCGCGCCGGGCTCGCCGGCCAGGTACGGGCCGAGATCGACCACGGGGATGGTGTCGGTGCTCGCCATCGCCGCAGCCTAGGCGCAAAACGCCGACAGCGCCATTTCCGCCCCTGGGATGGGCGGATCGCTATGGTTTGCTATGTTCAAATGAGATTGCAATGGGGCGTCCGATCGTTGTGGCACAGCGATCGGACCACAAGAGCGCGCCGCCCGCCACTTCCACCCCTAGGGATGTCGACGGTTGCCGAAAAGCCAGTCAGGTCATGGGCTTGAGGCCAAGGAGACGAAGAAAAAGTCGCGCACAGGGTGTGGGGCACCCTCTCTCCAACCCTCCCCCAGGGTGTTGGCATGTGCGGATTGCCACCGCCGGCAGCCTCACCGAAGCGGCCAGGGCAGTCGATAGTGGCTCTGCAGCAGGCCGGCCGGAAAGTCGAGAACCAGAAAATATCCGAGAGTGGCCAGGAAGCCGACAGCGAGCACCGTGTAGATCACCGCTGCAAGCGGCCCGGTCCGAGCCCGCAGGAGAAGATAGGCGAGCATGAACAGCGTCAGTGCGATGATGAACCCGAGCAGCGCTGTCATGACTAGGAGCGAGCCGAGCCAAGCGACCGACGGCCATGCCGAGGGCACGGACGCAGGATCGTAGGCCGCAGTCTGCTCGAGGTCGGCGTTGGCCGAGCCTTCGCGCGGGCCCTTCCACAGCGCCCAGATGAGATAGGCGGCAAACGGTAGCGTAACGGCCGCCATGCCGCCCGGAAACACGCCCCCGAGCAGCGATTGCCGGTTGGCATCGTAGAGAGCGTAAGCGATGAAGGCGAGGACGAGCGCGGTAAAGGCGATCTGTGGGAGCCGATTGGCAGGGTAGGGTATCGAGCGGCCCTCGGTCTTAGTCTTGCCGGCGGACGGCGATATGGCGCCGTCCTCCGATACCCGCTGGCGCGTCGCGGTCCAGATCGAGATGGCGGCCAGGATGCAGATGATCACCACGCCGGGGCGGGTGACAAATCCCCAGCCATAGAACTGCACTGCCTGGTAGAGATAGGTCTCTGACTGGCTCGCGAGCACGAACCCTACCAGGAACGCCGGCCGCGCCCATCCGAAGCGGCGCATGTAGATCCCGAGCATTCCGATTGCGAACAGCAGCGCCAGATCGATAAGGCTGCGCCGCGCCTGGAATGCCGCAAACGAGATCGCCATGATCATCGCCGGTGCCACGTAATGGAACGGCACCAGCGTGAGCCGCGCGATCGGCGCCGCCAGCAGGAAGCAGATGCCGGCGCCGATGACGCTCGCCAGCGCCAGCGTCCAGGCGATGGTGTAGGTGAGATGCAGTTCGGTCGACACCAGCGACGGGCCCGGTTGCAGGCCGATCAGCGCCATGCCACCCAGGAACACGGCCATGCTGCCCGAGCCGGGAATGCCGAACAGCAGCGTCGGCATCAAGGCGCCGCCCTGCAGCGCATTGTTGGCCGATTCGGGTGCGATCACGCCTCTGACGTCACCTTGACCGAACTGCGGATCCTTGCGCGTCGACTGCACGGCATGACCGTAGGCGATCCAGTCGACGACGCCGCCGCCGAGGCCCGGGATCGCGCCGATGATGGTGCCGAGTGCCGAGCAGCGGATGACCAAGAACCAGTGGCGCAGCGTGTCGCCGAGCCCTGCCAGCCAGCCGCTGCCGAGCCGCGCATCGCCGGCAATCGGGCGGGCGCGACGCATGAGGTCGACGAGCTCTGGAATCGCAAAAAGGCCGAGGCCGACGATCACCAGCGGAACGCCGTCCTGCAGATACTCGACGCCGAGCGTGAGCCGCATCTCGCCCGTCGCCGGCGCTGCGCCGATCGCCCCGACCAGGAGGCCAAGCCCGCATGCCGCAATGCCGCGCGGGATCGAGCGGCCAGCGAGCACGCCCACCACCGACAGGCCGAGAATCGCCAGCATGAACAGCTCGGCGGTGCTGAAGGCGAGGATGACCGGCTTCGCAATCACGACGAAGCCGGTGAGCGTTACGGCACCGAACACGCCGCCGAGCAGCGAGGCCGAGAACGCGGCGCTCAGCGCACGCGCGGCCTCCCCGCGCCTGGCCATCGGGAAGCCGTCGAGAACGGTGGCCTGACTAGCCGATGAGCCGGGAATCCCCATCAGCACCGAGGTGAACGTGTCGCCGGTCGGAATAACGGCCACCAGGCCAACCAGCATGGCAAGCGCACTGACCGGGTCCATGCCGTGGATGAAGGGGATCAGCAGCGCCATGCCGGCGATGCCGCCGAGGCCGGGCAGAATCCCGACCATCAGGCCAACGGCAACGCCCAGCATCATGTAGGCGAGATGCTCGACAGTGAGGAGATTGGCGAGCGCGGTCCCTAGCGACTCGATCATGGCGATGCCCCCGGATGCGCTCGCGCGCATGTCAGCCCAATCGAGCGTTGACGCGGAGAAAGCGGGCGGCGTCCGGTCATGTGCAAGGCGAACGGCACGCCCTTCCGGCGGCGACCGTCGATCGCCGCCTGGCGGGGAGTGCGCTGCGCTGGCTCAGTCGCCGAACTTCACTTTGTACTCGTTGACCAGGAGATCGCGCACGAGCTTCCGCGCATCGGGCGAGATGGTGGTGGCGATCTTGTAGAGCTTCTCGCCGGCATCGTCGGTGAGCTGCTCGTATTCACCGATCGCGGCATTGCGCTTGGCGAGATACTCGGGATCCTTCACGATCTTGCGCACCGCTGCGCGGTAGGCCTCGACGATGTTGTCGGGCGTGCCCTTCGGCAGCACCATCGGCTTCTGAGCGGCGAAGCCGGCATAGAGGAACGCCTGGAATGCATCCCACTCCGGGCCCGATGGCTTCTTGCCCTGCACGATCTCGATCGCCTCGGCGATGTGCGGGAGGTCCGGGAAGGTCGGATCGCGCACCAGATTGCCTTTGTCGTCGAGCGCGCCCCACGAGAAGAGCGGCACCGCCTTGCCCTCCTTGACCAGCGGCACCGAGGTCTTCAGGTACGCCGACGAGGTCTGGTAGTCGATGGTCGCCTCGCCGCGCTCGAACGCGAGGCGTCCCTCGCCGCGGCCCTTCATGCCGAACACGTGGCGGACGTCGAGGCCGAGCATGCGGAAGCCGAGCAGTGGCACCAGATCGAGGGAGGTGGCGCCCTGGCTGCCGTAGACGAGCTGCGTGCCTTTGATCTTCGGAAGGTCAGCAACCGACTTCACGCCGAACTTGGAGCTGATATAGGCGACGCCGCCTGTCGGGCCGACCAGGACCATGCGCCAGTCCTTGTAGTCGTACTTCACCCGCGCGTCGCCGAGCAGGAAGGGGAACTGAGTCGAGCCCGACGTGCCCATGATCGTCAGCCCGTCCGGCCGCGCCGAGGCAGCGAAGCGGTTGGCGCCGGTGATGGAGCCGCCGCCGGGCTCGTTCTTCACGACCACGGTCGGATTTCCGGGCAGGTGGCGTGACAGGAAGGGCGCGAGGAAGCGCGCCCATATGTCGGACCCGCCGCCGGTACTGAACGGGATCACGAGCTCGATCGTCTTGCCGGCGAAGCCCTGCGCGCTCGCCGGCGCGGCGAGCGCAGGGATCGCGAAGGGCACGGTCGCCAGCAGCTTGAGTGTGGCTCGACGGTGCATGGGCTCCTCCCTTTGGATTGTTTGCCTTTGGATTGTTTGATCGTATCCCTGTCGCCCAGTGCACGACCATCTTGCTCAGCTATAATACAGTCAAGCAAATTAGCTTCGGCTCTTCCGGGATTGTTCCGCCGGATTGGTCAGCTCCCTTCCGGCTGACCGTCCGTGAATCACACAGGATTCCACTTGTGAATCCCGAGTCGAGGACAGGCCCTAGCTCGCCGCCGCGGCGAGCTTGTCCTGGGTCCGGGTGTCGAAGTCGCTGGCGTCGTGGCGCTCGTGCAGCTGGGCGGCCGGGTCGCCCTGCAGACGGTTGACGATGCGGCCGCGCTTCACGGCCGGGCGCTGGGCGATCTCGTCGGCCCAGCGGACGACGTTCTTGTATTCGTGCACTGCCAGGAACTCGCCGGCGCCGTAGATCGCGCCCTTGGCCAGGGCGCCGTACCACGGCCAGACCGCGATGTCGGCGATGGTGTAGTCGTTGCCGCCGAGGTACCGACTCTCGGCCAGCCTTCGGTCGAGCACGTCGAGCTGGCGCTTCGCCTCCATGGCGAAGCGGTCGATGGCGTATTCGATCTTGATCGGCGCATAGGCGTAGAAATGCCCGAAGCCGCCGCCGAGATAGGGCGCGCTGCCCATCTGCCAGAACAGCCACGACAGGCACTCCGCGCGCGCGGCCGTCTCGGTCGGCAGCAGCGCGTTGCCGAATTTCTCGGCGAGGTAGACCAGGATCGCGCCGCTCTCGAAGACGCGGATCGGCTTGGGCCCGGAGCGATCGAGCAGCGCCGGGATCTTGGAGTTGGGATTGATGGCGACAAAGCCGCTGCCGAACTGCTCGCCCTGGCCGATCCGGATCAGCCAGGCGTCGTACTCGGCGCCCTTGTGCCCGAGCGCCAGCAGCTCCTCGAGCATGATGGTGACCTTCTGGCCATTGGGCGTGCCCAGCGAATAGAGCTGCAGCGGATGCTTGCCGACCGGCAGCTCCTTGTCATGCGTGGCGCCGGCGATCGGCCGGTTGATGTTGGCGAACTGCCCGCCGTTCTCCTTGTTCCAGGCCCAGACCTTGGGTGGGGTGTATTCGCTGCTCATGTGGGGGACTCCTCGAGGTTGCGGCGACGCTGCCACCGCAGGATGGGTCGTTCAAGACAGGAATCCTTGAGCACGCCGCAGGCGCGCTCATCACGCGGGATCCAGCCCCCGCTCACGAAAAAGTGCCGCCGTGGAGGGCGCGGCGAGCCGATCGATCAGCGCTTTCGCCGTGGCAACCCGCTCACTTGCCGCCTCGATGCCGGCGACGAAGGTCGTGACCATGTGCAGCTCGCCGGGCAAGGTGCCGAGGATCTCGACGCCTGCGACCTCCAGCAGCTCGGGCTTCTGCTGCACGGCGAGATCGACCGCGCCGCTCACCAGCAGGTGACCGACAAGCCCGGCGGCCGGCGGGAATGTCGTCTTGGCATTGATTTCCACGGCGATACCGAGCCGCTCGATCAGCTGCGCGAAATAGATGCCGCTGGCGCCGCCGGCCGCCGGGTCGGTGTAGGCGATCGCGCGCGCCGCCAGCAGCGTGCGCTTCAGCGCCTCGACCGTCGAGATGTCGGGCCGCGGCGCGCCGGCACGGATCGCCAGCGCCGTGGCCGAGCTCGCCAGCGTGACTTCGGAGCCCGCGAGCACGCGGCCCGCGCGGGCCATTGTGTCCATGCCGGCGCGATTGAGGATCAGCACGTCGGCGCGCTCGCCGGCCTGCAGGCGCTTCACCAGGGCGGGCGCGGTGTTCCAGGCGATGTCGAGGCGCACGCCGTTTTGCGCCTCGAAGCCCGGCACCAGCGCCTCGAGCACCCCACGCACCGCGATGCTGCTGAAGACCTTGAGGTCACGAGTCATGGCTTCTCCTGTCATTCCGAGCGCAGCAAGGAATCTCATTGGGACCGCTGGCGTCTCGCCGGCATCTCCATGAGCCGGCGGGACGCCGGCGGTCCCAGGAAGACGTCCTGGATTCCTCGCTGCGCTCGGAATGACAGGGAGATTAGGATACGACAGCGGGCCTTGGGGAGTTCCAATGGGTGACACGGTAGACGCTGCCTTCTCCGACGCGGAGACCCGCGCCTTGCGCGACATCGCCGGCACGATGGTTCCGGCCGATGCCGCGCTCGGCGTGCCCGGTGCCGACGATCCGGCGATCATGGCGGACATCGTGAAGTCGCTGGGCCGCGATCTCGCGCATGTGCGCGAGGCGGTGGCGGCGATCGGCGCCAAGGCCGGCGGCAACTTTGTCGCCATGGACGTCGACAGCCGCGAGGCGCTGCTGAGCGACTACATCGCCAGCGGTGGCGCCGCTGGCGCCGCCCTCGCCCGCGCGGTACTGCAGTGCTACTACCGCGACGATCGCGTGCTGATCTCGCTCGGCATGGAGCCGCGCGCGCCCTTCCCCAAGGGCCATGTGCTGGAACAGGGCGACTGGTCGCTGCTCGACCCCGTGCGCCGGCGCGCGCCGTTCTGGCGTAAGGATCGGTGATGTTGCACTGGTTTGACCTGACCTTCCCTTCCCCCGGAGGGGGAAGGTGGCGCGGAGCGACGGAAGGGGGATGCCTCAACAGCATCGGTGTCCGGCTTCGACATCCCCCTTCCGCCCTGCGGGCACCTTCCCCCTCCGGGGGAAGGGAAGTCCGGAGCGCAAGGTGATGGCCGACAACGAGCGCGTCGATGTCCTGATCATCGGCTCAGGTGCCTCGGGCGCCGCCGTGGCATGGAGTCTCGCCGAGACGAAGATGCGCATCCTCTGCCTCGAGCAGGGCGACTGGGTGAAGTCGACCGACCTCCCCGCCCATGGCCGCGACTGGGAGGCGCGGCGCTTCGGCGATTTCGACATCAGCCCCAACCGGCGGGGGCGTGACACCGACTATCCGGTCAACGACGACAATTCGGTGATGAAAGTCGCCAACTTCAACGGCGTCGGCGGCGGCACGGTGATCTACACGGCGCACTGGCCGCGCATGCATCCCTCGGACTTCAGGGTGCGCTCGCTCGACGGCGTGGCCGACGACTGGCCGATCGACTACTGGGCGCTGGAGAAGTTCTACGACGAGAACGACCGCATGATGGGCGTCTCGGGGCTGGCCGGCGATCCCGGCGTGCCGCCGCGCCATCCGCCGATGCCGCCGCTGCCGTTGGGCCGCACCGCCACGCACTATGCGAAGGCGATGAACCGGCTGCGCTGGCACTGGTGGCCCTCCGACACCACCATCGCCACGCAGCCCTACGAGGGCCGCGCCCAGTGCATCAACCTCGGCCACTGCACGCCGGGCTGCGCCCAGGGCGCCAAGGCCAGCACCGACATCACCTACTGGCCGCTGGCGATCCGCTCGGGCGTCGAGCTGCGCACGCGCTGCCGCGTGCGGGAGATCACCACCGACGAGCACGGCATGGCATCAGGCGCGATCTACTACGATGCCGAGGGCAAGGAGCGCTTCCAGCCGGCCGAGGTCGTGATCCTGGCCTGCAACGGCATCGGCACGCCGCGCCTGCTGCTGAACTCGGCCTCCACGCGCTTTCCCAACGGGCTCGCCAACTCCAGCGGCCTGGTCGGCCGCAACCTGATGCTGCATCCCTGGCCGATCGTCTCCGGCTATGTCGCGGACGAGCTCGACGGCGGACGTGCGCCGATCACCTCGCTGTGGAGCAAGCAGTTCTACGAGACTGACGCCAGCCGCGACTTCGTGCGCGGCTACACGCTGCAGTTCGGCCGCGGCACCGGCCCGGCGACCGAGGCGATCACCAGCGCTGCCAGCGGCCGCCTGCCCTGGGGACGCGATCATCACCGCGTCTATCGCGGCCTGCTGAACCACCGCGTGGCGATCGGCGTGGCCTGCGAGGACCTGCCCGAGGCGCACAACCGCGTCACGCTCGACCCCGTGCTGAAGGACAGCCACGGCATCCCCGCGCCGCGCATCGACTACACGCTGAGCGACAACACGCGCCGCATGATGGAGCACGGCATCGCGAGCGCGGAGGAGATCCTGACCACCGCCGGCGCGACGCGGCTTTATGCGTCACGCACGGTGCTGAACAGCCCGGGCCACCTGCTGGGCACGTGCCGCATGGGCGACGACCCCGAGCGCTCGGTGGTGAATGCGTGGGGGCGGTGCCACGACGTGAAGAACCTGTTCATCGTCGACGGCAGCATCTGGGTCACGGGCGGCGGCGTGAACCCGACATCGACGATCCAGGCGCTGGCGCTGTACGTGGCGGATCAGATGAAGCAAAGATTGGCGACGTTGTTTGATTGAGCATTCTGGCAGCGGCTTAGGGCTTCGCCCTATCGTCACGCCTGCCGATGCAACCGATCCTCGGAGGCAAGCCCGACATTCACCTTATCATCGTCCTCAATACTCGTGTCTCTCCTCAGGCAGCTTGTAAGCATGGCTAAGGAAGTGCTTACGCGCTGATGTCACAATGGAGCCGACAGCACGACAAGCAATGGATCGCCGACACTGCGCAACGCGCGTGTCCAAGCGACCACCTACCCCGCTCAAACCTGCTGTATAGCTATTTTACCCAAGTATAGCCGATCACAGATATAAAAGCCGATAAACTCGAACCATGGATCGAGCCGTCTGCCGGGAGGGAGTCGGGAACTGATCTGCCATCGGCGATTCTTGGTGTTCTCACCGTTCGCCCGCGTACCTCAAGCTCTCATCCCGAACCCCCATCACCCGCGCCGTGACCAGCGGCGCCAGCGCCAGCACCGCCATCCCCACCAGCATCAGCCCGCCTCGGCGCGGGTCGTAGTCGGCGAAGACCCGCTCGAAGCTGCCGTCGATGAAGGCGCGGCTGACGGCGGCGTCGAAGGTGAAGGTCAGCGCCGCCCACAGCGCGCCAATGCCCAGCAACCAGCGCGTGGTTTCCACCCGCATCCAGCGAATGCTGGCGACGGTGATGGCGATCACCAGCAGCGAGCCGACGGCGACGCCGACCTGGTGCGTGACCCGGTCGCCGAACGCCACCTCGAGGAAGAGCTCGCGCAGCAGGCCGCTCACGGATTCGGCGGCCATGATCATGAGCCAGACGGCGATGGGGCGGAGGTTCACCGGGATTCTCCCGAACGGCGATGGCGGCAGTCTCGTCCGCGCGGCGCGCCGCCGCCTTGCGCCGGATCAATCGGCGCAATCCGCCGCAAAATTGATCGACATCAAGGCCGGCGCGGCGCGGCGGGCGCATCTTGCGGACGTCAACCGAGAGGTTCCGTTCGATGTCCGCTGGAGAGTATGCCTACCTTGCCCTGGTGATCGGCAGCTTCCTCGTCTTCGCCGCCGCGGTGATCTGGCTGCGCGCCGATTACGTGAAGTTCCGCGATGGCCGCCTGCCGTCCACGGCGCGCCTCCAGGTGCAGATGGCCGAGTAGACGCAGCCCTCGTCGATCGCGGCGCACCACCGTCGGCGACGATGGCGGTGCGCGTTCGCGTTTCTCTGTCATTCCGAGCGCAGCGAGGAACCCAGGCTGATTGCCCGGATTCCTCGCTGCGCTCGGAATGACAGGGTTTGCGTCGGCGGTAACGAGGGCTATGGCCGCATGAAGGCCATCGGTTCGTCGTCGTCGAGGTTCTCGGCGCTGGCGGTGAGCTCGGCGGCGATGTCGGCGTTGGAGCGGCCGACGCTGCGGAAGGCGCGGATCGCCTCGGCGACCAGCGCGCGGCCCACGACATCGGCGCCGATCGACCTGGCCTGCGCCTCGGCGAGCGCCGCCTGGGCGTGCTTCGCGGCGATCTGGTAGGCGCTCATCGGCCGGCCTCGCCGCGGTCGAAATGCCGCTTCACCAGGAAGAAGTCGAAGGCGACGCCGAAGACCACCAGGCCGAAGCCGAAGAAGCCCATCGGGAAGTCGATCGCCCTGGCCCACAGCACCAGGCCGATCAGCGCCATCGCGGTCGCCAGGATGGCGAAGACCCATTCAGACACGTCGTCCATTGTTCCCTCCACGCGGTTCGTCGAACAGGATGCGCGCGCTGTCGCCGTCAGGGTCGTCGAACTGGCCGCTCTGCAGCGACCACAGGAAGGCGCCCAGCCCGAGACAGCCCAGCAGCAGCGCGATCGGCAGCAGCCAGAACAGGATGTCCATCACGCGCCTCGCTTCGTCGTCCGCAGGCGAAGCGCGTTGGCGATCACCAGCACGGAGGAGCTCGACATCGCCAGCGCCGCGAGCGGCGGCGTCAGCAGCCCGGCCATCGCGACCGGCACGGCGACAGTGTTGTAGAGGATGGCCAGCGCCACATTGCGCTGCATCAAGCGGGCGGCGCCTTTCGCCAGGTCGAGCGTCTCGACCACGGGCATCAGCGCCTCGCCCTGGAAGATCGCGTCGGAGGCCGCCGAGGCGACGTCGGCCGCCTCGCCCGGCGACATCGAGGCGCGCGCCGCCGCCAGCGCCGGCGCGTCGTTGATGCCGTCGCCGACCATCAGCGGCTTGCGGCCGGCGGCGACCAGCTGGGCGATGCGCGCCAGCTTGGCGTCGGGCGACAGGCCGGCCTGCCAGCGCTCGATGCCGACCGCTTCGGCGATGCGGCGCACCGCCGGCGCGCGATCGCCCGACAGCAGCATCACCTCGAGCCCGCGCGCCTTCAGCGCCGCCACGCAGGCGGCGGCATCACCGCGCAGCACGTCGTCGAAGGCGAAGCGCACCGGCGCCTCGTTCGGCCGCGCCAGCCACAGTTCCATCGCGTCGGACTCGGCGTCCTCGGCCACGCCGCAGAAGCGCCGCGAGCCCAGGCGCAGCGCGCCGCACCTCAGGCCCTCGCCCGGATGCTCCTGCGTGCCGGGCAACGGCCTGGCATCAGGCGCCGCCGCGACCAGCGCGCGCGCCAGCGGATGGCGCGAGGCGACCGCCAGCCG
Source organism: Alphaproteobacteria bacterium (assembly GCA_019635875.1). Taxonomy (NCBI): domain Bacteria; kingdom Pseudomonadati; phylum Pseudomonadota; class Alphaproteobacteria; species Alphaproteobacteria bacterium. The sequence goes on from JAHBYP010000002.1 coordinate 74,456, forward strand.
CGCCGCCTGCCGCAGCGCGTCGTCGGACCGCGCCGGATCGTCGAGCAGCACCGGCTTGCCGCAAGTCAGCGTGCCGGTCTTGTCGAAGACCACGAGGTCGATATCGCCCAGCCGCTCCAGCGCCGTGGGCGAGACAGTGAGCACGCCCAGCCGCGCCAGCCTGCCGATCGCCACCGTCGCCACCGTCGGCTGCGCCAGCGCCAGTGCGCAGGGGCAGGTGACGATCAGCACCGAGACGGCGGTCACCAGCGCCATGCGCGCGCCTTCGTCGCCCAGCAGCCACCAGGCGAGGAAGGTGGCGAGCGCCAGCAGATGGACGACGGGCGTGTAGAGCCGCGCCACGCGGTCGGCCAGCGCGACGAAGCGCGAGCGCCCCTGCTCCGCCGCCTCGAGCAGCCGCGCGATGCGCGACAACAGGGTGTCCTCGCCCACGGCGGTGACGGCGAGTCTGAGCGGCGCGCCGACATTCATCGCCCCGCCATGCGCCAGCGCGCCGGGCTCCAGGGTGAGCGGCCGGCTCTCGCCGCTGACGAAGCTGTTGTCGATCAGCGCCGGCGCGTCGAGCACGATGCCGTCGGCGGCCAGGCGTTCGCCCGACGCGACGCTCAGCACGTCGCCGGCCTTCAGCTCGGCCGGCGTGACGTGGCTCAGCGTGCCGTCGGCGCGCTCGATGGTCGCCACCGAGCCGGCCAGGCTGAGCAGATGCGCCGCGGCGGAGCGGGCGCGGCCGCGCGCGCGACGCTCGGCGTAGCGGCCGATCAGCAGGAAGAACACCAGCATGGTGGCCGATTCGAAATAGGCGTGCGGGCCCGAGCGCATGGTCTCGGCCAGGCTGATGCCCAGGGTCAGGGCCACGCCGACGACCACCGGCAGATCCATGCTGCCGCGTCCCTGCCGCAACGCCGCCCAGGCCGAGACGACGAAGGGCCGCAGCGCATAGGCCATCGCCGGAATGGCGATCGAGGCCGAGACGTAGTGCAGCAGGTCGCGCGTGGCGCCCAGCGCGCCGGACCACACCGAGACGCTGAGCAGCATGATGTTGGCGGCGGCGAAGCCGGCCACCGCCATGCGCCGCAGCAGATCGCGCTCCTCCTCGTCGCCCAGCCGGCGCGCCGCCTGCGGCGTGAAGGGGGCGACGCGATAGCCCAGGCCAGCGACCAGATCGGCGAAGCCCGCGCCCAGCGCGGCCGGGCCGCGCCAGCCGATGCGCAGCCGCCGCGTCGTGGCGTTGAGCCGGGCCTCGGTGACGCGCTGATCGCGCGCCAGCGCATGCTCGATCAGCCACAGGCAAGCGGCGCAGCGCAGCCCGTCGACCGCCAGGTCGAGGCTGCAGGCGCCGTCGGCCTCGCGCACATAGGGCGTCGGATCGGTGGTCCCGGCCAGCGCCGGCCGCTCGCCGTCCGGCCGCTGTGGACGCAGGGCATAGTACTGGTCCAGTCCGAGCCGGCCGACGAGATCGTAGGCCGCGGCGCAGCCGGCGCAGCAGAAGCGCTCGCCCGCCGGCGTGCGGCCGCCGCAATGCACGCACAGCGCATCGTCGGTTGCGCGCGCGGCGCCAGGCAGGTCGAGCGCCAGGCTCATCGCACGATCACGCGGCGGGTGGCGCGAAAGACGTGGCCGGCCGGATCGCGCGCCGTCACCGTGACATCCCAGGCGCCGCGCGCCTCCGGTGCGAAGCTGCCGGCGAACTGCGTCGCGCCCGCAGGCGCAAGCGGCAGCGCCACGGTCGCCAGCCGTCCGACCGGCCGGTCGGCAATGGCATCGACCTTAAGGCCTTCGATCGCCCGGCCCCGCGCATCGGCGAAGCGCACCACGATGCGGCCGGCGCCGACGTCGTGGCGCACGTCGAGCGTCCAGCCCAGCGCGTCCTGCGCCTCCGTGCGCGCGATCTCCGCGCCATAGCCGCGGCCACGCTCGTAGGAATTCTTCACCACGAGGCCGGGGAAGGTGCGCAGCGCGAAGAGCAGCAGCACCATATTGACCACGATCACCAGCCCCAGCCCCATCGGAAACAGCCAGGGGATGATCGAGCGCTTCCTACCCTCCCCCGGAGTGGGAAGGTGACGCGAAGCGCCGGATGGGGGATGTCGAAGACGGTCGCCAATGTCGTTGAGGCATCCCCCATCCGTCACGCCTTCGGCGTGCCACCTTCCCCCTCCGGGGGAAGGTATGCGCGAACTGGCAACGTTCATCACCTGCTCCTCAGCGCGCCGGGCCGATGAAGACGGTGTCGCGGCGCGCCACGAGCCGGCCCTGGGCGTCGAGCACGCGGAAGGTCACGCCGCGGCTGGCCGGGCCGGACGCCGCGCGCGGCGCCTTGAGGAACAGCGGCACGGTCTCGACCGAGTCGGGCTTCGCCTGCACCGTGAGCGCGCCGTTCTGCGCCTCGCCCTGGGCCGGCCGCAGCACCAGCCCGGCGAAGCCCGTGGCCTCGATGCGGAAGCTCGCCGCCCGGCGCTCCTTGTTGAGGATCTTCACGGTGTAGCCGTTGCGCACCGAGCCGTCGGCCAACAGCACGAATTGCGGCATGCGATCGCGCAGCACGTTGACCTCGACGGTCGTGCGCAGCGCCAGCGCCACGACCATGACCGTCGCGACGACCGCCAGCAGCGCGGCGTAGAGGATGGTCCGCGGGCGCACGAAGCGGTAGCGGCCCGGCCTGCCCTGAGCGCGCTCGGCCTCGTAGGCGACGCTGGTCCAGGCGATCAGGTTGGGCGCGCGATCGACCTTGCCCATGATCTCGTTGCAGGCGTCGATGCACAGGCCGCAGCCAATGCACTGGATCTGCAGGCCGTCGCGGATGTCGATGCCGGTGGGACAGACGTAGACGCAGGCCTTGCAGTCGATGCAGTCGCCAGTGCCGGGCGCCGGCGCGACACCCTTGCGGATCGGCCCGCGCTGCTCGCCGCGCCAGGCGCGATAGGTCACGGCGGCGCTGTGCTCGTCGAGCATCGCCGCCTGGAAGCGCGGCCATGGGCACATGTAGGTGCAGACCTGCTCGCGCGCCCAGCCGGCCAGCACATAGGTCGTGGCGGTGAACAGGCCGACGAAGAAATAGACGCCCGTCGTCGATTCGCCGCGGAAGAATTCGCGCACCACGGTGGGCGCGTCGTCGAAGTACAGCACCCAGGCGCCGCCGGTGGCGGCGGCGATCAGCAGCCAGGCCGCGTGCGTGGCGCCCTTCAGCGCGATCTTGCGCACGCCCCACGACGCCTTGTCGAGACGGATGCGCGCGCTGCGGTCGCCCTGGATCCAGCGCTCGACCAGCATGAAGAGGTCGGTCCACACCGTCTGCGGGCAGGCGTAGCCGCACCAGACGCGCCCGAACAGGCTGGTGACGAAGAACAGCCCGACCGCGGCCAGCACCAGCAGGCCGGTGATGTAGTAGACCTCCTGCGGCCAGATCTCGATGTCGAAGAAGTAGGCGCGCGGCCCCGACATGTCGATCAGCAGCGCCTGGTCGGGCGCACCGGGCCCGCGATCCCAGCGCAGCCAGGCGCCGCCGTAGTAGACGCTGAGGCAGGCGACCAGGATCGCCCACTTCACGCGCCGCCACGTGCCGCTGATGCGCTTGGGATAGACCTTCACCCTGTCGGCGTAAAGCGGGCCGGGCGCCGACTGGTTGGTCGGCGCGGCCTCGCGTTCGCGGGACGACAGGCTCTTCATGGCCACGGCCCCGGCCTACTTGCCGCCGCCCAGGCCGTGCACGTACAGCGTCAGCATCTTGATGGTCGCCTCGTCAAGGCGGCCCTCCCAGTGCGGCATGGCGCCGGCGCGGGCGGCGAAGACGCTGTCGCGGATCGCCGCGCGCGTGCCGCCATAGAGCCAGATCTGGTCGTTGAGCGCCGGCGCGCCGAGCTCGCGGTTGCCCGAGCCGTCGTTCTGGTGGCAGGCGGCGCATTGCTCGACGAAGAGCGGCGCGCCGCGCGCGGCTCTGGCCGCATCGTGCGGCTGGCGCGACAGCGCCAGCACGTGCTCGACCACATCGTCGATCTGCGCCGGGCTCAGCATGCCGTCGGCGCCGAAGCGCGGCATCATCGAGAGGCGCGACTTGTCGTGCTCGCCGCGGATGCCGTAGCGGATGGTTTGCTCGATATCGGCCAGCGTGCCGCCCCAGATCCATTCGTCGTCGGCGAGGTTGGGAAAGCCGCGCGCGCCGGCGCCGCCCGTCTGGTGGCAGGCGGCGCAGTTGTTGTTGAAGGCGGCGCGGCCGCCGGTGCGGGCGAAGGCCAGCAGCTGCGGATCCTTGCGCACCTCCTCGATCGAGAGCGCGCGGATGCGGTCGACCATCGGCGCCTGCGCCTCGGTCGCCGCCTTCACGGTCTCGACGAGATCCTGGCGATTCGTGTGCTTCAGCAGGCCGTCGATCCCCGGGATCGACGGATAGAGCACGCTCCAGACGACGGCGAAGAGGATCGTGGCGTAGAAGGTGTAGAGCCACCAGCTCGGCAGCGGCGTGTTGAGTTCCTTGATGCCGTCCCATTCGTGACCGGTCGTCGACCGGCCGGTGACAGGATCGCGTTCGAATTCAGCGGCCATGGCGCGCGGCTCCTTCGGCCGGATCGTCGTTGAGCGGGATGCGCGCGGTCTCCTCGTACTGGGCGCGGCGTTTGGGCAGCAGCGCGGAGATCACCACGAGGGCGAATACGGCGAAGAACCACACCGTCCACAGCGAGCGCAGATAAGGAACGTAGTCGGCAAGCATGGCTGCCTCCGTCACTGCTTGAGATGCTCGGGCTTGACGTCAGAGAAGCGCACCAGCGTGCCGAGCATCTGCAGGTAGGCGATCAGCGCGTCCATCTCGGTGAGGTGGGCGATGTTGCCATCGAAATTGCCGACGACGGCCTTGGGGTAGCGCTTGAGCAGCCCCGCGGTGTCGGCGTCGGGATTGGCCTGCGCCTCGAGGTCGGCGCGGGCGTTGGCCAGCATTTCCTCGGTATAGGGCACGCCGACCGCGCGGTTCGTCTTGAGGTGCCTGACGATGTCGCCGGCTTTCAACCGGCGCATCAGGAACGGGTAGCCGGGCATGATCGATTCCGGCACCACCGAGCGCGGCGCGATGAGATGCGCCATGTGCCACTCGTGCGAGTAGCGGCCGCCGACGCGTGCGAGATCCGGCCCGGTGCGCTTGGAGCCCCACTGGAACGGATGGTCGTACATGCTCTCGGCCGCCAGGCTGTAGTGGCCGTAGCGCTCGTACTCGTCGCGGAACGGGCGGATCTGCTGGCTGTGGCAGAGATAGCAGCCCTCGCGGATGTAGATGTTGCGGCCGGCGAGCTCGAGCGGCGTGTAGGGCCGCACGCCCTTCACCCGCTCGATGGTGGTCTCGACGGTGAACAGCGGCACGATCTCGGCGATGCCGCCGATGGTCACCGTCAGGAACGACAGCACGAGCAGCAGGACCGAGTTGCGCTCGATCAGGCCGTGGTTGAAACGCATCGTCGCCTCCCCCTTCAGGCCGCGGCGGCCACGGCGAGACGGACGGGCTTCTCCGCCTTCTCGCCCGAGGTGACGGTGCGCCAGAGGTTGTAGATCATGATCAGGGCGCCGGTGAGGAACAGCACGCCGCCCAGCGCGCGGATGAAGTAGAAGGGCTTCATCGCCTCGACCGTCTCGATGAACGAATACTGTAGGAAGCCGAGCTCGTCGTAGGCACGCCACATCAGGCCCTGCATGATGCCGCTGACCCACATCGCGGTGATGTAGAGCACGATGCCGAGCGTCGCCGTCCAGAAGTGCCAGGCGACCAGGGCGCGCGAGTAGATTTCCTTGCGGCCCCACAGGACGGGCACGAGGTAGTACAGCACACCGAAGGTGATGAAGGCGTTCCAGCCCAGCGCTCCGGAATGCACGTGACCGATGGTCCAGTCGGTGTAATGGCTGAGCCCGTTGACCTGCTTGATCGACATCATCGGCCCCTCGAAGGTCGACATGCCGTAGAAGCCGACCGAGGTGACCGTGAAACGCAGCGAAGGATCGGTGCGCAGCTTGTCCCAGGCGCCTGACAGCGTCATGAGGCCGTTGATCATGCCGCCCCAGGACGGCATCCACAGCATCACCGAGAACACCATGCCGAGCGACTGCGCCCAGTCGGGCAGCGCGGTGTAGTGCAGGTGGTGCGGGCCGGCCCAGATGTAGAGGAAGATCAGGGCCCAGAAATGGATGATCGACAGCCGGTAGGAATAGACCGGCCGGTTCGCCGCCTTGGGGATGAAGTAGTACATCATGCCCAGGAAGCCGGCGGTGAGGAAGAAGCCGACGGCGTTATGGCCGTACCACCACTGCGTCATCGCATCCTGCACGCCGGCCCAGACGATGTAGCTCTTGGCGCCGAAGACCGACACCGGCACGGCGGCGTTGTTGACGATGTGCAGCATCGCCACGGTGACGATGAAGGACAGCAGGAACCAGTTGGCGACGTAGATGTGGCGCTCGCGCCGCTTCATGAGGGTGCCCAGGAAGACGATCAGGTAGACCACCCAGACCACGGTCAGCAGCAGGTCGACGTACCATTCGGGCTCGGCGTACTCCTTGCTCTGGGTGACGCCCATCAGATAGCCGGTGGCGGCCATCACGATGAAAAGCTGGTAGCCCCAGAAGATGAACCAGCCGGCCGGCTCACCGCCGAACAGCCTGGTGTGGCAGGTGCGCTGCACGATGTAGAGCGAGGAGCCGATCAGCGCCGTGCCGCCGAAGGCGAAGATCGCCGCCGAGGTGTGCAGCGGGCGCAGCCGGCCGAAGGTCGTCCACTCCAGGTCGAGGTTGAGCTGCGGGATCGCCAGCTGCAGGGCAATCAGCACGCCGACCGCAAAAGCCGCAACGCCCCAGAAGCAGGTCGCAATGACGAAGGCTCGGATGACGTTCTCGACCTGGTCCTCCTCGCCCGCCACGCGAACGAGGCCCCGCACGGCGGTGCCGGGTCGCGCGGTGGTCAGGGCGGAATGCGGGGCGCTGGGTGCTTCGGCAACGGACATCGGCGCGTCTTCCTCGGCGGGTCGGACGCCGCTCACTCGCATGCCGGGGCGTCGGGCTCATTGATCCGGATCAAGGCGCGGGCGAAGGAGCCGCCGCAGGTTGCCGGCCATACGAGGAGACGCCCATGTCGGACCCGACCGTGGCCGAGGAGGCCCCACCAGCCGCGCGCGCGATCCGCGGCGCGCCGCCCGAGGCGGTCTGGCGCTGGCTCGAGAAGGGCTGGCAGGACTTCCGCCGCGCACCCACCGTCGGCCTTGCCTATGGTCTGGGCGCCGTGGCGCTGAGCTACGCGGTCTGCTTCGGCCTGGTCCTGGGCGGCAAGGCCGAGCTGTTGCTGCCGGCGACCGGCGGCTTCTTCATGCTGGCGCCCATGATCGTCAGCGGCCTCTACGACGTCAGCCGTCGCCTTGAGGCCGGCCAGCCCGTCTCGCTGTGGGCGGCGCTGTTCGCCTGGCGCTCGTCGGGCCAGATCCTGCTGATGGGCGGCGTGCTGCTGTTCCTGCACATCGTCTGGATCCGGTTGGCGTTGCTGCTGTCGGCGCTCTTCCTGCACGGCGCCAACCCGGGCCTGGAGGGCCTGGTGCCGCTGATCCTCGGCTCGGGTCGCGGCCTGGCGCTGCTGGTCGTCGGCACCATCGTGGGCGGCGGGCTGGCGCTTCTCAGCTTCTACATCAGCGCCGTGTCGCTGCCGTTGATCGTCGACCGCGACGTCTCGGTGCCCGTCGCGATCGCGCGCAGTATCAACACGGTCAACGAGAACATCCACGCCATGGGCCTGTGGGCGGCGCTGATCGTAGTCTTCGCCGGCATCGGCATCGCCACGGCCTTCATCGGCCTCGCGATCATCGTTCCGGTGCTGGCGCACGCCACCTGGCACGCCTATCGCGAACTGGTGCCGCGTGGCAACCGACCCGCTGGCTAGCTAGTGTCGGTGTTGATGATGCATGTCGGGAGCGTGCTCATGTGAGTGCCGCAAGCGCGCGTGTCGGTGCGCATGTGCGTGCGGCTCTCCCGGCGGGTCGCCGGGAATGTGCTCGTGCCGATGGTGCTCGTCGTGAACATGGGCATGGTCGTGCTCCATCGGCTCGTGCACGTGCTCGTGCACATGATGCTCGGTCACGTGCAGCCACACGCCGACACCCATCAGCACACCGGCGGCAAGAAGCTGCAGCGACAGGCTCTCGCCCAGGACGGCCAGCGACGCGATGGCACCGAGGAATGGCGCGGTCGAGAAGTACGCACCCGTGCGCGCCGCACCGAGATGGCGCAAGGCGACGACAAACAGCGCCAGGCTGATTCCATAGCCGAGGAAGCCGACGATTCCAGCCATCGCGGACAGCTCGACCGCCGGCAGGGAGCCGCCAGCCGCCAGCCCCACCGCGACGTTCATCGGCCCGGCCACGAGTCCCTTGAGCTCGACGATGCGCAATGGATCGGACAGTGAAACCTTGCGGGTCAGGTTGTTGTCGATACCCCATGCCAGGCACGCGCCAACGATCGCCAGCGGTCCCCAGGCGTTCGACAGCGACGGCTCGCCGCTCCACGACAGCACCAGCGCGCCGGCCACAAGACAGCCCATGCCGAGCGCAATGCGGCGGTCGAAATGCTCGCGGAAGATGAACCAGGCGATCAGCGCGGTGGCCACGCCCTCTAGGGTCAGCAGCAGCGATGCCGCAGCCGCCTCGGTGCGCGACAATCCCAGCATCAGCAGGATCGGCCCCAGGACGCCACCCGCCCCGATCGCACCCGCGAGCCAGGGCAGGTCCCGTCGAGAGAGGCTGGCCTCCGTCGCCTTCGCACTGCCACGGCGGCGATTGCGCAGCACACGCAGCACGGCAACGCCGCCACCTGCCCCACCATAGAGCAGGCCGGCGAGGATGAACGGATCGACACTGCCCAGGAGCAGCTTGGTCGCCGGAGTCGAGATGCCGAACAGGGCCGCGGCGACCAGGGCGTAGACGATAGCGGCGCGGTTCATGACACAGCGATGTGGCGAGCCCGAAGGCGTCCGTCAATCGCGGTCACGACCGACCCGCCTGATCAGCAGCACATCGAGGGCGATCAGCAGCAGGAGCGCGAGGGCAGCCAGCGCCAGAAGTGGTCCCTGAGGCGACGCCATCCGGTGAAGCTGGCCACTGGTGGCAAGGGAGTCAGCCACGCCAATCGTCGCAAGGAAGTTGTGGAAGATGATCGTCGCGTAGATGTCCCGCGACACGAGGAAGACGACGCTGGTCAGCAGGCCGACGGCCGACAGGAAGGCAACCATGATGACCGAGTCGAAAGGCGGACTGTGGCCGAAGTGGTAGAGCCCGAAGAAGGCGCTCGCGACGATTCCCGCCACGGCGCCGGCACGCCATTGCGGTGCACCGAGCGCGGGCCTGAGGAGCCCGCCGATGAGCGACCAGCACACCAGCGCTTCGGCGATGGAGACGGGCAGGACCTGAGCAAACACGTTGGCGATCACGATCGGGTCCCATGACGGCGCACCGCGCGCTGCAAAGGCCAGAATCCCGGCTGCCGCGCCGAGTGCCAGCCACGAAAATGATGGTGAACTTGCGCCGTACCCGGCATCGTCGAGGCTGCCAGTACCCGAGCGCACCGCGATCGCCAGCACGATGGCCGTGCAGAGGGTTCCGATCAGCAGGTTCGCGACTGCCGCATAGATCAGCCGATCCACAACGGCATCGGGCCGCAGCAAGGTGCGCGGCCGCCCTTCCAGCAGCCATGTCGCAGCCATCCACAGCAGGAACAGCACCAGTGCCGCGCCCATGGCCCGCGCATGCCGGTGGACCGTCAGCCTGGAACTCAATGCGCCAGCCAAACGCCGAGTGCGGCGAGGTTGAGCGCCAGCAGCGGCCAGGTCAGGCGGCGCAGGCGCTCGCGCCAGCGGCGAGCGACCACCGCGCTGGCGCCGCTGAGCAGCGACAGCGGCAGCGCCGTCCCCAGCGCGAAGCTGGCCATGGCCAGCGCGCCTTGGAGCGCGCCGCCGGCGCTGACCGAAGCGGTGAGCGCGGCCAGGACCAGGCCGCATGGCAGGAAGCCCAGGCCGAGACCCATCGTCAGGTCGCCGAGGAAACCGGGTGCCGGCGCCAGACGGGTCACACGTCGGGCAAGCCATTCGCCGCCCGGCAGATGCAGGCGCGCGGGTCCGCCGATCATCCCCAGCACCAGCAGGAGCGCGGCGGCGCCGACGAAGAGCCCGCGCGACCAATCGAGCTCGCTGACCCGGGCGAAGCCTTCCGCCGCGCCGCCGGCCACTGCGCCAAAGCCGGCATATGTGAGCATACGGCCCAGGTGATAGCCCGGCAGCAGGGCCACGCGCAGTCGCGCCCATAGGCTGTTCTGCTGCGCACCGAGCAGACTCGCGACGCCGAGCGCGCGCGACAGGACGAAGGGACCGCACATCCCCAAGCAGTGTGTCGCACCGCCGACCAATCCAGTAACGAGCAATGCGACGTAGAGGGCCGTCTCCGGCGGCAGGCCAGCCAGCAACGCGGCAAGATCCCAGCCATGGTCGCGCTCGTGCATGGCACAGTTGAAGCGAAGCGAGCCGGCGCCTCATTGATCCAGGTCAATCGCATCGCGGCACCTGCGCGTTATCTGCATGCAATCAAGAACGTTCGCGCCGGAATCCCTCGATCGCGCCGTTCGGGGAAGAACGGAGAGGCGCGTGGACGCCTATATGCCGAGGACGATCGTGATCCGCGAGGCCGACGAATGGTCGAACGGCAAGGGCGGCTCCTTCGTGTTTCACCTGATCTACGCGTTCGCGCCGATGGGCCATGACTTGGCGGCCGACCCGCCGCGACTGCCAACCGGCACGAGGCCGACCGGCGAGTGGCGCGCCTATCTGCTGTTGTCCGACGAGCGGAGCGAGATCGTCACCGGCTGGGGATTGCTTCGCGACGAGATCGAGCCCGTGCTGCGCGCCTGGCTGCGCCTGCGTGGCCTGCTCAGCTGATCACCGGCATCCTGACCTCAGTTCAGCGGCTGAGCTTGGCCTTCGTTCGGCACGACGCAGCGCCAGCCCAGCTCCTGCCTGATGCGCGCGGCGAGGGCGGCCGAAGCCTGCTCCTCGCCATGGACGATGAAGGTGCGGCGCGGTGGCCGGCGAAAGCCACCGAGCCATCGCATGATCTCGCCCGCGTCGGCGTGCGCCGACAGCATCGGCAGCTCGTCGATCTCGGCGCGGATTGGAACGAGCTGACCGTACATCTTCACTTCCATCGCGCCCGCCAGCAGCGCCGCCCCGCGCGTGCCCGCGGCCTGGAAGCCCGCGAACAGGACGGTGGTGCGCGGGTCGGGGCCAAAGGCGCGCAGGTGGTGCAGGACTCGTCCGCCGGTGAGCATGCCGCTGGCGGAGATCACGACCTTGGGAATCGCGCTGTGGCTGAGCGCGCGCGACTCCTCCACGGTCTGGACGTAGCGCGCCACCGCCATGGCCTTGCGGCAATCGCCCGGCGACAGGCGGTGGTCTTCGGGGTGTCGCTGCAGGATGTCGCCGGCGTCTGTCGCCATCGGGCTGTCGAGGTAGATCGGCACAAGCGGGATGCGTCCGGCCCGCTTGAGCTTCCAGAACAGGTGGAGCAACTCCTGCGCACGGCCGACCGCGAAGGCCGGAATCAGCATTGTGCCGCCGCGCCCCACGGTGCGCTCGACGATCGCCAGCAAGGCCTCTGCCGGATCGATGCGCGCATGCAGCCGATCGCCATAGGTCGATTCGACCACCAGCTCTTCGCATTCGCCGATCGGCGCCGGATCGGCCATCAGCGGGTCGCCATAGCGTCCGAGGTCGCCGGAGAACGCAATGCGGCGGTGCCCCCACTCGATCTCGGCCGTCGCCGCCCCCAGGATGTGGCCGGCGCGGCGCAGCATGAGCCGGGCACCGAATCCCAGGTCGATCGGCACCGCGAAGTCGATCGGCACCAGCCGCTCGAGCGCGCGCTCGGCGTCCGCCTGATCGTAGAGCGGCAGCGCCGGCCTGTGCTTCGAGAAGCCATGCTTGTTGGCGAAGGCGGCATCGCTTTCCTGGATCTTCGCGCTGTCGAGCAGCAGCAGCCGGCACAGTTCGGCCGTGGCGTGCGTGCAGTAGACCGGGCCACGAAAACCCTCGCGCACCAATTTCGGCAGATAGCCCGAATGGTCGAGATGGGCGTGCGTCAGGACCACGCCGTCGATCGTTTCCGGCGGTACGGCAAACGGCGCCCAGTTCTTCAGCCGCAGTTGCTTGAGGCCCTGAAACAGGCCGCAGTCGATCAAGACGCGCCGGCGCCCTCCGTCCAGCAGGTGACGCGACCCGGTGACGGTTCCCGCGGCGCCCAGACAGGTCAAGGTCAGTGTCGCCATGAGTCCCTGTCGACTAGGCCGGGCCGGACCGCCGCGCCACCTTCCACGAGGGGCGCGGCGCGCCGGATCAGGCCTGCTTGATCTCGATCTGCTTGCCGCGCGGCGCCGGGTTGGTCGCCTTGCCGATCGTCAGCGTCAGCAGGCCCTTGGCAAAGGACGCGGTGATGCCGTTGCGGTCGGCGTCGGCCGGCAGGGAGAAGGACCGGGTGAAGCTGCCGTAGCTGCGCTCGGTATAGTGGGTCTTCTCGTCGGTGCGCTCGACCTTCTTCTCGCCGGTGATGCTCACCACGTCGTCGTTGACCGTTACCTTGACGTCCTTCTCGTCGAGGCCGGGCAATTCCACCGTCAGCGTGTAGTGCCTGTCGTTCTCCTTCACCTCGACATTCGGCATGTGCTCGAAGGCGCGCAGCGCCCGCGGCTCGCCCGTCGCCGGCTCGGGCGACCAGCTGAACGGCCAGCCCTGGCTCATGCGGCTGAAGAGACGATCGATATCGCCGAACGCGCCGAACGGACGCGCCGGAGCGGTGGCGGGGGTCTTCGGAGCAATATTGGCCATCGTAGATCTCCCTCATGGGACTGGATCGGCGGAAGTCGCCGATTTGCTGAGGCTAGGAGCACTCCATCCGGCCCGCCTTGACGCCGATCAAGGCGCGGCATCGCAAGTCGATGCTTGATGATCGTGTTGCATGGAGCAGAATCGATGTCGCATTACCACGCGATCGTCTGGATCGATCACCTTGAGGCCAAGGTGTTCCACTTCACGCCGGCCGACGCCGAGCGGACACGCATCCACTCGCACGCACCGCACCGACACCTGCACCATCGCGCGGGGACGCGCACCGGCAATCGCGCGCCCGACGACCACGAATTCTTCGAGGCGGTAATCGGCGCGCTGCAGGGGGCGAAGGAGTGGATGGTGGTCGGGCCGGGCACGGCGAAGACCGCGTTCGTGACCTATGTCCATGAGCGTCACCCCGCCCAGGCGCCACGCATTGTCCACGTCGAGGCACTGGATCATCCGACCGACGGCGAGCTGGTGCGGTTGGCGCGCAAGCGCGCCGTCGCCGTCGACCGGATGCTGCCGACCTGAGGCCTCGTCCGGCGGCGACGGCTCACCGCGCACAGCGCTGGGCCGCGATCCGCGCGATTCGATCGTACTCGCCGCGAACGCCGTTGGTTTGCACAAATGAGATCGCGAGGCCGTCATTGGCGGTCGGCTGCACATGGAAGACGCCGATCGGATCCTCGCCCTGGCCATGGCCGCGTATGTACATGTTCACGATGGCGTCCCGCCTGGGAGGTGGCGACACCTTTGGCCAGGCACGAAAGCCCGGCGGCATCTGCCGCATCAGGCACTGCGCGACGTCGTCATGCGTGCGTCCGAAAGCCGTAGCCAGCGGCGCTCCCTGTGCCATGGCGGCGAAGGGCAGACCAAGCGAGAGCGCGATCAGCATCAGTCGGCGAAATATCACCATGCCCCCCTCGATGCAGTGCTCGCGCATCATTAGGGGTGGGTGGGCTGTCCCGCCTTGACCGGAATCAAGCGCCGTCGGGACTATCGACCGTCGGCGATCTCGCGCAGGGTCGCCATGGCAAGGATGCGCACCACGCCGACACTCGCCATCTCGATCACGCCAAGCCGCACAAGACTGGTGAGAGTGCGACTGACCGTCTCGATGGTGAGGCCCAGATAGTCGGCGATGGCCGCCCGCTTCATCGGCAGCTGGACGGGATTGGCCGGCACACGGCGCACCGTGGCGCGGTCGGCGAGCTGCAGGAGGAAGCTGGCGACCCGCTCGCGCGCCGTCTTGCGGCCCAGCAGCAGCATCTGGGCGTGCGCCGACGACAGCTCGTCCACCGTCATGCGCAGCAGGCGCGTGCGCAACTCCGGATGCTCCTCAAGATGGGCTTCGAAGCGGGACCGCGCGAAGCGGCAGGCCTCGACGTCGGTGATGGCCTCGGCGCCGCAGGTGTTGACGGTCCGCGAGGCCAGCCCGACGAAATCGCCGGCAAACAGGAAGCCGGTGGTCTGGCGCCTGCCATCGGGCAGCCCCTTGTGCAAACCGATCACGCCGCTCGTGAGGCTGAAGACCCAGTCGGCCGGCGCGCCCTCGTCGCAGATCGTCTGGCCGGCGCTGAACCGGACATGGCTCGACAAGGCGGCGAAGTCCCTCAGGTCGTGTTGGTCCAGAACGCCGCATATGGCCTGATCGCGCGCCTGGCACACGGCGCAGTGCGGCGGCAGCGCCTGGGCGCGACGGTCCGGGATCTCGCAGTATCGTCGTAGTCCTTGCAGCTGCGCCACGCGTCCGGCCCTTCTTCCGACGGCCTCCACGGCCCTTCGAAAGCCAGTTTGCCTTCCGCGAACAGCTGGCGTTTGATCTGGATCAAATGAGCGGTGGCCAAATGCCGCGCTGTGTCCACCCATGTCTAGGCGGCTGACGGGCGTTCGCCGGTGCGCGGATCCTTGCCGATGAGCGGCACGACGCGAACGACCCTGAATGACTGGAACGCGCCGTGGCTGTCACGCAGGCGCACGAGCTCGCCGACCTCGAAGCAGTGCTCGTCGAGGCCGCAAGCGTCCTCGTCGTCACCGCAGGGGCTGATGTCGTAGTCGATCGCCCACATGCCGCGCCCCTTGCGACCGGAACGGTACACCAGCTGCCCATAGCGATGCGGCTCGCCCGGCGCGAATCGTGCGACACGGCAATGACCGTGCCGTGCCCGCAGTTCGCTGGCATCGAGGTAGCCTTCGCGATCGAGGGGCGCCGTGATCTCGTATCCGTAGTCGCTGCGGCCCTGCGGCTCCTGCGGCGTGGGTCCGAGACGAAGCGATATGCGACACAGCATGGTTTCGCACCCCCATGTGAAAGAACAGGAAATGCTCGCACCGGGATCGCGGCCCGGCATTGATCTGTGTCAGGCTGCGGCACGCAGCGCGAGGCGGGCGCGCTCGAGCACGGCGACCCGGTCGCCGGCGGCATCGATGCGGCACCAGTCGATGTCGCCGCTCGCGCGGCCGACCTGCAGCGCCACGGTGTCGGCCCTGGCGTCCGAGGCGTCGCGCGCGCGCCGCTCGACGCGCGCAACCAGCGTATCGACAGGCGCGTCGAGCCACAGGCCGGCGAAGCCGGCGCCCAGCCGCGCCGCCAGCGCGCGCAGCGCATCGCGCTCCTCCGGGCGCTGGTGCACGGCATCGACGACCACGCTGTAACCCGCGGCGAGCGCGAGCGCAGCCTGCCGGCGAAGCGTCGTGTAGACCCTGTCGCTGGCCTGCGCATCGTAGGCCGCACCGGGCAGGCGATCGAACTCGTTCACGCCCCACAGACGCTTGCGTACGACATCGCTGCGCAGATGGACCGCGCCCGGCAGGCAGCCGATCTCCGCCGCCAGACGCGCCGACACCGTGCTCTTGCCCGTACCGGACAATCCGCCAACGGCGACCAGCCGTGGCTCGGCCGGCACCAGCGCGCGCCCGGCCAGCGCGAGGTAGCGTCCGGCGGCCTCGCATGCGGCCTTGCGCCCGGCGTCGTCGAGGTGCGCCAGGCCCGCGGCGAGCACCTTGGCGCGGATCGCGGCGCGCACACTGATGAACAGCGGCAGGGCCGCCAGACCGCTCAGCTGGCGCTCGTCGCCCCAACCCGTCAGGTAGCGGTTGAAGAAGAAGCTCGCCTCGTAGCCCAGATCGCGCTCGATCAGGTCCATCAGCAGGAACGCCACGTCGTAGAGCACGTCGATGGTTGCCAGCGCCTCGCTGAACTCCAGCGCGTCGAACAGGGCCGGCCGTTCACCCAGCATCACCATGTTGCGCAGATGCAGATCGCCGTGGCAGCGGCGCACCAGCCCCGCCTGCGCCCGCTCCGCCAGCGCGGGCGCGAGGCGAATGATGGCATCACGCGACCGGCGGCCCAGGGCGCTGACGCGGTGCGGCGCAAACAGCTCCGGCGACTCGGCGAGGCTCTCGGTATTGCCGTCGATGATCGCGCGCAGATCGGCGGCGACGTCGATGCCCGAGCGCCGCTCGGCGCGCGCCTGCGAGTCGACCACCGCGTCGGCCATCCGTTCGAGCATGTCCTGCGTCAGGCCGCCCCGCTCGGCGATGCGGTCCAGGGTGCGGCTTTCGTCGAAACGCCGCATGTGCACAGCCCATTCCACCACGTCGCCCGGCCCGCCCAGGAACAACGCTCCGTCCCGGCGTACGATCGGGATGGTGTCGAGATAGATCTCCGGCGCGTTCGGGCGATTGATCCGCAGTTCCGCCTCGCAGGCCTCCCGTCGCCTGGCCAGGGTCGAGAGATCCATGAACGGGAACTTCACGGCCCGCTTGACCTTGTAGGCGTGCTCGCCGGCGAGAAAGACGATGGCGCCATGCGTGTCGATGCGCGTGACGCCGGTCGTGCCCGCATGGGTCGACGGATTCGCGAGGAAGACCAGCACTTCGTCCTGGTCCTCGACGACGTGCGCGGTCGACGGGTGAGGATTTCCCTGCACGGCGAGCATGCGCGACTCCTCGAACTCGCGGAGGCTGGGCCGCACGCTATCCGCGGCGGCCGGCCGATCATTGAGCCAGATCAAGACAATGGCGTGGCGATTGATCCATCTCATGCCGGACGGCGTCGCCGGCAGGCATCCTGCGCCATTCGCCGGATCAGGGGCCGCGCATGCGCAAGGATCAACATCTGGGGTTCTGGCTGGCCGTGGCCATGGTCTTGGCCATGCTGTTCGTGCGCGACTACTGGCAACGCCAGCTGCGCGTCGATCACATCGCCTTCAGCGAATTTCTGACCCTGCTCGAGGCCGGCCGCGTCGCCGAGGTGGTCGTGGGCGACACATCCGTGCGCGGCACCATCGCCAATCCGGCCCCCAACGAGAAGCCGGAGTTCGTCGCCGAGAGGCTGCCGATCGACGTGGCCGCTTTCCTCGACCGCTACAAGGTGCGCTATCGCGCCGAGCCGGATTCTGGCTGGCTCAGGAGCATCCTGTCCTGGGTCCTGCCGACGGCGCTGTTCGCCTTCATCTGGATCATGGTGATGCGCCGGATGCAGGGCAGCGGCGGGCTGCTGGCGATCGGCAAGAGCAAGGCGCGCGTCTACATCGAGAAGAGCACCGGGGTGGATTTCAGCGACGTCGCCGGCGTCGACGAGGCCAAGGACGAGCTCAAGGAGATCGTCGACTTCCTCAAGGATCCCAAGCGCAACAGCCGTCTCGGCGCGCGCCTGCCGCGCGGCATCCTGCTGGTCGGCCCGCCCGGCACCGGCAAGACCCTGCTGGCGCGCGCGTTGGCGGGCGAGGCCGGTGTGCCGTTCTTCTCGATCTCCGGCGCCGAGTTCGTCGAGATGTTCGTCGGCGTCGGCGCGGCGCGGGTGCGCGATCTGTTCGAGCAGGCCCGCGCCCATGCGCCCTGCATCATCTTCATCGACGAGCTCGACGCGCTGGGCCGCGCCCGCGGCAGCTTCGCCCTGGGTGGCCACGACGAGAAGGAGCAGACGCTGAACCAGCTCCTGTCCGAGCTCGACGGCTTCGATTCGCGATCGGGCATCGTTCTGCTGGCGGCCACCAACCGGCCGGAGATCCTCGATCCAGCGCTGCTCCGCGCCGGCCGCTTCGACCGCCAGGTCCTCGTCGACCGCCCGGACAAGAAGGGGCGTATCGAGGTGCTCAAGGTGCATGTGCGCAAGATCCGCCTGGCCGCCGATCTCGATCTAGCGCAGATCGCCGCGCTCACCCCGGGCTTCACCGGGGCCGACCTCGCCAACCTCGTCAACGAGGCGGCGCTGCTGGCGACGCGGCGCGACGCGACCGACGTGACGCTCGACGACTTCACGCGGGCGATCGAGCGTATCGTCGCCGGCCTGGAGAAGCGCAACCGCATCCTCAATCCGCAGGAGCGCCGCACCATCGCGGTGCACGAGGTCGGCCACGCGCTGGTTGCCATGACGCTGCCGGGCACGGACGCGGTGCAAAAGATCTCGATCATTCCCCGCGGCATCGGCGCGCTGGGCTATACCATCCAGCGGCCCACGGAGGATCGCTTCCTGATGGACCAGAGCGAGCTCGAGACCAAGCTTGCCGTGCTGCTCGGCGGCCGCGCCGCCGAGATGCTGCGATTCGCCTCGGTGTCGACCGGCGCCGCCGACGATCTGCGCAAGGCCACCGACATCGCCCGCAGCATGGTCGCGCGCTTCGGCATGGTGCCGGAGCTCGGCGTCGTGGCCTACGACATCGAGGCCGCGCCGCTGCTGTCGCCGCTGCAGACCATGCCCGTGCCGCGCTGGTACAGCGAAGCCACCGCGGCGCGCATTGATGCCGCCGTTCAACGCATCATCGGCAATGCGCTGGATCGCGCCCGCACCGTTCTCGCCGCGCATGCCGCGCTGCTCGACTCCACGGTCGAGACGCTGCTGGAGCGCGAGACCATGGGCCCGGCCGAGCTCGAGCCGCTGGCCCGTCTCGTCGCCCGGCCGAAGGCGGCCGCCTGACCATGCGCGCCATGGTCCTCGAGCGGGCGGGACAGAAGCTGTGCCAGCGGCTCGTGGCCGATCCCCGACCGGGACCGGGCCAGATCCTGGCGCGGGTCATGGCCTGTGCCGTCTGCCGCACCGATCTGCACGTCGTGGACGGCGAGCTTTCCGAGCCCAAGCTGCCGCTGGTGCCGGGCCACGAGATCGTCGCCCGGGTGCTCGAGCGGGGCGAGGGCGTCGAGCAGCCGGCCGCCGGTACTCGAATCGGCATCCCCTGGTTGGGCTGGTCTTGCGGTACCTGCGGGCATTGCCTCGCCGGATGCGAGAATCTTTGCGCGGACGCGCGCTTCACCGGCTACCAGATCGATGGCGGCTATGCCGATCGCGTGGTGGCCGATGCGCGCTTCTGCTTTGCCCTGCCCGACGCCTACGACGACCTGCACGCCGCCCCGCTGCTGTGCGCCGGTCTCATCGGCTGGCGATCGCTGGTGCGGGCGGGCGACGGCCGCAGGCTGGGCATCTACGGCTTCGGCGCGGCGGCGCACATCGTCGCCCAGGTGGCACGCTGGCAAGGCCGCCAGGTCTATGCCTTCGTGCGCGAGGGCGACCTCGAGGCCGAGCGCTTCGCATACGAGCACGGCGCCGTCTGGGCAGGCCCCTCGACCCGACCGCCGCCGGACCCCCTGGACGCGGCGATCATCTTCGCGCCATCGGGCTTTCTCGTGCCCCTGGCGCTCCAGGCGGTGCGGCCGGGCGGCCGCGTGGTCTGCGGCGGAATCCACATGAGCGATATCCCGTCGTTTCCCTATGCCGCGCTGTGGGGCGAGCGCGAGCTCGTCTCGGTCGCCAACCTCACCCGCCGCGACGCCGAGGACTTCCTGCGTATCGCACCGCAGGTTCCGGTTCGAATCGAGGCG
The DNA here is from genome assembly GCA_019635875.1 of Alphaproteobacteria bacterium. Taxonomy (NCBI): domain Bacteria; kingdom Pseudomonadati; phylum Pseudomonadota; class Alphaproteobacteria; species Alphaproteobacteria bacterium. Next base: position 94,155 of record JAHBYP010000002.1, read on the forward strand.
ATACGCTATGACCTCGCCGAGGCAAACCGGGCGCTGGCGGATCTGCGCGGCGGCAATCTGCGCGGGGCGGCGGTCCTCGTGCCCTGAGAACGCGACTTTTTCTCCGGTCGATTGACCGGCATCAAACGTCGCGCGTTTCACCCATGGGACAAGAGTGCGCGAAGGAGGAAGATATGACCTACAAGACCATTCTGGTTCACTGCAACGACAAGCCGGCCAGCGCCGCCCGCGTCAAGCTCGCCGCCGACCTCGCGCGCCGCTTCGACGCACACATCGCGGGCATGGCCGCAGTGCCCGTTCCGCAGCTCCCGGTCGACATGATGGCGCCTCCGTCGGGCAATCTGCTCACGCTGCTGGAGCAGGCCAACACCGCCCATCTCACACAGGCCAAGGCGCTGTTCGAGCGCGAGACGAAGGCAGCGGGCTTGGCCGGCGAGTTCATTGAACGCGTCGACAATCCCATCGGCGTCTTCACGACGGCGTTGCGGTACGCCGACCTGGCCGTGGTCGGCCAGCAGAGCGACGACGCTGCAGATCCCGATCTGCCTGAGTCGGCAGCCATCGCGACGGGTCGCCCCGTGATTGTGGTGCCGCATATCGGCTACACCAAGCCGATCGGCACCAACGTGCTACTGGCCTGGAACGCCAGCGCCCAGGCGGCGCATGCCGCGACCGGCGCATTGCCCCTGCTGACCCGGGCCAAGAAGGTCACCCTGCTGGTGATCGACGGAGAGGGCAATCCCGAGCACGGAGAGGCGCCCGGCACTGATGCCGCACGCTGGCTGGCTCGCCACGGCGTGAAGGTCGAGGTGCAGCGTGAAGCCTCCGGCGGCCTCGACGCCGGCAACGTCATCCTCTCGCGCGTGCTCGACCTCGACATCGACCTGATCGTGATGGGGGTCTACGGCCACTCGCGCTTCCGCGAGTTTGTCCTCGGCGGTGCCAGCAGGACCATCCTGTCTTCGATGACCGTGCCGGTGCTGATGGCGCACTGATTACTGCCCGTGACGCAAGCCGAGGGCCGCCGACGATGCCGGCGGCCCTCTGCCGTTGTGATGTCGCCTCAGTGCTCGAAGGGGTCGGCGGCAGAGTCGGCGACCGACCGCGCGAAGCGCCTGTACCAGGTGCGCATCTCAGTCTCGGTCTTGCCACTCTCTTCGGCGAGAGCAGCAAGCAGCTTGGGACTTGGCACGAGATCGCCCGCCCCGATGAACGCCAGGAAGATCTCCTCGATGTTTTCGGGCTTCAGCATGGCGCGCTCCCTGGATGGCGCAGCATCATGCGGACGCCAAGCCCCTGGCGCGCTGATCTGCATCAAGGCGCGCACTGCTCTGCGTCGCCAAGGTACGGCCGCTTCATCGGGGGACCGTGTCCTGCACATCGTCCGGCTCTGGCGAGGCGGTGCCCATGGCCCGCCTGCGGCCGCTGCCGGGAAGTTCGAAGGTCGCCGCCCTCGACTGTCATCGAAGAGGCCCCGGAGGCCTCGGATCCCTACGATTATCGCTGAGTGAAGTGTCGCATGTCGGTACGCAATCTTCCCGCCCTGCTCGCGCCGCGCTCACTCGCCGTGATCGGCGCCAGCAACAGGCCCGCCTCGGTGGGCCACGCGTTGATGACCAATCTCGTGCATGGCGGATTCGCGGGATCGATCATGCCCGTGCACCCGCGCGAGGCGCACGTCGCCGGCGCAATGGCGTACCGTGGCGTGCGCGACCTGCCAACGGTCCCCGATCTCGCGGTGATCGCGACACCGCCGGACTCGGTGCCGGCGATCGTCGCCGACTTGGGCGCGATCGGCACTCGCGCCGCCATCGTGCTGACGGCGAACTTCGGCGAAGGCGGGCATGACGAGGGCCTGCGGCGCCGCCAGGCGGTGCTCGACGCGGCGCGGCCGCACCTCCTGCGGGTGCTCGGGCCCAATTGCCTGGGACTTGCCGTACCGGGCATCGGGCTCAACGCCACCTTTGCGCGCGAAGCGCCGCTCGCGGGCCGGATTGCCTTCCTCACCCAGTCTGGCGGCATCGCCGTGGCGGTCCTCGACTGGGCCAGGCCGCGTGGCATCGGCTTCTCCGCCGTGGTGTCGATGGGCGGCATGCTCGACGTCGATTTCGGCGACCTGCTCGATCACTATGGCGCCGACCCGGCGACAGGCTCGATCGTGCTCTACATCGAGGCGGCCACCCACGCGCGCAAGTTCATGTCGGCGGCGCGGCGCGCGGCGCGCGTGAAGCCAGTGATCGTCGTCAAGGCCGGCCGCGCGCCACAGGCGGCGAAGGCCGCGGCATCCCATACCGGCGCACTGGCCGGCGCCGACGACGTCTATGATGCGGCTTTCCGGCGCGCCGGCATGCTGCGTGTGGTCGAGATCGAGGAACTGTTCGACGCCGTCGCGACACTCTCCGGGCTCGACACCCCCGCCGGCAACCGGCTGGCCATCGTCACCAACGGCGGCGGACCGGGCGTCATGGCCACCGACACGCTGATCGCCGCCGGCGGCAGCCTGGCGAGCCTGTCGGCGGCGACGATCGCGGCTCTCGACGCCGTCCTGCCGGTCACCTGGAGCCGCGCCAACCCAATCGACATCATTGGTGACGCCAACAGCAGGCGCTACGAGCAGGCCACGGCGGCGCTGCTACGGGATCCGGGGACGGACGCGGTTCTCATCGCCCATTGCCCCACGGCGATCGTCTCGCCAGGAGAGGCCGCGGCAGGCGTCATACGCGCGATCGACGGGAATTGCGCGACGTCGGGGCCGCGCAAGGCCGTGCTGACCAGCTGGCTGGGCGAAGCCACGGCCCGCGAAGGACGCGAACGCCTGGTCGCGGCCGGCGTCGCGCACTACGACACGCCCGAGCGCGCGGTACGCGCCTTCATGCACATGATCGCCTATCGCGACAACCAGGCACTGCTGATGGAGACGCCGGCGGCACATGCCGCTGGCAAGCCGGCCGACCAAGCCGCCGTGCACCGCATCATCGGCCGGGCACTGGATGCGGGCCGTCCCTGGCTCAATGCGCTCGACGCGGCGCAGGCGCTGGCCGCCTACGGCATCGCCACGCCGCGCGCCGAGATCGCCGGGTCGGTTGACGAGGCCGGCGACATCGCCGCGCGCTTCGCCGCGCCGGTGGCCCTGAAGATCCATGCCGCCGCGATCGTGCACAAATCCGACGTCGGCGGCGTCGCGCTGAACCTGAACGGCCGCGACGCGGTGTGCGCGGCTGCCCAGGCGATGCTGGATCGTGTCGACCGCGCAGTGCCCGGCACCCCAGTCGAGGGCTTCCTCGTGCAGGAGATGGTGTCGCGCCCGCACGCCATCGAGCTGATCGCCGGTATCGCGGTCGATCCGACCTTCGGCCCGGTCGTGCTGTTCGGTGGCGGCGGCACGGCGGTCGAGGTGCTGCGCGACAGGTCGCTGGAGCTGCCGCCGCTCAACGACGTGCTGGCACGCCGGCTGATCGCGCGGACGCGGGTGGCGAAGCTGCTGGCCGGCTATCGCGACCGGCCGGGCTGCGACATCGGGGCGCTCGCCGACGTGCTGGTGCGTCTCGCCGAGCTGGCGGCCGACCATGCCGAGATTGTCGAGCTCGACATCAATCCGCTGCTCGCCGACGCGCAGGGCGCGCTCGCTCTCGACGCGCGCATCAGGATCGAGCGTGCCGCCCTGCGTGGCGCCGATCGACTGGCGATCTGCCCCTATCCCAAGGAACTCGAGGGAATGCTCAGCCTGCGCGACGGCGAGCAGTTGCCGCTGCGGCCGATCCGGCCCGAGGATGAACCCGCGCTGCTGCGCCTGATCGAGCGAACCAGTCCCGAGGACCGGCGCTTCCGCTTCTTCCATCCGATCCGCACGCTCTCGCACCGCTCCGCCGCGGCGCTCTGCCAGATCGACTACGACCGCGAAATGGCGCTTGTCGTGGAAGCCGATGACGGCCTCGCCGCAGTGGCGCGCTTCCATGCCGATCCGGATCGGGTGACGGCGGAGTTCGCCATCCTGGTTCGTTCCGATCTCAAGCGCCGCGGCATCGGCAGCGCGTTGATGCAGGCGCTGATCGGCGTGGCGCGCCAGCGCGGCATCGGCACGCTCGAAGGCGACGTGCTGAAGGACAATCACGCCATGCGCGGCCTGTGCGGCGCGCTGCAGCTTCGGGCCGTTCCACATCCCGACGATTCGAGCCTGGTGCGGATACGCGCGCCGTTGTGCTCGCTACCGTGAACGCGCTGCGCTGGCCGATCAGACGGTCGGCCGCACGTCAACCACGCGGAACGGGCGCTGCACGCCGTCGTGCTCGGTGATCGACACATACTCGCCGAGCTTGAAGCGGTGCTTGTCGAACCGGAAGATCGGCTCGTCGTCGTCCTCGCCCGGGGCATAGGAGAACACCCAGCCGCTGCGATGATGCAGCAGAGCGCCGCGCTCGTCGGGCGTTCCGTGCCAGAACCGCCGCACCGTGCACTTCGCCTTGTCGCGCTGCCAGCCGGCGCTGTCGAGCAGGCCCTGGCGGGTGAGCGGTGCGGTGAACTCGTAGCCGCAGGCGGGATTGCCGCCCGGGAATTCCGGTGTGCGGGCCAGCTCCAGGCGAATGCGCTTCAGGGCCATGCTGTTCTTCCTCAGATCGATGCGAAGGCAGTCTGCCGCGCCCGTCCGGCACGGCATTGATCTTCGTCAAGGCGCGTCGCCCCCGCCGCATCCGTGCTAAATTTCACGTCAGCACACCCACCCGCATCCGATGCCGAACACCATCCCGATCGAACTGGCGCTCGAAGCCGCTGAAGCGCGGCTGCGTTCCATCCTGCAGACCGTGCCCGACGCGATGATCATCATCGACGAGCGCGGCCGCATCGAATCGCTCAGCACCACGGCCGAGCGGCTGTTCGGCTACTCGGCGGCGGAAGTGGCCGGCCAGAATATCTCGCTGTTCATGCCCTCTCCGCATCGCGAGCAGCACGACGAGTATCTGAAGCGCTATCTCGTCACCGGCGAACGCCACATCATCGGCATCGGCCGCATCGTCACCGGCCAGCGCAAGGACGGTACCACCTTCCCGATGCATCTCACTATCGGCGAGCTGCGCACCGGCGACCGGCACTACTTCACCGGCTTCATCCGGGATCTCACCGACCAGCAGCTCACCGAGAGCCGGCTGAAGGAACTGCAGTCGGAAGTCACTCACATGTCGCGCTTCACCGCTCTGGGCGAGATGGCCTCGACGCTGGCGCACGAGATCAACCAGCCGCTGACGGCGATCAGCAACTATCTCAGGGGCTGCCAGAGGCTGCTGGAGCGCATCGGGGATCCCTCCGCGCCCATGCTGCGCGACGCCGTGAGCAAGGCGGCGGACCAGGCGCTGCGCGCCGGCGACATCATCCGCCGGCTGCGCGAGTTCGTCGCCCGCGGCGACAGCGAGCGTCACGTCGAGAGCCTGTCCAAGCTGATCGAGGACGCCGGCACCCTGGGCCTGATCGGCGCCAAGGAGAACGGTATCGTCGTCGACTTCCGCCTCGACCCCGCCGTCGACGCGGTGATCGCCGACCGCATCCAGGTCCAGCAGGTGCTGGTCAACCTGATCCGCAACGCCGTCGACGTGATGAGCGAAGTCGACGGGCCGCGCCAGCTCGCCATCGAGACGCGCGACAGCGGCGAGGGTATGGTGCAGGTCAGCGTCGCCGATACCGGCGGCGGGCTGGCACCGGAGGTGGCGCGTCACCTGTTCCAGCCCTTCGTCACCACCAAGCGCAAGGGCATGGGGCTGGGATTGTCGATCTGTCGTACCATCGTCGAGGCACACGGCGGCAGGATCTGGGTCGATCCGCGACCCGGCGGCGGCACGATCTTCCGTTTCACCCTGCGCGCGGCCAACGAGGCGGAGGAGGACGCGCTTGCCCAATAGCCAGATCGTGCACGTGATCGACGACGACGTCGATGTGCGCCAGTCGCTCGCCTTCCTGCTGAGCACGGCCGGCCTGGCGGTGCGGGTTCACGAATCCGCCGCGGCTTTCCTGAAGGCCCTGCCCGACGCGGAGGACGGCTGCATCGTCACCGACATCCGCATGCCGGAGATCGACGGCCTGGAGCTGCAGCGGCGCCTGCGGGCGCAGCGCGTCGCCATGCCGGTCGTGGTCATGACGGGCCACGGCGACGTCGCCCTGGCGGTCGAGGCGATGAAGGCCGGCGCCGTCGACTTTATCGAGAAGCCGTTCGACGACGAGGTCCTGCTGTCGGCCATCCGAACGGCGCTCGCCCAGCGAAGCACTACGCGAGAGCGCAGCCAGCAGCGCACCGAGATTCGCGCGCGGCTCGACCAGCTGTCCGAGCGCGAGCGGCAGGTGCTCGACGGGCTGGTCGCCGGCAAGCCCAACAAGGTGATCGCCTACGACCTGGGCATCAGCGCGCGCACCGTCGAGATCTATCGCGCCAACTTGATGACCAAGATGCAGGCCGACAGCCTGTCGGCGCTGGTTCGCATGGCGCTGCTCGACGACGCCCAGGATTGATCGTCCCCGATCGACGGCTTGCGCTGCATCAAGGGCACCGCCCCGGAACGGGTATATGCAATCACGATCCCCGTCCGGGATCGGAGCGAAATGACCATGGGCCAGCCGTCGCACATCGTTGCCGTCGTCGACGACGACGCGGCGGTGCGTCACGCCCTGAAGTTCGCGCTCGAGTTCGAGGGCCTTTCCGTGCGCCTGCACGACAGCGCCCAGGCGCTGCTGAGCGACGCCGATCTGTCGGGCTACGGCTGCCTGGTGATCGACTACCGCATGCCCGACATGGACGGGCTGCAGCTGGTGAGGGCTCTGCGCCAGCGCGGGGTGCGCGCCCCGGTCATCATGATCACCGGTCGCGCCTATAGCGGCCTGCGCGAGCATGCCGCGCGCGCCGGCATCGACGTGGTGCTGGAGAAGCCGTTGTCCAACGGCGCCCTGGGCGAGGCGATCCGCACGGCGCTGGCGCGCTGAGCCCGGCCGGCCTCCGCCGCGAGGCGGCGATCTACGTAGATTCCCTTAGGTTTAGACCTGAATGGTGGGCGGCTAGGGCCAACGGTACTCAAGGGCCATCGCACGCGTCTTGAGGATCGCCCCTATGCAGACCGTCACCGCCACCGCCGCCCGCCCCTTCCCTCCGGTCATGCTCGCGCCGCGCGAGCCGCGGTCGCTGACGCAGCACGCCGACGCCGCAGTCGGCGGACCGCGTCGCAGCTTCAGCAAGGGTGAGGAACTCTACGCCGAGGGCGAGTCGGCGGAGTTCTTCTACAAGGTCGTCTCCGGCACGGTCCGCGTCTGCAAGGTGCTGAGCGACGGACGGCGCCAGATCGAGGCCTTCCACCTCGCCGGCGACATCTTCGGCCTGGAGAACGGCGGCGAGCATCGCTTCACCGCCGAGGCCGTCGACGACGTCGTGGCGATCCCCTACCGCAGCGGCCGTCTCGATCGCCTCGCCCACGACAACCCTGAGCTCAGCGGCCAGCTCATGTCCTCCATGCTCGCCAGCCTCGGTCGCGCCCACGACCACATGGTGCTGCTGGGCCGCAAGTCAGCGCGCGAGAAGGTCGCCAGCTTCCTGCTCGATCTCGCCAGCCGCATCGCCGACGACGATCGCTTCGATCTGCCGATGCAGCGCGCCGACATCGCCGACCATCTCGGCCTGACGATCGAGACCGTGTCGCGCACGCTGACCCAGATGGCGCGCGACGGCCTGATCCGCCTCGCCACCTGCGGCCGCTCGATCCACCTCAGCGACCGCACCCGGCTGGAAGCGCTCGAGGCGGCGTAACCGGCGGCATGCACTTGGAGGCACGGCGACCGCGAGCCCACCTTCTCCGCTCGAACCGAATCGGACGGATCGAGGGAACTTGTCCCGTCGCGAATCGTCCTCCTGTTACCGCTCCAACTTCGTCGGGTTCCTGCAGCGCGCCGGCCCCGGCCGTACGATGGCGGGTGAGTTGCTGTGGCAGGCCGGCAAGGGCAGAGCCACACAGGGATCGGACTCATCGAAAGGACCGTCTGCCACTGGTGTCCACGGAGCGGAACTCAGGAGAGCATGGCCATGCAAACACCTCTGCAGCTCATCTTCACCAACATGCAGCGTTCGGATGCGGTGGAGACCGATGTTCGCGAAAGAGTCGAGCGTCTCGAGAAGCTCTTCAACGGAATCACAAGCTGCCACGTGTTTGTCGACGCTTCGCACCTGCGCCACCGCAAGGGGAATCTTCACGAGGTCCGTATCGAGGTGCGCGTCCCCGGTACTGAACTGGCAGTCAACAAGAAGCCCGGCGACGTGAACGCGCACGAGGACGTTCATGTCACCGTGCGCGACGCCTTCGACGCCATGGAGCGGCAACTCAAGAAGTGGAAGCAGAGACTTCGCGGCCAACCGAAAGCCCGCGAGTCGCCGCTTCAGGGCCGTATCGCCGAGATCTATCCCAATGAGGGGTACGGCCAGATCGCCACCACGGATCAACGTCTCATCTACTTCCACCGGAACAGCGTCGTCGCCGTCGGGTTTGACCAACTGACGAAGGGCGATAGCGTGGAACTGGTCGTGCAATACGGTGAAAGCGAGAAAGGGCCGCAAGCGAGCACGGTTCGTCCAATCAGCTCTCTGCAGTTCATCGACAAGCCCGACTGACGACCGATCGGCTATCCGCTTCGCCAGCCCGGCGCAGGCCTCGCAGCCAAGCGTCCCCTGTTGATCGTGGTACCGTGACGGACAGCCGACGAGGCGCTGCACCACACCTCGAAAGTGGGCGCCGACCTGACAGAGAAATGGCGGAGAGGGTGGGATTCGAACCCACGGTACGCTCGCGCGCACAACGGTTTTCGAGACCGCCCCGATCGACCACTCTGGCACCTCTCCGCGGGCCCCTGCAGGCGGGGCGCGCCGTGGGTCGCCCGGCGCGGGCGCCTGTATAGCGACGGGGTCGTGACCGGGCAAGCGCGGCGCCCGACGAAGTGACATCCCTGTGGTCGTCGCCGTGGCCGCGCTTTCGCCATATTGAGGGCCAAGCTCTTAGGCCAGCGGCGCAGGCACGCCCGCGACTGGAGGCAACCCATGATGTGCAGGCCATCCGCCCGTCTGCTCGCCGGCGCAGTGGCCCTTGTCGGCGCCTTGGCGCTTGCCCAGCCCGCCTTCAGCAGAGGCGGTGGCGGCGGCGGTGGTGGTGGCGCCAGCGGCGCGGGCAACGGTGTCGGCGCCGGCAATGGCGGTGGCCAGGGTGTAGGCACCGCTGGCGGCCACGGTGGCGGTCATGGCGGCGGCCAGGGACAAGGCAATGGAGTCGGACGCGGCGGCTTCGGCGGCAACTCGGCCAGCCACATCTCGTCGACCGGCCGCATCAATACCAACGGCCCCAACGCGCTGTCGCGCATGTTCGGAATTGCCCGTGCCCAGGCGCGGCATACCCTGAATCACAACCGCAATGAAACGACGCCCTCGATCTCGATCGGGACGGCCCCACGCACAGCCGCCACCCCGACCCGCACGCAGACCCGGACCGGACGGGTCAACGGCACCCGCTAGGGTACCCAAGCCCTTGATTCTGCTTACTTCCGGCCTGAGCGCCGGGCGGCGGGCCTGGGCGCTGCGGTTCACATTGACTCAGGGTCGCGCGTCAGTATATTGCGCCGCCTTGACAGAGGGCGGGCCGGCGGCCCGTCCTCCATGTTTTTCCGGGCCCAGGGTGTTTCGATGTATGCGGTGATTCGCACCGGCGGCAAGCAGTACCGCGTCGCCGCCAACGAGGTCGTCACGGTCGACCGCCTGGCCGGCGAGGCGGGCGCTTCGGTCGAGCTGACCGACGTGCTGGCGATCGATGCCGGCGGCGGCCTGAAGATCGGCGCGCCGACGGTGTCGGGGGCCAAGGTCACGGCCTCGATCGTCGCGCAGACCCGCAATCCCACCGTGCTGGTGTTCAAGAAGCGCCGGCGCAAGAATTCGCGCCGCAAGAACGGTCATCGCCAGGAGATGACCCAGCTGCGCATCGACAGCATCGTCGCCTGAGCGACGGCAGGAGTAGAAGGTATGGCTCACCATAAGGCAGGCGGTTCATCCCGCAACGGCCGCGACTCCGAGAGCAAGCGGCTCGGCGTGAAGCGTTTCGGCGGCCAGGCCGTGCTGTCGGGCAACGTGCTGGTGCGCCAGCGCGGCACCAGGATGGCCGCGGGCGCCAATGTCGGCGTCGGCCGCGACCACACGCTATTCGCCACCGCCGACGGCAAGGTGAAGTTCGCCACCCGCAAGGGCGGCAAGGTGTTCGTCAGCGTCGAGCCGGTGCCGGTGGCCGCCGAATAGGCGTTCCCCGAACCAGGCGTGCATGCGGAGGGGAACGGCGACGTTCCCCTTCTTTCGTTTGACTGTCATCCCTCGCTGCGCGCGGGATGACAGGTACAGTGGACCAACCCCGCGATGAAATTCCTCGACGAAGCCAAGGTGTTCGTCCGTTCCGGCGCCGGCGGGCCCGGATCGGTGAGCTTCCGGCGCGAGAAGTTCATCGAGTATGGCGGTCCCGATGGCGGCGACGGCGGCAAGGGCGGCGATATCGTCCTGGAATGCGTCGACGGGCTGAACACGCTGATCGACTACCGCTACCAGCAGCATTTCAAGGCCGAGCGCGGCCACCACGGAATGGGCGAGAACCGCACCGGCGCCGGCGGCAAGGACCTGGTGCTGCGCCTGCCGCGCGGCACGCAGGTGCTGAGCGAGGACAAGGAGACGGTGCTGGCCGACCTCACCGAGATCGGCCAGCGCGTCGTGCTGCTCGAGGGCGGCGCCGGCGGCGCCGGCAACACGCGATACAAATCCTCGGTCAACCGCGCCCCGCGCCGCGCCGGGCCGGGCGGCGAGTTCCAGGAAATGTGGATCTGGCTGCGGCTGAAGCTGATCGCCGACGCCGGGCTCGTCGGCCTGCCCAATGCCGGAAAGAGCACCTTCCTCGCCGCCGTGACGCGCGCCAAGCCCAAGATCGCCGACTATCCCTTCACCACGCTGCATCCCAATCTCGGCGTGGTGCGCAGCGACGATGCCGAGTTCGTGCTCGCCGACATCCCCGGCCTGATCGAGGGCGCCAGCGAGGGCGCCGGGCTGGGCACCCGCTTCCTCGGCCATGTCGAGCGCTGCGCCGGCCTGCTGCACCTGGTCGACGGCACGCAGGACGACGTCGCCGGCGCCTATCGCACGGTACGGGCGGAACTGCGCGCCTATGGCGGCAACCTCGCGCGCAAGAAGGAGATCGTGGCGCTCAACAAGATCGACGCGCTGACGCCGGACGAGATCGAGACCAAGCGCGCCCAGCTGGCGAAAGCCGCGCGCAAGAGCGTGTTCGCCATCTCCGGCGCATCGGGCGCCGGCATCCCCGAGGTGCTGCGCACCCTGCGCAAGCTCGCCGACGAGCAGCGCCGCAAGGCCGCGGCATGAGCTTCCCCGTCGTCCTGAGCGCAGCGAAGGACCGCGCGGCGGCGCGAACGGACACGGCGCTCGCGTGCAGCCGCGATACCGCGAGGTCCTTCGCTGCGCTCAGGACGACAGCGAGGGCGGCATGACCGCCCGCAGCGGCGACAAGCTTCTGGCCGGCGCCAGACGCGTCGTGCTGAAGATCGGCTCGTCGCTGATCGTCGATGAGACGAGCGGGGTAGTGCGCCGCGAGTGGCTCGACGCCCTGGCCGACGACATTGCGCGCCTGCGCAAATTGGGCGCCGAGGTCGTCGTCGTGTCGTCGGGCGCCATTCGCCTCGGCCGCGCGCGGCTCGGCCTGCCACGCGGCGCGCTGCGCCTGGAGCAGAAGCAGGCCGCCGCCGCCGTGGGCCAGATCGGCCTGGCGCAGGCCTGGCAGCAGACGCTGGCGCGCCACGACATCGTCGCCGGGCAGCTGCTGCTCACGCTGGAGGACAGCGAGGCGCGCGAGCGCTACCTGAACGCGCGTCACACGACGACGGTGCTGCTCGAGCAACGCGCCGTGCCGGTGATCAACGAGAACGACACGGTGGCCACCGCCGAGATCCGCTTCGGCGACAACGATCGCCTGGCCGCGCGCGTGGCCGAGATGACCAGCGCCGACACGCTGGTGCTGTTCTCCGACATCGACGGCCTCTACAGCGCCGATCCGCGGCGCGACCCCAAGGCCGAGTTCATCGCCGAGGTGCGCCGCATCACGCCGGAGATCGAGGCGATGGCCGGCGTCGCCAACAGCGAGCTCAGCAATGGCGGCATGGTGACCAAGCTGATCGCCGCGCGCATCGCCATGGCCGCCGGCTGCCGCATGGCGATCGTCGATGGCGGCCGGCTCAATCCGCTCGCCGCCCTGCTCGACGGTGCCGCGCGCTGCACCTGGTTCCTGCCCGCCGCCACGCCGCAGACCGCGCGCAAGCGCTGGATCGGCGGCACGCTCAAGCCCGCCGGCACGCTCACGGTCGATGACGGCGCGGCCAAAGCGCTGGGCGCGGGCAAGAGCCTGCTGCCCGCCGGCGTGGTCTCGGTCGAGGGCGACTTCGTCGCCGGCGCTCCGGTGCTGGTGCGCGACCGCGCCGGCCGCACCTTGGCGCGCGGCCTGGTGGCCTATGCCGCCGAGGACGCACGGCGCATCGCCGGCCGCAAAAGCGCGGAGATCGAGAAGGCGTTGGGCTGGCGCGGCGCCGACGAGCTGATCCACCGCGACGATCTGGCGATGGAATAAGGCGTTTCGGCATAGCCCTTGCGAGTCGTTCGCGGGGCGCTGTCCATGGACAGCGCCCCTTGAGGCTCGCCATACTGCCCCCCGCATGCGGCCGGCACAACGGCGTGCCGCCCGCGTTGGGGAGTGGACCATGAGGACGATTTTCACATCGCGTATCGCGCGCGCCGCCCTGGCGAGCGCCGCGCTCGCACTGGCCGCGCCATCCGGCGCCGCCCTGGCTCAGGAAAAGGTGCTGAAGGCGGTGATGCACGCCGACGTGCGCGTCATCGACCCGATCTGGACGACGCAGACCATCGCCAATATCCACGGCATGCTGGTCTACGACACGCTGTTCGGCAACGACGTCAACATGCAGCCCAAGCCGCAGATGGTGGGCAAGTACGAGATCAGCGCCGACAAGCTCACCTACACCTTCACCCTGCGCGACGGGCTGAAGTTCAGCGACGGCTCGGCGGTGACGACCAAGGACGTCATCGCCTCGCTGCAGCGCTGGGGCAGGAAGGACGGCGTCGGGCTGCGCCTGTTCTCCTTCGTCGACAAGCTCGAGGCGGTCGACGACAAGACCTTCAAGATGATGCTGAAGAAGCCCTACGGCATGGTGCTGGAGTCGCTGGGCAAGACCAACTCCTCGGTGCCTGTGATCATGCGCGAGAAGGAGGCGCAGACCGACCACAACACCCAGGTGAAGGAATCGGTCGGCTCCGGCCCGTACATGATGCTGCGCGACCAGTGGGTGCCGGGCAGCAAGGCGGTCTACGTCAAGAATCCGCACTACGTGCCGCGTCCGGGCAACGAGCCGCCCTCGTCCTTCTCCGGCAGCAAAATCGCCGGCGTCGACCGCATCGAACTGGTGTGGATCGCCGATTCGCAGACCGCGATGTCGGCGCTGATCAACGGCGAGGTCGATTTCTACGAGAACCCCGGCATCGACTTCCTGCCCATCCTGCAGAAGGCCAAGGGCGTGAAGCTGACGAAGACCGGCGATCTCGACAGCACGCACGGCATGATCCGGCTCAACCACCTGCATCCGCCGTTCAACAACGTCAAGGCACGCCAGGCGATGCTGCACCTGATCAACCAGGAGGACTTCCTGCGTGCGATCATCGGCGACGCCGAGTACTACCGCGTCTGCCACGGGCTGATCACCTGCGGCTCGCCGCTCAGCAACGATGGCGGCAGCGCCATGCTCAAAGAGTACAATCCCAAGAAGGCGTTGCAGCTGCTGAAGGAGGCCGGCTACAAGGGCGAGCCGATCACAATCCTCGCGACCACCGACCACAACACCATCACGCCGGCCACCCAGGTGCTGATCCAGGCGATGCGCGAGGCCGGCATCAACCTCGATGTGCAGTCGATGGACTGGGGCTCGGTGGTGTCGCGCCGCGCCAAGAAGGACCCGCCGGCGCAGGGCGGCTGGAACATCTTCATCACCACGACCGGCGGCGTCGGCGCCTCCAACCCGGTGCTGCACACCTGGCTGGGCGCGGCCTGCGACAAGGGCCTGTTCGGCTGGCCGTGCGACGCGAAGATCGAGGAGCTGCGCAACGCCTTCGCCTTCGCCCAGACCGAAGACGAGAAGAAGCGGATCGCCAAGGAGCTGCAGACGCGCGCCATCGAGCAGGTCGTCTACATCCCCTTCGGCCAGTGGAGCACGCCGCTGGCCTACCGCGCCGACCGCATCGAGGGCATCGTGCCCAACACCGGGCTCGCGGTGCTCTGGGGCATCAAGAAGAAGTAGTTTCCTGCCTCCCTCTCCCTGCGAAGGCGGGGAGAGGGTTGGGGTGAGAGGCTTCCACTAGACCAATCATGACCGCGTACATCATCCGCCGCCTGTTCGCGACCCTGCCGGTCATGGCGGTCGTCACCGTCTTCGTCTTCTTCCTGCTGCGCCTTGCGCCGGGCGATCCGGCGGCGATCATCGCCGGCGACGACGCCACCGCCGCCGACCTCGAGGCGGTGCGCATCAAGCTCGGCCTGCACCTGCCGATCTACGAGCAGTTCGGGCTGTGGATCTGGCGCCTGGCGCAAGGCGACCTCGGCGTCTCGATCTTCTCCGACCTGCCGGTGACCCGCCTGATCGCGCAGCGCGTCGAGCCCACCCTGGCGCTGACGCTTTCGACCCTTTTCGTCGCCGTGTCGCTGGCCATCCCGGTGGGCGTGATCGCCGCCTGGCAGGCGCGCAGGCTGGCCGACCGTGCGGTGATGGTCTTCGCGGTTCTGGGCTTCGCCATCCCCGGATTCCTCGCCGCCTACATCCTGATCTGGATCTTCGCGGTGAAGCTGCAGCTGCTGCCGGTGCAGGGCTATCGTCCGATCGGCGAGGGCTTCTGGCCGTTCGTTGAGGGCCTGATCCTGCCCTCGATCGCGCTGGGCGTGACCTACATGGCACTGATCGCGCGCATCACCCGCGCCTCGATGCTCGAGGTGCTGTCGCAGGACTACATCCGCACCGCCAACTCCAAGGGTCTCGCGACCAAGCGCGTGCTGCTGCTGCACGCGCTGAAGAATGCCGCCGTGCCCATCGTCACCGTGATCGGCATCGGCATCGCGCTGCTGATCTCCGGCGTGGTGATCACCGAGACGGTGTTCAACATCCCTGGCCTGGGCCGCCTCACCGTCGATGCCGTGCTCAAGCACGACTACCCGATCGTGCAGGGCCTGATCATGGTCTTCGCCGCCGCCAAGGTGCTAGTCAACCTGATGATCGACATTTCCTACGCCTTCCTCGACCCGCGTATCCGGTACTGAGCATGGTCGCCGTTCCCTCCGACGCCGCGCTGGCGTCCAGCATCGAACCGACGTCCTCGCTGGCGCAGCGCATCTGGACGCCGATCCGGCGCAACCCGACGATCTTCGCCGGTGCCCTGCTGCTGTCTATCCTGGTGACGCTCGCGATCATCGCGCCGTGGATCAGCCCGGATCCGCTGAAGCAGAACACGATCAACCGCCTGCGCCCGCCCTCGGAGAAATTCTGGTTCGGCACCGACCAGTACGGCCGCGACAACTTCGCCCGCACGCTGCACGGCGCACGCGTCTCGCTGATCGTCGGCATCACCGTGGCCGCGATCTCCGCCGTGATCGGCCTGGCGCTGGGCATCGTCTGCGGCTATTTCCGCCGCGTCGACGCCTTCGTCATGCGCATCATGGACGGCATCATGGCGATCCCGTCCATCCTGCTGGCGATCGCCCTGATCACGCTGACGCGGCCCGGCCTGGCCATCGTCATCATCGCCATCGTCATCCCCGAGGTGCCGCGCGTGGTGCGCGTCGTGCGCTCGGTGGTGCTCTCGATCCGCGCCCAGCCCTACATCGAAAGCGCCATCGCCGGCGGCACCAGGGGCTTCAAGCTGCTGGTACGCCACATCCTGCCCAACACGCTGGCGCCCCTGATCGTGCAGGGCACGTTCATCTGTGCCGCCGGCATGCTGATCGAAGCTAGCCTGTCGTTCCTCGGCGCCGGCGTGCCGCTGGAGATCCCGAGCTGGGGCAACATCATCGCCCAGGGCCGCAGCTTCTTCCTGCGCGCGCCGTGGTGCATCTTCATCCCCGGCGCCTTCCTGGCGCTCACCGTGCTGGCGGTGAACCTGCTGGGCGACGGCCTGCGCGACCGGCTCGATCCGCGACTGGCGAGGCGCATGTGAGCATCCTCTCGGTCCGCGATCTCGCCACGCATTTCCATACGCGCGACGGGGTCATCCGCGCCGTAGACGGCGTGTCGTTCGATCTGGCCGCCGGCGAGACCCTGGGCATCGTCGGCGAATCCGGCTGCGGCAAGTCGGTGACAGCACTTTCCATCATGCGCCTGATCCCGCCAGAAACCGCGCGCATCGCCCATGGCTCGGTCGAGTTCGAGGGCCGCGAGCTCACGCATCTGAGCGAAGAGCAGATGCGCGAGATCCGCGGCAAGAGCATCTCGATGATCTTCCAGGAGCCGATGACCAGCCTGAACCCGGTGCTGACCGTCGGCACGCAGATCGCCGAGAATGTCTGGCGCCACACCGGCGCCAGCAGGCAGCAGGCGCGGGCGCGGGCCCAGGAGATGCTCGACCTCGTCGGCATCGCCGATTCCCGGCGACGGCTCGACGAGTACCCGCACCAGCTCTCCGGCGGCATGCGCCAGCGCGTCATGATCGCCATCGCGCTCTCCTGCGATCCGCGGGTGCTGATCGCCGACGAGCCGACCACGGCGCTCGACGTCACCATCCAGGCGCAGATCCTCGACCTGATGCTGGAGCTCAAGGAGAAGCTCGGCACCGCCATCGTCATGATCACGCACGACCTGGGAGTCGTCGCCGAGACGACGCAGCGCGTCGTCGTGATGTATGCCGGCCGCAAGGTCGAGGAGGCGCCGGTCGAGGAGCTCTTCGCCAGGCCGCTGCATCCCTATACGCACGGCCTGATGCGCGCGATCCCCAGGCTCGACATCGACGCCGAGACCGCCGGTCGCCGCCCGCGCCTGAAGGAGATTCCGGGCATGGTGCCGCGGCTCGACCGGCCAATCCAGGGCTGTGCCTTCGCGCCGCGCTGCGACTTCGCCACCGAGCGCTGCCGCGTCGAGGCGCCGCCGCTGGAGGACCACGGCAAGGGCCACCTCGCAGCCTGCTGGGAAGTGGCCCGCGTGCAGGCGGTGGCGGCATGAACGACGACATTCTTCCCTTCTCCCCGCGAAGGCGGGGAGAAGGTGCCCGAAGGGCGGATGAGGGGCTTCCTGGACGTCTCAACAACGCCAGCGTCCGCTTCGACGCCGCAAAGCCCCTCATCCGCCTCGCTGCGCTCGGCACCTTCTCCCCGCCTTCGCGGGGAGAAGGAGAACTGCCATGAGCGACGCCCCCAGCCTGGAAGTGCGCGACCTGGTCAAGCACTTCCCCATCCACAGCGGCCTGCTGCAGCGGCGCACCGGTGCGGTGAAGGCGGTCGACGGCGTGAGCTTCGCCATCCGCCGCGGCGAAACGCTGGGTCTCGTCGGCGAATCCGGCTGCGGCAAGTCGACCGTCGGCAAGACCGTGCTGAAGCTGATCGAGCCGACGTCCGGCC
Source organism: Alphaproteobacteria bacterium (assembly GCA_019635875.1). Classification (NCBI taxonomy): domain Bacteria; kingdom Pseudomonadati; phylum Pseudomonadota; class Alphaproteobacteria; species Alphaproteobacteria bacterium. The sequence goes on from JAHBYP010000002.1 coordinate 111,857, forward strand.
AGATCATGCTTGACGGCGAGGACGTCACGCATCTCTCGCCGGGCCGCATGTGGCACCACCGCCGGCGCATCCAGACAGTGTTCCAGGACCCCTACTCCTCGATGAACCCGCGCCTGAAGGTCGGCACCATCGTCGGCGAGCCGCTGGAGAATTTCGGCATCGCGGCGGGCAAGGAGAAGGATGAGCGGGTCGCCCAGCTGCTGCAGCGCGTCGGCATGCGGCCCGACGCGATGGGGCGCTTCACCCACGAATTCTCCGGCGGCCAGCGCCAACGCCTGGGCATCGCCAAGGCGCTGGCGGTGAACCCCGACGTGATCGTCGCCGACGAGCCGGTCTCGGCGCTCGACGTCTCAGTGCAGGCGCAGGTGCTGAACCTGATGATCGACCTCCAGGACGAGTACCAGCTCGCCTATCTCTTCATCAGCCACGACCTGGCGGTGATGCGTCACATCAGCCACCGCATCGCCGTGATGTATCTCGGCCGCATCGTCGAGCTGACCGACAAGCGCACGCTGTTCTCGATGCCGATGCATCCCTACACCGAGGCGCTGCTCTCGGCCGCACCGGTGCCGGATCCGGCGAAGAAGAAGGCGCGGCGCGTCATCGTGCAGGGCGACGTGCCCAGCCCGGCCAAGCCACCACCGGGCTGCCACTTCCACACCCGCTGCCCCTACGCCCTGCCCAGGTGCAAGGTCGAGGTGCCGCCGCTAATCGAGGTGGCGCAAGGCCACCATGTGGCGTGCCTGCGCCGGCCGGTAGGTGCGTCGCCCGAGCCGCTCACGCCGACGGCGTGATCAGACCGTCACGCGACCCTCGATGCAGGTGACTGTGCGGCCACCGATCCAGATGTCCTCGCCGTCCTGCTCGACATGCACGCGGCCGGCGCGGCCCAGCGCAGTGCCCTGGCTCGCCACATAGGCAGGCGGGGCAAGGCCGGCGCCGATCATCCATTGCGCGAGGCCGGCGTTGAGGCTGCCGGTCACCGAATCCTCGGTCGAGCGGCTGGGCACGAAGGCGCGCACCTCGAACTGTGCCTCGCTGCCGTCCGCCTTGGGATCCCACGGGCCGACAACGCCGGGCTTCAGGTCCGCCATCGCCGCATGGTCGGGCCGCAAGGCCAGCACCGCCGCGCGACTCTGCAGCATCACGCCGATCCATCCCGGACCATTGTCGCACCATTGCGACGCCTTGATCGCCGCGCGCTCGATGCGCAAGCCGTTGGCGATGCGCTCGAGCGTCGGCTCGTCGACATCGCCTGCGCGGCGCAGTGGCGGCGCGGCGAAGGCGAGGCGCTCGCCGTCGCGCTTGATGCGGATCAGGCCGGCGGCGCATTCCTGCACGACGTGGCCGCCCCTGGGGGCATTGCCGGCGTTCAGCCACACCTGGCAGCTGCCCAGGGTGGGATGGCCGGCAAAGGGCAGCTCGCGCTCGGGCGTGAAGATGCGCACGCGGTAGTCGGCGCCGGCTTGCGTCGGCGCGAGCAGGAACGTGGTCTCGCTGAGATTGGTCCAGTTGGCGAAGGCCGCCATCGCCGCGTCCGACAGCCCGTCGGCCCCGATCACGACGGCCAGCGGATTGCCCTTGAGCGGGGCGGAGGCAAAGACATCGACCTGCTGAAAGGAGAACGATCCGCCCATGGCTGGCTCCCGGTCTGGCGGGCGCATTCTGGCCGTGGGACGCTGTGGAACGGACCGGCAACTTGTCCCTGATGTCGGCGCACAATATAAGACCCGCCAGAGGGACATCAGGCATGAACGCCCAGGCCCAGACATTGGCCAAGCCAGTCGAATCGGATGTCGCGGCCCTGATCGCCGACATGGGCGCGCGCGCCCGCGCCGCGGCGGCGTCGCTGCGCGTGGCCCCGAGCGCGGCCAAGAACGCCGCCCTGGTCGAGGCGGCGCGGCTGATCCGCGCCGAAGCCGGGGCGATCCTCGAGGCCAATGCCCGCGATATGACGGCGGCGCGCGGGCGCGGCCTCAGCGCCGCCCTGCTCGACCGGCTGGAGCTCAGCCCGTCGCGCGTCGAGGCCATGGCGCACGGGCTCGACGACATCGTCGCCCTGCCCGATCCCGTCGGCCAGATGATCGAGGAATGGTCGCGGCCCAACGGCCTGAAGATCGCCCGCGTGCGCGTACCGATCGGCTGCATCGGGGTAATTTATGAATCGCGGCCCAACGTCACCGCCGATGCCGGCGCGCTCTGCCTGAAATCGGGCAACGCCGTGGTCCTGCGCGGCGGCTCGGAGAGCATCCATTCCTCGCGCGCCATCGTCGCGTGCCTGCGCCGCGGCCTCGTCGAGGCCGGGTTGCCGGAGGATTGCGTGCAGCTGGTGCCGACCACCGATCGCGCCGCGGTGGGCGAGATGCTGCGCGCCACCGGGCACCTCAACCTGATCGTGCCGCGCGGCGGAAAGGCGCTGATCGAGCGCGTGATGGCCGAAAGCCGCGTGCCGGTGCTCAAGCATTTCGACGGGCTGTGCCACGTCTATGTCGATCGCGACGCCGACATCGCCATGGCGCGCGACGTGGTGGCCAACGCCAAGATGCGTCGCGTCGGCGTCTGCGGCGCGGCCGAGACGCTGCTGATCGACCGCGCGGCGCTCAGCACGCACGCTAGGCCGGTGATCGACCGGCTGATCGAGCTGGGCTGCGAGGTGCGCGGCGACGCCGAGGTGCGCCGGCTCGACGACCGCGTCGGCGAGGCCAGCGAGCAGGACTGGCGCACCGAGTACCTCGCGCCGATCATCTCGGTCGCGGTGGTCGACGGCGTCGCGGGTGCCGCCCGGCACATCGCGACCTACGGCTCGGGCCACACCGAGTCGATCGTCACCGACAACGCCGCCACCGCCGAGCGCTTCCTGGCCGACGTCGACAGCGCCATCGTCATGCACAACGCCTCGACGCAGTTCGCCGACGGCTTCGAGTTCGGCCTGGGCGCGGAGATCGGCATCTCGACCGACCGCCTGCACGCGCGCGGGCCGGTCGGGCTGGTCGAGCTGACCACCTACAAGAACATCGTGCGCGGCGCCGGCACGATCAGGCCCTAGGCATGCGACCTCTCCTGCGGGCCGCCATCGCCGCGGCGCTGTGCATGGCCACGCTGTCCGCCTTGGCCGCGCCCAGCGACCGCAAGCCGCCGCGCGGCTATCCCTTCGTGCGCATCGACGCCGGCCCGGGCCGCACCAACGGACCGGTCGAGACCAACGTCGTGCCGCTGTGGCCGATCCGCTCGTGCTTCGGCTGGGTCGTGGTGCTGCGCGGGCCCGATCGCCTGGTCGAGATGACCGAGAAGCAGTTTGCGCCCGGTCCGACGCGCTTCACCGGCAGCGATTTCACGATCGGTCCGAATTCCGACTCCACGACGATGATCAGGCGCATGCCGGTGGTCGGCGGCAAGCTGAGCCACACCTGGTGCGTCAATGATGCGGACCCGCCGGGCGAGTGGCGCTTCGAGATCTATGTCGACGGCGTCTTCGTCGCCGAGTTCCGCTTCTGCGGCATCAAGCTGCCCGAGGGTCAGCCGTTCAGGCTCGAGGAGCTGGCGTGCCGCAACACGACTCCGTCTTCCTGAGCGCATGATCCGCTCCACGCCGCGCCTCACGGACCGGCGCATCGGCCTGCTCGGCGGCTCTTTCAATCCGGCGCACGAGGGTCATGTGCACGTCTCGCTCGAGGCGCTGAAGCGACTCGGCCTCGACGAGGTCTGGTGGCTGGTCTCGCCGCAGAATCCGCTGAAGGCGGCGACCGACATGGCGGGCCTGGACCGGCGCATGGCGCGTGCCCGTGCGATCGCCGCGGCGCATCGGCGCCTGCGCGTCACCGACCTCGAGCGCGCGCTGGGCACACGATACACCATCGATACGGTGCGCGCGCTGCGCCGGCATCATCCGCGCGCGCGCTTCGTCTGGCTGATGGGCGCCGACAACCTCAAGCAGTTGCCACGCTGGAAGGACTGGGCCGCCCTGGTCGAGGCGGTTCCCATCGCGGTCATCGACCGGCCGGGCTTCGCGCCGGCGGCGCTTTCCGGTGCGCCGGCGCACCGATATGCTGGGGCGAGGCTGCGGCCCGGTGCGGCACGTTCGCTGGCCGATCGCGCCCCGCCTGCCTGGACTTTTCTCTACACGCGGCTGAACCCGCTTTCGGCCACGGCGTTACGCAACCACGAGACCTGACCTGGAGATCGCCATTCCCACCCGCCCCAAGACCGCCAACGCCCAGTCGACCGCACTCAGGGACCTGATCGTGGCGTCGCTCGACGACGACAAGGCCGAGAACATCGTGGCGCTGAACATCGCTGGCAAGACGGCGATGGCCGACTGGATGGTGATCGCCAGTGGCCGCTCGACGCGCCAGGTCGCGGCCATGGCCGACCATCTGCTGGAGAAGCTGAAGGAGGCCGGGCACCGCGCCTCGAGCGAAGGCAAGTCGGTCGGCGACTGGGTGCTGGTCGACGCCGGCGACGTGATCGTGCACGTCTTCCGCCCGGAGATCCGCGAGCTCTACCAGCTCGAGCGCATGTGGTCCTTCCCGGACGAGGAGACCGAGGCCAGGCCCAAGCGCAAGCGCAGGAAGGCGGCGCCCGCCGAGGATGCCGCCTGATCCGCCTGACCGTCGCCGCCGTGGGCCGCGCGCGTGCCGGGCCGGAGCGCGATCTCTACGAGCAGTATGCGCGGCGGATCACCTGGCCGCTCAGCCTGCGCGAGGTCGAGGAGCGCCGCCGACTTTCACCTGCTGAGCTGATGATTCGCGAGGGTGAGCTGCTGCGCGGCGCCTGCCCGCCGGGCGCGACGCTGGTCGCGCTGGACCGCCGCGGCAAGTCTCTCGACAGCACCGGCTTCGCCGCGCGACTGGGCAGGTGGCGTGACGACGGCGTGGCCGATGTCGCCTTCCTGATCGGCGGCGCCGATGGCCACACGGAATCACTGCTCAAGGACTGCGCGCTCAGCCTGTCCTTCGGCGCCATGACCTGGCCGCACCTGCTGGCGCGCGCCATGCTGGCCGAGCAGATCTACCGCGCCCAGCAGATCCTCGCCGGCCATCCCTATCACCGCGCATGATCGTCGGAGCCCCAGCATGACATCGCTCACCCGCGCCATCCTCGTCACCGGCGCGTCCTCGGGCATCGGCGCCGCGACCTGCGCGGCGCTGGCGGCGCCGGGCGCCGGCATCGCCATCCATGCGCGCAAGAACCTCGAGGGCGCCCAGCGCATCGCCCAGTCGGTCGAGCAGGCCGGCGCCGTGCCGATGATCGTGCAGTGCGATCTCGCGCAGCCCGAGGCGGCGGTGCAGCTGGTCGACAACGTCGGCAAGCATTTCGGCCGGCTCGACGTGGTGGTCAGCAACGCCGGCTTCGCCGACCGCCGGCCGATCGGCGAGATCGACCGGCCGGGTTACGATGCCTCGATCGCCAGCATGCAGAACGCCTTCTTCGACCTGCTGGGCGCGGCGCGGCCATGGCTGGAGAAGGCGACGCATGGCCGGGTCGTGGCCGTGTCGTCCTTCGTCGCCCACGCCATGGGCCGCGGCCTGCCGGTCTTTCCCGCCACGGCCGCGGCCAAGGCCGGCATCGAGGCCATGGCGCGCGCCTTTGCGGTGCAGGTCGCGCCCTATGGCGTGACGGTGAACTGTGTGGCGCCGGGATTCGTCGAGAAGGACCCCGGCACGCATTCGGCGCTGACACCGGGCCGGCGCGCCGAGTTGGAGCGCATGATCCCGGCCGGCCGCTACGGCAAGCCCGCCGACATCGCCGCCGCCATCGCCTTCCTGTGCTCGCCCGCCGCATCCTACATCACCGGGCAGACGATCCACGTCGATGGCGGCGTGACACTGTAGGCGGTCAGCCGGTTGGCTTGCGGCCTCTTTTGTAGTTGTCGATGGCGCTCTTCAGCATGCGGTGCTCCTGGCAGCCGAAGACGCAGAACGAGTCGAGACGCTTGAGCAGGATCTCGGCGTTGGGCAGGTCGTCGAGCATCAGATAGGCCTCGCCCATGTACTCGTGCGCGCCCAGGTGCTTGGGGTCGATCTCCAGCGCCTTCTGGTAGTGCGCCAGCGAGCCGCGCGGATTGCCGGACTTGCGCGTCGCGAAGCCGAGCAGGTTCCAGGCGTTGGCGTTGCGTGGCTCGGCCTGCGTTACCCGGGTCAGCGAGGCAACGGCGCCGGTATAGTCCTTGCGGTCGATCGCCGCCTTGCCATTGGCGAAGTCGGGGTTGGCCGGCTTGGCGGCACTGGGAGCCCCGCTCGAACCGCCGGCGGCGCCGGCGGATGTCGCGGGCAGCGCGAGGGCGGCCGCCATCGCGGCAGCGCAGGCGAAACGGAACGTCGGATGCATGGTCCCTCCGTGTTTGGGCGTGGCCACAATAGTACCCCCGATTCTCGACGATTGTGCCCCGGGGCACAGCCGCCCACACGACTTCGTGACGCCGTCAGGTTTCCGCCAGCAGCGCCGCCTCCTTGACCACGTGCACGCGCAGGCGCTCCTCGCGGCCGCGCACCTCGACCTCGTGACGCTCGCCGACATCGAGCCTCACGCCGGCGAGGTCGAGCAGGTCCTGCGAGACCACCAACTGGGCGGCGAATTCCTTGCTCTGCGCCTCCAGCCGGCTGGCGGTGTTCACCGAATCGCCGATCGCCGTCAGCGTCGTGGCCCGGCCGTGGCCGAGATCGCCGACGATCGCCGGTCCGGCGTGGATACCGATGCCGATGCGCAGCGGCTTGTCGATCTCGCCGGAAAGCGATTCGTTGAAATCCTCGATCGCGAGCCCGATGCGCCGTGCCGCGTCGAGCGACTGGCGCGCCGCCTGGGCGCCGTCGACATCGAGGCCGAACAGCGCCATCACGCCGTCGCCGATGAACTTGTCGACGCGACCACCGGCGTCCTCGATCGCCTGGCCGACGGCGCGAAAATAGCGGTTGAGGATGAACACCACGTCGTAGGGCAGGCGCTTCTCGGAGAACGCCGTGAAGCCGCGCAGGTCGACGAACATCACCGCGATCATGCGCTCGCCGCCGAGCGACAGCTTGGTGCCGGAATAGGCGTCCGACGGCTGCGCCCCGGCCGGCAGCAGCGGCGCCACGCGGTATTCGCCCGGCGGCGGCCTGAGCTGGCAGGCCAGGCGCACGTTGGCCGGCGCGCCGAAGCGCGACAGCACGCGCTGCTCGGCGGCGTCGGGCGGCGGCAGCTTCGCGACGTCGGGCCCGACGATGCGCACGCGGCAGGTCGAGCAGCGGCCGCGACCGCCGCAGACCGAGGCGTGCGCGATGTTGTTGAGCCGGCTGATGTCGAGCACCGACAGACCGGGATGCGCCACGACGCTGCGGCCGCTGGCATAGGTCAGACGCACCTCGCCGGCGCGCCGCGCCACCCAGCTCCTGACGCGGCGCGCACCCAGCACGCCGAGCAGCAGGCCGGCGCCGGCAAGTTTCAGCCCGTCCGACAGGCCGTAGATCTGCGCGACCTCCTCGTCGGTCGGCGGGTTCGTGGTGCGGACGGCGGCGCGGAAGAGCTCGCTGTCCTGCTGTCGCAGCTCGATCAGCTTGCCGACGCCGACGCCGACACCGGCCAGCGACAGTGCCGGCACCACCAGGGCCGCGCCGTAGAGCCAGGGCAGCGCCGCGAGGTACCACGGCCGCAGCCGCCAAAAGAAATGCAGGCCGATGCATCCATGCACCCACACCACCAGCAGCAATCCGCTCTGGCGCGCCGCCGCCCATGGATCATCGACCATCGGCAGCAGCACCCAGAGGTAGTTGGTGTAGACGCCGTAGAACTCGTGCGCGACGCGCGTGCCGACGAAATGCGTCATGCCCAGCGGCACGATCGACAGGCCGAGCACGAGCTGCGCCCACTCCCAGCGCGTCAGCCTGAGCGAGCGGCGGCGGAACAGCGCCCACAGGGTAAGCGCGATGTGCACGGCGAACGCGCCGTAGAGCAGCACGGTACCCGGCGGGCTTTGCCAGATCGGGGCGAAGACGCCCATCACCGCATCGGCAGCCTGCACCGAGGCCAGCAACAGGGCATGGTTGATCAGATGCACCGTGGCATAGGCGAAGAGCACGATGCCCGACCACAGCCGCAGGCGCGCGATCATGGGTGTTCGCTATTTCGGCAGGATCGACAACGCCGCCTCGGGCGGCCGGCCGATCGCCGCCTTGCCGCCGGACACGACCACCGGCCGCTGCAGCAGGATGGGATGCCGGGCGATCAGCTCGACCGCGTCCTGGCGCGTGAGCGTCGCGGCCTTTCTGCCCGACGCCTTGAACGCCGCCTCGCCGTCGCGCACCAGCGTGCGCGGCTCGACACCGAGCTGATCGAGCAGGGTCTCGACCTCCTGCTTCGAAGGCGGTTCCTTCAGGTACTCGCGCACCACCGGCTTGACGCCCCGCTCGCGCAGCAGCGCCAACGTCTCGCGCGACTTGGTGCAGCGCGGGTTGTGCCAGATGACGACCGTCCTGCCCGTTGCCATGTCGCGCCCTTTCAGCGGCACTTGTACTGCCACGGCGTCTCGTTGCCGTTGCCGGTGAAGCGACCGTCCTTCACGGAGTAGGCGCCGTCCGGTCCGCGATTCCAGATCGCACGCAGCCGGTCCGGCCTGTCGCGCATCAGGGCGAAGGTGCGGATCTGACCGCCGAGCGACTGGAAGTCGGCCACCAGGGTCAACGAGCCATCCGGGTTGATCGTCGCGTCGGTGATCTCGTTGCTGTCGTTGCGCCGCGGATCGCCGTAGTCGCGCTCGGTCATGACCTTGCCGCCCATCCACTCCACGTAGCCGATATGGATGTGGTTGCCGCCGGGCGGCCGGCCGCATTCGACCGACCAGATGCCCAGCAGGCCCCATTGCCGCACCGTCTCGGCGACCGCGCCGCCCTTCTTGCTGCTCTGCTGCGGCGACTGCGCGAGAGCGGGCGCCAGCCCGATCGCGAGGCTCATCACAATTGCAGCCATCCGCACGATCGACATCGCTTTACTCCCGCAGCGCGTCCTCATCCTTGGCGTCGATGACGCGGCGCGCAAGCCCCAAGGCGAAGCCGGCGCGGCCCATCGCCGCCAGGTGCTTGTCGCGCCGCTCGCGCCGGATCGCGGGATCGGCGAAGGGCCCGAGCCTTCGCCGCCGCGCCAGAGCCACGGCGGCGGCGAACTCGCCGTCACCGTCAGTCGCGTCGCGCAGGCTCGCCAGCGCGCGATCGACGTCGTCACGCCCGACGCGCGCCAGCGCCAGCTTCTCGCGGATGCGCCGTTGCGAGGTGCCGCGGCGGCTGAGCGAGTCCGCCTTGTGCTCGGCGAACCGGCGGTCGTTCAGGACACCCGCCCTTACGTATTTCGCGACGATGCCGTCGATCACCGCCTCGGCGCCGTCCACGACCGGCGCCTCGGCATGACGCGCCTTGCGCACGCGGCGCTGCAGCACGTCGCGCAGCCGGCCGGCGGAGCTGGCGTAGCGGTCGACATAGGCGGCCGCGATGTTCTCCAGCCGCTTCACCGTGATCGGCTTGACCGGGCGGCGCCTCGAAGGCCCCTCACTCACGGTCGGTAGCCGAACGATCGCGGCCCGGTCCGGCGCATCGGCGCGGCAAGGTTGGCGAAGTCGCACAGCAGGCGGCGCGTGTCGCGCGGATCGATGATCTCCTCGACGCCGAAGGCCTCGGCGGTGCGGAAGGGCGAGCGCACCTTATTGAGGCGGGCGAGGATCTCGGCCATGTGCGCCGCGCGATCCGGCGCCGCCTCGAGCTCGGCGCGGTAGGCGGCCTCGATGCCGCCCTCGACCGGCAGCGAGCCCCAGTCGCCCGACGGCCAGGCGTAGCGGAAATTGTAGTGGCCCCAGTTCTGGTGCGCAGCACCCGCGACGCCGAAGGCCTTGCGGATCAGGATCGAGCACCACGGCCCCTTGGCCTGGTAGATCGCCGTCATGGCGCGCGCGCCGTGGCGGATGGTGGCGGCGGTCTCGGCGGCGACGCCGATGACGAAGCCCGGGCAGTCGACGAAATGCACCACGGGCAGGTGAAAGGTCTCGGCGAGATCGACGAAGCGCGTCACCTTGTGCGCGGTATCGGCGGTCCAGCCGGCGGCATAGAAATACGGATCGCCGCCCAGCACGGCGACCGGCCAGCCATCGATGCGCGCCAGCCCGGTGATCATCGAGCGGCCGTAGAGCTTGCCGATCTCGAAGAAGCTGTCCTGATCGACGCACGACCGGATGATGGCGCGCATCTGGTAGACCTTGCGCCGGTCGCGCGGCACGAGGTCGATCAGCTTCGGATCGGCGCGGTTGGGATCGTCGGTGATCGGCCCGCGCGCGGCGAGGCCGTCGATCGAGGACGGCAGGTAGGACAGGAACTTGCGGGTGCGCGCGAAGGCCTCCTCCTCGCTCTCGACCTCGTCGTCGACCGAACCGTTGCGGCAATGGATGTCGGTGCCGCCCAGCTCCTCCTTGGTCACCGGCTCGCCCAGCCGCGCCACGACCGGCGGGCCGGCGGCGAACATCTGCGAGATGCCCTTGACCATCAGCGAGTAGTGGCTGGTGACCAGACGCGCAGCGCCAAGGCCCGCGACCGAACCAAGGCCGAGCGCGACCACGGGCACCTTCGAGAGGTTGTCGCAGACCTCCTCCCAGCCGGGATTGCGCGGCACGTAGGTGCGGCCGGTATCCTCGTACGACTTCACCGAGCCGCCGCCGCCAGTGCCGTCGACAAGACGCACGATGGGGATGCCGAGCTCGCCAGCCATCCGCTCGGCGATCACCTGCTTCTCGTGGATCGCCGCGTCGGCGGCGCCGCCGCGCACGGTGAAGTCGTCGCCGCCCACCGCCACCGGCCGGCCCTCGATGCGGCCGCGGCCGCAGACGAAGTTCGAGGGCTGGAAATCCAGCAGGTCGCCGTTGTCATCGTATTGCGCCTTGCCGCCCAGCGCGCCGATCTCGTGGAAGCTGCCGGGATCGAGCAGCCGGTCGATGCGCTCGCGCACCGTCAGCTTGCCGCCGTCGTGCTGGCGCTTGATCTTGTCGGGCCCGCCCATGCGCCGTCCCATCGCCTCGCGGCGGCGCAGTTCGTCGATCTCCGGCTGCCAGCTCATGACCCGCTTCCTTTCGTGCATTGCGCCCCTGCGGCTGCGCCCTTGCTATGGTTTCACATGGCTGGACGGCTTTCGTTGCCTTGCCGCGCCCCTATTCCGGTGATGATCCCACGGCTTGGTCGAAATCGGTATTTCCACCTCTACGGTGGTCGTCACCGCAGCGTAAAGCCAACCATCGCTTCGAGTTCGGCGATGGCGAGTGCGGGATCGCCGACCTTGATGGTGCGCATGCCCATCGCCCGCGCCGGCTTCAGGTTGATGCCGAGGTCGTCGAGATAGACGCAGGCCTCGGGCTCGACTCCCAACAAGTCGCACGCATGTCGGTAGATGCGCGGGTCGGGTTTGCGCATGCCGAGCCGGCTCGACTCCACGACATGCTCGAACAGGTCCATGATCTCAGATACCTGACGCGCCCGCTCGGCCGAAGCAGCCATGCCCGGTCCATCGCCCGCCTTCATGTTGTTGGTGATGCATGCGACCCGGTGACGCGATCGTACCCGCCTGAGCGCCTCGACCATCTCCGGGCGGATCTCGCCGCTGATCGAGGCCAGCACGCGTCGGCCATCGATCCGGTGTCCGGCAGCCTGCGCCTCGGCTTCGAAGGCGACGACGAACTCCTCGCGGCTGATGTCACTTCTTTCCATTCGTGCCCAGGCATTGCTGTCGGGGTTGCGGGCATTCAATCCACGAATGAAATTTTCGGGAAGGCCGGCTTCGCGCTCGTACGCGGCGAAGGCGTCGAATGGCGAGCTCAGAATCACGCCACCAAAATCCCACAACACGGCCTCGATCTTTTCCGGCATTCACTGATCTCCGCACAAGGAATGACTGACGTGACGCATGCTAATGGCCAGAGGACTTGATCCGAACACAAAGCCCGACTAGATGGCGCGCATCGTCGATATCCCGCCGTCCAGACGCGCTATGGTGGGTAGCGTATCGCCGCGTGCGAGGTGGCGCGAGCGACACGACGGACGGTGCACCGCGTCCTTCCGATCTGCAGACGGCAGCCAGCCGCTGGAGAGTTGAGCCCGGGATCCCGCGATTCCGGGCCTTGCAGCCGTTTTGGAGATATTCCTGATCATGTCGATTCACGCCGCCCCCGAGACGCCCGACACGCCGCGAATCGATGGCCGCAACCTCAGGGCCGAGAGCACCCGTCGCAAGATCATTGTTGGTGCCCGTGCGCTGGTCGAGGAGCAGGCCCGCCTGCCCAAGGTGGCCGATGTCGCACGGCGCTCTGACGTCTCGGTGCGCTCGGTATTCCAGCACTACCAGGATGTCGAGACGCTGTTCCTGGCCGTGGTCGACGCGATCGCCGATGATCTGGACGAGGTACCGCAGGATATCGACATCAGCGGCCCGCTTCACGAGCGCGCGCAGCGACTGAGCCAGCGGCAAGCGGCGGTGTACGAGCGGGTGATGCCCGCCGTCCTCGCCAGCCGCCAGCTCAACCCGCCGCCCGCTGCCCTGCTCGAGCGGGCCGAACGTCGCCGGTCGCTGCTAAGGCATCATCTGGAAACAATTTTCCATCCTGAACTCACTTCACTGACGAGCACGGCGCGGGCCGAAACAATCATCGAACTGATGGCAGTGGCGGACTGGGATTGCTGGATCGCCTTGCGCCAACGTCAAGGAATGGCCCCTGAGCAGGCTGCAACCACTATGGGTCGATTAGTCCTTGCTGTTCTATGGTCAGCAACAAATAACGCTGGATTGATGATGACTTAACACTTTGCCTCGGCGGCGAAGGATAACGTGGCCCGATATTGCAGTTAAAATTTATATTTAAGGCGTAACATGAGCAATTATTGGATGGTCGATGACCCCACCATCCGGCTTGATCGGCCCATCGTAACCGATCCCAAGCCGGTGCAGGCCGCCAAGGTCGACGGACGTACGCTCAGGTCCGAAAGGACCCGCGAGCGCATCGTAGGCGCCGCCCTCGACCTGATCCGCGAGGGCGAGGCCCAGCCGCGCACGGCGGTGATCGCCGATCGCGCCGGGGTTTCCGTTCGCTCGATTTTCCAGCACTTCGCAGATACAGAGGCGCTGTTCATTGCCGTCGCCGACCGCGTCGTGCGCGATGTCCTGAAGCTGGCCCGGGCGATTCCCGAATCGGCCTCGCTCGACGATCGCGTCGCCGCCCTGCTCGAGCAGCGCGCCGAGATCTGCGAGACCTTGATGCCGCTGTTGCGCTCGGCCGCGATCCACCAGTCGGGCTCCGCCTCGCTGGCCGAGCGCGCCCGTGCCGGCCGCATGTATGCCCGCTTCCGCTCCGAGCAGGTGCTGCGGCCCGAGCTCGACCGGCTGCCGCCCGCGGTCCGCCAGGAGACCCTCGACGCGCTGACCGCGGCGATGGACTGGGAGACCTGGGCCAACCTTCGCCTGCAGTACGGCCTGGAGCCGCGTGGCGCGGCGTCGGTGATGCGTCGCATGCTGGTCTCGATCCTGGGTCATGCCCTGGCCGAGGCGGGCACGTCCCGGGCCGCCGAGTAGAAACAGAGCAGGTAGCGCGGCCTTACGCGGCTTGCCTCGTCCCGGTCGCCGGGATAGTGACGGGGCATGCAATCCCTGTTGCGCGCGGCGCTGCACTGGTTCCTGCTCGCCGCGGTGATCGTCTCCGGTATCGCGATCGGTATCCTGGCGTTGCGCTCGATGATGTGGGCGGCGGTCTTCGCTGCCGTCGGCGCAGTAGTCGCGGCCGTCTTCCTGAACACCCGGGCGGTCCGCAACACCGCCGTCACATTCATCACCGTCTTCGTTTGCCTGCTGATCGGTGAAGGGGTGGTCGCCTACAGCCAGCGGCCCCCTGACCCTCCCGCCAACGGCAATGCGGGACCGGCTGCGCCGATTGCCAACCTGCTCCCGCGCTTCGAGCCGGAATCCCTGTTCGTTCCCGACCCGGCGCTGGGCTGGAAGCTGCGCCCGTCCTCGGTGATCCGCGCCGTGCGCGCCCGCGGCAACCACACCATCTACGACGCCCGGTACACGATCGATGCGCGCGGCCAGCGCGTGACGCCCGATAGCAATCCAGACGGCGAGACAGTGCTGTTCATGGGCGATTCGTTCATGTTCGGCGACGGCCTGCCCGACACCGCGACGGTGCCGCAGCTCTTCGCGGTCAGTTCCGGGCGCCGCTTCCACGTGATCAATCTCGGCGTGTCGGCCTACGGACCGCACCAGGTGCTGCGGCAGATCGAGGAGCGCGTGGTCGACCGCGCCATCGCCGGCCGAGGCAAGGTGCGCGGTGCCGTCCTCTATTTCAATGACGACCAGCTGCCGCGTGCCGCCGGCGACAAGGCCCAGGAGTGGTGGTGGAGGGTCGCGCCGCAGTATGAGCGCACCGCCGACGGCCTGCGGCTGGTCGGCACCGCTGCCGAGGTGTGGGACCGCCGCGGGTCGGTCGAGCGCGCCGTCGCGGAAGCAGTGAAAGGTTCGACCATCGCCCCGCATGTCAGGCGCATCGTGCGCGTCTACCCGCAGCTGAAGCTGTCGGAGGCCATTGTCGGGCGCATCCGCCAGCTGATGCGCGAGCGTTACGGCGTCGAGCTCACGGTGATCTACTGGAGCAAGGACCCGTCGCGCTTCTATCCGACGACCATCTCCTGGATGATCGAGCGGACCGGCGCTCAGTTGCTGTTCATTCCCGATCTGATGCCTCCTGCCGGCCTCACCCTGGAGACCGCGCTGATCCCCGAGGATGGCCATCCCAACCAGCGCCTCAACCAGGCGATCGCCGATGCGCTGGCGCGGCGCATGGCACCCTAACGGCGGCCTGGCCGGCGAACCGTGATGCGCTCGCTGCTGCACTGGCTGATCCTGCTCGTCGGCTTGACCGCCGCCATCGCGGCCGGGATCGGCCTGATGATGTCGGTGATCGCCGGCGTCGCGCTGGCGGCGGCCGCCGGCGTGGCGGTGGCGGTGCTCGCGCCCGTCAAATCCGCCCGCAACGCCGCGACCGTGGCCAGTGCCCTGTTGCTCGGGCTGCTGGCTGCCGAGGCGGTCCTCGGCCTGACGGCCGCCCCGCCCGCCGAGACCGCGGTGCGGCGCTTCGACGGTTCGCTCTATGTCACCGATTCCGGGTTGGGCTGGACGCCGCGGCCGTCCGCGACTGTGCGCACCTGGCGCGAGCGCGCGGGCCGCGTCATCGACGAGGCGACCTACACCATCGATGCGCGCGGCCTGCGCGTTACGCCGGGCGGCGATGGCGCCGACGAGACGGTGCTGTTCCTGGGCGATTCCTTCATGTTCGGCGAGGGCATCGGCGATGCCGACACCTTGCCGGTACGTTTCGCGACCGAGACGGCGGGCGCCTTCCACGTCGCCAATCTGGGGGTTCCCGGCTACGGCCCGCATCACGTGCTGCTGCAGCTGCAGACCGGTCGTGTCGACCGCGCGGTCAAGGGCAGGGTGCGCGCGGCCTTCCTGTGGGTCATCGACGATCACCTGGCGCGCGCCGCGGGCGACAAGAAGGGCTGGCTCGACGCGCCGCAATACGAAGTCCAGCAAGACGGCAGAGCGCGCCACACCGGCAACAAGGGCGACGCCGAGCGGCGGCGCAGCAGGAGCGCGCTGCACATCAGCGCCGCCTTGCGCGAGTCCGAGCTCGCCAATCTGCTGTGGCCGATCCTGCGCAGCCCGTACCAGATCAACCTGTTCGAGGCGCTGCTGCGACAGATTCGTGAGGAGGTCGGGCGGCGCTATGGCGTCGATCTCGTGGTTCTGTACTGGACCGAAGATCACGCCTGTGGCCTGTACCGGCCCCGGGTCGCGGCGGCCATCGAACGGGCCGGCGGGACGCTGATCCTGGTGCCCGAGGTGCTGAAGCAGGCCGGGCTGACGCCGGCGCAGATGCTGATCCCCGGCGACGGGCATCCGGCCCCGCCGCTCAACGACTTCCTGGCCAAGCTGCTCGCCCGGCGATATGCGGGCTGAGCTGATGTATCATGGCGCCGAGCGCCCAAGCGGAGGGAGATGAACCGGGATGGCGGCACGCCACGGCTTGCATGAGGATTTGACGCGCGAGGAAGAGGTCCAGGGCAGCTCGAACCGCTCGTTCGGGCTGGTGTTCACCGGCTTCTTCGCCATCGTCGCCGCCATCTCGGCGTGGCGGCACGGCTGGATGTGGCCGTGGGCAACCGGCATCGCGGCGGCGTTCCTGATCGTCTCCTTCGTCGCCGCCGGCCTGCTGGCGCCGCTCAACCGAGCCTGGATGAAGTTCGGCCTCCTGCTGGGCCGGATCGTCGCGCCGGTCGTGCTCGGCCTGCTGTTCTTCCTCTCGGTGGTGCCGATCGGCCTGATCATGCGGGCACGCGGCAAGGATCTCTTGCGCCTGAAGTTCGACCGCGGCGCCTCGAGCTACTGGATCGAGCGCACGCCGCCGGGCCCGCCGCCCGAGACGATGCGCAAGCAATTCTGAAGGGATTGGCTGAAATGTGGTTCTTGAAAGAGATCTGGGACTTCCTGAAGGTCCGCAAAAAGTTCTGGCTGCTGCCGATCCTGATCATGATGGTGCTGCTGGGCGGCCTGCTGGTGCTGACCAAGGGCAGCGCGATCGCGCCCTTCATCTACACGATCTTCTGAGAGCCGATGCGCATCCTGGGCCTCTCCGCCTTCTACCACGACAGCGCCGCGGCGCTGGTCGTCGACGGCACCCTGGCGGCGGCGGCCCAGGAGGAGCGCTTCACGCGCAAGAAGCACGACGCACGCTTTCCCGAGCATGCCGTCGCCTATTGCCTGGATCACGCCGGCCTGAAGCTCGCCGACATCGACCACGTCGCCTTCTACGACAAGCCGTTCCTGAAGTTCGAGCGGCTGCTGGAGACCTATCTCGCCTTCGCCCCCAGGGGATTCCGCTCCTTCAGCATGGCCATCCCGCTGTGGCTGCGCGAGAAGCTGTTCCAGAAGACCCTGCTGCGCGACGAGCTGAAGAAGCACGCGCCCGACTTCGACTGGCAGAACAAGTTGCTGTTCGGCGAGCACCACCAGAGCCACGCGGCGTCCGCCTTCTTCCCCTCGCCCTTCGAGGAGGCCGCCGTGCTGACCATGGACGGCGTCGGCGAATGGGCGACGACGTCGTTGGCGCACGGCAAGGGCCACGATCTGGAGATGTTGCGCGAGCTGCACTTCCCGCACTCGATCGGCCTGCTCTACTCGGCCTTCACCTACTACACCGGCTTCAAGGTGAACTCCGGCGAGTACAAGGTGATGGGCCTCGCGCCCTATGGCGAGCCGCGCTTCCTGCAGACCATCCTCGACAACCTGGTCGACCTGAAGGAGGACGGCACCTTCCGCCTCGATCAGTCGTACTTCGACTATTGCACCGGCCTGCGCATGACGAACGCGAAGTTCGATGCGCTATTCGGTGGCCCGGCGCGCACCCCGGAGAAGCTGCTGACGCAGCGCGAGATGGACCTCGCCGCCTCGGTACAGGCGGTGACCGAGGAGATCGTGCTGCGGCTGGCGCGCTCGGTGCGCAAGGAGACGGGCCTGAAGAACCTGTGCCTCGCCGGCGGCGTGGCGCTGAACTGCGTCGCCAACGGCAAGATCCATCGCGAGGGCATCTTCGACCAGGTCTGGGTGCAGCCGGCGGCGGGCGACGCCGGCGGCGCGGTCGGCGCGGCCTTCGCCGCCTATCACGGCTTCCACCGCCAGCCGCGCCGGCTCAACGGCGCGCTCGACGGCATGGCCGGCTCCTATCTCGGCCCGAGCTACGACGCGGATGCGGCGTCGCGCCTGCGGGCGGCCGGCGCCGTCGTGCACGAACTCAGCTACGAGGCGCTGATCGAAGCCACGGCCGAGGCGCTGGCCGGCCAGAAGGCTGTGGGCTGGATGCGCGGGCGCATGGAGTTCGGCCCGCGCGCGCTGGGCGGCCGCTCGATCCTGGGCGACGCGCGCTCGCCCTCGATGCAGAAGATGCTCAATCTCAAGGTGAAGTACCGCGAGTCGTTCCGGCCCTTCGCCCCGGCGGTGCTGCGCGAGGACGTCGGCCGGTACTTCGAGTTCGAGGCCGACAGCCCCTACATGCTGATGGTCGCACCGGTGCGCCCGGAGCGCCGACGCGAGATGACATCAGAAGAGCAGGCGCTGTTCGGCATCGACAAGCTCAACGTGCCGCGCTCCGATATCCCGGCCGTCACGCATGTCGACTACTCCGCGCGCATCCAGACCGTGCATCGCGAGACCAACGCGGCCTATCACGATCTGATCGCGCGCTTCCGCGCCAAGACCGGCTGCTCGGTGATCGTCAACACCAGCTTCAACGTGCGCGGCGAGCCGATCGTCTGCACGCCTGAGGACGCCTTCCGCTGCTTCATGGGCAGCGAGATCGAGGTGCTGGTGGTCGGCAACTGCATCCTCCTGAAGGAGGAGCAGGATCCTGCGCTGAAGATCGACTACAAGGACGACTTCGAGCTGGATTAGAGCTCGGAGGGTACACATGCCCTCTGTCATCGCGAGCGCAGCGAGGGATCTTTCGTCAGCGTCAAGATCCCTCGCTGCGCTCGGCATGACAGCATTGATTTGACCTGCATCGCCCCGTTTGACCGGCGGAATTGGCCGGTTCCGCTCTCGCGGCCTGCCCGCTATCGTCCGCGCGGCGTATCACCACCTGGATTCCGCATGCGCGCGGTCTTGTGCGAGCAACTGGGCGATCCCTCCGTCCTCAAGATCGTCGACCTGCCGGCCCCGACATCAGGCAGGGGCGAGGTCCTGATTGGTGTGCGCGCGGCGGCGTTGAACTTTCCCGACGTGCTGATGGTCGCTGGCGGCTATCAGCACAAGCCGGCGTTGCCGTTCACGCCCGGCATGGAAGCCGCCGGCGAGATTCTGGCGCTGGGCGATGGTGTGTCGGGCTGGTCCGTCGGCGACCGCGTGATTTTCGGCAAGCGGCCGGGTGCCTTCGCCGAGCAGGTTGCGGTGCCGGCAAGTGGCATTGCGATGAAGGTGCCGGACGGCTGGTCGTTCGCCGAGGGCGCGGCCTTTCGCGTCGGCGCGCAGACGGCGTATCACGGCGTGGTGCATCGCGCGGCGCTGAAGGCGGGCGAGACGCTGCTGGTCCATGGTGCCACGGGCGGCGTCGGGCTCGCCGCCGTGCAACTTGGCAAGCATCTGGGTGCGAAGGTAATCGCGACGGGTGGCGACGATGCGAAGCTCGAGGTCGTGCGCAACCATGGCGGCGCCGATCATGTCGTGAACTACAGGACCAGCGATTTTGTCGCCGCGGTGAAGGAGATCACCCGGGGCCGCGGCGCCGACGTCATCTACGATCCGGTGGGCGGCGACGTGCTGGAGAAGTCGGTGCGCTGCGCGGCGTTCGGCGGGCGACTGGCGGTGATCGGCTTCACCTCGGGCGGGCCTTCGAAGCTGATGAGCAACCACATCCTGATCAAGTGCCTCACCGTGCTGGGCGTGCGCGCGGGCGAGGCAGCGCGCTACGATGCCGCCTATGCCGAGGACTACAAGGTCACGATGCCCAGGCTCGCCGCGCAGGGCGTGATGCGCCCGCACATCTCGCATCTTCTGCCGATGGAGCGCGTCGCCGAGGCGATGCAGCTGCTGCTGGATCGCAAGGTGGTGGGCAAGGCCGTGCTGGAGTTTCCATGATCGCCGAGAAGCTCACGGTCGAGCACCTCAAAAAGGAACTGGCGCTGCCGGTGATCTGCGCGCCGATGTTCCTGATCTCCGGTCCTGATCTCGTCGTGGCGGCCTGCCGCGCCGGCATCGTCGGCTCGTTTCCCCTTTTCAATCGGCGCACGACTGCCGAGCTGATCGCCTGGCTCGACGACATCGTCACGCGGCTCGAGGAGATGCAGCGCAGCGATCCGGCGGCGTACGTCGCCCCGTGGTCAGCCAACATCAACACGCACACCAGCAACCCGCGCTTCGACGAGGACCTCGAGCTGATCGTGCGCTATCGCGTGCCGATCGTGATCACGGCGCTGGGCAGTCCCAAGCGCGTGGTCGAGCCGGTGCACGCCTATGGCGGGCTGGTGATCGCCGACGCCAACAGTCCGGCGCTGGCGCGCAAGGCGGCCGATTGCGGCGTCGACGGGCTGGCGCTGGTCGCCTCGGGCTCGGGCGGTCACACCGGCGCGGTCTCGCCCTTCGCCTTCGTGCGCGAAGTGCGGCGCTGGTGGGATGGCGCGATCGTGCTGGGCGGCGCGATCGGCGATGCCGTGGGCATCCGCGCCGCCGAGGTGCTGGGCGCCGATCTGGCCTATATGGGCACGCGCTTCATCGCCACGCCCGAGAGCCTGGCCGAGCCCGAGCACAAGCGCATGATCGTCGAGGCCGGCGTCGACGATCTGGTCATCAGCAATGCCCTCACCGGCGCCACGGCGAGCTGGCTGAAGCCCAGCCTGATCGCTTCGGGCCTCGACCCCAAGACGCTCAAGCCGCGCGAAGACGGCTATCGCTATCGTGGCCTGCTGGGCAACGTGCCCAAGCCGTGGAAGGGCATCTTCAGTGCCGGCCAGGGCATCGGCTCGATCGACCGGGTCGAGACGGTGGCCGACATCGTGGGCGAGCTGAAGCGCGACTACGTCAGGCGTTACAACGGGAGCGGCGCATGAGCGGAAGACTGGCCGGCAAGGTCGCGATGATCACCGGCGCCGCCAGCGGCATCGGTCGGCGCACCGCCGAGCGCTTCGTCGCCGAGGGCGCCAGGGTGCTGCTCACCGACATCCAGGACGCCAAGGGCGAGGAAGTGGCCAGGGCGCTGGGTGGCGCCGCCGCCTATCGCCGCGCCGACGTCACGCGCGAGGAGGACATCGCCGCTGCCGTGGCCGAGGCCGGACGCCGCTTCGGCCCGCTCGACATCCTGCTGAGCAACGCCGGCATCCGCGGCCAGGGCGCGGTGCCGATCGAGCAGCTCGACATGGCGGCGTGGGACCGCGCCATGAACGTGCTGCTGCGCTCGGTGGTCTACGGTGCCAAGCACGCAGCGGCGGTGATGAAGCCCAGGCGCAGCGGCAGCATCGTCAACCTCGCCAGCGCCGCGGGGCTCGTGGCCGGCGCCACGCCGCACGACTATTCGACAGCGAAGGGCGCGGTGGTGCATTTCACCAAGGGCCTGGCGCTGGAGCTGGGCGAGTTCGGCGTCCGCGCCAACGCGGTGTGCCCGGGCTACACCATCACGCCGATGGTGCTGGAGGGCCTCGGCATCGGCGCACAGGCGATCGAGGCCGAACCGCAGAAGGTCGATGCCGCCTTCGCCGCGGTGCATCCCATTCCGCGAGTCGGGCGCGTCGAGGACATCGCCGACATCATCGTCTTCCTCGCCAGCGACGAGGCGCGCTTCGTCAACGGGCAGGCGATCGGCGTCGATGGCGGACTGTCGGCCGGCGCACACTGGAGCGGCCATCGCGGCAAGATGACCGCCATCCGCAACAGCCTGGCGGCGGACGGTGCCTAGGGCCGATCCCGCGAAGATGGATCACCCTGTCCTCCCGAGCGTAGCGCGGGATCCAGGCGAACCCTGGATCCCTCGTTACGCTCGGGATGACAATTGAGTTTGACCGACCGGAGCCTGCCTTAACGATCCCGGGCCGCGGTCTGGGTGGTCGGCTTCGTTTTCGCCGGCTTGCCCTTTGCCGCCCTGGGCACGACCTTGGTGGTCTTCTTTACGGCGGTGCCGGGCGTGGTCCTGGCCGGCGCGGCCTTGGCGGTGGCCGGCGGCGCCTTGGTCGTGATCGGCTTGGGCGCGACCGGCACCGCAGGCGCGGCGGCGGGCGGCCGTGCAGCCTGCTGGGTCACGGCGGAAGGTCGCGGGCCGGGCTTGGTGAGGTCCAGGCTCGGCAGCGGCGGCGCCGCCTGCCCGGGCGTCATGCCCTGGGCATGCGATGCCTGGGCCGCCAAGACCAGCCCGAACAGGCCAAGGATCGACAGAATACAGATCGAGCGTACTCTCATGTCGCCGCTCCCGAGGGGTGGGATTGGCCGGCGGCGGCGCCTTGGGGCGCCCGATTGGGTCTTGTCCGCCGGGAAGCTGCCGACAGTATCCTGCGAAGGCGCTGTCGGATCAACGATTTCATCATGTTGGCGGCAGTTTCTAAGTTTGCACTGAAAAGCTTTCCGTGCGACGGAAGCGCCTTGGCCCGTCTTGCCGCTTTTCTGCCGGAAAACTTCGCTTACATTCGCAGCCATGTGTGAACCGCCCTTCTTCCTTCGCCGTGCCAGCGTCCGGGCGGTATTGACCGCGGGCCTGTCGGTGCTTCTGGCCCTGACGCTCGTCGACGCCCAGGCCCAGGACCGCAGCCGAGGCAAGCAACGCAGCATCCCCTTCGTGTCGATCACCAAGAAGGACGGCTCGACGCGCTATTACGAGACCAATGCGATTCCGCTGCTGATCAACAAGGCCTGCTTCGGCTGGCGCATGTGGCTGGGCGGCCCGGATCGCAGCGTGCAGCTGGTCGAGGTGCTGCAGACCTCGCAGCCCGCCAAGGACGTGATCGCCGGCCCCGAAACCGAGGTCAACGCCGAGAAGACGCGGGCCACCACGCGCATGCGCGAGATGGTGCGCGAGGGCTTCATGCAACGTTCATGGTGCATCATCGAGGGTGACCCGCCGGGCACCTACACCTATCACATCAGCATCGACGGCGAGCCGCGCGGCGAGTTCGTGTTCTGCGCCATCGAGGTGCCGAGCCAGGACGAGAACACCGATCCCACCGAGCTCAACTGCCCCAACAAGTTCCAGTCGGTCGAGGATCCGCGGGCTCGCCCGACCATCGTCGCCGGTGCAGCGCAGGGTCGGTAGATGTCCGGCGAGTCAGCGTCCGCGCCCCGCCCCGTCGTTCTGTGCATCCTCGACGGCTGGGGTCATCGGCCCGAGCCTGCGGACAATGCGGTCGCCGCGGCGCGCAAGCCCAACTTCGACCGCCTGGTGGCGACCTGCCCGCAGGGCCTGATCGACGCATCGGAGCTCTATGTCGGCCTGCCCGCCGGCCAGATGGGCAATTCCGAGGTCGGCCACATGAATCTCGGCGGCGGCCGCGTGGTGATGCAGGATCTGCCGCGCATTGACCAGGCGATCCAGGATGGTTCGCTGGCCGCCAACCCCGAGCTGCTGGGCTTCGTCGACAAACTGAAGAAGTCCAAGGGCGCCTGCCACGTGATGGGCCTGATGTCGCCCGGTGGCGTGCACAGCCATCAGGGCCAGATCGCGGCGCTGGCCAACATCGTCGCCGAAGCGGGCGTGCCGGTCATCGTGCACGCCTTCCTCGACGGGCGCGATGCGCCGCCCAAGAGCGCGCGCGAGTACCTCGCGGCCTTCGTCGCGGCGCTGAAGCCCGGTCTGCCGATTCGCATCGGCACGGTCAGCGGCCGCTTCTACGCGATGGACCGCGACAAGCGCTGGGATCGCGTCACCAGGGCCTACGAGACGCTGCTCAACGCCAAGGGTGAAACGGCCGCGACGCCGGATGAGGCGGTGGCACAAGGCTATGCCGCCGATCTCACCGATGAGTTCGTGTTGCCCACGGTGGTGGGCGACTATGCCGGCATGAAGGATGGCGACGGCGTGCTGATGGGCAATTTCCGCGCCGACCGCGCACGCGAGATGCTGACGGCGCTGCTCGATCCGCAGTTCGACGGCTTCAACCGCAGCCGCCTGGTGTCGTTCGCCGCCGCTCTGGGCCTGGTCGAGTATTCCAGCGCGCTCAACCCGTTCCTCGGCACGCTGTTTCCCTCAGTGTCGGTGGCGATGGGCCTCGGCGAGACCGTGTCGCGCGCCGGTCGCCGGCAGCTGCGCATCGCCGAGACCGAGAAGTACGCGCACGTCACCTTCTTCTTCAATGGCGGCGAGGAGCGTGTCTTCGACGGCGAGGAGCGCATCCTGGTGCCCTCGCCCAAGGTCGCGACCTACGATCTGAAGCCGGAGATGAGCGCCCCCGAGGTCACCGACAGGCTGGTCGAGGCGATCAGCGCGAAGGCGTTCGACCTGATCGTCGTGAACTACGCCAATGCCGACCAGGTCGGCCATAGTGGAGTTTTCGCCGCAGCAGTGAAGGCGGTCGAAGCAGTCGACAAGTGCCTCGGCCGCCTGATGGAGGCGGTCAGGCACGTCGGCGGATGCCTCTTCGTCACCGCCGACCACGGCAATGTCGAGCAGATGTTCGACCCGGAGTCCGGCCAACCGCACACCCAGCACACGCTGAACCGCGTGCCGGCGCTGCTGTACAACGGCCCGGCCGAGGTGCGCGCGCTGGCCGACGGACGGCTGGCCGATGTCGCGCCCACGATGCTGCGCCTGATGGGCCTGCCTCAGCCGGCCGAAATGACCGGCACCTCGCTGCTGCGCACGACACCGCGCACGCCGGTGCTGCCGGTGCCCACCGCGGCGGTTGCGTGACCCCAGAGCCACCACTCACGAATTCGCGCGGCCAGCTGGCCGGCCTTGAGGCCGATGCCCGTCGCGCGGTAGTTTTCGCCCCAGAACCTTCACGTCCCGATCATCGGGCAAAGGTGGACCAAGTCCCATGACACTGCGTCGATTGACGGCCGCCTCGGCGGTCGCCCTGTTCCTCACCCTTCCCGCCGTCGCCTTCGCCCAAAGCAAGGCGCCCGACGACAAGGGCAAGCCGCGGACCGACCGCAGCGAGATCTACCAGCAGCTCAACCTGTTCGGCGACGTGCTCGAGCGGGTACGCAGCGACTATGTCGAGCCACCCAACGAGAAAGACCTGATGGAAGCGGCGATCAACGGCATGCTGTCGTCGCTCGATCCGCATTCCTCCTACATGAACCCCAAGTCGTTTCGCGACATGCAGGTCCAGACGCGCGGCGAGTTCGGCGGTCTGGGCATCGAGGTCACGATGGAGAACGGCGTCGTCAAGGTCGTCTCGCCGATCGACGACACGCCTGCCGCCAAGGCCGGCCTGCAGCCAGGCGACCTGATCGTGCAGCTCGACGGACAGCCGGTGCTCGGCCTCACCCTGCAGGAAGCCGTCGAGAAAATGCGTGGCCGCGTCGACACGACGATCAAGCTGGGCATCCGCCGCGCCGGCAGGGACCCGTTCGAGGTCACGCTGACGCGCGCCGTGATCAAGGTGCGCTCGGTGCGCGCCCGCGTCGAGGGCGGCGACATCGGCTATATCCGCATCACCTCGTTCACCGAGCAGACCACGGCCGGCCTGCAGGAGGCGCTCAACAACTTCAAGAAGGAGCTGGGCACCAATTGGAAGGGCGTGGTGCTCGACATGCGCAACAACCCCGGCGGTCTTCTCGACCAGTCGATCTCGGTCTCCGACACCTTCCTCGAGCGCGGCGAGATCGTCTCGACCCGCGCGCGCAAGACCGAGGACGTTCAGCGCTGGGAGGCCAAGGCCGGCGACCTTGCCGAAGGCCGTCCCGTCGTGATCCTGATCAATGGCGGCTCGGCATCGGCCTCGGAGATCGTCGCCGGCGCGCTGCAGGACCACAAGCGCGCGATCATCATGGGCACACGCTCCTTCGGCAAGGGTTCGGTGCAGACCATCATGCCGGTCTCCGGCGGCGGCGCGATCCGCCTGACCACCGCGCTCTACTACACGCCCTCGGGCCGCTCGATCCAGAAGGACGGCATCAAGCCGGACATCGAGGTCGAGCAGTCCAAGATCGAGACCATCCGCCAGCAGGGCGGTGTGCGCGAGGAGAACCTGCGCGGATCGATCAACAATCCACGCGGCAAGCCCGACACCTCGGCGCCGGCCAAGCCGCCGACCGAGGCGCCCAAGCCCGATGCGAGCAAGCCCGATGCCGGCAAGCCTGACACGGCCAAGCCTGCGGCAGGTCAGCCGCCGGAGGAGCAGGCGGCGGACTACCAGTTGCTGCGCGCACTCGACCTAGTGCGCGGCATCGCACTCTACGGCAGCCGCGACAAGTGATGTGAGGCCCAGGGGCGACAGATGAGCGGCGACCGATGAGCGAGGACTCCGCCCTCGACCGCCGGTTGCCCGTACCCCGCAAGACACGAGGCGCCGGTATCTACGTCGCCTACTCGGTCGCCGGCGCCCTGCTTCTGGGCGCCGGTGCCTTGAGCCTCGGCCATCTGGCGTCCTATCGCCCCGAGCGGCCGACGACGGCCGGCCAGGCAGTGACGCAGCCGCCCGCGCCCGACGCGCCGGCCTCTGCCGCCGCGCCCGCACCGGCGACACCACCGTCGGTGACCGTCAAGCTGCCCCCGGTCAAGGCGAAGGCGCCGGACGCGAAGGACGCGGCCACGCCGCCACCGACCGAACCGGCCACCGCTCCGCCGCCACCGGTCGCCGCCGCTCCGCCGCCACCCGCTCCGGACCCGGCACCGCAGGACACGCCGCCGGCAGCCGCCGTGCCATCAGCACCAGCCTTGCCGGGTGCATTCCCGAACGCCGCCGCACCGCCGCCGTCGGCGCCGGCCATCGCCGCGGCGGACGCCGCCGATGCGCCGGTCAACCTGATCGCCGCCAACGGCCTGCCGCTGCCGCCGCCGGAAAAGCCGCCAGCGCCCAGCCGCCGCATCGGCATGTGCCCACCCGGTACCGACCCTGCCGACCTTGTCAAGGCCGGCCCGGCCGGGCATTTGCCGCGCATTGCCGGAAGCGGATGCATGCCATGGCTGGCCTATGCCGCCGACTTCGATCATCTCGATCGCCAGCGCCCGCGCCTGGGCGTGGCGGTGATCGGCATCGGCCTGAACGAACCATTGACGCAGAAGGCGGTCGAGACGATGCCGCCAGGGACGACCCTGGTGTTCGTGCCCGAGACGCCCAACCTCGGACGCTGGATCCAGCGCGCGCGTGAACGCGGCCTGGAGGCGGCGCTGCTGGTACCGAGCCAGAACCCGCAAGGCGTCCAGGAACGAGGCATGCCGCCGCTGCAGAAGGGGCTGGCGCCGGCAGAGAACCTCCTTCGCCTGCGCGCTACGCTGGCCAGGGCGACGGGCTATGTCGGCGTGGCGCTGCTGCCCAGCCCAGTGCTGGAGGACGAAGCCACGCTGCGACCGCTGTTGGCCGAGATTCGCGACCGAGGCCTGCTGGTTCTGGAGTTCGAGCGCTGGAACGGCAAGTCGCTGGTGCACGCGATCAGCCGCGAGATGGGAATCCCCTACTCGACCGATATCGACAGCCCGATCGCCTGGGTCGACCGCTTCAACGCCAATGGTCGCGAAATCACGGCGGGCGATATCGATGCCGGCCTCAAGGAGGTCGAGAAGCACGTCCGCACGGTGCGTTTCGGCCTGGCCTGGTCCTTGGCGCGGCCGCTGTCGATCGACCGCATCGCCGCCTGGGCCGCCGGCGCGCACACCCGCGGCATCCTGCTCGCACCGGTCACCGGCGTGACGGAGTGCGCCGAGAGCTGCCAGAAGCGCCTGCCGCGGGCGCCGCTAGCGCCGGCGGCCGCGCCGACACGCTGAGCCGCGGCATGTTCCGCTCGGCCAGCGCACCCGCCGGCTACCGCCCCAATGTCGGCATGATGCTGATCGGGCCCGACCGGCGTGTCTTCGTCGGTCAGCGCCTCGACACGCGCATGGACGCCTGGCAGATGCCGCAAGGCGGCATCGACCGTGGCGAGACGCCGGAGCAGGCGGCCTTGCGCGAGCTCGAGGAAGAGATCGGTACCGGCAAGGCCGAGCTGTTGCGCATGAGCGCCGACTGGTTCGCCTACGACCTGCCGCCGGACCTGGCGCGCACCATGTGGAAGGGTCGCTATCGCGGCCAGGCACAGCGATGGGCGGCGCTGCGCTTCACCGGCGTCGACGCGGACATCCGGCTCGACACCGCGCATCCGGAGTTCCGCGCCTGGCGCTGGGCGCGCGCCGCCGAGCTGCCGCTGCTGATCGTGCCGTTCAAGCGCGATGTCTACGACGCGGTGGTGCGCGAGTTCGCCGATCTGCTGGATTGACGACCCGTCGTCCCGCACTGCGCTCGGAACGACAATGCAGATCAGACGGCGGCGGCGGCGCGGTCGAACTTGGCGACCCGGCTGCGCAGGACGCGATAGCCCAGCCGCGTGACCCAGTCGCGCAGGCGGCCATTGGCCGGCAGGCCGGCGGCCTTCAGGATCATCGCCACGCCGCGATCGAGATGGCCGGGACGATAGATCGCATAGGCGCGCCGCATGTACTCGCCGGTGAAGCGCTTGCGGTCGTACGCCTCGCCGGGCGCGGCGTTGGCGGCGAAATAGGCGCAGGCCAGCTCGTCGTCCTCGAGCTCGCGCAGGCGGCCCAGCCCGACCCGCAGGCGGCCGAAGCGCCCCAACCCCTCAACCTCGAGGTAGCGGCGCATGTGGGTGTAGAAGAGCTTGTAGTGCCGCAGCTCGTCGGCGGCGATGAAGGCGCAGACCTGCTTCAGCACCGGCTCCTCGATGCGATCGCGCAGCGCCGTGTAGAAGGTGCTGGTGCCGGTCTCGACGATGCAACGCGCCATCAGCTCACCTGAGCGGGTGCCGCGCACCGACGTGGTCGAATCCAGCGGCAGCTTGTAGCTCTCGGTGAAGGTCTTGAAGGCGCCGTCGAAGTCGAAGGACGGATCGGCCATCTGCGCCCAGCGGCCCAGCGCCATGCCGTGCACGACCTCTTCCTGCGCCCAGACCGGCGCCAGGGCCCTGAATTCCTGATCGTCGGCGAACACGTTGCTCAGATAAACGCCATAGTCGACGCCGTTGCGCTCGACCATGGCCGCCGCTTTCACGATCTTCAGGATCTCGGGATCGACCTTGCTCGAGTCGAACCGGTCCCAGGCGATGTCGTCTAGCGTCCAGTTCTTCATGGGTCACGCCTTGGACGTATCCCCGTCCCCGCCTCTATCGGTAGGGCGGGCCGGTTGCCAAGTCTACAGAAATAAAATTGCCGACCGCCGGTTTTCAACCTGCCGTGGCGTGCGGGTATTTGCACTGAACAGGGTTCAGCGCGCGGCGTAGTAGGCGTAGGCGCGCTGCAGGTCCTGCGCCACGGAAACGGCCTTCTCGGCCGCCGGACGGGAGGTCGGCGCGGCCTCGGCGAGCGCCTCCTGGGCGTCGCGCAGGCGCCTGGCGAGCTGGTCGGCGGAGACCTCCTCGAAGGGCTGGGCCTCCTCGGCCAGCACCGTGCAGCGCTCGCGGGTGACCTCGGCGAAGCCGCCGGCCACCATGAAGCGCTGGGTGATCTTCCCGCCGTCCTGCACCTCGATGACGCCGGGGCGGACGGTGGAAATCATGGGGATATGTCCCGGCAGCACGCCGAAATCGCCGTCGCCGCCAGGCACGATCACCATGTCGGCTTCGGTCGACGCCAGCTCGCGCTCGGGCATCACCAGGGAAAACGCCACCTTGGCCATTCAACGGCCCTCCGCGACCGGTCGCTGCGCTCAGGCCGCCTCGGCCGCCATCTTCTTGGCCTTGGCGACGGCCTCCTCGATGGTGCCGACCATGTAGAACGCCGCCTCCGGCAGATCATCGTAGTCGCCGGCGACAATGCCCTTGAAGGCCTTGATGGTGTCCTCGAGCTTCACGAACACGCCCGGCGTGCCGGTGAAGACCTCGGCGACGTGGAACGGCTGACTGAGGAAGCGCTGCATCTTGCGCGCGCGCGCCACGACCAGCTTGTCCTCTTCCGAAAGCTCGTCCATGCCGAGAATGGCGATGATGTCCTGCAGCGACTTGTACTGCTGCAGCACGCGCTGCACCGCGCGCGCGACGCTGTAGTGCTCCTCGCCGACGACGCGCGGATCGAGCATGCGCGAGGTCGAGTCGAGCGGGTCGACGGCCGGGAAGATCGCCTGCTCGGCGATCGAGCGGCTGAGCACGGTGGTGGCGTCGAGGTGGGCGAACGAGGTCGCCGGCGCCGGATCGGTCAGGTCGTCGGCGGGCACGTAGATGGCCTGCACCGAGGTGATCGAGCCCTTCTTGGTCGAGGTGATGCGCTCCTGCAGCGCGCCCATGTCGGTCGAGAGCGTCGGCTGATAGCCCACGGCCGATGGGATGCGGCCGAGCAGCGCCGACACTTCCGAGCCGGCCTGGGTGAAGCGGAAGATGTTGTCGACGAAGAACAGCACGTCCTGGCCCTCGGCGTCGCGGAAGTACTCCGCCACGGTGAGGCCCGACAGGCCGACGCGGGCACGCGCGCCCGGCGGCTCGTTCATCTGGCCGTAGACCAGCGCCACCTTCGAGCCCGAGGTCGTGCCGTCGTCGTTGAGCTTGATGACGCCCGACTCGATCATCTCGTGATAGAGGTCGTTGCCCTCGCGGGTGCGCTCGCCCACGCCGGCGAACACCGACACGCCGCCATGCGCCTTGGCGACGTTGTTGATCAGCTCCATGATGGTCACGGTCTTGCCGACGCCGGCGCCGCCGAACAGGCCGATCTTGCCGCCCTTGGCGTAGGGCGCGAGCAGGTCGATGACCTTGATGCCGGTGACGAGGATCTGCGCCTCGGTCGACTGATCGACGAACTCCGGCGCGTTGCGGTGGATCGGCAGGGTCTGCTTGGCGCCGACCGGGCCGCGCTCGTCGACCGGCTCGCCGATGACGTTGAGGATGCGGCCCAGGGTCTCCGGGCCGACCGGCATGGCGATCGGGCCGCCGGTATCGGTGGCCTTCTGGCCGCGCACGAAGCCGTCGGTGGTGTCCATGGCGATGGTGCGCACGGTCGATTCGCCGAGATGCTGCGCGACCTCGAGCACGACCTTGCGGCCGTCGGAGTCGACGTTCAGCGCGTTCATGATGGCCGGCAGCTCACCCTCGAACTGCACGTCGACGACGGCGCCCGTAACCTGGGTGATCTTGCCGATGTTGTTGGCGGCCATGGCTCTACCTCGTATCGATCGGTTCGTGTCGTCTCAGATCGCTTCGGCGCCCGAGATGATCTCGATGAGTTCCTTGGTGATCGACGCCTGACGCGAGCGGTTCATCTGCAGCGTCAGTCGCTTGATCATGTCGCCGGCGTTTCGCGTGGCGTTGTCCATCGCTGTCATGCGCGCGCCCTGCTCGGAGGCGGCGTTCTCCAGGAGCGCGCGATAGATCTGCACGGCGAGGTTGCGCGGCAGCAGCTCGGTGAGGATGGTCTCCTCATCCGGCTCGAACTCGTAGGGACTGCCGCCCGATCCGGCCTCGGCCTCGGGCACCGCCGGCGGAATGATCTGCTGGCGGGTGAGGATCTGGCTGATCGCCGAGCGGAAGCGGTTGTAGATGATCGTGGCGACGTCGAACTCGCCGGCCTCGAACATCGCCAGTACGCGATCGGCGACCTTGCGCGCATCGGCGAAGCCCAGGCGCGGCTTGCCCAAGTCCGAGATGGTGTCGACGATCAGCGGGCCGTAGTCGCGGCGCAGCTGGTCGCGGCCCTTGCGGCCCACCGCCAGGATTTTGACCGTCTTGCCTTCGGCCTGCAGCGCGCGGATGGTACGGCGTGCCTCGCGCGCGATCGAGCTGTTGAAGCCGCCGCACAGGCCGCGATCGGCGGTGGCGACGATCAGCAGGTGCACCTTGTCCGAGCCGGTGCCGGCCAGCAGCCTGGGCGCACCGGCCTTGCCGAGCATGCCGGAGGCCAGGGAGGCCAGCATGCGGTCCATCGCCTGGGCATAGGGCCGGCCGGCCTGCGCCGCTTCCTGCGCGCGGCGCAGCTTGGCGGCGGCGACCATCTTCATGGCCTTGGTGATCTTCTGCGTCGACTGGACGCTGCGGATCCGCAACCGGAAGGTTTTGAGGCTGGGCATCGAGGTGTCCGCCTGGGCTCGTCAGCTGTGATGCGGGCTCAGGCGAACTTCTTGACGAAGTCGGCGAAGAAGGCCTTCAGCTTCTCCTCGGTCGCCGGCGAGATCTGCTTCTCGTTGCGGATCGCCTCCAGCACCGTGGCATCGCTCGCCTTCAGCGCCTCGAGCGCGCGGCGCTCGAACTCGCCGACGCGCGCCACCGGCAGGCCGTCGAGGAAGCCGCGGGTGCCGGCGAAGATCGACACCACCTGCTCTTCGACCGCCATCGGGCTGAACTGGCCCTGCTTCAGGAGCTCGGTCAGGCGCTGGCCGCGCGCCAGCAGGCGCTGCGTCGAGGCGTCGAGGTCGGAGGCGAACTGGGCGAAGGCGGCCATCTCGCGGTACTGCGCCAGCTCCAGCTTGATGGTGCCGGCGACCTGCTTCATCGCCTTGATCTGAGCGGCGGAGCCGACGCGGCTGACCGACAGGCCGACATTGATGGCCGGACGGATGCCTTGGAAGAAGAGCTCGGTCTCGAGGAAGATCTGGCCGTCGGTGATCGAGATCACGTTGGTCGGAATGTAGGCCGACACGTCGCCGGCCTGGGTCTCGATGACCGGCAGCGCGGTGAGCGAGCCCGAACCGTTCTTCTCGTTGAGCTTCGCGGCGCGCTCGAGCAGCCGGGAGTGCAGGTAGAACACGTCGCCGGGATAGGCTTCGCGGCCCGGCGGGCGGCGCAGCAGCAGCGACATCTGGCGGTAGGCGACGGCCTGCTTGGAGAGATCGTCGTAGACGATCACGGCGTGCATGCCGTTGTCGCGGAAGTACTCGCCCATCGCGCAGCCGGTATAGGGCGCGAGGAACTGCAGCGGCGCCGGGTCGGACGCGGTGGCGGCGACGACGATGGAGTATTCCATCGCGCCGGCGTCCTCGAGCGTCTTGACGATCTGCGCCACGGTCGAGCGCTTCTGGCCGACGGCGACGTACACGCAGTACAGCTTGCGCGACTCGTCGCCCGAGGCGTTGATGGTCTTCTGGTTGATGAAGGTGTCGACGGCGACGGCGGTCTTGCCGGTCTGGCGGTCGCCGATGATCAGCTCGCGCTGGCCGCGGCCGATCGGCACCAGAGCGTCGATCGCCTTCAGGCCGGTCTGCATCGGCTCGGTCACCGACTTGCGCGGGATGATGCCCGGCGCCTTGAGCTCGACCAGGCGGCGCTCGGTCGAGGCGATCGGGCCCTTTCCGTCGATCGGGTTGCCCAGGCCGTCCACGACACGGCCCAGCAGGCCCTTGCCCACCGGCACGTCGACGATGGCGCCGGTGCGCTTGACGGTATCGCCCTCGCGGATGCCGCGGTCGTCGCCGAAGATCACGACGCCGACGTTGTCGGTCTCGAGGTTCAGGGCCATGCCCTTCACCCCGCCGGGGAACTCGACCATCTCGCCGGCCTTGACGTTGTCGAGGCCGTGCACGCGCGCGATGCCGTCGCCGACCGACAGCACCTGGCCGACCTCGGCGACTTCCGCCTCGACGCCAAAGCCTTCGATCTGCTGCTTGATGATGGCCGAAATCTCGGCGGCCCGGATGTCCATCACGCAACCCCCTTCATCGCAAGCTGCAGGCGCTGCAGCTTGGTGCGTATCGACGAATCGAACATGCGCGATCCGACCTTGACCACGAGTCCCCCGAGGAGATCGCTGTCGACCCGCGCGTTAACGGAAACCTTGTTGCCGACCAGTCGCCGCAGCGTCTCGGTCAGCGCATTCAGCTGCGTATCGCTGAGCGGCGTCGCCGACACCACGTCGGCGGTCGTCTCGCCCCTGCGGCGCGCCAGCTCGGCGAGGAAGGCCGAGATCATGCCCGGCAGGTCGCGGGCGCGGCCGTTCTTCGCCACGGTGCCGACGAACTTGGTGACCAGCTCGCCGATGCCGGCCTGCCGGACCAGCGCGGCCAGCGCCTTGCCCTGCGCCTCGCGGCCCACGACGGGGCTCGCCAGCACGCGGCGCAGATCGGCGCTCTCGCCGATCATGGTGCGCAGGCTGGTGAGATCGGCGGCGACGGCATCGAGCGCCTTCGCCTGGTCGGCGAGGTCGAACAGTGCGCTCGCGTAACGCCCAGCCAGACTGGCCGGACCGGTAGCTTCCTGCGCCACGGTGATATCGTCCCCAACGCCTCTGGAAAAAGGGCCTGAGCCCTTAAAATAAAAGGGTTTTTCCGAAGAACTGACACCCCCGGAAAAACGCGAGGCGTTGCTAGCACAGGGGATAGGGGCTTGCAAGCAAACGGGCCGGGACTCGTTGGCGCGGCGAAACGCTCACATGAACGAGTACGGATCGATATCCACCTGCACCCGGATGGTGCCTGGAATATCGGCCACGGCGAGCCACTCCAGGACCAGCGATTGCACGTTTACCGACCGCTCGGCGCTCAGCAGCAGCCGGCGGCGGAAACGACCGCGCAGCAGCGACAGCGGCGCCGGCGCCGGCCCCAGCACCCGCACCCCCTCGCCCGATGGCGCCAGCCGGCCCAACCTCGCGGCGACGGCATCGACGGATTGCTCGTCGGTCCCCGAGACGATCAGCGCCGCCAGCCGGCCGAACGGCGGCCAGCCGGCATGCCGGCGTTCGTTGGCCTCGGTCTCCAGGAACCGCTCCCGATCGCCGCTGGCCAGCGCCTGCATCACCGGGTGGTGCGGCTGCGCGGTCTGCAGCAGAACGCGGCCGGGATGCTCGGCGCGGCCGGCGCGGCCGGCTGCCTGGTAGAGCAGCTGGAAGGTGCGCTCGGCCGCGCGCAGATCGCCGCCGTTGAGGCCGAGGTCGGCATCGACCACCGCGACCAGGGTCAGGTGCGGGAAGTGGTAGCCCTTGGCCGCCATCTGCGTGCCGATCACCAGGTCGACCTCATTGTTGGCGATACGCTCGACCAGTGCCTGCGCCTCGCGCCGGGTCGGCACCGTGTCGCTGGCGAAGATCTCCAGCCGCTTCTCGGGAAACAGCGCCACCACCTCCTCGGCCAGGCGCTCGACGCCGGGGCCGCAGGCGACGAAGGATTCCTCGGCCTCGCAGGCCGGGCATGCCTGCGGCAGCGGCGCGCCATACCCACAATGGTGGCACACCAGCTTGCGGCGGAAACGATGCTCGACCAGCCAGGCGCTGCAATGCGGGCATTGCAGGCGATGGCCGCAGTTGCGGCACAGCGTCAGCGGTGCGTAGCCGCGCCTGTTGAGGAACAGCAGCGCCTGCTCGCCGCGCTCCAGCGTGTCGCGAACCGCCTGCACCACCGGCGGCGCCAGCCAGCGGTTGCGCGGCGGTGGCGTGCGGCGGATGTCGACGATCTCGATGCGCGGCACCTCCATCGGCCCGTGGCGCTCGGGCAGGTGCAGCACGTCGTAGCGCGCGCCCTGGGCGTTGATGACGCTCTCAAGCGACGGCGTCGCCGAGGCCAGCGCGATCGGCACGGACTCCAGCCGCGCGCGCACCACGGCCATGTCGCGCGCGTTGTAGATCACGCCGTCTTCCTGCTTGAAGGCCTGATCGTGCTCCTCGTCGACCACGATGACGCCGAGATCGACGAACGGCAGGAACAGCGCCGAGCGCGCGCCCACGACCACGTCGGCACGGCGTTCGGCGATGTCGCGCCAGGTCTGGCGCCGCTCGGCCGGGGTCATGTCAGAGTGCCATTCCGCCGGCCGCGCGCCGAATCTGCGCGCAAAGCGTTCCAGCCACTGCGTCGAGAGCGCGATCTCCGGCAGCATCACCAGGGCCTGGCGGCCCTCGGCCAGCGCCGTCGCCACCGCCTCGAAGTACACCTCGGTCTTGCCTGCGCCCGGCACGCCGTCGATCAGGGTGACGCTGAACCTGCGCGACCGCACCTTGGCGACGAGATCGTCCGCCGCCGCACGCTGCGCCAGCGACAGCGCCGGGCCCGTCATGCGCCAGTCGGGCCTGGCGCGCTGGCCGATGCGCGGCCGCACGACGGTCTCGAGCGCGCCACTGACGACAAGTCCCTTGATCACCGATGTTCCGACACCGGCCTCGCGCGCGAGATCGGCAAGCGCCATGGCTGGCCCATTGCGCAGCAGGTCGAGCACGCGACGGCGCGCGGGCGTCAGCTTCGGGATCTCCTGGTGCGCTGCAGCGAGGCGATAGAGAATCTCGGTGCGCGGCGCTTCGAGCGCCGAGGGCGCGCTCATCGCCATGCGCAGCACCGATCCCGGCGGCGAGACGGTGTAGCTGGCCACCCACTCGACGAAGCGACGTGTCTTCTCCTGCATCGGCGGTGCCGGCATCACGCCGATGATGTCGCGCAGCCTGGAGGGCTCGACCTCGCCGCCGCCCGCCCCCCAGACGACGCCGATCGTCTCGCGCTTGCCCAGCGGCACGATCACGAAATCGCCCGGCGACGCCAAAAGCCCCTCGGGCACGGCATAGTCGTACGCCTCGCCCAGCGGCAATGGCAACAGCACAGACACGACTTCTCCCTTGTCCGAGGCGGCCGGCGGGCCTTGCCGGGACTCGGGGCTTTCGTTAGAAACGAAGTCGCGTCGTCGTGACGTCATACCCCAATGTAATCGGCGCGACGCGGTCGTCACAGACCGCCGTTCGCGCCTTCGACCGGACTGGCGATCGCACCATGAAGTTCTTCGTCGATACCGCCGATGTCGCCGAGATCAAGTCGCTGGCGGCCAGCGGCCTGCTTGACGGCGTCACCACCAATCCCTCGCTGATCGCCAAGTCGGGCCGGCCGATGCTCGACGTGATCCGCGAGATCGCCGACGTCGTGACCGGCCCGGTGAGCGCCGAGGTCACCGCCACCGACCATGCGACGATGATGCAGGAGGCGCACAAGCTTCATGCCATCGGTCGCGGCCGCAACGACAACATCACCATCAAGGTGCCGCTGACGCCGGACGGGCTGCGCTCCTGCAAGGCGCTCTCCGGCGAAGGCATCATGGTCAACGTCACGCTGTGCTTCTCGGCGGCGCAGGCGATCCTCGCCGCCAAGGCCGGCGCCTCGTTCATCTCGCCCTTCATCGGCCGGCTCGACGACATCGGCGAGGACGGCATGGTCCTGATCGGCGATATCGTGCAGATCTATCGCAACTACCCGGCCTTCAAGACCGAGGTGCTGGCCGCCTCGATCCGCCATCCCATGCACGTCGTGCAGGCCGCCAAGATCGGCGCCCATGTCGCGACCGTGCCGCCCAACATCCTGCGCATGCTGTTCAACCATCCGCTGACCGACAAGGGCCTCGACGCCTTTCTCGCGGACTGGAAGAAAACCGGCCAATCGATCCTGTGATGGCGATCCGCTGACCATGAGCGACGATGCGCCAGGAGACGCCCGGGTGATCACGCGCGACGACGTGCTGACCTATCTGCGCGCGCATCCCGATTTCCTGGTCGAGAACGCCCGGCAGCTCGAGGGCCTGCAGCCCGCGCCGCGTCACAACGGCAGCGGCGTGGTCGACATGCAGGCGGCGATGGTCAAGCGCCTGCGCAGCGACATCGACAAGTTGCGCGCGCGCCAGGAAGAGCTGATCACCACCGGCCGCGCCAACCAGATCACGCAGAACCGCATCCATGTCGGCGTGCTCTCGGTGATCCAGGCCACCAGCTTCGAGCGGCTGATCCACGTCGTGACGCACGAGCTGCCCGGTCTGCTCGATGTCGACTTCATCGCGCTGGCCATCGAAGGCAGCGAGGAGGCCCCGCGCCGCGTGCCGGTGCGCGGCGTCTACGTGCTGGCGCCTGGCGCCATCGACGCCGCGATGGGTCCGGGCATGAACAGCCGCCTGCGCGCCGACATCCTGGGCGAGGAAGCCTTCTTCGGGTCGGTGGCGCGCCATGTGCGCTCCGACGTGCTGGTCCGCCTGAAGGTGTCGAGCGGCTCGCCCGACGGGGTGATCGCCTTCGGCTCGAAGGATCCGCAGACCTTCGGTCCCAACCAGTCGACCGAGCTGCTGTTCTTCCTCGTGCGCGTGCTCGAGAACACGATCCGCGCCTGGCTCGATCTGCCGGAGTGACGGCGCTGGCCCGCCGCGCTGCCAAAAGCGTCGAACCGCCTCTTCCACCGGCACCCGAAACCTCGCTGCCCGCCGATACCGCCGCGGCCATCGCCGGCTGGTGCGAGTGGCTCGCCTCGGAGCGGCGTGCCGCCGACAAGACGCTGGTCGCCTATCGCCGCGACATCGCCGATTTTCTCGCCTTCGTCGCCCACCACACCGGCGAGCCGCCGACGGTGGGCTCGCTTTCCGGCCTGCGTGCCGGCGATTTCCGCGCCTGGCTGGCGCGGCGCGCGCGTGACGGGCTGGCGCGCACCTCGACGGCGCGCGCGCTGTCCTCGGTGCGCGGCCTGTTCCGTCACATGGAGCGGCGCGGTGTCGCCGCCAACGCGGCCATCGGCCTGGTGCGCACGCCCAAGCTGCCGAAATCGCTGCCGCGGGCGCTCAGCGTCGCGGAGGCCGCCGACCTGCTGTCGGAGTCGGAGGCCGACGCCAGCATCGAGTGGGTGGCGCGCCGCGATGCGGCGATCCTCACCCTGCTTTACGGCGCCGGCCTGCGCATCGCCGAGGCGCTGTCGCTGACCAAGCGGCAGGTCGAGGAGCTGCTGAAGAGCCGCGCCGACGTGCTGTGGGTGCGCGGCAAGGGCAACAAGGAACGCCTGGTCCCCCTGCTGCCGGCGGTCGTCGCCAAGCTTTCGGTCTATCGTGCCGCCTGCCCGTTCCTCGCCAGGGCGGCGGCCAACGACCGCTTCTTCATCGGCGTGCGCGGCGGCGCGCTCGATCCCGGCATCGTGCAACGCGCCGTGCGCCGCCTGCGCGGCCAGCTCGGCCTGCCGCAGAGCGCCACGCCGCACGCCCTGCGCCATTCCTTCGCCACGCATCTGCTGGGCGCCGGCGGCGATCTGCGCACCATCCAGGAGCTGCTCGGCCACGCCTCGCTGTCGACGACGCAGCGCTACACCGACATCGACGCCGAACGCCTGCTCGAGGTCTACGACCGCGCCCACCCCAGGGCGAAGAGCTGATACGGACCCTCTGTCGTCCCGAGCGCAACGAGGGATGACAGTGAAGGCTCAACGCAGCGTTCGCGCCAGGAAGGCCTCGACGTCGCGTTGGAATGCCGCCCAGGCCTGCGCGTTGTAGCCGTAGTGCGCACCGCAGCAATTGTTCGGCTTGCTGCGATTGCCGGCGGTTGCCAGGTAGCGCACCGACAGGCCGACAGCATCGAAACTGTGATGCGCACCGGGATAGACCCGCGTCTCGATCAGATCGCGCCCGCGCTTCACGCGCGACAGCAGCGCCTCGCACTGGCGTACCGGCGTCCAGTCGTCGAGCTCCGCCATGGCCATCAGCAGCGGCCGCCGGCTGGCGAGCGTCGCGCCGAGCTGCTCCTGTAAGGCGCAATCCGGATAAACCGCGACGGCGGCGCGAGCCGCCGGTTCTCCGTCGAGCGCATAGAGCAGCGCGACGCCGCCGCCGTACGAATAGCCCATGACGACGATGCGTGCGGCGTCGACATCGGCGCGCGCCGCCAGGAACGCCACCGAGGCGCGGATGTCGGCGACCCGCTCCGTCGCCTGCTCGACCGTCGGCCACCGGCTAGTGCAGGCGTCGCGGATGGCCCGCGCGCCGAAGCTGTCGACCGTGAGCGTGACGTAACCCCTGCCCGTCAGGATCTGCGCCATGCGCAGCACGTTCTGTCCGACGCCGCCGCAGCCATGGAACAGCGCCACCGCGGGATGCCGGCCGGGCTGTCGCGGGCGATACAGGGTGGCGGCGAGCTGCAGCGCGCGGCCGCCGACCTCGACCGGCACGCGCACGGCCTGCTGCGCCTCGGCCTTCGACGCGCCCCAGGCCAGCAGCACCGCGACGGCGAGCGCGCGCCACATCATCAGTTCGGCGGCCCGAGATGCAGGCGCCAGAAGGAAGCGACGCGCTCGAGCGTATCGCGATAGGCCGGCGCATCGTGGCCGACCCAGGCTCCGCAACAGCCACCCGGCTTGTTGCGATTGGAGACCTCGGCGCGATAGCGCAGCTTGCTGCCGGGGTTGTCGTAGGCATGGTACGCATCGGCGTAGGTGTGCAGCTCGAACGGCGTGCCCGACAGGCGTGGCAGCAGCTCGCGGCACCTCTCGGCCGGCGTCCAGTCGTCCTTCTCGCCGATCAGGATCAGCAGCGGACGCTGCACCTCGAATCGCTGCGTGGTGCGGCCACGCAGGGTGCAATCGGGATAGAAGGCGATGGCGCCGGCGAAGGCAGGTGACGGCGGCGGCGACTTGTCGGCGCGGTCGCGCAAGGTGGCGAACAGCGTCGCCGCGCCGCCGTGCGACTGGCCCATCAGGCCGATGCGGTCAGCCCGCACGTACGACTGCGTCTTCAGCCACGAGGCCGCGCCGTCGATGTCCCAGGCGCGGTCGCGCGCATCGACGCGGCGGCCGCCGGCGCGCGTGCAGACCTCTTTCACGCCCCGGCCGGTGAAGCTGTCGATCACCAGCGCCACATAGCCCCATTTGCTGAGCACAGTGCCCCAGGTGCGCGCGCCCGAGCCCTGGCCGCTGCAGCCATGCACGACGATCACCGCCGGACGCGGTGCCGAGGTCGCGGGCCGGTAGAGCTTGCCGTCGAGCGTCAGCTGATCGCGCCGCACCGTGACGGGGAACTTCACGGCCTCGGGCGCGGCGACGGCCTCACTGGCGATCGCCACAAGGAACATCAGGCAGAGGAAGGCCGCACGCATGCAGGCCGAAGACTCTCACAAATGGATCGGCTTGTCCCAGGCCGCGAGCGCGGCCTCCTTGAGCGCCTCGTTGACCGTGGGATGGGCGTGGCAGACGCGGCCGATATCCTCGGCCGAGGCGCCATACTCCATCGCCAGCACCGCCTCGGCGATCATCGTGCCGGCCTCGGCACCGATGATATGCACGCCCAGCACCGTGTCGGTCTTCGCCTCGGTCAGCACCTTCACGAAGCCCTCGGTTCGCCCGTTGGCGCGGCTGCGCGGATCGGCGAGGAACGGATACTTGCCTGACTTGTACGTGACGTTGGCGGCCTTCAGCTGCTCCTCGGACTTGCCGACCCAGGCCACCTCGGGCTGGGTGTAGACGATCGAGGGCACCAGGTCCCAGTTCACGTGGCCCTTCTGGCCCGCGAGCGTCTCGACGCAGGCGACGCCGTCCTCGCTCGCCTTGTGCGCCAGCATCGGCCCGTCGATCACGTCGCCGATGGCGTAGATGCCCGGCACGCTGGTCTGGAAGTGCGCGTCGACCGCGATGCGGCCGCGCTCGGTGAGCTTCACGCCCGCCCTGTCGAGCCCGAGACCTTCGATATAGGGCCGCCGGCCGATGCAGACGAGCACGACGTCGACCTCGAGCGTCTCGGCGGCACCGCCCTTGGCCGGCTCGTGCGTGAGCGTCACGCCGGCGGCGCCCCTGGTCGCGCCGGTGACCTTGCGGCCGAGCTTGAACTTCAGCCCCTGGCGCGTCAGCGAGCGTTCGAACTGCTTGACCACCTCGTTGTCGATGCCCGGCGCGATGCGGTCGAGAAACTCGATCACGGTGACCTCGCTGCCCAGCCGGCGCCAGACCGAGCCGAGCTCGAGCCCGATAATGCCGGCGCCGATCACCGCCATGCGCTTGGGCACGGACTCGATCTCCAGTGCGCCGGTCGAGGACACGATGGTCTTCTCGTCGATCTCGACGCCCGGCAGCGGCATCACCTCGGAGCCCGAGGCGATCAGGATGTTGCGCGCCGACAGCGTATCCGTCACCGCGCCGTCATCGCCCACCAAATCGACCTTGCCGGCGGCCGCGATGCGCCCGGTGCCGGTCACCGACGCGATCTTGTTCTTCTTGAACAGGAACTCGATGCCCTTGGTCGTGGCACCGACCACCTCGCCCTTGCGCTTCAGCATGGCGGCGAGGTCGAGCTTCACCTCGCCGACGACGATGCCGTGCGCCTTCAGGTCGTGCGCCGTCTCCTCGTAGAGATGCGAGGATTGCAGCAATGCCTTGGAAGGAATGCAGCCGACATTGAGGCAGGTGCCGCCCAGCGTCCTGCGCTTCTCGACGCAGGCCACCTTCATGCCGAGCTGCGCCGCGCGGATGGCGGCGACGTAGCCGCCCGGCCCGGCGCCGATGACGATGAGATCGTAGGTGTCGGCCATGATTACGATCCGCTTTCGATTGGGAAGTACGCAGCAAGATTGGCGGGCGGTCTGTCATCCCGAGCACAGCGAGGGATCTTGGCGCTGATACAAGGATCCCTCGCTGTGCTCGGGATGACGGTTGAGTTCAAACCTCCAGCAGCAAACGCTCCGGATCCTCGATGCACTCCTTGACGCGCACGAGGAAGGTGACCGCCTCGCGGCCGTCGATGATGCGGTGGTCGTAGCTGAGCGCCAGGTACATCATCGGGCGCACCTTGATCTCGCCGCCGACGACCATCGGCCGCTGCTGGATCTTGTGCATACCCAGGATGCCCGACTGCGGCGGGTTGAGGATCGGCGTCGACATCAGCGAGCCGTAGACGCCGCCGTTGGAGATGGTGAAGGTGCCGCCGGTCAGGTCGGCGATGCCGAGCTTGCCGTCGCGCGCGCGGCGGCCGAGATCGCCGATGGTCTTCTCGACGCCGGCGAAGCCCAGCATGTCGGCGTCGCGCACGACGGGCACGACGAGGCCCTGGGGCGTGCCGACGGCGACGCCGATGTCATAGTAGTTCTTGTAGACGACGTCGTCGCCGTCGATCTCGGCGTTGACCGCCGGCAATTCCTTCAGGCCGGCGATGCAGGCCTTCACGAAGAACGACATGAAGCCCAGCTTGACGCCGTGCTTCTTCTCGAAATCGTCCTTCAGGCGCTCGCGCAGCGCCATCACACCACTCATGTCCACCTCGTTGAAGGTGGTGAGCATGGCGGCGGTGTTCTGCGCGTCCTTGAGGCGCGCGGCGATGGTCTTGCGCAGGCGCGTCATGCGCACCCGCTCCTCGCGGTCGGCATTGGCGCGCGGGCCGGAGGGCACGGCCGGCTTGGCGGCGGCGGGCGCGGTGGCCGGCGGCGCGGCCAGCACGTTCAGCACGTCGGCCTTGGTGATGCGGCCGTCCTTGCCCGTGGCGGCGATGCCCGACGGATCGATGCCGCTCTCGGCCACCAGCTTGCGCGCGGCGGGACCGGAGGCGGCGAGGTTCGTTGGCGACGCAGCGGGTGCAG
Source organism: Alphaproteobacteria bacterium (assembly GCA_019635875.1). NCBI lineage: Bacteria > Pseudomonadati > Pseudomonadota > Alphaproteobacteria > Alphaproteobacteria bacterium. The sequence continues at coordinate 154,755 of JAHBYP010000002.1, forward strand.
GTGCCGCAGGTGCGGGCGCAGCGGCGGGCCTGGCGGCGGGCGCGGCGGCCGGCTTGGCCGAGGCGGCGGCGCCGGCCTCGATCACGCACAGCACGGCGCCGACCTGCACGGTCTCGCCCTCGGCGGCGACGATCCTGCCGATCGCGCCCGCGGCGGTGGCGTTGACCTCGACGGTGACCTTGTCGGTCTCCAGCTCGCACAGTGCCTCATCGACGGCGACGGCGTCGCCCTCGCGCTTGAACCACTTCGCGACCGTCGCCTCGGTGACCGATTCACCCAGCGTCGGAACCTTGATCTCGACAGCAGCCATGATGGTGTCCTCAGGCGACGGTGAGCGCGCGGTCGACCAGTTCGGCCTGCTCCGCGAGATGCGCCTTTAGCAGGCCGACGGCGGGTGATGCCGATTCCTTGCGACCGACATAGATCGGACGCTTCGCCTTGATGCCGGCCTCGGCCAGCGATCTCTCGATGCGCCGGTCGACGAAATGCCAGGCGCCGGCGTTCTCCGGCTCTTCCTGGCACCACACGACGTCAGCGTTGGGAAATGCCGACAGCCGTCTGGCCAGGCGATGCAGCGGGAAGGGATAGAGCTGCTCGATGCGCAGGATGGTGATGTCGTCGATCTTGCGCGCGCGCCGCTCGGCCAGCAGGTCGTAGAACACCTTGCCAGAGCACAGGATCACGCGCCTGACCTTGTCGTCAGCGACGATCGCATCCGGATCGCTGAGGATGCGGCGGAACGAGGTGCCTTCGGCCATGTCGGCGAGGCTCGACACCGCCTCCTTGTGGCGCAGCAGCGACTTGGGTGTCATCACAATGAGCGGCTTGCGGAACGGCCGGCGCATCTGGCGGCGCAGCGCATGGAAGTAGTTGGCCGGCGTGGTGAGGTTGACGACCTGCCAGTTGTCCTCGGCCGAGAGCTGCAGGTAGCGCTCGAGACGCGCCGAGGAATGCTCCGGCCCCTGGCCCTCGTAGCCGTGCGGCAGCAGCATCACCAGGCCGCACATGCGGAACCACTTGCTCTCGCCCGAACAGATGAACTGGTCAATGATGACCTGCGCGCCGTTGGCGAAATCGCCGAACTGCGCCTCCCACAGCACCAGGGCGTTGGGCTCGGCCAGTGAGTAGCCGTACTCGAAGCCCAGCACGCCGGCTTCCGACAGCGGCGAGTCGATGACCTCGTAGCGCGCCTGGCCCTCGCGGATGGCGTTGAGCGGCACGAAGCGGGAGTCGTTGGTCTGGTCGACCAGCACCGAGTGGCGATGCGAGAAGGTGCCGCGGCCCGAATCCTGGCCCGACAGGCGCACAGGCGTGCCCTCGACCAGCAGCGAGCCGAAGGCCAGCGCCTCGCCCATCGACCAGTCGAGGCCTTCGCCGCCCTCTATCATCTTCCGCTTCTCCTCGAGCTGGCGAAGGATCTTGCGGTTGGTGTCGTGGTTCTCGGGCTTGCGCGCCAGCGCCAGGCCGATGTCGCGCAACTCGGCGATCGGAACCGCGGTATCGCCCTTGCGGTCCTCCTCGCCTGGCGCGGTGGTGAAGCCGGTCCATTTGCCTTCCAGCCAGTCGGCCTTGTTGGGGCGGAACGAGGCGGCGGCGGAGAAGGCGTCGTCGAGCTTCTGGCGGTAGTCCACCACCATGCGGTCGAGATCGGCCTGCGCAATCACGCCGGCCTCGATCAGGCGCCGGGCGTAGACGTCCTGCACCGTCGGGTGGCTGCCGATCTTCTTGTACATCATCGGCTGGGTGAACATCGGCTCGTCGCCTTCGTTGTGCCCGTGCCGGCGGTAGCACCACATGTCGATGACGATGTCGCGCTTGAACTGCTGGCGGAACTCCACGGCGATGCGCGCGCAGTGCACGACCGCCTCGGGATCGTCGCCGTTCACGTGCAGGATCGGGCACTGCACGATCTTGGCGACGTCGGTGCAGTAGGGACCCGAGCGCGAATAGGTCGGCGAGGTGGTGAAGCCGATCTGGTTGTTGACCACGAAGTGGATCGTGCCGCCGATGCGGTAGCCCGCGAGATCGCTGAGATCGAGGCTTTCGGCAACGAGGCCCTGGCCGGCGAAGGCGGCGTCGCCATGCATCAGGATCGCCATCGCCTGGCTGCGCTCGGCATCGCCGCGCTGATCCTGCTTGGCGCGCACCTTGCCCAGCACGACGGGATTGACGGCTTCGAGATGCGAGGGGTTGGCCGTCAGGGACAGATGCACGACGTTGCCGTCGAACTCGCGGTCGGCCGAGGCACCGAGGTGATACTTCACGTCGCCCGAGCCGCGCATCTCCTCGGGGTGCGAGGGCTTGCCCTGGAACTCCGAGAACAGCGCCTGGTAGCCCTTGTGCAGCACGTGCACGAGCGTGTTCAGCCGGCCGCGATGCGGCATGCCCAGCACCACGTCCCTGATGCCGAGCTGGCCGCCGCGCTTGAGGATCTGCTCCAGCGCCGGGATCAGCGATTCGCCGCCATCGAGGCCGAAGCGCTTGGTGCCGACGAACTTCACGTGCAGATACTTCTCGAGGTTCTCCGCCTCGACCACCCGCTCGAGGATGGTGCGGCGGCCCATCAGCGTGAAATCCGTGCGGTTGCCGTCGTTCTCGATGCGTGCCTCGATCCACGCCTTCACGTCGGGATCGCCGATGTGCATGTACTCGACGCCGATGGCGCCGCAATAGGTGCGGCGCAGCGCGTCCATGAGCTGGTGCAGGGTCGCGCTCTCGCCGAGGCCCAGCACGCTGTCGACGAAGATCGGCCGGTCCCAGTCGGCGTCGCCGAAACCATACGTCTTGGGATCGAGCTCGGGATGGTATGGCTGGGGCGCGAGCCCCAGCGGATCGAGCTCGGCCTGCAGATGGCCGCGCACGCGGTAGGAGCGGATCAGGATGCGCGCGCGAACCGCGTCGAGCGCCGCCGCACGCAGCTGCTCAGCGGTGAAACCCACCGGCGCCTCGGTCCTCGCGGCGGCGCCGTTGCCGCCCTTGACGGTGCGGCCCCCGGCCGCCGGCGACGGCGCGTCGGGATCGGCCACGCCGACGACGCGGGTGCGCTTGGGCGCCCAGCTGGCGCCGGTAACCTCGCGCAGCACCTCGCGCTGCTCGGCCGAGAGCTCGGAGAAAAAGGTCCGCCAGCTCTCGTCGACCGACTGCGGATCGCGCGCGAACCGTTCGAAGAGACCTTCGATGAACGCCGAGTTGGCGCCGTAGAGGAAGGAACTGCGCTCAGCATGCTGCATGATTGCGTAGCCGGCGCGTGATGGGCGCCGCCTCCTGGAATCGGGTCTTGCAAGAAAGAGGCCCTGACGACCGCTATCGACCCGAAGAAAGTGCGAACAAGATGGCGACGGTGGCCGTCGCCGCCCGCTTTCAGCGTTTCCTGCCCATCGCCTCGACCATGCCGGTGCCCAGGGCGGCCGGCGAATCGACGACGTGCACGCCCGCGGCGCGCAGCGCCTCGACCTTGAACTCGGCCGTGTCCTGGCCGCCGGAGATCACCGCGCCGGCATGACCCATGCGACGGCCCGGCGGCGCGGTGCGGCCGGCGATGAAGCCGACCACAGGCTTGTTCGAACCGGACGCCTTGAGGAATTCCGCGCCCTTGACCTCGGCGTCGCCGCCGATCTCGCCGATCATGATGATGCCCTCGGTCTCGGGATCGCGAACGAACATCTCCAGGCACTCGACGAAATTGGTACCGTTGACCGGATCGCCGCCGATGCCGACGCAGGAACTCTGGCCCAGTCCTGCGGCCGTGGTCTGCGCCACCGCCTCGTAGGTCAACGTGCCGGAGCGCGAGACGATGCCGATCCGGCCGCGCTTGTGGATGTGGCCCGGCATGATGCCGATCTTGCACTCGCCCGGCGTGATCACGCCGGGGCAGTTCGGCCCGATCAGCCGCGACTTCGAGCCGGCCAGGGCGCGCTTGACCGTCACCATGTCGAGCACCGGAATGCCCTCGGTGATGGTGACGATCAGCGGGATCTCCGCGTCGATCGCCTCGAGGATGGCGTCGGCGGCGAAGGCCGGCGGCACGTAGATCACCGAGGCTGTGCAGCCGGTCTTCTCGCGCGCGTCCTTGACGGTGTCGAACACCGGCAGGTCGAGATGCTTGCTGCCGCCCTTGCCCGGCGTCACGCCGCCGACCATCCTGGTGCCGTAGGCGATCGCCTGCTCGGAGTGGAAGGTGCCCTGCGAGCCGGTGAAGCCCTGGCAGATGACAGTGGTGTTCTTGTCGACGAGAACGGCCATCACTTGGCCTCCTTCACGGCCTTGACGACCTTCTCGGCCGCGTCGGCAAGGTTGTCGGCGGAGACGATCGGCAGGCCCGAATCCCGCATGATCTTCTTGCCGAGCTCGACATTGGTGCCTTCCAGCCGCACGACCAGCGGCACGTGCAGGCTGACCTCGCGCGCCGCCGCGACGACGCCTTCGGCGATCACGTCGCAGCGCATGATGCCGCCGAAGATGTTGACCAGGATGCCCTCGACGTTGGGATCGCTGAGGATGATCTTGAACGCGGTGGTGACGCGCTCCTTGGTGGCGCCGCCGCCGACGTCGAGGAAGTTGGCCGGCGAGCCGCCATAGAGCTTGATGATGTCCATCGTCGCCATGGCCAGGCCAGCGCCGTTGACCATGCAGCCGATCGCGCCGTCGAGCTTGATGTAGTTCAGCCCGTGCCTGCCAGCCTCGAGCTCGGCGGGATCCTCCTCGCTTTCGTCGCGCAGCTCCTCGAGCTCCTTGTGGCGGTAGAGCGCGTTGTCGTCGAGGTTCATCTTGGCGTCGAGCGCCAGCACGTCGCCCGCGCCGGTGACCAGCAGCGGGTTGATCTCGACCAGCGAGCAGTCGAGCGCGCCGAACGCCTTGTACAGGCTGCCGAGGAACTTCACCGCGGCACCGACCTGCTTGCCTTCCAGCCCGAGCGCGAAGGCGACCTGGCGGCCATGGTACTGCTGGTAGCCGGCGACCGGGTCGACCACGACCTTGATGATCTTCTCGGGGTGCTCGTGCGCGACCTCCTCGATCGCCATGCCGCCCTCGGTCGAGGCGACGATGGTCACCCGCGAGGTGGCGCGGTCCATCAGCAGCGACAGGTAGAGCTCGCGCTTGATGTCGACGCCTTCCTCGATATAGACGCGCTTGACCTCCTTGCCCGCCTCGCCGGTCTGCTTGGTGACCAGGATCTGGCCCAGCATGGCGCCGGCCTGGGTGCCGACGTCGTCGACCGATTTCACGACCCGGACGCCGCCCTTGCCGTTGGGATCGCCCTTGAAGCGGCCGGCGCCGCGGCCGCCGGCGTGGATCTGGGACTTCACGACATAGACCGGCCCCGGCAGCTTGCGCGCGGCGTCGACGGCCTCGTCCTTGGTGTAGGCGACGAAGCCCTTGGGCACGGCGACGCCGAAGCGGGCGAGCAGGGCCTTGGCCTGATATTCATGGATGTTCATGGAACCCCGGTCGGCAGGAGCGGCTATCGGGCGGGAGGGAGACCGGCGGCCATCGAAATCACCCGGCAGACGTCAGTCTTAAAACGCAACGGACCCTCAGGCGCGGTCAATCTAACACTTTGCGTCCCGTTCGCAACGCCCGATTGGTGACAATTCGACGATGGTCGGGGCGCCCGAAACGCGAACGCCCCACCTATCGAGGCAGGGCGTCCGGCAGGCTGGGCGGGACGGCGGTCAACCGGCGGCGACGATCTTCTTCGTGGCCTCGACCAGGCCTTTCACGGCGCCGACCGACTTGTCGAACATCGCCTTTTCCTCTGCCGTGAACGACACCTCGACGATACGCTCGATGCCGCCGGCGCCGATCACGACGGGGACGCCGATATAGAGGCCGCTGACCCCGTACTGGCCGGTCAGCAGCGCCGCGCAGGGCAGCAGGCGCTTCTTGTCCTTCAGATAGCTCTCGGCCATGGCGATCGCCGAGGCGGCCGGCGCGTAGAACGCCGAGCCGTTGCCCAACAGGGCGACGATCTCGCCACCGCCGTCGCGGGTGCGCTGGACGATCTTGTCCAGCTTGTCCTGGGTGGCCCAACCCATCTTCACCAGGTCGGGCAGCGGGATGCCGGCGACCGTCGAGTAGCGGGTCAGCGGCACCATGGTGTCGCCATGGCCGCCCAGCACGAAGGCCGAGACATCCTCGACCGAGACCTTGAACTCCTCGGCCAGGAACCAGCGGAAGCGCGCCGAGTCGAGCACGCCAGCCATGCCGACGACGCGGTTGGCCGGGAAGCCGGTGACCTCCTGCATCAGGCCGACCATGGCGTCGAGCGGGTTGGTGATGACGATGACGAAGGCGTTGGGAGCGTTCTCCTTGATGCCCTTGCCGACGGCGTTGATGACCTTGGCGTTGATGCCGATCAGGTCATCGCGGCTCATGCCCGGCTTGCGCGGCACGCCGGCGGTGACGATGACGACGTCGGCCCCCTTGATGTCGGCGTAGTTCGAGGTGCCGCTGTAGTGGGCGTCGAACTTCGCCACCGGCGACAGCTCGACGAGATCGAGCGCCTTGCCCTTGGCCGTGCCCTCGGCGGCGGGGATGTCGAGCAGGACGATGTCGCCCAGCTCCTTCTGGCCGGCGAGCAGCGCCAGCGTGCCACCGATCTGCCCCGCGCCGACGAGCGCGATCTTCTTGCGTGCCATGGTGATCTCTCTCCGTGTCGGGAAGGCGCGTCGACGGGCGGCGCGGGAAAATGACGCGGCGCCATAGCGCGATTCGGCATGAGCGGCAAGGCGCGCCGCGGGACGAGGCCGGTCGACCGTGAACTCAGTCTTCGTCCCGACTCTACGCCGGATTGGCCATCAGCATTGACAGAAGCACGATTGCCAGCAGGCAAACGAAGAAAGCGGCGAAGGCCCGGACGAACATCCGCCGGGTCGGCACCGCCTCGGGCTTGAAGTTCGCGGCGTTGAACCACTCGATGCCGCGAAACGCCATGGCGCCGGCCGACAGCCGCCCGTTCAGCATGCCCATCATGCGAATGCCGCTGATCAGCGCGACCAGCCAGGAGGCGACTGCACCGGCGACGAAGAAGTAGAGGAGATACTTCATGCCGGATTGGCTCCGATGTGCTCGAGCAGCAGCTCGTTGATGCGATCCGGCACCTGGTCGGTCGCGAAATGGCCGATGCCGGGCAGGCTCACGAAGCGATAGGGACCGCTGACACAGGCCGCCGTGCCTTCCGCGCCCATGCGGCTGACGGAATGGTCGGCGTCGCCCCAGACGTAGAGCGTCGGCACGGTGATCGGCGACTGCAGGTCGATGCGCAGATCCTTCTGCGCGCGATACCAGGCCAGCGCCGCTTCCATCGCCTCCGGCGCGCCTATCACCGAGACATAGAGCTCGACGGCCTCGGCCGGCACGCCGGCATCGGCGAGGGTACGACGCAGGCGGCGCGCGTCGTCCTCGGTCAGCAGCCGCGTCGTGTCGGGATTGAGGAAGGCGCGATGATGGCGGGAGCGATGCTTCTGGTCGTTGTCCGGTGCCTGCAGGGCGCGCGCGAATGCCGTCGGATGCGGGCGCGACAGGATGGAGAGCGAGGCCAGCCGCTCGGCGCCGAACCACGCGGCGAGCCCCCACGACACCTGGCCACCCCAGTCATGGCCGACGAGATGGAAGCGACGCGTGCCGCCGCCGCAGGCCTCGATGATGTTGAGGCCGTCCCAGACCAGGTTGCTGTAGCTGTAGTTCGCGAGGTCTGCCGGATCGGGCCGCGCGCCGGGCGAATAGCCGCGCTGGTCGGGTGCGATCGCGCGATAGCCGGCGGCGGCCAGCGCCGGCACCTGCGCGCGCCAGGTGTGGCGCGATTGCGGGAAGCCGTGCAGCAGCAGGACGATGTCGCCGGACTGGGGGCCTTCGATCCAGGCATCGAAGGTCAGGCCGTCCTTGGTCGCGATCTTGCGAAGCTCGGGCATCGGCGAACTCCCGCATGACTCATACGACTCTCGCACATGCGAACGGGGGCGTCGATTCCTCGACGCCCCCGCCCCGCCGAATCTTGCCCGCGTGCGGCGCGCGATCAGACGCCGTTGGCCTTGAACCAGTCGGTCGCGCGCTTCCAGCCGTCTTCAGCCGCTTCCTTGCGGTAGGTCGCGCGGAAGTCGGCGTGGAAGCCGTGCGGCATGTCGGGATAGGTGTGGATCGTCGACTTGGCAGCCGCCGGTGTGCCGGCCGCCTTCAGCGCCTCTCGCATCTTGTCGACGGTGTCGTTGGGGATGCTGGTGTCGGCGCCGCCATACAGGCCAAGCACCGGGCCTTTGAGGTCCTTGGCGACGTCGATCGGATGCTTGGGGTTCATCTCGTTTGTCGGCCCAAGCACACGACCGTACCACGCCACGCCGGCCTTCACGCCGGGATTATGCGCGGCGTAGAGCCAGGTGATGCGCCCGCCCCAGCAGAAGCCGGTGACGCCGAGCTTAGCCGTATCGGCCTTGCCCTCGCCCTTGGCGAAGTCGACGCAGGAATCGAGGTCGCCCATGACCTGCGCATCCGGCACCTTGCTCACCAGCTCGCTGACCAGCTTGGGGATCTCGGTGTAGGACTTGGGATCGCCCTGGCGGAAATAGAGCTCCGGTGCGATGGCGTACCAGCCCGCCTTGGCGAAGCGTCGCACGGTGTCGGCGATGTAGGCATGCACGCCGAAGATCTCCTGGACCACCAGAACGGTGCCGAAGGCCTGGCCAGTCGCCGGCATGGCACGATAGGCTGGCATCTCCTTGCCGTCCTTGGTCTTGACCTTGACCTCACCGGCGGTCAGCCCGTCGGCCGGCGTGACGATCATCGTCTGCGCCTGCACCGGATGCGCCGCCAGCGCGATGCCCACGCCCAACGCGCCACCGGCCGTGGCAAACAAGTCGCGCCGCGAGACGTTGCTGTCCGTCGCCGCGATAAACCGATCTCCGTCCATGGTTCGCCTCCTGGTCTGGAACACCCGGATGGGTGAACACGCGCGGCGCGAGCGTATTTCGCTCCTCGGAGAACCGCCCATCACTTTCCGGAGAGACTGTCAGGTGGCTACTGTCAGGCCGGCTCCTCGTCGCTTTCGGCGATGTGGTCGAGCGCCAGGTACTCCGGCGACTGCATCTCCATCAGGCGCGAGACCGTGCGCTCGAACTCGAAGGTGCCGTCGCCTTCGGTGTAGAGCTTCTCCGGCGCCGCCTCGGCCGAGCAGATCAGCTTCACCTTCTTCTCGTACAGCGCGTCGATCAGGGTGATGAAGCGCCAGGCGCGGTCGCGGTTCTTCGCCGTGAGCCTGGGAATGTCGCGCAGCAGCACGGTGTGGAAATGCTCGGCGATGCAGAGAAAGTCGGCCGCGCCCATCGGCCTGCCGCACCAATCCTCGAAGCGCGCCATGGCGACGCCCGGCGCGGCGTGCGGCACGATCACGTCGCGGCCCTGGGTGCGCAGCACGCGCTTGGCGCCCTGCGCGTCGTTGGTCAGCGCGGCAAAATCCTCCGCGAGCTTGCGGTCAGCCCAGGGGCCCGCCGGCACCAGATACTTGTCCATCTCGCGCAGGCGCGCCATGCGGTAGTCGCGGCCGGTGTCGAGCGCGTGGATGTCCAGCCTGGCCTTCAAAAGATCGATGAACGGCTGGAAGCGATTGCGCTGCAGGCCGTTCTTGTAGAGGTCGTCCGGGACGCGGTTGGAGGTGGTGACCACGGTCACGCCCTCCTCGAACAGGGTCGCGAACAGGCGCCACAGGATCATCGCGTCGGCGATGTTGGTGACCTGCATCTCGTCGAAGCACAGCAGGCGGGCATCGACGGCGATCTCGCGCGCGACCGGCACGATGACGTCGGCCTCGGGTGGCGCGCCCTTGGCGGCCAGGGCCTGGCGGCGCTCGAACAGCCGGCGATGGACCTCGAGCATGAACTCGTGGAAATGCGTGCGGCGCTTCTTCTCGACCGGTGCCTCGTTGAAGAACAGGTCCATCAGCATCGACTTGCCGGTGCCGACAGGTCCCCAGATGTAGATGCCTGGCGGGCCGGCGACCGGCGCCGGCTTGCGGGCGAAGCCCAGCCGCGCCAGCAGGCCACCGCTGCCTGGCTTCTCCGGCTGGATGGCCTTCAGCCGCTCCCACAGTCCCTGCAGCCGATCGGCCGCCTCGCGCTGGCGTGGGTCCGGCTTGAAGATGCCGGCGGCCAGGCGCGCCTCGAGCGCCGCCAACGGACCTTGGCCGGTGACCAGAGGCTGCGAAACGGAGGGGGACTCTTCTGCCACGCTCATGATGCGCCGCCATACCTAGCGGATCGCGTCGGCGGTGCAAGCGCTCAGTGGTGATAAAGATCAGGCGGGTGCCGGTTCCGTGCCAGCCGGCCGCAGCACGTCGTAGTTCCTGGACTGATACCAGATCATGTAGTCGGTATAGAGCGTCGTGGGGTACTTGGCCGGCCGGTCCGCCGAGACACAGGTCGGCACCGGCTCGATCGGCACGTCGATGTTGGCGTCGACGAAGAACGGCAGGGCGTAGCGCTCGCCGCCGGAGCGGTTGATCACGCAGTGCGGTGTGGCGAGGAATCGATCGTTGGTCCAGCGCTGCAGGAACTGCCCGCCATTGACGATGAAGGTGCCGGGGATCGCCGGCGCGTCGATCCAGCGGCCGTCCTGGGTCCTGATCGCCAGGCCCGGCACGTCGTTCTGCGGCAGCAGGGTCATGAAGCTGGTGTCGGTGTGCGGCGCCAGGCCGAACTCGCCGTTCACCAGAACGTCGTGCCTGGGATAGTGCGTCATGCGCAGCGTGTACTGCGGATCGATGAAGGCCCTGGCGAAGAAGTCCGCCGGCAGGCCGAGCGCGCGGGCGTAGATCGGCGTCAACGCGACCGCCAGCCGCTCCAGGCGCTGGCAATAGGCCAGCACCGTGTCACGGAAGCCCGGCACGTGGCGCGGCCAGCGGTTGAGCCCGCGGAAGCGGCGGTTGGCGAGCACGTCGGGATGATCCGCCGACAGCTCGCGCTTGACGAAGAACGCCTCGTTCAGGTTCGGCTTGGTGTCGGATTGCACCGTCGAGGTGCGCAGCGTGTTGCCGCGCATCGGCATGTAGCCGGCGTTGTGCTGGTCGATCTTCAGCGCCAGCTTGTCCTCGAGCGGCTGGGCGTGGAACGCCCTGGCCGCCCAGAACGCCGCATCGATCTGCGCCTGCGGCACGCCGTGATTGGCGATGAAGTAGAAGCCGACATTCTCCAGCGCGAAGCGCAGCTCGGCGGCCAGCGCGTCGAGCGCACCGGGCTTGCCCGCGAGATACGGCCCCAGGTCGAGCAGCGGAATCTCGCCGTCGCGCGCCGGCGTCGAGCTCATCGAAGCCATCAAGCCGTCCATCGCTGCCTCCGCTGCGCCACCGCCTACTGGGCGGCGATGCGCGCCGCCGGCCCGAAGCTGCTCTCCAGCTCGCGGCGAATGCGCACTGCCAGCAGCGATTCATCGATCGCGACGTCGGCATAGGTCAACGACTGACCTGCCTTGATCGGGCGCAGCAGCTTCACGTTATGCGCAAGGCCCAGCGGCAACGCGCCGACCGACAGTGACCTGGGCGCCGGGAACAGCTTGCCGTAGACGGTGTAGCCGCCCTCCCCGTCGAGCATCTCGCCGGCCGCGAGATCACGCTTGGCGGTGGCAATGACGTCGGCATGAAAGCCGATCGCACAGCCCGTCGGCTCGCGGCGCAGGCCGACCGAGGCGACGGAGATGCCGACCTCGAGGCCGATCAGGTGCCAGCGCTTGTACATCACCGAGTGCCGACCGCTCGGGTCGGTGCACAGCATGTACTCCTCGAAGCAGTTCTTCTGGTACTCGGTCGAGGCTTCGAACACGACCCACACGCCCTTGCGGATCTCGTACTCGATCGGCGTGCCGTCCAGCCGCATCGAGCTGGCGCACTCGACTTGGCCTTTGTGGTTCAGCAACCCGCCTTCGGAACGTGGCCGCATCACCGTCGGCAGCTCGTCGACCGCGCAGGGCGGGAAGGCGAGGCCATCGGGTGCCGGCGTCAGACCGGTGGCGTTGCACACCGCCGTGCTTTCGATCGCTGGCTTCGAGCCGTCGAGGAACGAATTGAACATTTTGGGGTTCAACCCGCCGCGCTTGGCCTGCTCCTCGTTCAGCCCCCAGTGCTGCCACACCGTCTCGGGCGTCGACTGCGCGTAATGCGGCAGCCATTTGTGGCCGCGCCCTGCCGCCGTCACCGTGAAACCCGAGGCGCGCGCCCAGTCGACCAGCTCGCAGATCAGCGCCGGCTGGTCGCCGTACGCGAGGCTGTAGACGACACCGGCTTCCGCCGCGCGCCTGGCGAGCAGCGGGCCGCAGAAGGCATCGGCCTCCACCGTCACCATCACCACGTGCTTGCCGTTGCGGAACGCCTCGAGCGCATGCTCGACCGCGGCGATCGGATCGCCGGTGGCCTCGACGATGATGTCGATTTCGGGATGCGCCACCAGCGCGCGCCAGTCGTCGCCGAGATGCGTGTTGCCATGCTTGCGCGCTTCAGCGAGCGAGATCGCGCCGGTGACGTCGGGCTTCCAGCCCAGCCGCGCGAGATTCTCCTTGGCGCGCATCGGCGAGAGATCGGCGATGCCCACGAGGTGGACGCCCGGCGTGGTCGGGATCTGCGAGAGGTACATCGAGCCGAACTTGCCGGCGCCGATCACGCCGATGCGCAACGGCCTGCCCTCGGCCGCGCGACGCTGAAGCATGCTGTGGAGGTTCATCGTCCGACCTTTCTTTGCGTCCTGTCTTTCCTTCTCCCCGCGAAGGCGGGGAGAAGGTGCCGAGCGCCAGCGAGGCGGATGAGGGGCTTCCTCGTGCAACGCCCATCGCTGTCGCTATTGGGCCTCCGCGAAGCCCCTCATCCGCCCTTCGGGCACCTTCTCCCCGCCTTCGCGGGGAGAAGGGAACATACACCTACTCCGCAGCGCGCCGCGTGGCGGCCTGGAAGACGCAATCCTCGCTCCAGGCGTCGATCGGCGTGAAGTCGCGATGGGCGATGTGGGCCGGGCGCTTGAAGCGGCGGATGGCGTTGGAGACCGCGTTGTAGGTGACATAGACGATCTGGCGATCCCACGGCGACATGTTGGGCGGGCTGCCGTGCACCAGCGTGCCGTGGAAGAAGATCGCCGAGCCCGGGCCGCCCTTGGGCGCCACGATGCCGCCCTGCTGCACCAGCTTGGCGATGGTGTCGTTGTCGATCACCCACAACGGATAGGACGTCGTGGTGAGGTCGTGCTTGGCCTCGATCGCGCCCTTCTTGTGGGATTTCGGGATGAACCACAGCGGGCCGTTGAACTCGTTGACCTCGTCGAGGAAGACCGCGAGGTTCATGGCACACGCCTCGGGCATGTCGTCGTCGGCCTTCCAGGTGCCGTAGTCCTGGTGCCACTGCCAGACGTCGCCGTCGAAGGCGGCCTTTCCGTTGAGCTTGAACTGGTGGATGTAGGTGCGGTCACGCAGCATCTGCTCAGCCGGCTCGACGAAGCGCGGATGATGGATCAGCGCCTCGAAGACGCGGTTGTAGGTGTGCACGGCGAAGGCGGTGCGCACCACGTCGCCGGTCTTCTCCCGTACGTTCTCCTCGCGACGCTGCGCCAGGATGCCGGGCACCTCGCCCTTGAGGATCGCCATCTCCTCCGCCGGGAAATAGTCGGGAAAGAAGAGGTAGCCCTCTTCGTCGAACTGCCTGAGCTGCTCGGCTGTCAGTTTCATGGTTTCGCTCCCGTGGATTCTTCAGCGGTTTCGAGTGGGCCCGCGAGCCGCGTCGCGGCGTCAAAGGCATGCGACGTGGCGAGCTGCGCGGCGCGCTCGCCGTCGCCTGCGATCAGCGCCGCGAGGATCGCGCCGTGCTCTCGCCACACGGTCGCGTAGGCTTCGTGGCCGCGCAGCACCGCGCCCATCACCCGCCGCAGATGCCGCCAGTGCGGCGCCGCCGTCTCGGCGAACAGCGGATTGCCCGAGGCTTCATAGAGGAACAGGTGGAAGTCGATGTCGGCCGCGATCATCGCTGCCGGATCGTCCGCCGCCATCGCCTTGTCGCCGGCCGCCAGCAGCGCGCGCCCGCGTGCCTTGAGATCATCGTCCATGCGTCGCGCCGCCAACCGGCAGGCGGCTCCGTCGAGCGCGGCGCGCACCTCATAGAGCCGGCGCACATGGGCCGGATCGAGCGGTGCCACCATGACGCCCTTGCGCCCGGCATCGACGATCAGCCCCTGGCGCTTCAGCAACAGCAGGGCCTGCAGCACCGGCTGGCGCGACACGCCGAAGCGCTCGGCCAGGCCCTCCTGGGTCACCCGCTCGCCCGGTGCCAGCGCGCCAGAGCCGATCGCATCGGACAGGGCGTCATAGACGCGCTGGGCGAGGTCCGGCGGTGCGGCGAGACGATCCAAGGGCATAACTGAATTCTGTATACAGAATTCGACTGAATGCAAGCCCTATCCGATGCCCAGGTTCAGCAGCCGTTCGATCCGGGCGGCGGTGTCGGGGTGGGTCGCCATCAGCGCCGAGGTCCGCGCGGTCATCTTGTGGACCGGGTTGATGATGAAAAGGTGCTCGGTAGCCTTGCTGACGCCGGGGAAGCTGTTGGCCCCGGTATCGATCTTCCTCAGGGCCGAGAGCAGGCCGGCAGGATTGCGCGTGAAGCGCACCGAGGTGGCGTCGGCGAGATATTCGCGCTGGCGCGACACCGCCATGCGCACCAGGTTGGCCGCCAGCGGCGCCAGCAGCGCGACGACGAGGAGTATCAGCAGCAGGATCGCCGCGCCGCCGCCGCCCTTGCTGTCGGACCGCCGCCGTCCGCCGATGCCCCACCGCGTGCCGCGCAGGATCAGGTCGGCGATCAGCGCAATCAGCCCGACCGTGACGCCGACGATGGTCATGTAGCGTGTGTCGAGATTGGCGACGTGGCCCATCTCGTGGCCGATAACGCCCTGCAGCTCCTCGCGGTTGAGCGCCTTGAGCAGCCCGCGCGTCACGCCGATCGCGGCGTTCTGCTCGGACGTGCCGGTGGCGAAGGCATTGAGCGCGTCGGTCTCCACGACATAGACGCGCGGTGGCCGGCGACCGGCGGCGATCGCCAACTCCTCGACGATGTTGTGCAGCCGCGGCTCCTGTTCCTTGCTGACCTCGTTGCCGCCGGTCATCGCCAGCACCATGCGATCGCCCCAGCGCAGCGAGATCCAGCTCCAGCCCAGGCTCACCGCGGCGACGGCAAGCGCACTCCACAGGCCCCAGGCGCTGAAGAACCAGATGCTGCGCGGCGCGGCATACGAGGCCGGCGCCGCATGGTTGGCCTCCAGCGCCCAGCCGGCGAGATAGCCCAGGCCGCCGGCCAGCAGCGTCAGCGTCGCCAACAGGATGTTCGTGGCGCGCTGGTTGGCCCGCTGCGCGGCGAAGAAGTCGGTGCCGGCCGCCGCCGCTGGCGCCATGTCGACCACGCCGGGCCTAGCGCAGCTTGACCTGCGGCACCGCCTTCTCGGTTTCCGGCACCTCGAAGTACTCGCGCGGCGTGAAGGCGAACTGGCGCGCGATCAGGTTGTTGGGGAACATCTGCAGCGCGTTGTTAAAGGCCATGACGCTGTCGTTGTAGAACTGGCGCGCGAAGGAGATCTTGTTCTCGGTCGCTGTCAGTTCCTCCTGCAGCTGGCCGATGTTGGTGGTGGCCTTGAGATCGGGATAGGCCTCGGCCAGCGCGAACAGCCTGCCGGTGGCGATGGTGAGCGCGTTCTCGGCCTGCGAGATCTCGGCCGGTCCCTTGGCCGACATCGCCGTGTTGCGCGCCTCGATCACCGCCCTGAGCGTCTCCTGCTCGTAGCCCATCGCGTCCTTCACCACCTGCACCAGGTTGGGGATCAGGTCGTGGCGGCGCTTGAGCTGCACGTCGATCTGCGACCAGCCATTGTCGACCTGGTTCCTGGCCGCGATCATGCGGTTGTAGGCGCTGATCGCCCAGGCCACGAGGGCGACGATGACGCCCAGGAAAATCCAGCCGCCGGTACCCATCAGGTCTCCCCCGTGGTCATGACCAATGTGAGCATGGGCCCATTTTGTCGTGAATGCAGCCGAATTCACTGCCGGCCTGCGACAACCGCTCGCCGGGCAAGGGGTTCATTTGACAGGATTAATGTAATATATTGTTGGTGGAGGGCCGGCGCATGGGGCTCCTTCCGGACGATTGTTGGGGCCACATCAAATGAACAGAGTTCTCACATGTCTTGCGATCGCGTTGGCGATCGGCGCGTGCGAGCCACGCGGCGGAGGCGGGTCGGGAGAGCCGACCTCGGCGTCGGGCGGCTCGGCCGGGATGCCGCACGCCATCCGGTACGACACCCCGCAGGGACCGCAGACCTACGTGGTGCCGACGACCGACAACGCCTGCGCGCCCGAGCCGCAGCGCTTCATCTCGATCATCGGCGAGGTCACCTTTCGCGTGAAGGACTGCGTCAAGGACGAGTGGGACTACTATCCCGAGTCGCAGCGCGCCCGCATCGACGCGCTGGTGAAGCAGTGCCAGACCAAGTGCGCGGCCGCCGGCCGCTGACGCCGCCCTCTACACTGCCCGCTCGACCAGCATCTTCTTGATCTCGGCGATCGCCTTTGCCGGGTTCAGGCTCTTCGGGCAGGTCTTGGTGCAGTTCATGATGGTGTGGCAGCGATAGAGGCGGAACGGATCCTCGAGCTGGTCGAGCCGCTCTCCCGTGGCTTCATCGCGTGAATCCACGATCCAGCGATAGGCCTGCAGCAGCACCGCCGGCCCGAGATAGCGCTCGCCGTTCCACCAGTAGCTCGGGCAGCTCGTGGTGCAGGAGAAGCACAGGATGCACTCCCACAGCCCGTCGAGCCTTGCGCGCTCCTCCGGTGACTGCAGCCGTTCGCGCTCGGGCGCCGGCGTGTCGTTCTTCAGCCACGGCTCGATCGAGGCGAGCTGGGCGTAGGCGACGCTGAGGTCCGGCACCAGGTCCTTGACCACCGGCATGTGCGGCAGCGGCGCGATCCTGATGTCGCCCTTCACCTCGTCGATGAACTTGGTGCAGGCCAGAGTGTTGGTACCGTCGATGTTCATCGAGCAGGAGCCGCACACGCCCTCGCGGCAGGACCGGCGGAAGGTAAGCGAAGGATCGACCTCGTTCTTGATCTTGATCAGCGCGTCGAGAACCATCGGCCCGCAATCGGCGAGATCGATCTCGTAGGTGTCCCAGCGCGGGTTCTTGCCGTCGTCGGGGCTCCAGCGATAGACCCTGAACGCCTTGACGTTCTTGGCATCGGCGGGCGCCTTGTAGGTATCGCCATCCTTGCGGATCTTCGAATTGGCGGGCAGGGCGAACTCGGCCATCTCTTCCTCTTATGTCCGCGCTGCTCAGTACACGCGTGCCTTGGGCGGGAACGACTGCACGTCGTTGGACATCGGCTGCAGCTTCACTGGCCGGTAGTCGATGCGAGTCTTGCCGTTGTCCTCGACCCAGATGACCGTGTGCTTCAGCCAGTTCTCGTCGTCGCGCTCGGCGAAGTCCTCGCGCGCGTGCGCGCCGCGGCTTTCCCGGCGGTTGGCGGCCGAGCGGATCGTCGCCTGCGCCTGCAGCAGCAGGTTCTCGAACTCCAGCGTCTCGACGAGGTCGGAGTTCCAGATCAGCGAGCGGTCCTTGACCGAGATGTCGGGCTTGCCGCCGAACACCTTGTCGAGCTTGGCGCAGCCTTCGTCCATCGATTGCTGCATGCGGAACACGGCGCAGTCGTTCTGCATCGCCTTCTGCATGACGTCGCGCAGCTGCGCCGTGGGCGTGCCGCCCTTGGCGTGGCGCAGGCGGTCGAGGCGCGCGATGGCGTGCTCGCCGGCGTTGGCCAGCGGCTTGTGCGCGGCGCCGGCCTGCACCACCTCGCCGGCGCGGATCGCGGCCGAGCGGCCGAAGACCACGAGGTCGAGCAGCGAGTTGGAGCCGAGCCGATTGGCGCCGTGCACCGACACGCAGGCCGCCTCGCCGATCGCCATCAGGCCGGGCACGACATGGTTGGGATCGCCGTCCTTGATGGTGACGACCTCGCAGCGGAAGTTCGTCGGGATGCCGCCCATGTTGTAGTGGCAGGTCGGCAGGATCGGGATCGGCTGCTTGGTGACGTCGACGCCGGCGAAGATGCGTGCGGTCTCGGCGATGCCCGGCAGGCGCTCGTGGATCACCTTGGGATCGAGATGCTCGATGTGCAGGTCGATGTACTCGCCCTTCGGCCCGCAGCCGCGGCCCTCGCGGATCTCGATGGTCATCGAGCGCGAGACGACGTCGCGCGAGGCGAGATCCTTGGCCGACGGCGCGTAGCGCTCCATGAAGCGCTCGCCGTTGGCATTGGTGACGTAGCCGCCCTCGCCGCGCACGCCCTCGGTGATCAGGCAGCCCGCGCCATAGACGCCGGTGGGGTGGAACTGGATGAACTCCATGTCCTCGACCGGCAGGCCGGCGCGCAGCGCCATGCCGCCGCCGTCGCCGGTGCAGGTATGGGCCGAGGTCGCGGTCTGGTAGGCGCGGCCGTAGCCGCCGGTCGCCAGCACCACCATGTGGGCACGGAAGCGATGGATCGTGCCGTCGTCGAGGTTCCAGGCCATCACGCCGCGGCAGACGCCCTCGTCCATGATCAGGTCGAGCGCGAAGTACTCGATGAAGAACTCGGCATGATTGCGCAGCGACTGCTGATAGAGCGTGTGCAGGATGGCATGGCCGGTGCGGTCGGCCGCAGCGCAGGTGCGCTGGGCGATGCCCTTGCCGAACTCGGTGGTCATGCCGCCGAACGGGCGCTGGTAGATCTTGCCCTCGGGCGTGCGGCTGAACGGCACGCCGTAATGCTCGAGCTCGATGATCGCGGGAATCGCCTCGCGGCACATGTACTCGATGGCGTCCTGGTCGCCGAGCCAGTCCGAACCCTTCACGGTGTCGTACATGTGCCAGCGCCAGTCGTCCTGGCCCATGTTGCCCAGCGCCGCCGAGATGCCGCCCTGCGCCGCCACGGTGTGGCTGCGCGTCGGGAACACCTTGGTGATGCAGGCGGTCTTCAGGCCCTTGGCCGCGATTCCGAAGGTGGCGCGCAGGCCGGCGCCGCCGGCGCCGACCACCACCACGTCGTAGACGTGGTCGACGACCGTGTAGGCGCGATCGCCGATCGTGACGGTGCCCGGCGTGCCGGCCGGCTTGTTGGCCTCGTCGAGGGGCATCGCACTAACCTCCGAAAGCCATGCGGAACAGGGCGACCACGGCCGCCACCGCCAGCACGGCCGCGCCGCACTTGATGAGCAGGATCAGGCCGATCTTCATGCCCTCGCTGTGGACGTAGTCCTCGATCACCACCTGCATGCCCAGCGCCGCGTGCCACAGGCCGAACAGGATGGTCGCGATCAGCATGACCATGGTCACCGGCGAGGACACCCAGGCGCGCACATGCGCCTGGTCGGCCGGGGCGTTGAGAATCAGCGACACGGCGAACCAGCTGGTCAGCAGGATCAGCGCGACGGCGGAGACGCGCTGGTGCCACCAGTGCTGGGTGCCAGATTTGGCGGAACCCAGACCGCGGACGCGGGCGACGGGGGAGCGGAGGTCGGCCATCGGGATCACCTCACCGCGTAGGCCAGCAGCCAGGCGCCGACTGTCGCCACCACGGACCCGCCCACGACGGCCCAGCCGGAATTGTACGCGGTCTTCAGCTCGAAGCCGTAGCCGGCGTCCCAGAACAGGTGCCGGATGCCGTTGAAGAGATGGAAGAACAGGCAGAAGGTCCAGCCGAACAGGCAAATGCGGCCGACCACCGAGCCGTTGAACCAGGCGAAGATGGCGTAGGTCCCGCTCGCCGAGGAGGCCGCGCACAGCCAGGCCACCAGATAGACGATGCCCACCGAGAGCGCGATGCCGGTGCCGCGATGGGTGATCGACAGGACCGACGTGAGCTGCGGCTTGTAGACCTGCAGATGCGGCGAGAGTGGTCGCGCCGAGCGGTTGGCTGAACTCATGCCGTCCCCGAAAACCATGGCGCCGGACCGCGCGGATCGTTCGATTCAGCGTGGGATCCGGCCGACGCGGGGCAATGTACGCCTTGGCCTTGGCAAGTCAACGAAAGGGTCCGTTGCGCGGACGAACCCGGGGTCGCTCTGCGGTCCGTCGGACGGCCGGTTGCGACAACTACTATGGTTGGCAATGGCTCCAGCGGATGGGTCGGGCGCCGCGTCGGCGCGACAGTCACATCGTGCCGCAACCCGTCCGGAACTCAGTTTTCACCCCTACGGTGGTTACGGCAGCATCGCCACGTAGCCCGGCTGGCTGACCACCCGCGCCAGCCATGCGCGCACCGCCGGGAACGGGCCGAGGTCGATGCCGGCCTCGCCGGCCCGATGGGTGTAGGCGTAGAGCGCGATGTCGGCGATCGAGTAGGCGCCGGCGAGGAAGTCATGGCGGGCCAGATGGCCCTCCATCACACCCAGCGCCGCCCTGCCCTGCGCCTGGCGCGCCGGCAGCTCGGCCCGACGCGGATGGTCGGCAGGCAGATGGCGCAGGATGAAGCGCGGCGTCGCCACGTAGGGCTCGTGGCTGTACTGCTCGAAGAACATCCAGTGCAGCGCCTTCGCCCGGCCCAGGCGGTCGGACGGCACGAATTTCGTGCCCTCGGCGAGGTACCAGACGATGGCGTTGGACTCGGCGAGGAACGTGCCGTCCCCGAGTTCCAGGGTCGGGATGCGCCCGTTGGGGTTCTTGGCCAGGAACTCGGGCGTGCGCGTGGCGCCCTGCATGATGTCGAGCTCGACCAGCTCATAGGGCATGCCGAGCTGCGCCAGCAGCAGGCGCACCTTGTAGCCGTTGCCGGAATCGAGATAGTCGTAGAGCGTCAGCATCGGAATCTCCTGTCGCAACGTCAATCTCGTTCCCGCAGTTGTTGAATACAAACAGGAAGGCCTGTCGCCGAGCATCGGAATTTCCTATCCTATACCGATGCCGCGCCGCCTGCCGCCGCTCAACGCCCTGCGCGCCTTCGAGGCCGCCGCCCGCCACGGCGCCATCGCGAGGGCGGCCGAGGAGCTCGCGGTCACGCCTTCGGCGGTGAGCGAGCAGGTTCGCCTGCTCGAGGCCCGGATGGGCGTGAAGCTTTTCCACCGCCGCGCCCAGGGCGTGACGCTCACCAGCGAGGGGGCCGCCCTGCTGCCGGGGCTGACCGACGCCTTCGACCGGCTGGCCGCCGTCGGCGAGTCGTTGGGCGAGCGACGCAAGCGCACGCGCGTGGCGGTGAGTCTGTTGCCCTCGCTGGCCGCCGCCTGGCTGGTGCCGCGCCTGCGTGGTCTGCGCGTCGACCTGCCGGGCATCGAGCTGCATGTGCGTGCCGAGCGCCTGCTGGTGGACTTCACCCGCGAGGATGTCGACCTCGCCATCCGCTTCGCCGGCGGCCCGTTCCGCGATCTGGTGGCACACCGCCTGATGGGCGAGACCGTATTCCCAGTGTGCAGTCCGGCGTTGGCCTACGGACAGCGCCCGTTGCGCGGCTTCGCCGATCTTCAGCGCCACACCCTGCTGCACGACACCGATGCCCATCCACGCCAGCCCTGGATGAGCTGGCAGGCGTGGTTCGCGCGCGAAGGCCTGTCGCCCGCTGCCGCGTCGACCGGCCTGTTCTTCAACGACTCGATGGTGCTCCTGTCGGCAGCGATCGACGGCCAGGGTGTCGCGCTGGGCCGCGGCCCGATGGTGCACGAGCATCTCGCGCGCGGCCGTCTGGTGCGCGTGCTCGAGCAGGAATGGCCGGCCGAATGGAGCTACTGGGCGGTCGCGCCGCAGAACCACATGCGCCGCCCCGCCGTGCGCGACTTCGTCGAGTGGCTGAAAGTGCAGGCGATGACCTCCCCGTGAGCAATCGGCATCGTGCGGATTGTCGAAGCCGACGACAACGAGCTCGCCCATGATCGCCTCGGATACTGGCAAATCTCCGCTACACGGGCTTCGCGCGCCAGGAACATCGGTGCACACTTTTCGTTCTGCCCTTGTTGAACAGGGAGGGATACGACATGGCGGCAGGCAAGAAGGCGGTAGGGAAGAAGGCGGTAGGGAAGAAGCTCGCACCAACCGCGAAGGAGAAGGCCGCGAAGCGGCGCGCGGTGAACCTCGCGAAGTCGGCGCGGAAGCGCGCGGTGAAGAAGGCCGCGAGGAAGAAGGCTGCCAGGAAGAAAGTGTCGAAGAAGGTCGCCAAGAAGATCGCGCGCCGCAAGGTCGTTGCCAAGCGTCGCGCCGCGCGTCGCGAGTTGATCGACGCCGGCACGGACAAGCGCTACGTGCGCCGCCATGCGCTGGGCGCATCATTTGTCGAGAGCGACGACGCCGGCCGCCCGAGGGCGCAGGAGCGCCGGCGCAGGACGAAGCGTGACCAGGGCGGCCGCGGCGACCGTTAGAGCATATCAGCGCGGCATCAGCGTCCAGTAGTCGAGATCGAGCACGACCGACGGATCGGCCCTGCCGTCGGCGCCCTTGTCGGGAAAGGACGCGGCATCGGCGTTCTTCACCGCCCGGGTGCGCAGGCGCAGCGCGCCCACGTCGTCGCGGCCCTCGAGTTCGGCCTTCTCGACCACCTCCGACCAGGCATAGATCGTGTCGCCCGCCAGGGTCGGGTTGGTGTGGCTGCCGGCGTTGATCGCGGCGATCTTGAAGGCATTGGCCAGGCCGTTGAACGACAGCGCGCGCGCCATCGAGATCACGTGGCCGCCATAGATCAGCCGCCGGCCGAAGCGCGAGCCAGCCGCAAGGCGCTGGTCGAAGTGAACCTTCGCCGTGTTCTGGTAGAGGCGCGTCGCCGTCATGTGCTCGGCCTCCTCGATGGTCATGCCGTCGACATGGTCGATGCGCTCGCCGATGGCGTAGTCGCACCAGCGATGTGGCGAGCCGGCAAGCGTCGCGTCATAGCCCTCGAGCGAGAGCTCGTCCGGCACCACGAGATCGTTGGCGGCGACCGAAGTCGCGAGCTTCGGCACGCTGGCCGCCGCGACGGGGACATCCTTGTCGCGCTTGCGCACCATCACCCAGCGCACGTAGTCCAGCACCGTCTCGCCGGCCTGGTTGACGCCCTCGGAGCGCACATAGACCACGCCGCTCTCGCGGTTGCTGTTCTCGCGCAGGCCGATCACCGTGGAGCGCGCCATAAGCGTATCGCCGGGATAGACCGGCACGCCGAAGCGGCATTCGGCGTAGCCGAGATTAGCCACGGCGTTAAGCGAGACGTCGGGCACGGTCTTGCCGAAGACGATGTGGAAGACCAGGAGGTCGTCGACCGGCGCGCCAGGCAGGCCGACCGACTGCGCGAAGGCATCGGCGGACTGGACGGCAAAGCGCGTGCCGTAGAGCGCGGTGTAGAGCGAGACGTCGCCTTCGGTCACGGTGCGCGGCGTGGCGTGTGCCAGCTCCTGGCCCAGCGTGAAGTCCTCGAAATAGTTGCCGGGGTTGGTCTTGGCCGGGGCGTTGCGGGACATGGTCGCCTGCACGGGTCGGCGCCGCCTCGACGAGACGGCGCTGGTTGTGCTCGGGCGATGCTTCCCTGACCCGCCGTCGGGCGCGGCGTTGGCTTCAGCCTATAGCGGCGTCAGCCGCGTAAGTCACGGCCTGGCGTAGCCCCTTTCCACAGCGACCCGCGCGAAGTCCGCGCTACTTGCGCAGCCGCTCGGGCTGGAACTGGGTCATCCCCGCGGGGTTGACGTGGGTCGCGATCTGCAGGTTCTGAGACTCGACCTTGGTGTCGTAGCCCGAGCCGTCCGGCTTTTGCCGGCGCATGATGATCTTGTGATACATCGGCCCGGTGTTCGTGCCCTTGGTGCGATCGGCATCGCTCCAGTGCTTGGCCCAGATGTCGCAGCCGTTGCCGTTCTTGCGCAGTTCGACGTAGGCGCCGGGCGCGACGCCGGAATTGGAGAGATTGTAGCCCCAGATCGGCCCGTCAAATCCCACCGCGTCGGCGAACGACTTCAGCTCGCCCTTCCACTTTTGCTGGGTGTTCTTGTTGCCGTAGCCCCGCGCCGTCGTGACATAGCACACGCCGTAGAGGACGCGTCCCTTGGCGCGCATGAAGTGCTCGTTGACAAAGCTGCCGAAGGCCGCCGAACGCTCCGGCCACGACACGGAGTCGGCGCCGCCGAAATTGTGGTAGCCGAATAGGCCATTGTCCGTCTGATAGACGATCGCCTGGCAGCCATCGAGGCTGGGAAAGCCGAGGCCGGACGGATCAAAGCCGACTTCACGCTCACCAAGGTACCGCATGATCGAAGCCTCCCGCAGTCCCACCCCCGCTCGAGATAATGCATGCGCACGCCCTGGATGGCCACACGAACAGCTCGCCCCAAGTCCGGCGAGCGTCAAGCTACGCCGCGAGTTCCTGGATCGCTGCCGCCAGCGCAAGCTGGCGCTGAGCCTGCTCGACATGCAGGTTCTCGATCATGCGGCCGTCGACCGTGACCACGCCCTTGCCCTCGGCGCGCGCCTTCTCGAAGCCGGCGACGATCCTCTCGGCCATCGCCAGCTCGGTGGCGCTGGGCGCGAAGATCTCGTTGCAGGGCTGGACCTGGGTCGGGTGGATCAGCGTCTTGCCGTCGAAGCCGAACTCCAGCCCCTGCCGGCACGACGCCTTGAAGCCCTCGATGTCCTGGATGTCGTTGTAGACGCCATCGAGGATCGCCAGCCCGTTGGCGCGCGCGGCGAGCAGGGTGAGGCCCAGCGGCACCACCATCGGCAGCCGCACAGGCGTGTGCTGCGCGCGCAGGTCCTTCACCAGATCGTTGGTGCCCATGATCAGGCAGGCCAGGCGCGGCGAGGCGCCGGCGATCTCCTCGGCCCTGAGGATGCCGCGCGGGGTCTCCATCATGCCCCACACAGCCATCGACGAAGGCGCGCCGGCGGCGTCGAGCAGGGCGACGACGTTGGCGACGTCGGCGGCGATTTCGAGCTTCGGCACCAGGATGGCATCGGCCCCCGAGGCGGCGATCGCCGCGACATCGGCGCGGCCCCATTCGGTGCCGAGACTGTTGCAACGAATGACGATCTCGCGCCTGCCATAGGCCCGGCTCTTCGCCGCCGCCACGACGTTGGCGCGCGCGGCCTCCTTGGCGTCGGGCGCGACCGCATCTTCAAGGTCGAAGATCAGCGCGTCGGCCGGCAAGCTGCGGGCCTTCTCCAGCGCACGGGTATTGGCGCCGGGCATGTAGAGCACGCTGCGGCGCGGGCGGACTGTCGCTGTCATCGTCGTGAAATCTTCTCCCCGCTCTGGGCGAGGGAGACTATATATCGACGGGGGCCGGGCAATGCCATCGCCGGCCGACGGTGATGCGCGTCCTATCGATCCAGTCCCACGTTGCCTATGGTTATGTCGGCAACCGCGCCGCGACTTTCCCCTTGCAACGGTTGGGCCATGAGGTCTGGGCCGTGAACACGGTCGAGTTCTCGAACCACACCGGCTACGGCGCCTGGAAGGGCCGGGTCGCCGCGCCCGAGCAGGTGCGCGACGTGATCGCCGGCATCGCCGAGCGCGGCGCCCTCTCGAGCTGCGATGCGATCCTCACCGGCTACATGGGCGACGCCGCCCTGGGCGAGGTCGTGCTCGAGGCGGTGGCGATGGTGCGTGCGGCCAATCCGCGCGCCGTATGGTGCTGCGATCCGGTGATCGGCGACATCGATCGCCAGGTCTATGTGCGGCCCGGCATTCCCGAGTTCTTCCGCGACCGCATCGTGGCGCTGAGCGACATCCTGACGCCCAATCATTTCGAGCTCGAATGGCTCAGCGGCCGCAAAGTCTCGACCCTCAAGGACACAATGTCGGCGGCGCGCAGCCTGATGCGCGCCGGGCCGCATCCCTCGATCCTGCTGGTGACCAGCCTACGGCGCAGCGATGCGCCCGCGGGAACCGTCGAGATGCTGGCGCTGACGCACGAGGCCGCGTGGCTGGTATCGACGCCCGAGCTCGCCTTCCCGATCGCGCCCAACGGTACCGGTGACGCGGTGGCGGCGCTGTTCCTCGCGCATTGGCACGCCCATCGCGACGTCGGGCGTGCACTGGAGGAGGTCGCGGCCTCGATCTACGCCGTGCTCGAGGCGACCCTGGCCTCGGGCGACCGCGAGCTGCGGCTGGTGACGGCGCAGGACATGCTGGTGTCGTCGCCGCGGCGCTTCAGCGCCGTGCAGCTGGACGCCTGAGGCGCGGCGCGTGTCGGGACTGGGACTCGAGCCCCTGCTGCTCTTCATCGAGGGCGCGATCATCGGCTTCCTCATCGCCGTGCCGGTCGGTCCCGCCGCCATCCTCTGTATCCGCCGCACCATCTCGACCAGCATTGTCGCCGGCGTGGTCACCGGCATCGGCGCGTCGCTGGGCGACACGCTGTTCGGCGCCGCCGCCGCCTTCGGCCTGACCTTCGTCAACGACTTCATCGTGCGCAACGAGGCGTGGATCCGCGGCGTTGGCGGCGTGGTGCTGTGCGTGATGGGCTGGTCCTACATCACCCATCGCCCGCCGAGCGTCGGCGATCCGGTCGCCGCCGACCGCGCGCATCCCTATCTCACGACCGCGCGCTTCATGAGCTCGAGCTTCTTCATCACCGTGTTCAATCCGCTCACCGTGATGGCCTTCGGCGCCGTCTTCGCCAGCCGCGGCCTGAGCAATGTCGGCAGCGACCTGACGGCGGCACTGGTGCTGATCGCCGCCGTCTTCGTCGGCGCCTTCGCCTGGTGGACGTCGCTCTGCGGCATCGCCTGGGTTGCGCGCGTCTGGTTCACGGGCGGCGGCCTGATCTGGCTCAACCGCGTCTCCGGCATCGCGCTCGCCGGCTTCGGCGTCGCCGCGACGCTGTCGCTCCTGCCGATCAACTGGCGCTGGTTCGGCGATACGCTGGGTTTGAACTGAGCTTTCCCGTCGTCCTGAGCGCAGCGAAGGACCTCGCGGTATCGCGGCCACCTTCAAGCGCAGTTTCCCTTCGCACCATCGCGAGGTCCTTCGCTGCGCTCAGGACGACGCGGGTGGAGTGCACCGATACGGGCGAAGCGGTTCACGGCAATGTGAGGCTGGAGGCTTTCGCCGATCTCGGCCGTCGCGCTAGCGTCCGCCGCAACAGGAGGTGCCCCATCATGACAACCATTCTCACCGACCGCGGCGACGCCCAGGTCGACGCGCGCGACGGCCTCAAGGTCAGCACCGCCGACGCCGAGCGCGCGACCGGTTGGACGCTCAAGCCCGAGGGCATGTGCCGCGACGAGATCTGCGTGCCGTTGCCGGCCGGCACGGCGAATGACGGCCGCGTCGATCTCGCCGCCTTCTGGCGCCATCTCGGAAATCCCGTGCTGTCCAGCGAGTCGGGCGATGTCTGGATACTGGGCACCGGCGTCGAGGCGCGTCGCGCCGCGCTGGAGGAGCTGGAGGCGCCCGACTTCACCCTGCCCGATCTCGCGGGCACGCCGCACACGCTCTCCTCGCTGCGCGGCAGGAAGGTGTTCCTCGCCACCTGGGCCAGTTGGTGAGGCTGCAGGTTCGACTTGCCCGTGTGGCAGCAACTGTACGAAGAGATCAGAGGCACCGGCACGATGGTCGTGGCCATCGCCGAGGAGAGCCGCGGTGCGGAGCACGCCCGGCAATGGATCGAGCACGCGAAGGCCGAGTACTGGTGCCTGATCGACACCGATCATCGCGTCGCCGATCTCTACGGCATGGTCAACGTGCCGCAATCGGTGTGGATCGACGAGCGGGGCCGCATCGTGCGGCCGCCGGAGACGACAGGCTCGACCGACCATTTCCGCCGCATGGACCTGAAGACGCGCACCATGGCGCCGGAGGACCAGGCGGCGCGCAACGCCGCGCGCGCCGCCTATCTCGACGCGGTGAAGGCCTGGGCGACAACGGGCAAGCACGCGCTGCCGGCCGACGCCGCGCGCAGGCGCCTGCCGGCCAACACGCCGCAGATCGCCGAGGCGCACGCGCATTTCAGGCTCGGCGTCTGGCTGCGCGCGCAGGGCCGCGCGGCGGAGGCCGACCGGCATCTGGGCGAGGCCAGCCGGCTGCATCCCGATTCGTGGAACATGTGGCGCCAGGCGGCCGATCTCGAGGAGGTCGGCAAGGCCAGTGGCCCGGTCTTCTGGCAGCGGGTCCAGGCGCTGGGCGCCAAGCCCTACTACCCGCCGCCCGATTTCACGCCGGTCTGAGCAGGCCGCGTCGTCCTGAGCACAGCGAAGGACCTCGCGATCGAGCGGTCAAGGACTTGCGGCGCCGGATGGTCCGCGGCGCCGCCCGCATTCGATCGGACCACCGCGAGGTCCTTCGCTGCGCTCAGGACGACGTGGGAGCAGCCTTTTTCAGCGCTTCGATCTCCGCCGCGACGCGGGCGAACACCGGATCCCAGTCGCCCGGCGTGGTCTGGCGGAAGATGCGCAGGCTGGGATACCAAGGGCTGTCCTCGCGGCGCTGCTGCCAGCGCCAGTCCTGCACCGTGGGCAGCAGCAGCCAGGTCGGCATGCCCATGCCGGCGCCGAGATGAGCGATCGGCGCGTCGATGGTGATCAGGAGGTCGAGCTGCTCCAGGGCGCTGGCCGCCTCGGCGAAATCGAAGATGCCGCGGCCGACATCGTGTACCAGGCCGCTGGCGCCGTGCGCCAGGATGTCCTTCTGGTGCGTGCCGCCCTGCAGCGAGAAGAACAGCAGCTCGGGATCGCCGGCCAGCGCCATGAATTGCGCGAACGGCACCGATCGCTGGCGATCGAGCGCCTGGCCGGGCATCGCCGCCCAGTAGATGCCGGCACGCAGTTTGGCGCGCGGCAGGCGCCCGAGCTTGATGCGCCCGCGCTCCGGCGGCAGCAGATAGGGCTCCGTCGACATCGCCGCCGGCACGTCGACGCCGCACAGATGCGGCAGCGACAGCAACGAGGCGTGCAGGTCGAACTCCGGCAGCTGCTCGCCCTCGGCGACCACGCCATCGAGATAGTCGAGCCGCGTCAGCAGTTCCTTGAGCAGCGCCTGGCAGAGCACCAGCACCGTGGCGCCGCGCCGCTTCAGCTCGCGCGCGTAGCGCACGAACATCAGCACATCGGCCAGGCCCTGCTCGGGATAGAGAAGGATGCGCTTGCCGGCCGGATCGTCGCCGGTCCAGGCCGGCTGGCGGAACTCCGGCGCCGGCACATCGTCGAGCTGCTTGCGCCACTCGTACTCGGAGAAGCCGCGCACGAGGTCGCCCTGCGTCAGCCGGGTGATGGCGATTTCGACGCGCGCGCGCTTGTTCTGCGGGCTGAGCGCCAGCGCCTTGGACAGGCAGGCCAGCGCCTCGTCGGCGCGGCCCAGATCGCGCAGGCAGAGGCCGAGATTGAAGAAGCCCTCGGCGTAGTCGGGCTTCAGTGCCACCGCCTGCAGGTGATGGCGCACCGCCTCGCGGGTGCGGTTGGCGACGCGCAGGGCGTTGCCGAGGTTGGAGTGCAGCGCCGGGTTGTCGGGGTCGAGCTCGAGCGACTGGCGGTGATGGGCGACGGCAGCGTCAAGCTTGCCGATCAGGCGCAGCGCCACGCCGAGGTTGTTGTGCAGCTCGGAATTGTAGGGCTTGGCCGCCAGCAGGCGCAGGTAGGAACTGATCGCCTCGTCGAGCCGGCCGGCGCGATGCGCCGCCGCCGCCAGCCGCATCTGCTGGTGGAAGCTCTCGTCCTCGGTGCGAAACAGCGCGATCGGCTGCTCGGCCAACGAGATGTCGGCGTCACCGTTCTCCAGGGCCGAGTTGTCCTTCACGGGGCAGGGTTCTTTCCGGCAAGAGCCGAAGTGGCACGCTAAGGTTACACCCTATTCCAATGGATTCGGCGAGGAATTTCCACTCAGGCCCGCCGGACCTCGGCCACATGGCGGGCCAGTTCCTGGGCCGCGCGCTCGAAGACCTCGTCCCAGTCGCCCGGCTTCTTCTGCCGGAACAGGCGCATCGAGGGGTACCAGGGCGAGTCGTCTCGATCCATGAAGTAGATCCAGTAGGTGTTGAAGTTCACCAGATCCCAGATCGGCACGCCGAGGCTGCCGGCAAGATGCGCCACCGAGGAATCGGTCATCAGCACCAGGTCGAGTTGGCGGAGCGCGGCGGCGGTGTCGGCGAAATCGTCGAAGGTCGAGCCGAGATCGACGATCAGCGGATGCGGCGCGAGCTTGCGGTACTCCTCGAACGGCGGCCCCTTCTGCAGGCTGAACAGCTGCACCCCTGGCACCTCGGCGAAGCGCATGAAGCGGTCCAGGGTCACCGCCCGCCTGAGGTTGCCGCGGAAGGTGACGCTGCCCGACCAGACGATGCCGACCTTGAATTTCGAGCCCGCAGCGGCGATGCGCGGCAGCGCCCTGGCGCCGGCGCTGGCGGGGATTGTCAGCCTGACCGGTGGCGGGATGTCGTCGATCGAGCGCGTGTAGCGGCCGAGCAGGCTCATGATCGGCATCGCCAGGTCGTGCGGCGGTACCTTGTCCTTGGTCGAGGCCAGCTCGTGGCAGCCCTCGACGTCCCTCACCAGCCGCATCAGGTCGGGCTGGCAGCGCAGGATCACCTTGCCGTCGAGGCCCTTGAGCCTGGGCAGATAGCGCAGGGCGAAGAGCGTGTCGCCGAAGCCCTGCTCGGAATAGACCAGGAGGGTGCGGCCCTCGAGCTTCTCGCCGCGCCAGATCGGAGCCGATGTCGGCGAGACATAGCTGCCGAGCTCCTGCAGCTTCCAGCGCCATTCATAGTCGTCCCACGCCTGGCGGCTGAAATCGCCCAGCCGCAGCGAGCAGATGGCGCGGTCCCAATGCGTGTCGACATGGCCATCGTCCATCTCCAGCACGCGATCGAAGACGCGGCGCGCTTCCAGCGGCATGCCGCCTTCGGAGAGCGCCACGCCGTAATTGTGCAGCAGGCCGGTCGACATGGGATCGAGCGCGATGGCGCGCTGATGCGCCGCCCACGATTCCTCGAAGCGCTCGAGATCCTTGTAGGCGTTGCCGAGATTGCCCTGCACGCCGGCGTCATTCTCGTCGCCCTCCAGCGCGCGCGTGTAGCAGGCCACCGCCATGTCGGGCCGCTTGGCCTTGCGGTAGACAACGCCAAGATTGCCCCAGGCGACGCGGTTGGTCGGCTGCACCGCCAGCACCCGGCGGTAATCCGCCATCGCGCCGTCGAGGTCGTCCTTCCTCTGCTTCTCGAAGGCGTCGCGCAGCCAGCGCTTGATGTCATCCGGCGCGGCCGGACCACGCTGCGGCTGCTGTTGAGCGGCGGACTTCGGCGCCGCCGGCAGCGAGGGGACAGTCGCTATGGGGGCAATGCCGCGCGGCGAGAAGTCGGCCGGAGAGGAAGACATATCGCACGATATCTACCTTCCCCCGGAGGGGGAAGGTGGTGCGCGCAACGCGATGGATGGGGAATGTCGAAGACGGACTCCGGTGTTCGTCTTCGACATCCCCCATCCGCCCTGCGGTCACCTTCCCCTTCCGGGGAAGGGTGATTGACGGCTACGCCGCCTTGCGCAGCATCTGGCCCTTGATGAGATGCTCGGCGATCTCGATGGCGTTGAGCGCCGCGCCCTTGCGCACGTTGTCGCTGACCACCCACATGTTCAGACCGTTCTCGACCGTCGCATCGGTACGGATGCGGCTGACGAAGACGCCGTCCTCGCCGGCGATCTCGATCGGCGTGACGTAGCCGCCGTCCTCGCGGCGATCGAGCACGCGCACGCCCCTGGCGCGCGACAGGATCGCGCGCGCCTCGGTCTCGTCGATCGGCCGCTCGAACTCCATGTTCACGGCCTCGGCGTGGCCGACGAAGACCGGCACGCGCACGCAGGTCGCGGTGACCTTGATCCTGGGGTCGAGGATCTTCTTGGTCTCGACCACCATCTTCCACTCTTCCTTGGTCGAGCCGTCCTCCATGAAGACGTCGATGTGGGGGATGACGTTGAAGGCGATCGCCTTGGTGAACTTCTTCGGGTCGACCGGGTTGGAGACGAAGACTCCCTTGGACTGGTTGAAGAGCTCGTCGAGCCCTTCCTTGCCGGCGCCCGACACCGACTGGTAGGTCGACACGACCACGCGGGTGATCGTCGCGGCGTCGTGCAGCGGCTTGAGCGCCACCACCATCTGGATGGTCGAGCAGTTGGGGTTGGCGATGATGCCCTTCTTCGTCCAGCCGGCGATGGCCTGCGGATTGACTTCGGGCACGACCAGCGGCACGTCGGGGTCCATGCGGAAATGCGAGGTGTTGTCGATCACCACCGCGCCGGCCCTGGCCGCGCGCGGGCTGCTCTCGGCCGAGACCTTGGCGCCGGGCGAGGACAGCACGATGTCGATGCCCTTGAAGTCGTAGGTCGCGAGGTCCCGCACCTTCAGCTTCGCCGAGTCTCCGAACGAGACCTCCTTGCCGACCGAGCGCGAGGAGGCCAGCGGCACGATCTCGTCCGCCGGGAATTGCCGTTCGGCGAGGATGTCGAGGAAGGCGCGACCGACGTTGCCGGTGGCGCCGACGATGGCGACCCTGTAGCCCATGACCTGACGCTCCAATTGGGAGCCGGCGGTGTAGCCGTGCGCCCGGGGCTTGGCAAGCCGGCGGCTCAGCGCCAGTCGTCGATGACGAAGCAGTCCGCCCGGTTGTGGCCGGGCGCGTCGGGCCGGTGCATCGCCACCCCTTCCAGGGTGGTCTCGAAGCCATGCTGGCGCATGATCTTGTAGGCCTCGGACCGCGCTACATTGATGCCCGCCAGGAGCTGTCTGGACCCCTTCACTTGTGCCAAAGCCTCGCAGGCCGCCAGCAGGCGGTCAAAACGCCGGACAGCATCGTGGTCCGGACGGGTGGCGCCGAATTTGATGAAGGTGGTGCCTGAGCCGGCCTCGCTGCCGGCACCCTGATGGCAGATCGCGAAGGCGACCAGATCGCGGCCCTCGCGGACCAGCACCGTGTCTCCGATGCGCTGGTCGCACACGGCGCGGATCTCGCCCGTCACGTCGAGGCCGGGATAGATCGCCTCCGTCAGCGCCCGGCAGGCCGCCAGGGTCGGCGCCCGCAGGGGCCGCGGCATGGCCGAGAAGGTCGACCATTGCCCGCCGCCGGCAGCGCCGCCGACCGCCTTGGCCATGACCGGCGTCAGCGCCTGGCGGCGGAAGCCGAACTTCTCGTACAGCGCGATGTGCTTGGGGCTGTCGGGGAAGGTGAACAGCGCCGCCTGGCGCGTCCCCCAGCGGGCGAAGAGATCCATGGTCGTGTCGAGCAGGCGCCGGGCGATGCCGCGATCCCACAGAGCGGGCCGCACGGTGAGGGGCCCGAAGAAGCCGAAGCTGCCCCAGTTGGCGGCGAAGTTCGAGCCGACCAACTCGTCGCCGGCATAGGCGCCGAACGCCGCCGATGGCTCCGCCCACCATCGCGTGGCCACGAGATCGGCATCGCCCATGAAGGATTCCGGCCTGGGCAGGCCGAGGAAGGTGCCGAAGGCGACACGGAAGATGCGGTCGGCCTCGGCCACGTCGCGCCCATCGAGCGGGCGGATTGCGATATCCATTGTCGGTCCCCTCAATCTGCCTTGCGCGCCGCCGCCACCAGGGCGCGGATCGCCCAGCGCTTCACCCGTCGTGCCTCTGCATCGTCGACCTGCAGCACGTCCTTGAACACCACCATCGCCTCGGTGCCGATCACCAGCGCCAGCGCGTGCCGCAGATTGGCCAGCGCCGCTGGCTTGAACTCCTTGCGCGCCGGCTCGAGCGCCGCATCGATTAGCGGCGTACGCCGGTTCTGGCGCACCGGTGCGTCACCATTGCCCTCGCCACGCAACTTGCGTTCCAGCGAATGGATCAACATGCGCCGCAGTCCGGGCTCATTGGCCGTGAGCATGGCATTCATTGTCGATTCGACGAGATCGAGACGCGCCACGGGATCGGCGGGCGCATTGCTGCCAAGAATGGCATCGGCCTCGGGTAACGCGATGTCGAGCGAGGCCTCAAGCAGCAGTGCGTCGGCGCTCGGAAAGTAGCGATAGGCGGTGGCGCGCGAGACCATCGCCTCCTCGGCGATCTGCTCGAGGCCGGGCGCGCCGCCCTGTTTCATCAGCCGCGCCGCCGCCTGCAGCAGGTCCTTGCGCGTGCGCCGGCGCTGGTTGGGGCGTTCCGCCATCTCAGTCCTGCGGCAGCTGCTGCATGATGGCGGCGAGATCGACCCAGACGTTTTCGCGCTTGATGTCGCCATTGCCGGCAAACTCGATGACGTGCAGGAGGCGGAACGCCAGCGGCCGGTCCCTACCCTCCAGGCCGAAAGGCCGGCCGCGGGCGCGGCCCTTCCACAGCGATTCATCGATCAGAAAATCCACGCCGTAGAGCCGACGCAGGCATTCGACCTTGCCGTCGGCGAGATCGGCGAACAGCGCATCGTAGAACGGCTTCGTAGCGTCGCGGCCACGCGCCGGACCGGTCGGCCAGCCGACCACGTCGTGCTCGACATCGGGCGCCAGTGTCTTCAGCACGCCTTCGATGTTGTCGGTGGCTTCGAAGCGGAAATGCTCGTCCATTCGGCGGTCCATTTCCGCGCGCGTCATCGTCATTACCATTGCCCGCCTCCCATATTGATACAATGTATCTATAATGAGACTACTGTCTCATGTCAATACGCCGTCTCAACCACGCGGCGGCACCGCCATTATGCTAGTGAACCGGCTATCAGCTTCGGGAGGACGCGATGGCCGGCAAGCTGCAGACCTACGCCGAATTCTGGCCGTTCTATCTACGCGAGCACGCCAGGCCGCAGACGCGCGGCATCCACTACGTCGGCACGATCCTGGCGCCGCTGGTGCTGGTCTGGGCGGTTGCCACCCAGCAATGGTGGTGGCTGCTGGCCGTGCCGGTGTTCGGCTACGCGCCGGCCTGGTTCGCGCATTTCTTCGTCGAGATGAATCGGCCGGCGACCTTCACCTACCCGGTGTGGTCGCTCATCTCCGACTACAAGATGTTCGGCCTGTTCGCCACCGGCCAGCTCGGCAAGGAACTGATGAAGCATCAGATCCGTTCGCCCTGACCATGCGCTTCCTGCTGCGGCACAGGACGACCTACCGCTACGCCAGGCCGGTCAACCTCGGGCGCCATCGGCTGATGATCCGCCCGCGCGATTCCCACGAGATGAAGCTGCACGAGGCGACGCTCGGGCTCACGCCGCCGGCCGCAGTGGTCTGGCAATACGACGTCTTCGGCAACAGCGTGGCGCAGGTCGAATTCGCCGAGCCTTCGGCCGAGCTCACGATCGACAGCACGCTGGACGTCGAGCGCTTCGCCTTCGTCGATGTCGAGCATCTCGTGGCCGAGCATGCGCGCACGCTGCCCCTGGCCTATTCGGCCGAGGAGATCCGAGACCTCGCCGGCCTGCAGGAACGGCACGTGCCGGATCCGGATCACGTCATCGACCAATGGGCCAAGGGCTTCCTCGTGATGCCCGAGAACGGCGGCGGGCTGCCCGATACCTTGCAGGTGCTCAGCGCCATGACCGAGGCCATCAAGGCCGATTTCGAGTACCAGGCGCGCGACGCCTATGGCACGCAGAGCCCGCTGGAGACGCTGGAGAGCAAGCGAGGCACCTGTCGCGACTTTGCCTATCTGATGATGGAGGGCGCGCGCAGTATTGGTCTCGCCGCGCGCTTCGTCAGCGGCTACATCTACGACGGTTCGCGCGATCCGGCGGCGGACGGCGGCGCCGAAATCGTCGGCGGCGGCGCCACGCACGCCTGGGTGCAGGTCTACATCCCAGGCGCCGGCTGGACGCATTTCGATCCGACCAATGCGCTCCAGAGCGACGCCGAGCTGATCCCCGTGGCCATCGTGCGCGAGCCTGAGCAGGCCTCACCGGTCAACGGCTCGTGGGAAGGCGCGGCCGAGGATTTCCAGGGCATGGAGGTTGAAGTCACGGTCACCTTGCGGCAGGAAATGTCACCCGACACACCTGCTTCAGGAGGAACCGATGGCGACGCAAAAGCTTGAAGGCGGCTGCCAGTGCGGCGCCGTGCGCTATCGCATCAGTGGCGAGCCGGTCTTCGCCGCGATCTGCCACTGCTCGATGTGCCGCCGCGCCGGTGGCGCACCGGCCGTGGCCTGGGCGATGTTCGGCGAGGACCAGGTCGAGTTTCCCATGGACAAGCCCAGGACCTACGCCTCCTCGCCGCCGGCGCAGCGCGGCTTCTGCCCGCATTGCGGCACGCCGATCAGCTTCACCGCGACGTTCATTCCCGGCCTGATCGACATCACCATCGGCAGCCTCGACGATCCGGCGGCGATTGAGCCCCAGCTGCACTACTGGGACAGCCGGCGCCTGCCGTGGATGAAGTTCGCCGACGGCCTGCCGGTCTTCCCGGAGCTGCCGCCGCAAGGCTGATCAACAGCGCGTGACCGCGCGGTCGGCCCGGCGCGACCGCGCGTATTCTCCCGGTCACGATCGCGGGGGATCGCATGCGCGCATTTCGGCAAGTCCTGGCCCTGTTCGCCCTGCTGCTGCTCGCGCCGCCGGCGCAGGCCGACGGGGACCCCGGGACCCATCCCATCGGCTGGCAGGACTGGGGGCCGGCGATCTTCGAGCGCGCCGCGCGCGAGGACCGCTACATCGTGCTGCACATGGCGGCCGTCTGGTGCCATTGGTGTCACGTCATGGAAGGCACGACCTACCGCGACCCCGCCGTGCTGAAGCTGATCGGCGAGAAGTACATCCCGGTGCGCGTCGACCAGGATTCCCATCCCGAGCTGTCCTACCGCTACGAGAGCTGGGGCTGGCCCGCCACCATCATGTTCGACAAGGACGGCAACGAGATATTCAGGCGCCAGGGCTATCTGCCGCCGGACCTGTACGTGAAGCTGCTGGCCGCGGTGATCGAGGATCCGTCGGCCCTGCCCGCCGCCGGCCCCGACGCCACGGCGGATGCCGGCCGCCATGCGCTCGACGAGGCGACGCGGCGCAAGCTCGAAGCGAACGTCCGCGGACAGCTCGACAGCGAGAACGGCGGCTTCGGCCGCGTGCACCGCTTCATCCACGCCGACACGCTGGAGTTCATGCTCGATCGCGGCCGCGGGCTGAAGCGCAACCACGATCGCGCCTTCTACGCTTCGGTCACGCGCAGGACGCTCGACGGCGCGCGCCGGCTGATCGATCCCGCCTGGGGCGGCATGTACCAGTACTCCGACATGCTCGACTGGTCCTCGCCGCACTACGAGAAGCTGCTGAACATCCAGCGCGACGCCATCCGCGCCTACATTCTGGCCTGGCAGATCGACGGCAACGCTGCCGACCTCGCCGCCGCGCGCGACATCGCCCGCTGGCTGATGCAGCGCATGCGCTCGCCCGAAGGCGCGTTCTATGTCAGCCAGGACGCCGATCTCGATCGCACCGTCACCGGCAAGACGTTCTACGCGCTCGACGATGCCGGCCGCCGCAGGCTCGGCCGCGAGCCGACCATCGATCGCAACCTCTATGCCCGCGAAACCGGCTGGGCCGCCGCTGCGCTGGCGACTCTCCACGACGTCACCGGCGAGGCCAGCTACCTCGATGCCGCGACGCGCGCCGTCGACTGGGCGGCGGCGAACCGTCGCGCGCCCAACGGCGCGTTTGGGCATGCGCGCGCGGCCGACGACGACACGCATCTCGGCGACACGCTGTCGATCGGCGAGGCGGCGCTGGCGTTATGGCGTTCCACCGGCGAACGGCGCTGGCTGACCCTGGCGATCGACACCGCGCGCGCCATCGACATGCAGTTCCGCGACGCCGAGGGCGGCTTCGTCGTGCGCCAGCCCGACCCGGGTGCCATCGGCGTGTTGCGCAAGCCGGTGAAGCAGGTCGACGAGAATGTCGCCGTCGTACGCTTCCTCAATCTCGTGCGCCACTACAGCGGGGACAATACGTTCGACGCGGCGGCGCGCCATGGCATGGCCTGGCTTGTGGCGCTGGCTGACAACGACATCGTGCTGCCGGGCGCGGCGATCGCCGACGCCGAGTTGTCGCGCGAGCCGATGCACGTCACCATCATGGGCCGCAAGGACGATGCCGAGGCGCAGGCGCTGTATGCCGCGGCGCGCCGCTATCCAACGCGCTACCTTAGGATCGAATGGATCGACAGGCGCGAAGGGCCGATGCCCAATCCGGATGTCGAGTATCCCGACCTGCCGCAGGCCGCGGCCTTCGCCTGCGCCAACGGCGCCTGCTCGCTGCCGGTATTCGCGCCCGGCGAGATCGCCGCCATCGTGCGGCGCGTCGAGGACCGCTGACGCCGGCGGTCCCACAATCAGACGTGCTGGCCGCCGTTGATCTGGATCTCGGCACCGGAGACGTAGGACGAGCCGGACTCGCAGAGGAAATGAATGACGTCGGCGACCTCGTCGGTCGTGCCCAGCCGGCGCATCGGGATCTGCTCGGCAACGATCTTGTCGGTGCCAGGCGAGAGGATCGCGGTGTCGATCTCGCCCGGCGCGATGGCGTTGACGCGAATGCCGCGCGGGCCGAAATCATGCGCCATCTCGCGCGTCAAGGCGGCGAGCGCCGCCTTGGAGGTGGCATAGGCCGTGCCGGCGAAGGGATGCACGCGCGAGCCGGCGATCGAGGTGACATTGACGACGCAGCCCCGGGCCGCCGAGAGCTCGTCGATCAGGCCGCGCGCCAGCATGACGGGCGCGAAGAAATTGACGTTGAAGACGTGCTGCCAGAGGTCGAACGGGGTGTCGACCGCACCCAGCCGGGCGCCGCCCGGCGCCTTGGGCGAGATCGCCGCGTTGTTGACCAGGGCGTCGAGCTTGCCGTCGCCCAGCTTGGCGCGGATCATCTCGACGCCGCGGCCGATATCGACCGGGTCGGCGAGGTCGAGCTGCACGTGGTTCTGGCCGCCGCCGGGCCACGGGCAGAGCGCGCTGAAGGGCTGGCGCGAGATGGTGATGATGCGCCAGCCGGCCATGCCGAAGCGCTTGACCGTGGCGTGGCCGATGCCGCGGCTGGCGCCGGTGAGCACCAGGGTCTTGGTATTGGCGGCAGGCGAGGCTTGCGGCGCGGCGCTGGCCATGGCGGTCTCCGGGACAGGCCCCTGATGTGAGGCCAGTCGCCGCCCGAGTCAATCGCCGCCCGCCCAATCGTTGCTCGAACGCATCCCGGGCGGCCGCTATGGTCGTATCCGATGTGCAATCAGAGCGGAAAGAGAGCGATGGCCGACATCATCCTGCACCACTACCCGACCTCGCCCTACGCCGAGAAGACGCGGCTGGCTTTCGGCATCAAGGGCATCACCTGGAAGTCGGTCATCATCCCCAACATCATGCCCAAGCCCGACCTGATGCCGCTGACCGGCGGCTACCGCAAGACGCCGGTCATGCAGATCGGCGCCGACATCTACTGCGACACGCAGATCATCATGCGCGAGATCGACCGGCGCTTTCCGGCCATGAGGCTGAAGCCGGCGGGGCTGGAGGGCGTCACCGAGGCGCTGTCGTTCTGGGCCGACCGCACCTTGTTCTGGGCCGGCGTCGGCGTGGTCATGGGCCAGATCGGCGATCAGCTGCCCGATGCCTTCAAGAAGGATCGCAGCGCGTTCTCCGGCCGCAACTTCGACGCGGCCTCGCTGAAGGCCATGGTCCCCGTCGTACGCGACCAGTTCTATGCCAGCCTCTGCCATGCCGAGGCGATGCTCGCCGATAAGCGCCCGTTCCTGCTCGGCGACCAGCCCACCCTGGCCGATGTCGCGGTCTACAACCCGGTGTGGTTCGTGCGCCAGCGCCTGTCGCCCACCGCGGCGCCGCTCGACCGCCTGCCGCTGATCGGCGAATGGGCCACCCGCATGGCGCGCTTCGGCCATGGCGTGAACAGCGAGCTGAGCGGCCCCGACGCGCTCGAGATCGCCCGCGCCGCAGCGCCCGACACACCGGCCGGCGTCGACGCCGGCGATCCCAGCGGCCTGAAGGCCGGCGCGACGGTCTCCGTCACGCCCGACGACACCGGCAAGATCCCGGTCAGCGGCGAGCTCGTGACGCTCAGCGCCCACGAGATCGCCGTGCGCCGCAGCGACGAGAAGA
Source organism: Alphaproteobacteria bacterium (assembly GCA_019635875.1). NCBI lineage: Bacteria > Pseudomonadati > Pseudomonadota > Alphaproteobacteria > Alphaproteobacteria bacterium. The sequence continues at coordinate 194,736 of JAHBYP010000002.1, forward strand.
CCGGCGAGCTGGTCGTGCACTTCCCGCGCGCCGGCTACGTCGTCACGGCGGCTTAGTCTTTGGGAGCGCCGGCGTCCCGCCGGCATCATGAGAAGAGCCGGCGAGACGCCGGCGCTCCCAGGAAGACTCATGCCGCCTTCGCAACCTCCGCCTTGTACAGCGCGAACTCCTCGCCGACGGCGCGCGCCACGGCGGGGCGCTTGAGCATGCGCTGGTGATAGGCCTGCACCGCCGGCCAGGCGGCGAGGTCGACGCCGGCATAGGGCGCCCAGTTGAGCACCGTCGTGAGGTAGGCATCGACGATGGTGAAGCGATCGAGCATGAAGGCGCGGCCCTCGAGATGCGTCTGCAGCAGGCCCAGCCGCAGACCGGCCTTGTCGCGCACATAGGCCTTCATCGCTTCCGGCGCCTGGCGATCGAGCAGCGGCACGAACAGCGCCTTGTGCAGCTCGGTGCCGATGAAGCCCAGCCATTGCTGGGCCTGGGCACGCTCGTCGCCTCCGGCCGGCATCAGCCCGGCGGCCGGGAAGCGATCGGCGATATACGGCAGCACCGCGGTGTTCTCGGTCAGGATCGAGCCGTCGTCGAGGCGCAGCGCCGGCACCTGGCCCATCGGGTTGACGGCGAAGAAATCCGAGCCATCGGCGACCTTCTTGCGCCGCGTGTCGACCTGGGTGAAATCGACCGGTGCACCGGCCTCGTAGGCGGCGATGCGGGTGGCGAGCGAGCAGGCCATGGGGGCGAAATAGAGATTCATCGTCGAACCCTCCTCGATTGATTTTTGTACTATCGAGGATATAAATAACCCGAGTCAACGAATTTTGTCCGATATGGTAAAAAAAGACGAGAGGCGTCCGCGCGGCCGGCCGCGCGCCTACGACCCCGAGCGCGCCATGGACCGCGCCACGGCGACCTTCTGGCGCGCCGGCTATTCGGCGACCTCGCTCGACGACCTGACGGCGGCGACGGGCATGAACAAGCCCAGCCTCTACGGCGCCTTCGGCGACAAGCGCGCGCTCTATCTCGCGGCCCTCGAGCGCTACACCGAGGCTGGTCGCGTCACCATGGTCGAGGCGCTGCGCCCCGATCTTCCGCTGCGCGATGGATTGCAGCGCGTCTACGACTCGGCGCTGCGGTTCTACCTGCCGGCCGATGAAGCCGCGCGTGGCTGCTTCCTGATCGGCACGGCAACCACGGAATCGGTCGAGGATGCCGACGTGCGCAAGCGGTTGCGCGATGCGCTGAGGCTCTATGACAGCGTCTTCGAGGCGCGTCTCGCGCAGGCCCGCGAGCAAGGCGAGATCGCCGCCGACGCCGATCCTGCCGCCTTGGCGAGGATTGCGTCGGCAGTGATGCACACGCTGGCCCTGCGCTCGCGCGCCGGCGATCCCGAGACCATGCTTCGAGACATCGCGCGGGCCGGAATTGATCTGATCTGCGTGCCCGAACGCAGACGGCCAAAGCGACGGTGATGCCGGACGCCGGCAGTCCCAGTCAGACGATCTCGACGCCGAGATGCCCGGCGAGATGGCGCAGCGCGTGCACGTTCTGGCGCGTGGCGTTGCGCGGATCGTCTGGCACGTGGGTCTCGATCGAAGCCAGCACCTCGCGCGATTTGGTGCCGGCGAGGATCACCGGCAGCAACTCGGCATAGGGCACGTCGCCCTGCCCGACCGGAACCGTCCGGCGTTCCGCCAGCTTGCGATCCTTGAACGACAGATGGTCGGTGCGCGGCGCCAGCGCCTTGAGCTCCTCGACGGTGGGCGGCTGGCCCATGCCAAAGGCGTTGCAGATATCGAGCAGCGGCCGGATGCGGCGATGGGTGAAGGTCTTCATCAGCGCCTCGAGATCGGCGATCGAGGCGACATTGCAGACGGGCTCGTTCTCCACCTGCAGGTCGACCCCGTATTCGTCAGCGAGATCGCAGAGCTGGCCGAGCGGGCCGGCGAGGTCACCGGCCTGGTAGTCGTCGTACTTCAGCCAGGAGAAGATGCGCAGCCGCGTGGCGCCCAGCATGATGCAGATGTCGAAGGCATGCTGGAACGGATCGCCGGTCGGACAGGAATCGGGATCAAAGGCGAAATCGACCTTGCCGCCCTTGTCGGCCTGGCCTGGCGCCCGCCACTTCAGGACCGGCGACACGAAGGTCGGCACCGTGAGCCGCGCCTGATGGATGCGCGCGGCGATCTCGGCGATCTCGTCGAGCTCCATGCCCAGGAGGTTGCGGCCGCCGACCGTGCGCATCTCCAGCCGGCTCACGCCGTTCTCGGCACAGAAATCGATCATGTCGTCGAGCGACGGGCCGATCTCGTCGCCGATCACCGCCAGCAAGAGGCGCGGCATTTCCAGGGGCGTGCCGGTCATTGATGCACCGCTTCGATCTTGTAGCCGTCGGGATCGGCCACGAAGGCCGCGTAGTAGGTCGGGCCGTAGTGAGCGCGCAAGCCCGGCGCGCCGAGGTCGCGGCCGCCATGCGCCATCGCCGCGGCGTGGAAGGCGTCGACCGCCGCGCGGTTCGGGGCGTCGAAGGCGAGGTGAAAGCCGGCGCCCGGCGCCACCACCTGGCCGGGGCGCGGGAAGAGCGCCAGCTTGTCGCCCTGGCCTGGCGGGCCGTAGCCCACACCCTTGACGCTGTCCCAGACCCTGGCCCAGCCGATCGGCGCCATCACCGCGTCGTAGAACGCCGCGGCGCGCGTCAGGTCTTCGACGCCGAATGACAGATGACCAAGCATTGGACCCTCCTGCCCCCGATCTGGTTTACTGCCGGCAGGCGGGACAGGGAACCGGAGTCTCCATGAGCGACGACCTCTCGATCTTCGTGGGTGCGGGCACGAACGACAACGACCAGTTCCTGCTGCTGAAGTACGGCAACCGGCACGGCCTGATCGCCGGCGCCACCGGCACGGGCAAGACGGTCACCCTGCAGACGATCGCCGAAGGCTTCGCCGCCTTCGGCGTGCCGGTGTTCATGGCTGACGTCAAAGGCGATCTCGCCGGCATCGCGCAGAGGGGCGGCGACAATCCGCGCATCGTCGAGCGTGCCCGGCAGCTGAAGATTGACGGCTTCGCCGGTCGCGCCTTTCCCGTCGTGCTCTGGGATCTGTTCGGCGAGAAGGGCCATCCCGTGCGCACGACCGTGTCGGAGATCGGCCCGCTGCTGATGGCCCGCCTGCTCGATCTCAACCCGACCCAGGAAGGCGTGCTCAATATCGTCTTCAGGATCGCCGACGAGCAGGGCCTGCTGCTGCTCGACTTCAAGGATCTCACCGCGCTGCTGCAATGGTGCGGCGAGAACGCCGGTCAGCTCACCACGCAATACGGCAACGTCAGCAAGGCGAGCGTCGGCACCATCCAGCGTGCGCTCCTGGTGCTCGAGCAGCAGGGCGGCGAGCATTTCTTCGGCGAGCCGGCGCTCGACCTGCACGACATGTTCCGTCGCGACTCCAGCAACGTCGGCTACATCAACGTGCTGGCCGCCGACCGGCTGATGCAGAACCCCCGGCTCTACGGCACCTTCCTCCTGTGGATGCTGTCGGAGCTGTTCGAGAGCATGCCCGAGGTCGGCGATCTCGACCGGCCGAAGTTCGTTTTCTTCTTCGACGAAGCGCATCTGCTGTTCGACGACGCTCCCAAGGCGCTGGTCGAGAAGATCGAGCAGGTCGTGCGCCTGATCCGGTCGAAGGGAGTCGGCGTCTACTTCATCACCCAGAACCCGCTCGACGTGCCGGAGAGCGTGCTCGGCCAGCTCGGCAACCGCGTCCAGCACGCGCTGCGCGCCTTCACACCGAAGGACCAGAAGGCGGTGAAGTCGGCGGCGCAGACCTTCCGCGCCAACGACGCCTTCGACGCCACCAAGGCGATCCTCGAGCTCGGCGTCGGCGAGGCACTGGTCTCCTTCCTCGACGCCAGGGGTGTGCCGAGCCCGGTCGAGCGCGTCTTCGTGGCGCCACCGCAATCGCGTCTGGGGCCACTCAGCGATGCCGAGCGCAACGCCGTCGCCCGCGCCAGCCCGATCGCCGGCAAGTACGACCAGGTGGTCGATCGCGATTCGGCCTTCGAGGTGCTGATGGGGCGCGCCCAGGCGCAACCGGCGCCCGCCGAGTCCGGCGGTACCCGTCGTCGCGGACAGTACGGCGCGCCACCGCCACCGCCGCCGCCCCTGGACTCGCCGCCGCCGTCATCGTCCTGGGGACACGGCGCGCCGCCCGCGGGGGAGCCGCCGCCGCAGCGCGGCCAGCCGCGCCTGCGTCACTCGCTGCCGCCCGAGGAGCAGCCGGGCCCGCGCGGCCGCGCGCCCGCCGGATCACGCTCCGACAGCCTGGGTACCACCATCGTCAAGAGCGCGGCGCGCACCGCCACCAACATCGCCGTGCGCGAAGCGACCAAGGCGATGATCGGCGGTCGCGGCGGCGGCATCGCCGGCTCGCTGCTGCGCGGCGTGCTGGGTTCGATCCTGAAGTGACGAAGATCGCGGTCGTCACCGGCTCCAACCGAGGGATCGGCCTGGCGCTGGTGCGAGGCCTGTGTCGCCTGTGGGGTGGTGGTGGCGTGGTCTATCTCACCGCGCGCCGCGACAGCGACGGCGACGCGGCGATAGCGCTGCTACGCGGCGAAGGCCTGTCGCCGGAATATCACCGCCTCGACCTTGCCAGTGAAGACAGCGTGACGGCGCTCGCGCGGCACATCGGCCGATCGCATGGTGGCATCGACGTCGTGATCCAGAACGGCGCCTACGCGCCGGCACCGGGATCGCCGGCATACGCCGACGCACGGCCCATGATCGAGGCCAACAACCATGGCTCCTGGCGCATGCTGCGCGCCTTCCGGCCGCTGCTGCGCGAGAGCGCCCGCATGCTGGTCGTCGCCAGCGGATTCGGCACGCTGTCGCGGCTGCCCGAGCATCTGCAGCCGATGCTCGACGGTGACGAACGAACGCCGGACGAGATAGAGGCGGCGATGGACTCCTATGTCGAGGCGGTCGAGGGCGGCACGGCCAGAGAGCGCGGCTGGCCCGACTGGGTCAACGTCACGTCGAAGGTCGGCCAGGTGGCGCTGACGCGCGCCGCGGCCCGGCAATGGCGCGCCGACCCTGACATGCCGAAGGACGTGCTGCTCAACGCCGTGTGCCCGGGCTGGACGATCACCGATGCGACACGTGGTTACCTCGCGAGCATGCCCGAGGTGAGCGCCAAGACGCCGGACGAGGCAGCGGCCGATGTCATCTGGTTGGCGACCCTGCCGCCGGACACGACGGCGCCCTACGGCGAGCTGGTGCAGTACCGCAAGGTCATCCCGTTCCGCGGCTAGAGCGACGAGCCCGATATCGGTGCCGCCCTGTCATCCCGAGCGCAGCTTGGGGGAAGCCCGAGAGGTTGGCCGGATCCTTCGCTGCGCCCGGGATGACAGGTGCGTCCGACCAACCGCTCGATGCTGCTAGAGCGCCTCGCGCTCGTCGTAGATCGAGACCCAGCCCTCACCTTCCGACGCGACGCCGCGATACATGCCAGCGGTGTTGAAGGGCAGCGTGACGGTGCCGTCGCGGCCGACGGCGATCAGCCCGGCGCCGCCGCCCAGGCGCTTGAGCTCGCCGAACACCATGGCGTCGCAGGCGTCGGTCAGGCGCTCGCCCTTGTAGGCCATGCGCGCGTGCAGCTCGTGGCCCAACACGGAGCGCATGAAGATCTCGCCCTTGCCGGTGCCCGAGTAGGCCAGCGTCGCGTCGTTGGCGTAGGTGCCGGCGCCGATCAGCGGCGTGTCGCCGACACGGCCGGGCAGCTTGTTGGTATAGCCGCCGGTCGAGGTCGCCGCCGCGAGATGGCCGGCGCGGTCGATCGCCACCGCGCCCACCGTGCCGTGCTTCAGCCGTTCGCTGGCCTGCGAGGCATCGCCTCCGGCCTGCAGCGCCTTCATCTGCAGCAGCGAGGCGCGGCGCTCCTCGGTCGAGAACCAGTCCGGCGCCACCATCTCCAGCCCGGCGCGTGCGGCGAGCGTCTCGGCGCCCTCGCCGATCAGCAGCACGTGGTCGGTGCGCTCCATCACGGCGCGCGCGGCGCGGATCGGATTGCGGATGCGCGCGACGCCGCCAACGGCACCGGCCTTCAGATCGCGCCCGTCCATGATCGCGGCGTCCATCTCGTGCTTGCCGTCAGCATTGAACACCGCGCCGCGGCCGGCGTTGAACGCGGTGTGCTCCTCCAGCGCGATCACCGCCGCCTCGACTGCATCGAGCGCCACGCCGCCGTCCTTCAGCACCGACCAGCCGGCACGTAGCGCATCCTTCAGACCTTCGCGCGCGTGGCGCTCCTGCGCTCCGCTCAGCGAACCCATGGGCGGAACGCCGCAGCCGCCATGAATGGCGAGGACAGGCATGCGCATGCTCGAACTCCTTGCGGCTCAGACGGTCGGCCGCCTACGGTTCGGCCATGCCAGCCACGATCCGACCCTTTCTGATGTTCGAGGGCAAGGCCCGGGAGGCGATGCAGTTCTATTGCTCGCTGCTTCCCGACGCCAGCATCGCTGGCCGAAGGTGGCGCGGTCCTGATGCCGCCGGACGACTACGGCTTCAGCAAGCAGTTCGCCTGGGTTTCCGATCGCTACGGGGTATCGCGGCAGCTGAACCTGCCGTGAGGGGGAGAGCACATGGTTCCGCTGACGGGCTACGTCGACAAGGTGTCCGGCGCGGCTGGTGATCGCATCGCCTTCAAGGTCTCGAGCCGGACGCCCGGCCCCTGCACCGCCACGCTGGTGCGCATCATCCACGCCGATCCCAATCCCGCCGGGCCGGGCATGAAGATCGAGGACCTGTCCTCGACGTTCACCACGACCTTCGAGGCGCGCGAGCAGAAGATCGAGATGGGCTCGTATGTCCGCGTCGACGGCGCCACCGCGCTGTCACCGCTGGGCGCGATCACGATCAGCGTTCTGGTCTGCCCCACCCTGCCCGACGCCGACGACCAGTGCGTGATCGGGCGCTGGGACGCCGACACCGCGACCGGCTTCGCGCTGCTGGCCACGGCCGACGGCTTCGCCGCCGAGATCGGCCGCATCGGCGCGCCGACCTTGCGTCTGGCCACCGGCAGGAAGCTGCGCGCGCACGCGTGGTATCGCGTCTGGCTGATCGTCGATCCGGCGTCGCGCTCGGTTCGGCTGGGTCAGGCGCCCCTGCGCGCCGAAGCCGGCTGGGACGATGCGGGCGATGCCTGGTCGCCGCTCGACGCGACGCTGGCGCACGACGCGCGCCGGCCGCTGTTCATCGGCGCGCAGCAGGCGCGGCCCTCGGCGCGGCATTTCAACGGCCGCATCGAGGATCCCGTCATCGTCGCCGGCGCGCATCGGGAGATCGTCGGGCAGCGTCTCGATCCGGCGCGCCCGCCGCTGGGCACGCTTGCCGCCTGGGATTTCTCGCGCGGCATCGACACGCTCGACGTCGAGGACGTCGGCCCCAACCATCTGCACGGCGTGCTGGTCAACCTGCCGACGCGCGCCGTCACCGGCTCGGCCTGGAGCGGTCGAGCGCATCGCTGGACCGACGCGCCGCGCGACTACGCCGCGATCCATTTCCACGCCGACGATCTCGACGATTGCCGCTGGTCGACCGATTTCAGCTTCACGGTCCCCGCCGGCCTGCGCAGCGGCGTCTACGGCATGCGGCTGAAGAGCGCCGAGAGCAACGACACCATCCCGTTCTACGTGCGGCCAGAGATCGGCAAGCCGACGGCGAGGATCGCCGTGCTCGCCTCGACCTTCACGCATCAGGTCTACACCAACCACATGCGCAGCCAGTTCGACGAGGCGTTCCGCGCGCGCATGACCGCGTGGGGCGCCTCGCCGTGGAATCCCGACGAGTACCCGCAATACGGCCGCTCGACCTACAACTTCCATCTCGACCGCAGCGGCGTCTGCTACTCCACGCGTCTGCGTCCGCAGCTCACCATCCGGCCGGGCTTCCTCACCTTCAACGACGCCAGGGGCTCGGGCCTGCGCCACTTCCCGGCCGACACGCATCTCGCGGACTGGCTCGAGCGCATGGGCATCGAGTTCGACGTGATCACCGACGAGGATCTCGACGATCTCGGCCTCGCGCTGATCAAGCCCTATGCCTGCCTGGTCACCGGCTCGCATCCCGAGTACCACACGCCCGGCACGCTCGATGCGATCCAGGCCTATGTCGATGGCGGCGGCAAGCTCGCCTATCTCGGCGGCAACGGCTTCTACTGGAAGGTGGCGCGCTCCGCGCGACTGCCCGGCACGCTGGAGATCCGCCGCGTCGGTCCGGCGATCCGCACCTGGGCGGCCGAGCCGGGCGAGCACTACAACGCCTTCGACGGCCAGCTCGGCGGGCTATGGCGCCACAGCGGCCGGCCGCCGCAGCGCCTGGCAGGAGTCGGCTTCTCCGGCCAGGGACGCTTCGAAGGCTCGTACTATCGCCGCCTGCCCGCCGCCGATGATCCGCGCGTGGCGTGGATATTCGACGGCGTCGGCGACGAGATCCTCGGCGATTTCGGCCTGAGCGGCGGCGGCGCGGCGGGCTTCGAGCTCGATCGCGCCGACGTGCTGCTGGGCACGCCGCGCAACGCCATCGTGCTGGCCACGTCGGAAAAGCACCAATCGCATTTCGTCGCCGTGCCCGAGGACGTGCTGGGCATCTACAACACGACCAACGGCGAGCCGGCCGACAGGCTGATCCGCGCCGACATGACCTACATGGACGTCTCAGGCGGTGGCGCGGTGTTCTCGACCGGCTCGATCACCTTCTGCGGCAGCCTCAGCCACGCCGACTACGACAACAACGTCTCGCGCATTCTGTTCAACGTGCTGAACAGGTTCGGCGGGCTGGGACGGCGTTGGCCATTGTGAGGCGAAGATGGGCCGGTCGAGCCACCGTGTCATCCCGAGCGCAGCGAGGGATCCAGCAACCGCCCTGGATCCCTCGCTGCGCTCGGGATGACAGGACGCGGGACCGAGCTCACGCCAGGCGGTCGAGCTCCTTGACGATGGCGTCGCCCATTTCCTGGGTGCCGACCTTCTTCACGCCCTCGCTCTTGCCGCCCAGCAGATCGGCGGTGCGGTAGCCCGCGGCGAGCACGTTCTCGATCGACTTCTCGACCAGGTCGGCCTCGGTGCCGAGGTCGAAGGAGTAGCGCAGCATCATGGCGAAGGAGAGCGCCTCGGCGATCGGGTTGGCCAGGCCCTTGCCGGCGATGTCGGGCGCGCTGCCGTGGATCGGCTCATACAGCGCCTTGCGCCGGCCGGTGGCGTCGGGCGCGCCGAGCGAGGCCGAGGGCAGCATGCCGAGCGAGCCGGTCAGCATCGAGGCCTCGTCCGAGAGGATGTCGCCGAACAGGTTGTCGGTGACGATGACGTCGAACTGCGCCGGCCAGCGCACCAGCTGCATGGCGAGCGCGTCGGCGTACATGTGGCTGAGCTCGACGTCCTTGTAGCTCTCCTGGTGCAGCTTGGTCGCCTCCTGGCGCCACAGCACGCCGGTGTGCATGACGTTGGCCTTCTCCGAGCTGCAGACCTTGTTCTTGCGCTTGCGCGCCAGCTCGAAGGCCACGGCGCAGACGCGACGGATCTCGCTGGTCTTGTAGCGCTGGGTGTCGATGGCTTCCTTCTCGCCGTTGGGCAAGGTGGTCACGCCGCGCGGCTCGCCGAAATACACGCCGCCGGTCAGCTCGCGGATGATCATGATGTCGAGGCCCTTGACAATCTCGGGCCTGAGCGCCGAGGCGTCGACCAGCGCGTCGAACACCTTCGCCGGGCGCAGATTGGCAAAGAGATCCATCTCCTTGCGCAGGCGCAGCAGGCCGCGCTCCGGCTTCTTGTCGAACTCGACGTTGTCCCATTTCGGGCCGCCGACCGAGCCGAACAGCACGGCATCCGCCTCCAGCGCGGTCTTCATCGTGGCGTCGGCGAGCGGCACGCCGTGCCGGTCGAGCGCCGAGCCGCCGACCACGTCTTCCTGGATGTCGAAGCCGACAGCGCGCTTCTTGCCCAGCCAGGCGATGACCTTGCGCACCTCGTTCATCACCTCCGGCCCGATGCCGTCGCCCGGCAGCACGAGGAGATTGCGGTTGGAGCCGGCCATTTCATTTCCTCCGAAAGAGCACGAGCGCCCCCTCGGGCGCTCGTCGTCGTGTGATGGGTGTGAAGCTCAGGCGGCGATCGGCGGCACCAGCCAGGGCTGGCTGGCGTTGCGCTGTGTCTCGAAGCCTTCGATGGACTCGCCGCTCTGCATCGTGGTGCCGATCTCGTCGAGACCCTCGAGGAGGCACTTCTTGCGGAAGGCGTCGATCTCGAACTTCACCGTGCCGCCGTCGGGTCCCTTGATCTCCTGGTTGACCAGGTCGACCGTGACCACCGCGTTGGCGCCGCGCTCGGCGTCGTCCATCAGCTTGGCGATGTCCTCGCGCGGCAGCTTGATCGGCAGGATGCCGTTCTTGAAGCAGTTGTTGTAGAAGATGTCGGCGAAGCTCTCGGCGATGACGCAGCGGATGCCGAAATCGAGCAGCGCCCAGGGCGCGTGCTCGCGGCTCGAGCCGCAGCCGAAATTCGGCCCGGCGACGATGATCTTGGCGCTCTGGTAGGCCGGCTTGTCGAGCACGAAATCGAGCTTCTGGCCGTCGGCCGACCAGCGCATCTCGTAGAACAGCCCGTCCTTCAGGCCGGTGCGCTTGATGGTCTTGAGGAACTGCTTGGGAATGATCATGTCGGTGTCGACGTTGACGATCGGCAGCGGCGCGGCGACGCCCGTCAGCGTGGTGAACTTCTCCATGACCCATTTCCTCCCGGCGCAACCGGGGCACTTAGCGGGGGAAGCCGGGTGCGGTCAAGCCGGCAACGGCCCCGTCCCGGCCGCGTTGCTGGGCTGCCAGCCATGAAGATCGCCACCTACAACGTCAACGGCATCAATGGCCGCCTGCCCGTCCTGCTGCGCTGGCTGGACGAGAACCGCCCGGACGTGGTCTGCCTGCAGGAACTGAAGGCACCCGACGAGCGCTTCCCGGCGTCGGCGCTGGCGGACGCCGGCTATGGCGCCATCTGGAGCGGCCAGAAGAGCTGGAACGGGGTGGCCATCCTGCGCCGCGGGGCTGCGCCGGTCGAAACCAGGCGCGACCTGCCGGGCGACCCGGACGATCGGCAATCGCGCTACATCGAGGCGGCGATCGAGGGCGTGGCGATCGGCTGCCTGTATCTGCCCAACGGCAATCCGGCGCCGGGTCCCAGGTTCGACTACAAGCTGCGCTGGCTCGAACGGCTGATCCGGTATGGCCGCCGCCTGATCAGGAGCGGCGCGCCGGTGGTGCTCGCCGGCGACTTCAACGTCATCCCCACCGATCTCGACGTCTACAAGCCCGAGCGCTGGATCGACGACGCGCTATTCCTGCCGGAATCGAGGGCCGCCTTCCGCCGCCTCGTCGCGCAGGGCTGGACCGACGCGGTGCGCCACCTGCATCCCGACCAGCGGATCTACACCTTCTGGGACTATTTCCGGAACTCCTGGCCGCGCGACGCCGGCATCCGCATCGACCACCTGCTGCTCAGCCCGACGCTCGCCGGCCGGCTGAAGGGCGCCGGCGTCGACCGCGCTGTGCGCGGATGGCCCAGAAGCAGCGACCACGCGCCGACCTGGATCGTGTTGAAGCGGGGATCGCGCTGAAGCGGGCGGCGATCAGGTCTGGGTCAGCACGCGCTCGATCTCGTGCACGGGATGCTTGGTGAGGTCCTTGTCGAGCTCGGCCAGCACCGTGGCGTGCACTTCCTTCGAGAAGCGATTGCGGAATTCGGCCAGGGTGCGCGCCGGCGCCACGACGATCAGCTTCCTGAAGTCGCCATCGCGGTGATGGCGCTCGATCTCGCCCGCGACCTCGGCCGCAAAGTCCTTCTCGGCCAGGTCGTGGAAGTCGGTCTGCTCCATCGCCGAGCGCTGGTTCGGGCCCTTGTCGGCGCGGCGGCCGGGACGATCCGTGCCGTGTTCGGCCGTCTTCGGATTGTCGGGCTGCTCGATGACCTTCAGCACCTTGAGGTCGGGCCGCACCTCGTCGGTGGCGTTGCGCAGCAGCAGCGCCTTGCGGCCGTCGGCGACGAGCACCCACGTGTCGAACGGAATCTGCAAGCGGCTCATGCCGGGGAAACGTCCCCGGCCGAGACCGGTTCCGGCGCGTCAGACCTTGACCACCACCGTGTCGGCGATCATGTCGTGCAGCGCGCGCTTGCGGTCGGTGAAGCCGGCCATGATGTAGCCGATGCCGAAGGGAATCAGGCCGGTGATGAACGCCTTGGCGAAGAACCGGCCGGTGGCGCGGCCGAAGGTCAGCCGCGTGCCGTCGGACTTCAGCACGCGCAGGCCCAGCGCCCGCTTGCCCAATGTCGCGCCACGCTCCGAGCTGGTCATCAGCGCCTCGTAGAGCCAGACGCCGACGAAGGCGACGATGACGATCAGGAAGACCGAGAGGCCAGCCGCCGCCGCGGCGGCGATCTGCTCCTCCTCGGTCGATGTGCCGGAGAAGCCCGCGACCATGCCGCCGGCGAAGATGGCGATGATGATCCACATCGGGATGCCGATGATGATGCCGTCGAGGAAATAGGCGACGAATCGGATCCAGAATCCGCCGAACTGCCCGGCCGGCGGCGCCGCGGCATAGGGCGGGGCGCCGTGTTGCTGCGGCATCGGCGGCTGCGGCTGGTAGGGCTGGGCCTGCTGCTGCTGCCAGTTGGGCGGCGGCGGCGGTGGAATCTGACTCATAGGCTCCCCCGGATCCGACGGCCGCGACAGGCGGCCGCCGGTATCACGCTACCATCTCACTGATAGTCGCGCACGTCGGCGAAGGTGCCCTTGATCGCCGCCGCCGCGGCCATGCCCGGGCTGACCAGATGGGTGCGCCCGCCGCGGCCCTGACGGCCTTCGAAGTTGCGGTTCGAGGTCGAGGCGCAGCGCTCGCCGGGCTTCAGCTTGTCGGCGTTCATTGCCAGGCACATCGAGCAGCCGGGCTCGCGCCATTCGAAGCCGGCGGCGGTGAAGACCTTGTCGAGACCTTCGCGCTCGGCCTGCTCCTTCACCAGGCCGGAGCCCGGCACGATCATGGCGTGCACGTGATCGGCCACCTTGCGGTCACGGGCGATGGCGGCGGCCTCGCGCAGATCCTCGATGCGGCCGTTGGTGCACGAGCCGATGAAGACCTTGTCGATGCGGATGTCGCTCATCCGCGTGCCCGGCGTCAGGTTCATGTACTCCAGCGAGCGCGCCCAGGCGGCGCGGCGATCCTCGTCCGGCGCATCGTCGGGGTTGGGCACCATGCCGGTGATCGGCACGACGTCCTGCGGGCTGGTGCCCCAGGTCAGCTGGGGATCGATATCAGCGACCGCAATCACGACTTCGCGGTCGTACTGCGCGTCCTTGTCGGACGGCAGGCGGCGCCAGGCCGACAGCGCCATCTCCCAGGCGCCGCCCTTGGGCACATAGGGCCGGCCGGCGAGGTAGCGGAACGTGGTCTCGTCGGGCGCGATCAGGCCGGCGCGCGCGCCGCCTTCGATGGACATGTTGCAGACCGTCATGCGGCCTTCCATCGACAGGTTGCGAACCGCCTTGCCGGCGTACTCGATGACATGGCCGGTGCCGCCGGCGGTGCCGATGGTTCCGATGATCTTCAGGATCAGGTCCTTGCCCGTGACGCCCAGCGGCAGGTCGCCGTCGACCAGCACGCGCATGTTCCTCGCCGGCTGCTGGATCAGCGTCTGGGTGGCGAGCACGTGCTCGACCTCCGACGTGCCGATGCCGAAGGCCAGGGCGCCGAAGGCGCCGTGCGTCGAGGTGTGGCTGTCGCCGCAGACGATGGTCATGCCCGGCAGGGTCAGGCCCTGCTCCGGCCCGATGATGTGCACGATACCCTGGCGCACGTCGTCGACCGGGTAATAGGGAACGCCGAATTCCTTGACGTTGGCCTCGAGCGTCTCGACCTGGATGCGCGATTCCTCGTCGTCGATGCCGGCGGCGCGGTTGAGCGTCGGGATGTTGTGGTCGGCCACCGCGATGGTGAGGTCGGGCCGGCGCACCTTGCGCCCGGTCATGCGCAGGCCCTCGAAGGCCTGCGGGCTGGTCACCTCGTGCACGAGATGGCGGTCGACATAGATCAGGCTTGAGCCGTCGTCGCGGCGCTCCACGACATGGGCGTCCCAGATCTTGTCGAACAGGGTGCGCGGCGGTCCGGACGGGGCCGGCGGCGGCGCGGGCTTCTTCGCCATCTTGCTTTTCCTCCCACTACGACGGGTCTCTAAATTACTACCTTCCCCCGGAGGGGGAAGGTGGCGCGAAGCGACGGATGGGGGATGTCGAAGACGGACTCCTGCGTTCGTCTTCGACATCCCCCATCCGCCCTGCGGGCACCTTCCCCCTCCGGGGGAAGGAAAAGACTACTTCCTGCCGCCCTTGGCGGCGCGCACGCGGCCCTCGCCGGCCGGACGCTCCTTCTTGATCTTCTCGCGGCGCTGGTAGCCCGAGGCCTGCTGCTCGGCGATCATCTCGCGCTGCGCCTCGGTGTCCTCGACAATGCGGGCGGCCTTGCCGCGCAGGTTGCGCAGGTAATAGAGCTTGGCACGGCGCACGATGCCCTTGCGCACCACCTCGACCTCCCAGATCTGCGGGCTGTGCAGCGGGAAGACGCGCTCGACGCCCTCGCCGTAGGAGATCTTGCGCACCGTGAACGAGGAGTTGATGCCGTCGTTCTTGCGCGCGATGCAGACGCCCTCGTAGACCTGGATGCGCTCGCGCGAGCCTTCCTGGACCTTGAGATGCACCTTCAGCGTGTCGCCCGGCTCGAAGCGCGGCACCTTGCGGTCAGCCTCGACCCTGGCGATCTGCTCGGCTTCGATCTCTTTGATCGCGTTCATCGTGTGGATCCTTTCTTCTCTGTCTCTCGTTGCTTGCGTCGCGCGTCGTACCGGTCCCACAGGTCCGGCCGCCGCCGTCGCGTGATCTCTTCCGCCATCGAGCGCCGCCAGGCCGCGATCCTCGCGTGATGGCCCGACTGCAGCATCTCCGGCACCGCCCTTTGCCCGCCATCCGGACCGGTCCAGGTGGCCGGCCGCGTGTAGAGCGGGTACTCGAGCAATCCGTCCTCGAAACTCTCCTCGGCCAGCGATTGCGCCGCGCCCATCACGCCGGGCAGCAGCCGCACGCAGGCATCCAGCAACGCCAATGCCGCGATCTCGCCGCCCGAGAGCACGAAATCGCCGACACTCACCTCCTCCAGCCCGTGCGCCTCGATCACGCGCTCGTCGATCCCCTCGAAGCGGCCGCAGACCAGGGTGACCCCCGGCCCCGCCGCCAGCTGCCGCACGCGCGCCTGCGTGAGCGGCGCGCCGCGCGGGCTGGGATAGATCGCCGGCGTGCCGGGAATGCGGCTGGCCTGGATCGCGTCGGACAGCACGTCCGGGCGCATCACCATGCCCGCCCCGCCACCGAACGGCGTGTCGTCGACGCTGCCGTGGCGATCCCTGGCGAAGCCGCGGATGTCGATGGCGTCGATCGACCATATCCCCTCGCTGAGCGCCCGGCCCGCCAGGCTCATCGCCAGCGGCCCCGGGAACATCTCGGGGAAGATCGACAGGGCCACCGCCCGCCACACAGGTCCTACCTCTCTCCTTTCCGCACCGGCTCGAGCAACCCCACCGGCGGATCAATCCTCACCACGCCTCCGGCGATGTCGACGGTGGGCACCGCCTGATCGCTGAAGGGCAGCAGGAACGAGCGGCCGCCCGCTTCGTCGCCCACCTCCAGCAACGTGCCGGCGCCGAAATCCTCGACCGCCAGCACCTTGCCGTACTCCTTGCCGTCGACGCCCACGGCCCGCAGGCCGATGAGATCGACGTGGTACCACTCACCCTCGGCCGCCGGCGGCAGCGCCTCGCGCGCCACGTAGAGCCGAAGACCGCGCAGCCTTTCCGCCGCGTTGCGGTCCGTCACGCCGTCGATGCGCGCCAGCACGTTGCCGCGCACCTCGCCCAGCGGATGGACCGTGAAGCTGCGCTTGCCCGATTCGTCGGTCAGCGCGCCATACGATCCGATGTCGGCGGGATCCTCGCAGTGGCTCTGGATACGCACCTCGCCGCGAACGCCATGCGGCGCGACGACCACTCCCAGCAGCACGCGTCGGTCAACCGACATTGACTGTCATCCCGAGCGGAGCGAGGGATCTAGGCCGGTCCTGGACCCCTCGCTGCGCTCGGGATGACAGAACCAACGCACCTCAGCTCGCCGCCGCTTCCTCCGTCTTGCCCGCCGCCTCGGCCGCGGCCTTGGCGCGCTCCTGCGCCTTGGCCTTGGGCAGCGGCTTCTTGGTCTGCTCGCGGCGCTCGCGCGGCTTCATCAGCTCGGCGCCGGCGAGGAACTTGGCGACGCGATCGCTCGGCCGCGCGCCGACGCCCAGCCAATGGGTCAGGCGCTCGGTGTTGAGCTTGATGCGCTCGGCGTGCTCGCGCGGCAGCATCGGGTTGTAGGTGCCGACCTTCTCGAGGAAGCGGCCGTCGCGCGGCGAGCGCGAATCGGCGATGACGATGTTGTAGTAGGGGCGCTTCTTGGCGCCCGCGCGTGCCATGCGAATAGCCAGCATTCCGTCTTTCTCCTTCGAATCGGTTCAGCCGCGCGGGAAGCCCGGCGGCATCATGTTGCCCATGCTGCGCATGAAGCCCTTCTCGCCGAGCTTGTTCACGCGCTTCATCATCTTGACCATCTCGGCGTGCTGCTTGAGCAGCTTGTTGATGTCCTGCACCTGCATGCCCGCGCCGGCGGCGATGCGCTTCTTGCGCGAGGCATGGATGATGTCGGGGTTGCGCCGCTCCTTGGGCGTCATCGAGCCGATGATCGCCTCCTGGCGCTTGAGCAGCTTCTCGTCGAGATTGTTCTTGGCCATCGCCGCCTTGGCCTGGGCGGCGCCCGGCAGCATGCCGAGCAGGCCCTGCATGCCGCCCATCTTGCGCAGCTGCTGGAGCTGCTTGCGCAGGTCGTCGAGGTCGAACTGGCCCTTGCGCACCTTGGCGGCGAGCTTCTCGGCGTCTTCCTGCTCGATCGTCTCGGCGGCGCGCTCGACCAGCGAGACGATGTCGCCCATGCCGAGGATGCGGTTGGCGATGCGGTCGGGATAGAACTGCTCGAGCGCGTCGATCTTCTCGCCGACGCCGATCAGCTTCACCGGCCGGCCGGTGACCGCGCGCATCGACAGCGCAGCACCACCGCGCGCATCGCCGTCGACGCGGGTCAGCACGATGCCGGTGACGCCGACCTTCTCGTTGAAGGCGCGAGCGGTGTTGACCGCGTCCTGGCCGGTCATCGCGTCGGCGACCAGCAGGGTTTCCTTGGGCTTGGCGAGATCGCGCACGGCGGCGACCTCGGCCATCAGCTGCTCGTCGATCGACAGGCGGCCCGCCGTGTCGAGCATCACCACGTCGTAGCCGCCCTTGCGGCCCTCCTCGATGGCGCGCCGGGTGATCGCCAGCGGCATCTCGAACGGCACGATCGGCAACGTCGCGACGCCGGCCTGCTGGCCGAGAATCGCGAGCTGCTGCTGCGCCGCCGGCCGGCTGACGTCGAGCGAGGCCATCAGCACCTTCTTGCGCTCCTTGAAGGAGCCGCCGAAGGCGCCCGCGGCCATGCCCTGCGGGCCGAGATTGAGGCGATGGGCGATCTTGGCCGTGGTCGTGGTCTTGCCCGAGCCCTGCAGGCCGACCATCAGGATCACCACCGGCGGCACGGCGACCAGGTCGAGCTCGCTGGCCTGCCCGCCCAGCATCTCCACGAGGTGGTCGTTGACGATCTTCACGACCATCTGGCCCGGCGTGACCGAGCGGATGACGTCGGCGCCGATCGCCTTGGCCCGCACGCCGTCGATGAAGTCGCGCACCACCGGCAGCGCCACGTCGGCGTCGAGCAGCGCCACGCGCACCTCGCGCAGCGCCGTGTCGACGTCGGCCTCGCTCAGCGCGCCGCGACCGCGCAGGCGGTCGAAGACGTCGCCCAGCTTCTTGCTCAGACCCTCGAACATCGACCTTGCGGCCTCCAACCCGTCGCCCAAACGCGGAACGCACCGATGCGCGAACACTCGCGGATCGGCGGGGCCCCCTCCGGCCTTGAGCCGGTGCGGACCGGGAAAACTGCTTCCCGATTGGACGGGCCGGGGTATACGCCGCGCACGCGTCCCGAGTCAAATCGCCGGACGCCGCCCTCGCATCGGGGCGCCCGGATGGAGTAAGCCATTGACTTTCAAAGAGTATCCGCTGCCGCGACGCCTCCGATTCGTCGACCTGCTGATCTTCCTGGGATGCCTGCTCGCGCTCGCGATGGGCGCCTCCGTGCTGCTGGCCGCCCTGCTGGGGCCGGAACGGATCGCCGGGGCGATGCCGGAGGCCGGCGGCGGCGATCCGATGGCGCTGCTGGCCCTGCTGGCGGTGCTCTTCTTCACCGGCCTGCCGGCCGTCGGCCTGGCGGTCGTGCGCCATGGCCGCGCGGCGCCCGTGCTGCTGGGCCTGCACCACCCCGGCGGTCGCTGGCTGTGGCTCGCGCCGATCGCGGTCCTGGTCCTCTCCTTCGTCGTCGACGAGGGAATTCTGCGCCTGGTGCGCGAGTTCGCCGGGTCGGAGATCCTGCCCACGGTCAACGCCGTGATCGCGGAGATCGCCACCACGCCCGGGCGTGCGCTGCTGGCGATCCTGGTGATCGGCGTGCTGGCGCCGCTGGTCGAGGAACTGGTCTTCCGCGGCCTGCTCTACGGCTATGTCGAGGGCCGCTTCGGCGGCGAGGCGGCGCTGATCGTCAGTTCGCTGGCCTTCGCCGCGGCGCACATCGAGCCGATCCACGTCGCGCTGGTGTTGCCGATCGGCGTGCTGCTGGGCTGGACCCGCATGCGCACCGGCTCATTGTGGCCGGCCATCGCCGCCCACGTCGCCAACAACACCGTGGCGGTGCTCGCGTCGTACCTGCTGGGGTGAAATGCGATTGTCATGCCGAGCGCAGCGAGGAATCCAGCGAACGGCCTGAATTCCTCGCTGCGCTCGGAATGACAGAGGGTGATCAGCCCCGGGCCAGCTTGCGCTCGACGAACTCGACGCGGTCCTGGCCCCAGAAGATCTCGCCGTCGATGACGTAGCTCGGCGCGCCGAACACGCCGCGCTCGATCGCCATCTTCGTATCGGCCTCGCGCCGCGCCGCGACCTTCGGATCGGCCGCCATCGTCGTCACCTTCGCCGGATCGAGGCCGACCGAGGCGATGATGGCGTTCAGCGTGGCGGCATCGCCGGGGTTCTTCTCCTCCTCCCACAGCGCCTTGAGCACCGCGTGCGCCAGCCTGATCGCTGGCGGGTTGCCCATGCTCTCGCGCACGGCGATCACCGCATGCGCCGCCGGTACCTCGTTGCTGGGAAAGAATTTTGGCTCCAGCGTGATCGGGATGCCGAGATGCTCGCGCCAGCGCTTGAGCTCCATCATGCGATAGGCCTGGCGCTGCGGCGCGCGCTTGGGCAGCGGCAGGCCGCCGGAGACCGCGAAGACGTCGCCGAACGACACCGGCCAGATCGTCACGTCGGCGCCGTGCCTGGCCGACATCGCTTCGAAGCGCGCCGAGCCGAGATAGGTCCACGGCGAGTTCAGCGAGACGTAGTAGTCGACGTGCTTGGCCATGCTGCGATCCCCGTTGAAGCGGGGCGCATCCAATCATCGCCGCCCTCGACCCGCAACGGGCACGTATCACGTGTCATCCCGAGCGCAGCGAGGGATCCAGGCAGCGTCCCTGAATCCCTCGCTGCGCTCGGGATGACAGCGGTGATCCAACGGCTTGGTCTCCCCGCGAGCGGCCGCGCTATGGCATACCGTCAGCCATGAGCGAGAAGGTCCTGATCCTCAGCGCATCCGACGCCGGCTATTTCGAGCTGCTCAGCGGCATGCTGCGCTCGCTGCGCGACAAGCCCGAGGGACGCGACGTGCCGATCGCGATCTTCGATGTCGGCCTCACCGACGAGCAGGCGCGGTGGTGCCGCGATGAGATCGGCGCCACGCTGCTGCGCGCCGAATGGGACTTCGACTTCCCCGGCCGCGAGCGCGTCGGCGAGGCCTTCAAGTCGCTGACCGCGCGGCCCTTCCTGCCGCGCTACGCGCCGGGCCACGATATCTACCTGTGGCTCGACGCCGATGTCTGGGTGCAGGAATGGAGCGCGATCGAGCTGTTCCTCGAGGGCGCGCGGCGCGCCGACATCGCCGTGGCGCCGGAGATCCACCGTGCCTTCCGCAACTACTATCACGCCTGGGCCGAGTTCAGCGGCATCAACGGCGCGGCCTATGCCGAGGCCTTCGGCCAGGAGAAGGCCGACAAACTGATCCGCTACCCGCTGATCAACGCCGGTGTCTTCGCCATGCGCGCGGATTCGCCGGGCTGGCGCATCTGGGCGGACACGTTGCGCGAGGGCCTCCAGCGCTCGACCAACATGGTCGACCAGATCGCGCTCAACGTGGCGGTCTACGAGCGCGGCCTGAGGCACGAGCCGCTGCCCAGCCTGTGCAACTGGGCGGTCCACCACGCCCTGCCGGCGTGGGATGAATCGCGCGGCCTGTTCGTCGAGCCGCACCTGCCGCACCTGCCGCTCGGCATCCTGCATCTGACGATCTACACCAAGACCACGCCCAGCTTCGAGATCGCCCAGCTGGGTGGCGGCACGCGCTGGATGACGGTGCGCTATGTGCCGCCGGGTGAAGACCGCATCCGCCCGCCGACCCCGGGCGGATTCAATCCGTAGCGCCATTGGCCCGCCTACGCAGGTCGGCTATAAGCCAAGTCTGTGCGAAAGCCCCGCCGTAGCTCTTGATCCGAGACGTGCTGGGGTACCCCTCGGCGCGGCGAGGAAGCCTATGAGGCGGCGCGAGCTCATATCGCTTCTCGGCGGTGTAGTCAGCGCACGGCCGTTCGCGGTAAGTGCGCAGCGGCCGGCGATGCCGGTGGTCGGCCTGTTGCGAAGCACGCCGGCAGAGCCCTTCAATGATCTCTTGGTCGCGTTGCGCCTCGGTCTGAACGACACTGGTTTCGTCGAAGGACAAGATGTTGCCATCGAGCAGCGCTGGGCCGACAACCAACTCGACCGCCTGCCGCACCTTGCCCTCGATCTAGTTCGCCATCGGGCAGCGGTGATCGTTGGCAATCTGCAGGCGGTCCGGGCGGCCAAGGCCGCAGCCCCGAACACGCCGATTGTGTTTGTTGTTGGCGAGGATCCCGTCGCGGCCGGACTGGTGGAGAGTCTTGGCCGGCCAGGTGGCAACCTCACCGGCGTGACATTCTTCGGCGGCAGCGAGCTCAATGCCAAGCGGATGGAGTTGCTGCGCGAACTCGTGCCCAAGGCCACGACGGTTGCTGTGTTTGGCGATTCCAGCTTTTCCGCGTTCGACGCTGGGCTGCCGGGCATCGAGGCTGCGGCGCGCGCAATGGGAATGCGGATCGTCGTCATCAGACTGGCGCGATCGACGGAATTGGAAGCCGCGTTCGCGAAGGTCGCGCAGGCTAAGGCGGACGCACTCCTGGTGAGCGGCAGCCCCCTTTTCACCAGCGAGCGCACCACAATCGTTGCACTCGCGGCTCGTCACGCCATTCCGGCGGTCTACGATCTGCGGAGCATGGTCACCGCAGGCGGACTGATCAGTTACTCGTCGAGTTTCACGGACGCATATCGCCAAGCAGGTGCCTATGCCGGCCGGATTCTCAAAGGTGCCAAGCCATCAGAGCTTCCCGTACAGCAGCCGACCACATTCGAGCTGGCGATCAACCTCAAGACGGCGAAGACCCTTGGTCTGACCGTGCCAGTGTCACTGCAAATCGCCGCCACCGAGGTGATCGAATAGCGGCTGCCATCTCCGCCTCACGCGGACCGATCTCTTGAGATCACAGTCCGTCTGTCTGGCCGCAACTATCTGGAAACCTGATTGAGAATCGTTCGCATTTGGTGCACCCCGCAATGGACTCGCTCCCGGCCGCACGCCATATAGCCGCGCATGAACGCCGCCGCCGGATTGCCGTTCCGCAAGATGCATGGGCTGGGCAACGACTTCGTCGTGCTCGACGCGCGCGCGCGGGCGCTGGGCCTGTCACTGGAGGGCCGGCGCATCGTCGCCGACCGCAAGCTGGGCGTCGGCTGCGACCAGCTGATCGTGCTCGAGCCGCCGGGCGAGCGCGGCGCCGACGTCTTCATGCGCATCTACAACCCCGACGGCAGCGAGGCCGGCGCCTGCGGCAATGCCACGCGCTGCGTCGCCTCGGTGCTGATGGCCGAGCGCGGCAGCGATGAAGCGATCGTGCAGACCATCGCCGGGCTGCTGGAGGCGGAGAAGGTCGGCACCGGCGCCAACGGCCTGCCGGTGATCAGCGTCGACATGGGCCCGGCGAAGCTCGACTGGCGCGACGTGCCGGTGTCGCTGGCCTGCGACACGCTGCACCTGCCGCTTTCGATAGGTCCCTACGGCGATCCGGTCGGCTGCTCGATGGGCAATCCGCACGCGACGTTCTTCGTCGACGACCCGGCATTGCTCGACGACGTCCGGATCCGCGAGTTCGGCCCGCGACTGGAGAGCCACACGCTGTTTCCCGAGCGCGCCAATATCGGCTTCGCGCGGATCACCGGCACCGATCGCCTGCGCCTGCGCATGTGGGAGCGCGGCGCCGGGCAGACTCTGGCCTGCGGCTCGGGCGCCTGCGCGGCGATCGTCGCGGCGGCGCGGCGCGGGCTGACGTCGCGCAAGGCGGAGGTCGTCATGGATGGCGGCACGCTGGTCATGGAGTGGCTGCGCGACGGCCACGTGCTGATGACCGGCGGCGTGGCGCAGTCCTTCACCGGCACGCTCGACCCCGCGCTGCTGGCATGAGCCGCGCCGTCGAGGTCGTGACCTTCGGCTGCCGGCTCAACGCCGTGGAGTCGGAGGTGATCCGCGCCAGGGCCGCCGGCGCGCCCGACACGATCGTGGTCAACACCTGCGCCGTCACGGCGGAAGCCGAGCGCCAGGCGCGCCAAAGCGTGCGCCGCCTGCGGCGCGAGCGGCCGCAGGCGCGCATCATCGTCACCGGCTGCGCCGCGCAGATCGATCCGCGATCCTGGGCGGCGATGCCCGAGGTCGATCGCGTGCTGGGCAATGTCGAGAAGCTCAGCGCCGGCTCGTATGCCGAGGACGGCGCGCGCACCCAGGTCGACGACATCGCTGCCGCACGCCAGACCGCCGGCCACCTGCTGACCGATCTGGCCGGACACAGCCGCGCCTTCCTGCAGGTGCAGAACGGCTGCGACCACCGCTGCACCTTCTGCGCCATCCCCTTCGGCCGCGGCCCCAGCCGCTCGGTGCCGGCCGGCGACGTCGTGGCGCAGGCCCGCGCGCTGGTCGAGGCCGGCTACAACGAGGTGGTGCTGACCGGCGTCGACCTCACCGCCTGGGGCCACGACCTGCCGGGCGCGCCGCGGCTGGGCGCGCTGGCGCGGCGGCTCCTGAAGCTGGTGCCGGCGCTGCCGCGCCTGCGCCTGTCCTCGCTCGATCCGGTCGAGATCGATGACGAGCTGCTGGCGCTGCTGGGCGAGGAGCCGCGGCTGATGCCGCACCTGCACCTCAGCGTGCAGGCGGGCGACGATCTCGTGCTCAAGCGCATGAAGCGCCGGCATTTGCGCGACGACGTGCTGCGCCTGGTCGAGCGGGCGCGGGCACGGCGCGCCGATGTCGTGTTCGGCGCCGACCTGATCGCCGGCTTTCCGACCGAGAGCGAGGCGATGTTCGAGCGCACGCTGCGGCTGATCGACGAGGCCGGCCTGACCTGGCTGCACGTCTTTCCCTATTCCGAGCGTCCCGGCACGCCGGCGTCGCGCATGCCCCCGGTGCCGGGCGATGTCCGGCGCGCGCGCGCGGCGCGCTTGCGCGCGGCGGGCGCGCGGCGGGCCGACGCCTTCCTGCGCGCGCAGCTCGGCCGCACGGTCGAGGCGCTGATCGAGCTTGACGGCACCGGCCGCACGGCGCATTTCGCGCCGGTCCGTCCTTCGGTGCGGCTGCCCGCGCGCAGGGTCGTGCCGTTGCGCGTCGACGGCGTCGCCGGGGGCCATCTCACCGCGGTTTCAGTGGAGCGCGTCGCGGCATGAGCGAGCCCAAGAAGTCCTGGTTCGGCCGGCTGAAGGAAGGCCTGACCAAATCGACGCAGCGCATCACCCAGGGCATCACCGGGCTCTTCACCCGGAAGAAGCTCGACCAGAAGACGCTCGACGAGCTCGAGGACGTGCTGATCCAGGCCGATCTCGGCGTCGCGGTGGCCGGCCAGCTGGTCGCCAACCTCAAGCGCACGCGCTTCGACAAGGAGGTCACCGACGAGGAGGTGCGCGGCGCCTTCGCCGACGATGTCGCCACCATCCTGACGCCGGTCGCCAAGCCGCTGACGATCGACAGCGCGAGGAAGCCGCATGTCGTGCTGGTGGTCGGCGTCAACGGCAGCGGCAAGACGACGACCATCGGCAAGATGGCGCGCCAGTTCACCGACGAAGGCCGCAAGGTGATGATCGCCGCCGGCGACACCTTCCGCGCCGCCGCCGTCGAGCAGCTCAAGATCTGGGGCGAGCGTTCGAAGGTGCCGGTGATCGCCCGCGAGACCGGCGCCGACGCCGCCGGGCTGGCCTTCGAGGCGCTCAAGGCCGCGCAGGACGCGCAGGCCGACGTGCTGCTGATCGACACCGCCGGCCGCCTGCAGAACAAGGCCGGGCTGATGCAGGAGCTGGCCAAGATCGTGCGCGTGATCCGCAAGCTCGACGAGGGCGCGCCGCATTCCTGCCTGCTGGTGCTCGACGCCACGGTGGGCCAGAACGCCCATAGCCAGGTCGAGGTGTTCCGCGAGATGGTGCAGGTCGACGGCCTGGTGCTGACCAAGCTCGACGGCACCGCCAAGGGCGGCGTGCTGGTGGCGCTGGCCGAGAAGTTCAAGGTGCCGGTGGTGGCGATCGGCGTCGGCGAAGGCATCGACGATCTGCGGCCCTTCGATGCCCGGCAGTTCGCGCGCGGCCTGATGGGCCTGGAGGCGGCATGAGCGGACGCAGCGAGAAGGCCGAGGTGCCGGCCTGGCGCAAGCTGGTGCCGCCGCTGCTCGAGCTCGGGCCGCTGCTCGCCTTCTTCGTCACCAACGGCAATTGCCAGCGCCTGCTCGATTACTGCGCCGGCGAGACGCAACGGCTGTTCGCCGGCACCGCGGTGTTCATGGTCACCACGGTGATCGTGCTGCCGATCTACCGCGTGCTCGAGCGGCGCTGGCCGATCATGCCGCTGGTCGGCGGCTTCTTCATCCTGGTGTTCGGCGGGCTCACCCTGTGGCTGCAGGACGAGACCTTCATCAAGATGAAGCCGACCATCGTCAATTGCCTGTTCGCCACCATCCTCGCCGCCGGCCTGCTGTTCGGCCGGCCGCTGCTGAAGATCATGTTCGCCGCCGCCTTCCGGCTCACCGATCTCGGCTGGACGATCCTGACCAGGCGCTGGGCGGTGTTCTTCCTGGTGCTGGCCGCCGTCAACGAGGTGATGTGGCGCTTCTTCAGCACCGAGACGTGGATCGCCTCGAAGATGGCGCTCAGCATGCCGCTGACCATCGTCTTCGCGCTGGCGCAGACGCCCCTGCTGAAGCGTCACTGGGACGGCGACGACAACCCCTTCGCGCCCGAGCGCAAGGATTGAGGTCCTGCTGTCACCGCAAGCCCGGATAATCCGCCGGCGAGACGAAGGGCGTGAAGGCCGCCAGGTGGCGCGTCTCGCGCCAGTGGTTCAGCGCCCAGGTGACGCTGGGGAAGGCCAGCTCCTTCCACGGGATCTCGTCCCAGGCGAAGAGCGCGACCTCCAGGCTCTCGATGCCCGGCGCGACATCGGGCGAGACCAGCCTGGCACGATACATCATCTGCACCTGGCCGATGCGCGGGATGCTGTAGACGCCGATCAGCGCGTCGATCTCGATCTTCGCGCAGGCCTCCTCCCACGCCTCGCGCTGGGCGCCCTCCTCGGTGGTCTCCTTCAGCTCCATGAAGCCGGCCGGCAGGGTCCAGTAGCCCTTGCGCGGATGGATCGCGCGGCGCGCCATCAGGATGCGGTCCTCCCACAGGCAGACCGCGCCGACGACGATCTTGGGATTCTCGTAGGAGACGAAGCCGCAATCGTCGCAGACGAGGCGCTCGTGGGTGTCGCCGTCGGGCACGCGTCGCCGGAAATTGTCGGGCGGCGCCCAGGCCGGGCGCGGCGGCTTGCTGTCGGAAGTCTCGGACATGGCCCGATCATCGGACCGGGTCGGCATGCTTGTCCAGCCGCGCCGGACCTGCACTACCTCCGGTCCAGCGCCTCGCGGATGCGCTCGGCGAGCTCGCGCAGGCGGTAGGGCTTGCCGAGCAGCGGCGCGTCGAGCTCCAGCCGTCCAGCGCGCGCCACCGCGTCGGCACTGTAGCCGGTGGTGAACAGCGTGCGGATGCCGGGCCGCAGGCGACGGGCCTGCTCGGCCAGCTCGCGGCCGCCGATGCCGCCGGGCATCACCATGTCGGTGAACAGCAGGTCGACGGGCTCCTCGCCGGCAAGCAGCGCGAGCGCCTGGCGGCCGTCCGACGCCGGCGTCACGCGATAGCCGAGCTGGCGCAGCTGCGTCACGACATGGCCGCGCACGAGATCGTCGTCCTCGACCAGCAGGATCGTCTCGCCGCGCGCCGTCGAGAGCGGTGCCTGCGTCTCGCCGTTGCCCGGCGCGCCGTCGGCGTCGCTGGCGCGCGGCAGGTACATGCGCACCGTCGTGCCCTCGCCCGCCTCGCTGTGGATCGTGACGTGGCCGCCGGATTGCTGGACGAAGCCGTAGACCATGCTCAGGCCGAGCCCGGTGCCCTTGCCGACATCCTTGGTGGTGAAGAACGGCTCGAAGGCGTGCGCCAGCGTCTGCGGCGTCATGCCGGTGCCGGTGTCGGAGATCGACACGACGACGTAGTCGCCGATCGCCACGTCGTGGCGGCCGGTGGCGTAGCTGGCGTCGACGATGGCGTTGCCGGTGGCGATGGTCAGGCGGCCACCGCCGGGCATGGCGTCGCGCGCGTTGATCGCCAGGTTGAGGATCGCCGTCTCGAGCTGCCCCGGATCGATGCTCACCGGCCACAGATCCGCCGCGCGCGCCAGCACGACCTCGACCTGCTCGCCGAGCGAGCGCCTGAGCAGCCCCTCCATGCGGCCGATGAAGCCGTTGACGTCGAGCTGCTTGGGCCGCAGCGGCTGGCGCCGCGCGAAGGCGAGCAGGCGGTTGGTGAGCTCGGCCGAGCCTTCGGCGGCGCGCAGCATCAGCTCCAGCGTCTCGCGCGCGTCGGCCTCGAGCGAGCGCTGCTCGAGCAGCGCCTCGGCGTTGCCGATGATCACCGTCAGCATGTTGTTGATGTCGTGCGCGACGCCGCCGGTGAGCTGGCCGATCGCGTCCATCTTCTGCGACTGGCGCAGCTGCTCCTCGACCGCCTTGCGCGCCGTGATGTCGAGCCGCAGGCTGATGGTGCCGCCGTCGGAGGTGCGCCGCTCGAGCAGCTGGAACCAGCGGCCGTCGCGCCACTGGACCTCGACGTTCGTGTCGCCGCGGCGGAACTGGGCGAGGCGCTCGCGCAGCCATTCCTCGCGCCGGCCGACCGCGGCGACGTCGAGCTCCTGCTCGGCGGCGAGGCGCGCCATCGATTCGAAGGTGTCGCCGATCGGCGGCGGCGGCAGCTCGATCTGGCTGGTGCCCCAGCGCACGCCGTTGCTCAGCACCAGCCGCTCGTCGCGGTCGAACAGCCGGAAGCTGCCGGGAAACGCCCGGATGGCGTCGTCGAGCCGCTGCCGCGTGACGTTGCGCTCGGTCACGTCCTGGGCCAGCCCCAGCATCGCCGGCCGGCCGTCGAAGGTGATGGGCGTCACAACGGCCTCGACCTCGAAGACCGAGCCGTCCTTGCGCCAGTGGCGCATGCGGTGCTCGCCGATTTGCCGCGGCACCGTCGCGCGCAACCGCGAGACCTCCTGCGGCGGGCGGATGTCGGCCAGCGTCATGCCCAGGAACTCCTCGCGCGTCCAGCCGTACTGGCGCACGGCGGCGGCGTTCACGGCGAGGAAGCGCAGGCTCTGCGGATCGTGCACGGCCATGGCGTGCGGATTGGCGTCGAACAGCAGGCGGTAGCGCGCCTCGCTCTGCTGCCGGCGTCCCCATTCGCGCCACAGCACGACTGCCATCGCACCCAGCGCCGCCGACGCCGCCAGCCAGCCGATCACGACGATGAACACCGTGCGATGCCAGCCGGCGAGCACATGATCGACCGTGTGGCCGACGACGATCACCAGGTCGGGGAACTCGCTCACCGCGTGATAGCCCAGCAGGCGCGCACGGCCGTCGACCGCGGCCTCGACCCGGAAGGTGCCGACCGGGCTGGCCGGCAGAAGCCGGGTGAAGAGCATGCCCTCGGCGAAGGAGCGGCCCATGGCGGCGTCATCGTGCGGGCTGCGCGTCAGCAGGATGCCGTCGCGCCGCAGCAGCGCGACGCTCCGATCGCGATCGGCTTCGCCCAGCGACCAGGTCCGGTCGAAGTAGCGCGGATCGAGATTGACGACGATCACGCCGGCGAACGAGCCGTCCGGCCGCAGCCAGGCCTTGGCGACCGGGATCAGCCACTCGTTGCTCGCGCGGCTGCGCACCGGCGCAAAGATCTCCAGGCCGGACTGTGGGTTGGCCTGGTAATGACGGAAATACGGGCGATCGGCGTGATCGGTGACGAAGTCGCCACCGGCGCCGTGGATCACCTTGCCGGCGGAATCGAGCACCCAGATCGAGCGTATGAAGGGACGGCTGGCAAGGCTTTCGCGAAGCCGGTTGCTGAAGGCGGGCTCGGTGACCGGGATCGGCGCGTTCAGCCGCGCCTCGATGATCTGCGCCGTCGTGGCGGTCGTCTGGATCGTGCGACTGGTCTGCTCGTTGGCCAGCCGCGCGAAGGAGCCGATCAGCTGCTCGCCCGATTCCATTGCCTGCCGATGCAGCTGGACAAGCAGCGCCAGCAGGATCAGCCCCGAGATCAGCACATAGGTCAGCGGCAGCCACAGGATCAGCCTGCGGCCGATGCGGCCATCGTTGGACGGGGTACCCTGTGCGGGCATGCGCGGCGAGCATCCGGAAAGGCGCGCGCCGGACGGTCCGGCGCACGCGCGGATGATTACAGTCAAACTGCGAGCTGCGGAGGAGGATGCATCCAGAGTGGATCGGATTCCGCGGGTGCCGCGCGAATCAGTGAACGCGCTCAGCGCCCCTGCGGCGCGAAGCGCCAGATCGTGCCGCCGACGTCGTCGCTCAGGAACAGCGCTCCGTCCGGCGCGACGGCGACGCCCGCCGGCTTGCCCCAGATCGTCGCCCGCTCGCTGCCCGAGACCCAGAAGCCGCTGGCGAAGACCTCGTAGTCGCCCGCCGGCTTCTCGATGCCGGTGCGCGCATCCTTCACGAAGGGCGCGAAGGCGAGCAGATAGCCGCGTGGCTTGTCGGCGTTCCACGAGCCCTGCAGGGCCATGAAGGCGCCGCCGCGATAACGCTCGGGAAACAGCGTGCCGTCGTAGAAGGCGAGATGGATCGGCGCCGAGTGCGAGCGGATCAGCAGCTGCGGCATCACGCTCCTGGCCACCAGGTCGGGGCGCTTCTCGGCCAGGCCCGGCTGCGGCCGGCCGCCGACATAGGCGTAGGGCCAGCCGTGGAAGGAATTGCGCTCGACCAAGGTGAGGTAATCCGGCACCAGCTCGTCGCCCAGCCCGTCGCGCTCGTTGACGGCGGCGTAGAGCCGCGGCGTGCCGGGATAGAAGGCGATGCCGATGGCGTTGCGCAGGCCGCTGGCGAAGGTCGCCTGGCCCGAGCCGTCGCGGCGGAATTCCTGGATCGTGGCGCGCGGCGAGGGCTCCTCGCCGATATTGCCGCGCGAGCCGACGCTGACATAGAAGCGTTCGCCGTCGGGATGGAAAGCGAGGCTGCGCGTCCAGTGGCCGGTGCCCGGGCCGAGCGCGCCCTGTGGCGTCAGCCGCACCGGCTTGCCGCGCGCCTTCAGGTCGCCGGGCTGGTAGTCCAGCCGCCAGACGCCCGCGGTATCGGCGACGTAGAGACCCTCGGGCCGGATCGCCAGGCCGAAGGGCCGCTCGAAGCCCTCGACCAGGATCGAGCGCTGCTCGGCGCGCCCGTCGCGATCGGCGTCGCGCAGGACGCCGATATGGCCGGCGCTCGAATCGGCGATCAGCGCGTCGCCGTTGGCGGCAAAGACGATGGTGCGCGCATTGCCGACATTGTCGGCCCACAGCTGGGCGGTGAAGCCCTGCGGCACGCGCAGCGTGGCGTTGGCCGGGCGGCGGATGCGATCGGCCGGATTGGCGACGCTGGGACTGGCGAACGGCGCCGGCATGCTCGCCGCCTCGATGCGGATGCGCGTGCCCGGCGCCAGGTTGCGCTCCTCCTGCGCGTACGCCGCCGTACCGAGGAGCGCGACGACGAGAGCCGTCATGGCAGTTCCCTTCCCCCGGAGGGGGAAGGTGCCCGAAGGGCGGAAGGGGGATGTCGAAGACGGATTCGGAAGTCGTTGCGACATCCCCCTTCCGTCAGCGCTTCGCGCTGCCACCTTCCCCCTCCGGGGGACGGGAAGAAAAGCCGCCATCGTCGCCTCCCGGCGCGCGGGCTCAGGCCGCGCGGATCAGCGCGGCGACGCCCGGCAGTTCCTTGCCTTCCATCCATTCGAGGAAGGCGCCGCCCGCTGTCGAGATATAGGTGAATTTCTCCTCGACGCCAGCATGGGCGAGCGCGGCGACAGTATCGCCGCCGCCGGCGACCGAGAGCAGCCTGCCCGCCTCGGTGAGCGCGGCCGCCTCGCGCGCCACCGCCGTCGTGCCGGCATCGAACGGCGCGATCTCGAAGGCGCCCAGCGGACCGTTCCACACCAGGGTCGCGCATTGCGCCAGCTCGGCCTTCAGCGCCTCGACCGAGCGCGGGCCGATGTCGAGGATCATCATGTCCTCGGGCACCGCGGCGATGTCGACGACGCGGCTGGCGGCGCCGGCCTTGAACTCGGCGGCGACCGCGGCGTCGAGCGGCAGCACGATCCGGCAATTCGCCTTCTGCGCCTTCGCCAGGATGTCGCGCGCGGTGTCGGCGAGGTCCTTCTCGCACAGCGACCTGCCGACGGCGATGCCTTGCGCGAACAGGAAGGTGTTGGCCATGCCGCCGCCGATCACCAGGCGGTCGACGCGGCCCACGAGGTTGCCCAGCAGCTCGAGCTTGCTCGACACCTTGGCGCCGCCGACCAGCGCCGCCACCGGCCGCTTCGGCTTGCCCAGCGCCTTGTCGAGCGCCTCGAGCTCGGCCTGCATCAGCCGGCCGGCGATCGCCGGCAGGCGGTTGGCCAGGCCCTCGGTCGAGGCATGCGCGCGATGGGCGGCGGAGAAGGCGTCGTTGACATAGACGTCGCCCAGCACCGCGAGCTGGTCGACGAAGCCGGGCTCGTTCTTCTCCTCCGCCTTGTGGAAGCGCAGATTCTCCAGCAGCACGATGTCGCCGGCCTTCATCAGCCCGACGGCCTGCTGCGCCTTGCCGCCCACGCAATCCTCGACGAAGCCGACCGGCCGCTTGAGCGTCGCGGCCAGCGGCTCGACCAGCGGGCGCAGCGACATCTCGGGCACCGGCTTGCCGCCCGGCCGGCCGAAATGGCTCAGCACCACGACCTTTGCGCCCTTGTCGGCGAGCTCGGCGATGGTCGGCGCGACGCGCTCGATACGCGTCATGTCGGTGACGCGCCCGTTCTCCATCGGCACGTTGAGATCGACCCGGATCAGCACGCGCTGGCCGCCGACCCTGGCATCGTCGAGAGTCCTGAAATCGGGCATTGGGAATCCTGCTGCCGAGAAACTGTCATCCCGAGCACAGCGAGGGATCCAGGTGCAGACTAGATCCCTCGCTGCGCTCGGGATGACAGGGGAATTTGCTCTAGCCACCACGCCGACGCCACGCAAGGTCTCCCTTCTCCCCGCGAAGGCGGGGAGAAGGTGCCGAGCGTCAGCGAGGCGGATGAGGGGCTTCCTCGCGCAACGACAAGCAGCGTCGCCGTAGAGACTCCGCGAAGCCCCTCATCCGCCCTTCGGGCACCTTCTCCCCGCCTTCGCGGGGAGAAGGATCTATGCGGCGCGCTTGCGGATCACGAACACCAGGGTCTCGCCCTCGTTGCCGGTCGCGACCAGTTCGTGACCGGTCTGGCGGCAATAGGCGGGGAAGTCCTGCGCCGCCGCCGGATCGGTCGCCAGCACCTTCAGCGTCTGCCCGGGCGCCAGCGCGCGCAGCGCGCGATTGGCGCGCAGCACCGGCAGCGGACAGAGCAGCCCGCTGCCGTCATAGGTCTGGTCGGCATCGAGTGTCGCGGTCATGCCGGCGATCCTAGAGCAGGTTGCCTACCGGCTGAAGGCGTTCGGCTCCACCCTTCCCCCGGAGGGGGAAGGTGCCCGTAGGGCGGAAGGGGGATGTCGAAGGCGGACAGCGAGTGTGTTGAGGCATCCCCCATCCGGCGCTGCGCGCCACCTTCCCCCTCCGGGGGAAGGTAGAACGAATCCCCTCTTCAACGCGCTTGCATGCCGGAGGCGGCGCGGATGGCGCGCACGATGCGCGCGTAGCCGGCGGCGGTGAAATGCACCTGGTCGACGGTGCGATCGTCCTCGACGCAGGCGCCATCGCGTTCGGTCAGCGCCCGCATCGAGATCCAGCGCAGGTTCGCCTTGCCGAGCCCGACCACGGCGTCGCGCTGCACTTCGCTCATCTCGCGCAGATGGCCGTCGTCGATCACCGGATGGCCGGGCAGGATGCAGGGCGGGCCGACCCACACCACCTCGCGCGCGCGCTCGGCGAGCCTGCGGGCGATCTCGCGCACGCGATAACCGTAGTTGGCGGCGCCCTCGGGGCCGGTCTCGACCGAATCGTTGGTGCCCAGCACCAGCACGACGCGCGCGCCGCGATCGACATGGGGCACGTTTTCCCAGCGGTAGCGCGCGCTGCCGCCAATCATCGCCACGGTCTTGTCGGCACGCATCAGCGGCGCCATGCCGACGGCGAAGCTGTCGCCCATCAGGAAGGTGCGCACGCCGCCCTCGGCCAGCGCCGGCCCGCCCGCGACTAGGGTGACGCACAACGCCAGCGCGATCGCCGCGCAGGGCGCGCGACGCCGGACTACCTCACTACCGAACACAAAGCTGCTCCCGGAAAAACCGCCGGGAGTCGTCCGACAGTCCCACACTGCGCACCAGCATCAGCCGAGCAGGGCTGGCGCGTCAGGCGCGCATGTCAGATGCCTGAGCGGCGGGCGCAGGGGCAGAATCACTCTGTCATTCCGAGCGCAGCGAGGAATCCAGGCATCGCCGCTGAATCCCTCGCTGCGCTCGGAATGACAGAGTGTCTCGGGCGCGGACTTTGCTCTACACGCGCTCCAGCCCGCACCACTCGGCGATGAACAGCGCCGTCGCCTGGGTGATGCGGCGGATCGACTCGAGCTCGACGCGCTCGTCGAAGCCGTGGATGTCGTCCGACTTCGGCCCGTAGACCAGCGCCGGGATGCCGGCGTAGAGGCCGAAGAAGCGGTTGTCGGCGGTGCCGGTCGAGGTCTTGTCGAGCAGCGCCTCGCCGAACACCGCCTGGTGCGCGCCGGCCAGCACGTCGCGCACCGCCTCGTGGTTCTTCAGCACGAAGGGCTCGGCCTGGAAGCCTTCCCAGGTCACCGTCGGCGGCGAGTTGCCGAGGAAGGGATCGCGCGCGGCGGCCTGGCGGACGCAATCCTCGATCTCGCGCCGGCCCTGCTCGAGCGTCATCGACGGCAGCACGCCCACGCGCATGTCGAAGGTGCACCACGCCGGCACCGAGCTCGCCCAGTCGCCGCCGGCGATCTTGCCGACGTTGAAGTTCACCGGGTGATGGTGATCGCAGAAATGCCTGTCGTCCTTCTTGGCCGCGTTCCACTTCTTCTCCAGCTCGCGCAGCGCCTGGATCAGGCGATAGGCCGACTCGATGGCGTTCGATCCGGCATCGGCCTTGTAGACATGCACGGGGTGGCCGGTGACCTTGACCTGGAACCACATCACGCCGACCTGGGCCACGGTCAGCACGTGGCTCGACGGCTCGGGGATCAGGGCTGCGTCGGCGCGATAGCCGCGCTGCAGGCAGGCGAGCGCGCCGTTGCCGGTGCACTCCTCCTCGACCACCGACTGCATGTAGACGTCGGCCGCCGGGCGCCAGCCGATTCGCTTCAGTGCGAGCAGGGCGTAGTGGTTGAGGATCAGACCGGCCTTCATGTCGCCCGAGCCGCGGCCGTAGAGCCAGCCATCCTTGATGCGCGGCTCGAAGGGCGGCGCGGTCCACATCTCGTGCGGCCCCTCGGGCACCACGTCGATATGGCCGTTGAGGATCAGCGAGCGGCCCTTGGGATGGGTGGGACGCCAGGCGCCGACGACGTTCCAGGCATCGTCGTAATCCTGGTGCTTGGGCGAGAAGCCCGGCATGTGGCGGATGTCGTCGATATGCACCTGCCAGCGATCGACCGACAGCTTCTCGTCGCGGAACAGGCGCGCCATCATGTCCTGCGCCGGCGCTTCCCTGTAGCGCGTCGAGGGGATCTTCACGAGATCGGCCAGCACCGAGGTCTGCTCGTCGGCCTTCTCGTCGACGGCGTTCATGATCTGCGTGGTGAGCGAGGCGTCGAGCATGGTGTGCGTCCTGTGATCGGGCTGGCGCGGCGGTGTCTCGACCATCGCAAGCCGCATGCCGCAGCGTCAACCCGACGGCGGGCGTCTGGCCGACGAGAGTCCGACCGCCAGCGCGGCGATGCCCATCAGGCCGGTGACGAGGATCAAGGCCACGGACAGGGAAACCGCGGTCAGCATCGCGCTGGCGAAGATGACGCCGATGGCGTTCGCGGTGCGCAGCAGGGCGAAGACTTCCGGTCGCCGCTGCGCCGGCGCCAGCGTGTCGAGGACGAGCGAGTAGTATGTCGCCAGCGGCGCCAGGTTGGCGCCGACAAGGACGGTGCCGAGAATTGTCGTCGTGATCGACAGGTCGAGCGCGACGAGGGCGGATCCCAGCGTCATGACGAGGAGATGGGCCAGCACGGCCGTGCGCGTCGCCATGCGGTTGCGCACGCTGACCCAAATCCCGCCGGCGACCGACGCCACACAAAGGGGAATGGTGAAGGCGATGGCCAGCGCCGGCTCGTAGCCGAAGCTCAGCGCCAGCGCCACGGCGCCGACCTCGATGGAGGCGACCGTGGCGCCGCCCGACGCGGCGCACAGAAGCCACAGCAGGATCGGCCGGCTGAGGACCGAGCCCTCGGCGCGGTGCAGGCCCTCGATGGGGGCCGGGCCGGTGTGCGGCACCAGCAACGCCGGAACGGCGCCCACGGCCGCGAGCGCCAGCACGCCGAGGACCGGCGAGACGGTGCCCAGGCCGGAAGCCGCCACGGGCGCCAGCACGAAGGTCAGCTCGTTGAGCGTCGCCGCCATGCCGAGGGCGCGGGGAAACTGCGAGACGGGCGCCAGGTGGTTGAGCAGGGAACGCAGGTAGCCGAAGGCCGCGCCGTTGACCGATCCGGCGATCGCCGCCGCCAGCAGAAGCCAGGCGAAGGCCGCTTGGTATGCCGTGAGCACGGCGATGGACGCCAGCGCCGCCGTGCGAACGACCACCAGCAGCCGCAGGTAGGTCGCCAGCGGCAGGGTCCCGCCGAGCCTGGCGACGGGGATGGCGCCGACCACCTGCGCCAGGGTCATCACCAGCATCAGGGCGGCGCCGCCCCTGGTGTCGCCGGTGAGGCTCAGGGCGACGAAGGCGAACGCGATCGGCCCCGCCGCCTGCGGCACGGCGAACGTGGCGGACGAGACGAGCCAGCGCAGCAGCTTCCATCGGTCGGCGGGCATTCTTGGCGAGTGATACACGCGAGGGAAGCTAGAGCACCATCCGGCTGAGTCGAGTCGCCGCTGTCATCCCGAGCGTAGCGAGGGATCTATGCGTCTTGCTCACACCCTCGCTATGCTCGGGATGACAGGTTTGCTCGATCTATCGGACGTCGCTTTGACAAAGTTAAAGCCCCGCCAGCTCGGCCATCGCCGCACGCTGGATCTCGACGGCGCGCGGGTAGCAGAGGTCGATATCGGGGCCCTTTACCGCTGACATGAAATGCACGAGGTCTCTCTGCTCACCTCCACATGCGCCGCCAGCGTAGGAGCTCGGGAGGACGCGACGGTGCACCGCTGGGCGCGAAACTCATGTCGTCACGACGACTTTTCGTTGCAACGTCTGCCTCGCAATATTATAAGTGAGCAATCAACTTTTAGTGTTGCGCGACTCCACATACTGGAGGTCCATCATGCCTGCCGACACGCAAGCGTCTGATTGGAAAGTCCGTTGGAAGCATAACGTGGAAGTCCTAGGAGTCGTCCATCAGGTCTTCAGGTTCGGAAGTAAGGTAGCGAACGAAGAACGAGACCTCGCGTTTTTCGGCTATGGGCAACGGGTGGGCGCCAGCGCCGGGTCCGACGCCGCTTGGCTGTGGACCAGCCTGAGGTGTGAAACATCCTTCAGCATCAATGATCTCCATGGACGGAAAGGGGAGCTCATGGGGATGACGCTAGGCGGCATTGTCTTCCAGGCCGGGGTACTGCTCATTTCCGCCGAGAACCTGTTCAAGCGAACGCAGCTGAGACACTTTGGGCTCGGCGTTGGAGGAGCTGCCTTTCATGCGTATGGGAGATGGATCAAATAGATCGCGCAAGATCCGAAGATCCGTGTCCGAAGGTCCGTGTCAGGCTTGCGTTATTGCATTATATTCAGAAGCACTCTCCTCGCCTTCGCCAGTCACTGCACCAGACCACGATCCGTTGCAACGACGAATAACGCAATAACGCAAGCCTGACACCATTGTCCCTACAAGCCTGACACCATTGTCCCTATCCAGAAACGCGCGCCTTGAATTCGCTGGTCGCTGCGCCAGACCACGATCCGTTGCAATGACGAATAACGCAATAACGCAAGCCTGACACCCTTTCGTCGGACGAATAACGCAATAACGCAAGCCTGACACCATTGGATCCGATCCGTTGCAACGACGAATAACGCAATACCGCAAGCCTGACACCCTTTGCAAGCCTGACACCCTTTGCGCCTCATCCGGCCGAGTCGGGGCGCCGCTGTCATCCCGAGCGGAGCGAGGATCCATGCGTCTTGCCTGGATCCCTCGCTGCGCTCCGGGTGACAGGTGTGCTCGATTGATCGGACGTCGCTTTGGCAAGGTCAAAGCCCCGCCAGCCCGGCCAGCGCCGCGCGCTGGATCTCGACCGCGCGCGGGTAGCAGAGGTCGCGCCAGTCGGCGCTGTCGGGATAGAAGGCGTCGCGCACCTGGCGGCGGATCTCCTCGCCCTGCTTGGAGCGCGGATCGCCGTGCAGGTGCAGCCAGTTGTCGGCGAACAGGGCGGCGTTGACCTCGGTGGCCGAGAGCGTGCCGACCTCGATCGCCGAGGCGACCACGGTGGCCTCGGGCAGGATCTGCGGAAAGGCCATGCGCAGATTGCCCTCGATCACCGGCGATTGCGATTCGCCCGATTGCGGCGAGGTCACCGCCTCGCCGAACCACTGGCGCGCCAGCCTCAGCGCCGCGCTGCCCGGCGCGTGGCGGCAGATCAGCTCGGAATAGCCGAAGGGGCCCAGCCCGGTGTGCAGGTCGAGCACGCAGACGGCGTCGGCCTCGGCGAGGAAGTGCGGCACGATCTCGAAGATGGTGCGGTTCGACCACGACGGGCCGGTGCCGCCGTAGAACACGCCGTTGGGATGGGTGTGCTGGCCCGCCGCGATGGCGGCGTTGAGGGCGGCCATGCCGTTGGCGGCGGCGAAGTCGCGCAGCCGCTTGTTGAGGTCGCCGCGCACCTTGTCGTTCCACTCGCGCGGCTCGAGGTAGGCTGCGATGTCGAGATAGCCCTTGTTGGGCGGCAGCTTGGCGTGGAAGTCGCGGAAATTGCGGTTGATGTCGATGTTGTCCTCGTTGACCCGGCGCAGCCACGAGAAGCCCCAGGGATTCGTCGCATGCACCAGCAGTGCCGCGACGCCCGGCGGCAGCTCGCGATGCAGCCCGTCGCGCAGGAAGCCGGTCTGCACGCCGCTGCCGTAGAGGCCCTCGACGCCATGCGTGCCGCTGCACAGCACCAGTATCCTGGACGAATCGCGCGGGCCGACCCAGGCGGCGTCGGTCGCCAGCTCCTCGCCGTCGAAACCCTTCAGCGGATGCGGCCAGCTGGTGACCTCGACGTTCTGCTCGGCGCAGGCGGCGCGGAACTTCGCGCGCGCGCTCCGGTAGTCGGGCGAGAAGTGATCGTGATGCGACATCGACACCTGCCGAACGCTGAAGCGGGCAACCGGGACAGCTTAGAGGTCGCGCTCCCAGCGGTCGAGGTCGGCCAGCACCTCTTCGGTGTCGGCGCCCACCGCCGGTGCCGGCCGGCGGAAGGTGCCGGGCGTGCGCGACAGGCGCGGCACGACGTTGTGCATCGGCAGGCTGCCGAGATCGGCATCGTCGGCCGCGACGATCGCCTCGCGTCCCACAGGATAGGGATGCACCAGCAGATCCTCCATGGCGCAGACCGGACCGACGGTGACGCCGGCGGCCTCGAACAGCGCCAGGTTCTCCTCCTGCGTGCGCGCGCCGATGAAGCCGCCGATGATCGCGTCGAGTTCGTCGCGATGACGAACACGCGCATCGTTGGTGGCGAAGCGCGGATCGGCGACCAGCTCGGGCCGGCCGATGCTGCGCAGGATGCGCTCGGCCATCGCCTGCATCGAGCCCGAGAGCGCGACGTACCTGCCGTCGGCGCAGAGGTAGAGATTGCGCGGCGCGGTGTGGCTGGCGGTGTTGCCGGCGCGCATCGCGCCCTTGCCCTCGATGCTGGCGACGCCAGCCTCCGAGGCGACGGCCGAGAAGATCGGCTCGAACAGCGACAGGTCGATCACCTGGCCCTCGCCGCCCTTGACCTCGACCTCGCGCAAGGCGGTCATCACCGCGAAGGCGCCGGTCTGGCCGGCGATCATGTCGGCCAGCGCCAGCGGCGGCACCGCCGGCGGCTTGTCGGCGAAGCCGTTCATGTGGGCGAAGCCCGACATCGCCTCGACCAGGGTGCCGAAGCCCGGCTTGTCCTTCCACGGCCCGGTCTGGCCCCAGCCCGAGACGCGCACGACGATCAGCCTGCGGTTCATCGCCAGCAGCATTTCGGGGCCCAGTCCCATCTTCTCCATCGTGCCGGGCACGAAGTTCTCGACCAGCACATGCGCCTGTTTGATCAGCCGCTCGAGGATGGCGCGGCCCCCGGCGTCCTTGATGTCGAGCGCGATCGAGCGCTTGTTGCGCGAGTAGGTCTTCCAGAAGACGGAATGGCCGCGCACCCGCCAGTTGCGCAGATCGTCGCCGGCGCCGGGCCGCTCGACCTTGATGACGTCGGCGCCGAAATCGGCCAGCGCGTGGGTGACGATGTTGCCCGCCACCAGCCGCGACATGTCGA
Organism: Alphaproteobacteria bacterium; assembly: GCA_019635875.1. Lineage (NCBI taxonomy): Bacteria > Pseudomonadati > Pseudomonadota > Alphaproteobacteria > Alphaproteobacteria bacterium. The sequence continues at coordinate 234,316 of JAHBYP010000002.1, forward strand.
TCACCCGCACGCCGTCGAGCGGCCCCGACGCGCGCGGGTCGAAGGATTTGCGGGCGATACGCGGCACATCGGCCATGGCTGTCACACGGAAAGTTGCAGGCGATCGACGAAGGCGCGCGGCGACATGACCTCGACCTCGCGCCGTGAAGCTGCGGGAAAATGTCTGAGATTGCCCGTGATTAGGATCGCTCTCGCGGCGGCGGCGCAAGCGAGAAACTCACCGTCGGCCGGATCCGGCAGCGCCAACGGCCAAGGCGGGGCGATTGCCGGGGTTCCCGCGGTTTCGAGGATGTTCACAACGCGCTCGACGTCGGCCGGGTCGAGCGCAAGCCGCGGTCGAGCCAGCACTCCCCGGTACTCCGCCACGATGCGCGGCGTGTGCGCCACGTCCAAGCCGCGATCGATCACCAGCTCCAGGATCAGACCGGGAGGCCCCTGCGGCGACAGCATCGCCGACACGATGATGTTAGTGTCGAGGACAACTCGAATCAAGCGCGCCCGGTGCGCCGAGCGCGTACCGCGTTGGCCGCCCGTACGGCGGCTACCTCGGCGTCGATTTCCCGCATTGTCAGGCGATCGGTACCGTCCCGCGCGGCCTTGCGTCGGATCGCCTGGAGAGCACGCATCGCTCGGGCGCGTCTGATGTCCTCGGCCGTCTCGTCGACCGTCGCGGCATCGACGGGCACGAGAAGCGCGATGGGCTGGCCGTTCGCCGTCAGGATCGCCTCGCGTTCACCCGAAAGCGCCTGCCGAACCGCGCGCGGTCGGGAGCGAAAGTCTCGAATGGTGACCGTTTTCATGGGCGCAGGATATCCCTTGGGGTGACAATTGTCACCCCAAGGGTGCGCGTGCGATCAGCCCCAATGACCCTGGAAGTAGACCCAGCTGTTGCCGCGCTGCTCCCAGCGGGCCGGGACCCAGTAAGCCTCGCGGCGCGGGCGGTCGACATAGGCGCCCGGCACCCAGACATAGGTGACGCCGTCCCAGCGCCAGTAGCCCGGCATCCAGGTCGCCATGTCGCCGTGGCCCGGCGGGATCGGCGGGATGGCTTCGTAGATCGGCGGCGGCGGGGCGCGCGGGGCGATGACTTCGTTGACGGCGACCTTCTCGGCCGGCGGCTCGCCGGCGCAGGCCGCCAGCAGGCCGGCGAACGGCAGGGCCGCCCCGCCGATCACGATCCGGCGACGGCTATGGCTGACCATGGATCACCTCCAGTGCCGCCCGTTCGGGCGCACGGAAGCAACGCGCCGGGCGGCCGCCGGTGCCCCGCCCTATTCTGGACATTTCCGTGGCGTCACGGCGCCGGCGTGACGGAGGTGGCCAGCGTGAACTGGTCGGTGCGGCCGGCATAGGTGAAGCCGCGGCGCATCGCCCAGCCGGCCACCTCGAAGTACAGCGGCAGCACGGCGAAATCGTCGAGCGCCAGGCGCGCGGCGTCCTCGAGCAAGGTGGCGCGGCGCTCGGCGTCGATGGTGCGCAGCGCCTCGATCAGCAGCCCGTCGACGGCGGGATTGGAATAGCGGCCGCGATTGGTGCCGCCCAGGCCGCGCTCGCGGTCGGGCGTCGCCACCAGCGCGCGCAGCGGATCGCCGGCCTCGCCCGCCGCCGTGGCCCAGCCGGCGAGATAGGCGCTGTAGCGATGCGCGTCGCGGTTCTGGAAGAACGCCTGCGGCTGGCTGGCCTCGACCCGCGTCTTCACGCCGATTGCCGTCCAGCCCGCCGCCACCGCCTCGGCGACGCGCAGGTCGTTGACGTAGCGGCCGTTGGGCGCGCCCAGGATGATCGAGAAGCCATCGGGGTAGCCGGCCTCGCCGAGCAGGCGGCGGGCGCGCTCGAGGTCGGGCACGCCGACCACGGTGTCGCGCCGCGCGCCGGACATCGGCCACGGCAGCAGGTCGGCGGCGGCCACGGCGTCGCCCGCCATCACCTCTTGCACCAGCCGATCACGGTCGAGCGCCAGGCTGAGCGCCTGGCGCACCCGGCGATCCTTCAGCGGGTTCTTGCCGCCGGTGTCGGGAATGCCGGGCGACGGCTCGGCGTGATGGTCGAGATGCAGGTAGATCACCCGGTTCGACGTCGCGGTGACGATGCGCAGCCGCTCGTCGCGGCGCAGGCGCGGCAGATCCTGCGTCGGCACGTTCTCGACGACGTCGAGGTCGCCCGAATCGAGCGCGGCCAGCCGCGTCGTGGCGTCGGCGATCGGATAGAAGGCGACGTTGGCCCAGGCCGGCTTCGGGCCCCAGTAATCCTCATGGCGCGCCAGCACGAGCTGGCGGCCGCGATCCCAGGAGACGAAGCGGAACGGACCGGTGCCGACAAGGCCCTCGCCGCGATTGAGCTGCCCGGTCGTCTTGCCCTCCGGCGCCGGCCCCGACGCCGCCCGGCGCGACAGGATGAAGATGGCGCTGAGCTCGCGCGGCAGCAGCGGCGCGGGTGCCGCGGTGCGCAGGCGGACGGTCAGCGGATCGACGATCTCGACCTCGAGGATCTGGCGCGTGAAGTGCGTGAAGGGCGACGGCGCGTTGGGCACGCGCGGCACGCGATCGAGGCTGAACAGGACGTCGTCGGCGGTGAACGGCGAGCCGTCGTGGAAGCGCACGCCCTCGCGCAGCCGGAACTCCCAGGTCCGCTCGTCCAGCGCGCGCCAGCCGGTGGCCAGCGCCGGCACCAGCCGCTGGTGCTCGTCCTGCGCCACCAGCGCCTCGAAGAGGTGCCGGGCGATCTGGTTGTTGGCGGGGAAATTGTCGTAGTGCGGATCGAGCGAGGTGGCGTCGGCGGCGAGCCCGATGCGCAGGTCGCGCGCCGCCGCGCTGCCCACGGCGTACGTGAGCATCGCGCAGACAAGCGCCATCACCCGGATCAACACCGCCATCCGACACCCCGCGGGCGCAGACCATGGAAGAGCGACAGGGCCAACGCAAGCCATCAGCCCGGCCGGAAACGCTTTTCCATGAAGGAGCCGACGCCGATGACGATGGCGCCGAGCACCAGGGCGGTGCCGAAGCCGGCCATGAAGGCCCACGAGCCGTCGGGCACGCGCGTCGAATCGAAGCGCAGCCGCATGCCGTTCACTTCCGGCTTCGACGGCAGGTAGACCACCGCGATGCGCGCGTCGGGCCGGATGCCGTTGGGCGCATTGGCATCGCGCATCGCCTCGTACTGGCCGCGCGCAATGCTGTTGACCGAGACGCGCACCTGGTCGCTGCCGACGATGATGCGGCCGGCCTTGTCGGTGAAGCGGTAGGTGAAGTCGTAGCCGATGTCGCGCTTCTGCCAGCCCAGCGAGCCGGTGATCGACAGCGGCGTGGCCTCGACCTCGACGCCCTCGGTGCGGATGCGCTCCATCGCCGCCGCGCGCGAGTCGCTGAGCCAGGTCGAGAAGCCCCAGACGGCGGGCCAGCTCAGCAGCGCCGCCAGCAGGCCGAGCCGCGTGAAGCGGCGGATGGTCTGGCGGGTGAAGGTCATGGCCATGGACACGCTACTCGCACTCACGGTTTGGGCTGCTGCCAGCGCCGCTCGCGCGCCAGCCTGGCCTCGCGGCGGATGATGTAGATGGCCGAGGCGATGACGATGGCGGCGCCGACGAAGGTCCAGATCACCGGCATCTCCTGCCACAGCAGCCAGCCGACGAAGACGGCGAAGGGCAGGCGCAGATACTCGAACGGCGCCACCATCGACATCTCGCCGACGCGGAAGGCCTGGACCCAGAAATACTGCCCGACCGTGGCGGTGAGCGCGATGCCCACGGCGAGCAGCCAGCCCGCGAGATCGGGCCAGCGCCACACCCAGATCGCCGGGCCGGCCAACAGCACGGTCGAGAACAGCGCGAACATGGTGAGGATCATCATCGGCGATTCGGTGGCCGACAGCCGCTTGACCATCAGGATCGAGATCGCCACCAGGAGCGCGTTGGCCAGCGCGATCAGCGCGCCGGGCTGCAGCGAGCCCTCGCCCGGCCGCACCATGATCAGCACGCCGATGAAGCCGACGATGGTGGCGCTCCAGCGCCGCCAGCGCACCGTCTCGTGCAGCACCAGGGCGGCGATGACGACGGAAAACAGCGGCTGCGAGAAGGAGAGCGCCGTGGCGTCGGCCAGCGGCAAGAGCGCCACGGCGTAGAAGCCGCAGACCATCGAGGTGGTGCCGACCACGGTGCGCCAGAAGTGGCCGGCGATGCGCGGGCTCTTCCACGGCTGCACGCGACCCGAGGCCATGTGCGGGATCAGCAGGATGACGCCGATGATGGCGCGGAAGAAGGCGGTCTGGATGCTCTCGATCTGCTCCGACAGCAGGCGGATCATCGCGCTCGTGGTCGTGAAGATGAAGCCGCCGGCGATCAGCCACAACGCGCCCTGCACGTTGGGCGGCAGGCGCAGGAGCCAGGTCAGGATCGAGGGCACGTCAGATCACGCTGAAGCCAAGCGCCAACGGATCGCGGTCGTCGACGAAGATGGTGTTGATGCCGTGCTGGCGCGCCCAGCCGGCGATCGAGGGGATGATGGCGTCGTGGTTGCCGACCCGCGAAGCGGCCTCGACGCGGCCCTCGAAGAGCGTGCCGATGATGCTCTCGTGCACGAAGTCGTCGCCGACCTTCAGCCGGCCTTTGGCCACCAGGTGCGCCATGCGCGCCGAAGTGCCGGTGCCGCAGGGGCTGCGGTCGATCGCCTTGTCGCCGTAGAACACGGCGTTGCGCAGATGCGCCTTCGCTTCGCGCGCCTTGCCGGTCCACATCACGTGGCTCACCCCGCGGATGGTGGGATCCTCGGGGTGCACCGGATCGAGCTTCTCGCGCACGAGGTTGCGCACGATGGGCGAGAGCCGCAGCACGTCGCCGGCCGAGATCGACTCCAGCCCGGCGAAGTTCTTCTGCGGCTCGACGATGGCGTAGTAGTTGCCGCCGTACGAGACATCGACCACCAGCTCGCCCATATCAGGGACGTCGATGCGGATGTCGCTCGCCGCGAGGTAGGAGGCGACGTTGGTAATACGGACCGATTCGACAAAACGCCCCTCGCGCCGGTAGCGGGCCACGACGCGGCCGGCCGGCGCGTCGAGCGCCACCTCGCCCTCGCGCGCCGGAGAGACGAGCCCGTTCTCCAGCGCCATGGTGACGGTGCCGATGGTGCCGTGGCCGCACATCGGCAGGCAGCCCGAGGTCTCGATGAACAGGATGGCGATGTCGCAGTCGGCCCGCGTCGGCGCGTAGAGCATCGAGCCCGACATCACGTCGTGGCCGCGCGGCTCGAACATCAGGGCGCGCCGGATCCAGTCGAAGCGGGCGAGGAAGTCGGCGCGCCGCTCGCTCATCGTCGCGCCCCTGAGGATCGGCGCGCCGCCGGTCACCAGGCGGACCGGGTTGCCGCAGGTGTGGCCGTCGAGGCAGGTGAAGCTGTGCTGCATCATCGCGCCTTGAGCCGCTCAACCCATTGCTGGAGCGCGCGCGGATCGTCGAAGCGATGGACCGCCAGATGGCCGTAGCGCGGATCGGCGAGGTCGGCGGCGAAGCGGGCGCGGTTGGCGCGATGGGTGCGCAGGGCATAGCGCAGGATCGACTGGCGGCCGAGCGCGCCGCGCAGCGACTCGCGGTTGCCGGTGTTCCACAGCTCCTCGCGGGTGACCACGCGGCGGACGGTGCGCAGCGCCAGGCGGCGCAGCACCAGCGGCAGGTTGAAGTCGAGCCAGACCAGGGTGTCGGCCCGGCCCCAGACGAGATCGCGGACCTGGCCGTAATTGCCGGCGACGATCCAGCGCCCGCCCGAGGTTGCCGCGTCGACCCGCTGGCGGAAGAGCTCGGCCAGCACCGGCCGCCAGCCCGGGGTCCAGAACAGCGCGTCGAGCTCGACATGCTCGGCGTCGAGCAGCGGCGCCAGCCGTTCGGCCAGCCTGCTCTTGCCCGACCCGGTGGTGCCGACGATGGCGATGCGCTGCATGCGCGAAGACTGCCATATTGCGCTGCAGCATTCCAATCACCGGCTGAGGTTGGTCGGTCCGCCCTTGCAGGTGCCGCCGGTCGGGATGATCAGGTGCGGCAGCTTGCCGGCGACCTGGCGGCGGCCGAAGGTCGCCGAGCTCAGCCAGACGACGATGGTGCCGTCGGCGGCGACCGGGATGTCGAAGCGATGCACGATCGTAGTGCAGGTCAGCGCGATCTGGCCCTTCAGCCCGGCGACCTGCAGGCGGATCTTCCAGTCGCCGGCCTGGCCGGTCCAGACGCCGTCGAACTGGCCGGGCTGCGCCCAGGCCAGGCCGGGCAGCAGCAGCAGCGGCAGGGCGAGCAGCAGCCTCCTCATTCGGCCGCCATCTTGACGACGGGCCGGGTGCGCAAGGCCTCGGCCATGATCGCCTCGACCGCCGCCCGCTCGGCGCCCTCGAGCTTCAGGCGCGGCGGGCGGGTGACCTCCGAGCCGCGGCCCATGATCTGCTCGCAGAGCTTGATGCACTGAACCAGGTCGGGCCGCGCGTCGAGGTGCAACAGCGGCATGAACCATTCGTTGAGCGCGCGCGCCTCGTCGTAGCGGCCGGCGGCGGCCAGCGCGAACAGCCGGTTGCCCTCGGCGGGAAACGCGTTGGACATGCCCGAGACCCAGCCGACGCAGCCCAGCATCACCGATTCGACGATGACGTCGTCGAGGCCGCAGAACAGCACGAAGCGATCGCCCAGCGCGCGCTTCAGATCGGTGTAGCGCGCCGTGGCGCCCGAGCTTTCCTTGACGCAGACGATGCTCTCGCAATCGGCCAGCTGGATCAGCATGTCGGGCGTGACGTCGGTCTTGTAGATCGGCGGGTTGTTGTAGACCATGATCGGCAGGTCGCTGGCCTTCGCGACCTCGCGGAAATGATGCAGCGTCTCGCGCGGCTTGGCCGAGTAGACCATGGCCGGCATCACCATCAGCCCGTCGATGCCGATCTTCGCCGCGTCGCGCGCGTAGGCGCAGGCCATCGCCGTCGTGTACTCGGCGACACCGGAGATGATCGGCACGCGCCCGGCGACGACCTCCTTCGCCGCGGCCAGCACGGCGCGCTTCTCGTCGGGCTGCAGCGAGGTGTTCTCGCCCACCGTGCCGCACAGGATCAGGCCCGAGACGCCGTCGCGGATCAGCGCGTCGATGACCCGCTGGGTCGCCGCCAGGTCGAGGCTGAAATCGTCGCGGAACTGCGTGGTCACGGCGGGGAAGACGCCCCGCCAGCCGATGCTCGTCATGGCCGGCCTCCTGGAATTCGTGGCGCCGTCCAATCTAGAGCACCACGCCCTCGAATGGACACCCCTGTCATCCCGAGCGCAGCGAGGGATCTACGGCCAGCCTGGATCCCTCGCTGCGCTCGGGATGACAGGCGCTTGATTGTGCCGGCGGACGGGTGCAAAGTGAGTGCTCCGTTAGTTTTGGGGGTGTGCCCAATGAAGAAGACTCTGCTCGCCGCACTCGTGCTGGTCGCGGCGCAAATCCTGTCGATCGGCGCGGCGATGGCCGACACCATGACCTGGCGCTTCAAGAGCCATCACGCCAACATCGTCGACGTGCAGCTCTATGCCTCGGGGCGCAACATCGTCTGGCCGGGCAACGGCCGGGTCTGGTCGCTCAAGGACTACAACGCGCACAACGTCCGGATCTCCTGCATCAAGGGCGAGAAGGTCTGCTACGGCGCCTGGGTGCGCGGCACCGAGAGCTCCTACTGGGGCGGCGGTCGCAACAACCGCAAGAGCTGCAGCAGCTGCTGCTACATCTGCGGCAATATCCAGACACCGATCATCAACCTCAATCGCTGAGCCTCGTGTCGTCCTGAGCGCAGCGAAGGACCTCGCGGTGGTGCGACCGGCACAACGCCGCCGATTGGCCGCGATACCGCTGGATCCTTCGCTGCGCTCAGGATGACGGCGGGGGTGGGTCACGGCACGGCCCGCCGCATCGGGATCATCGCCGAGCGGCGGAAGCCGGCGCGGGCGTAGAACCATTGCGCCTGGGTGTTGTCCTCGTCGGTCAGCAGGGTGATGCGGGCGCAGCCTTCGCGGGTGGCGCGCGCGATCGCCGCCTCGATCAGCTTCAGCCCGACGCCCCGGCCGCGATGGTCGGGCCGCACGATCATGTCCTCGAGCAGCAGGACGCGCGCGCCCAGCGCCGTGCTGACGGTGAACAGCAGGTTGACCATGCCGACGACCTGTCCGCCGTCGCGCGCCACCAGGATGGCGCCGACCCGGGCATCGTCGAGGATCAGGCGCAGGCCGCGTTCCTGCCGGGCGCGGTCGGGGGTGAAATCGGCTTCCTGGGCGAAGAGCAGGCCGAGCAGGTCGCAGAGCGCGGGAATATCGGCAGGCGTGGCGTCGTCGATGGCGATCATGCCACCAGACTAGAGTACGCCACCGCCAGGCGCCGCACGCGATTGGCCTCGGCATAGGCGCCGACGGCGGCCAGGCCGGGCGGGCCTTCGTGATCGGGCGAGGGCCGGCAGGCGACGCTGATCGCCGGCAGCACATCGCAGCGCAGATCGCAGCCATCGGCGATCCAGCGCTCGATCCACACCTCGGTGTCGGCCGGCGGACCGCCATGGGGCAGGAAGTGGCGCAGCGCGCGGCCGACCGATTTGCGCCAGCGCGACATCTCGGGCGGCACCGAGGGCTGCTCGACGGGCGGCGGGGCCGGCGGCGGCGTCGGTGCGGGCGCCACCTCGGCCACCGGCTCGGGCGGCAGGGACGGATCGCGCGGATAGCGCCGCCGCGCGCGCTTGCCGACGCGGTGATGCCGGTGCCAGTCGACGATGGCGATGTAGTCGCAGCCCTCGGCCTCGTAGCGCCGCAGCAGCCCTTTCGCCAGCAGCTCCTCGATCAGCGCGCGCAGGGCGGCATCGTCGATCGAATCGCCGGGAAACACCCGCAGGCGGATGCTGCACGGGCGCAGCGGCTGCACGCCGTGATCGTCGGCGAAATTGCCCAGACCCAGCAGCAGCAGGCGGGCCATCGGCGAACACTTGATGACGTCCTCGCGGGTCCAGAAATCGGAGGAAAGAACACGGTCGCGGGCCATAGGCGGACTCCAGTGGTGACTGCAGCCGGTGTAACCCCGAAAGCCACGGACTCCTATTTCCACCCCTACGCGTGTCGAGATTCGCCATAGAGCGCTGACGGACAAGGATCTTCCCGCCCGCTTACGCTGTCGAATTTCCCTTCCCGCGGAGGGGGAAGGTGCCCGGAGGGCGGAAGGGGGATGTCGAAGAGGGACACCGCGTGCGTTGAAGCATCCCCCTTCCGGCGCTGCGCGCCACCTTCCCCCTCCGGGGGAAGGGATGACCTCTTGCCTTCCCCCGGAGGGGGAAGGTGCCCGAAGGGCGGAAGGGGGATGTCGAAGAGGGACACCGCGTGCGTTGAAACATCCCCCTTCCGGCGCTGCGCGCCACCTTCCCCCTCCGGGGGAAGACTCAGGCGGCGAGGCGTTGGGCGATCTTCAGGTCTTTCACCAGGGCGGCGAAGGCGGTGCGTTTGGCGGCGGCGTCGGGCACGCGCAGGATGGCGGAGGGGTGCGTCGTGATCAGGCCGCGGTGGCCGGTGGGCAGCTCGATCGCGCCGCCGCGCAGGCGCGACAGCACCACGCGCCGGCCGGTCAGCGCCTCGGCGGCGGTGACGCCCAGCGCGACGATCAGGCTGGGCTTCACCAGCGCGATCTCCTGGTCGAGCCACCAGCGGCAGCGGTCGATCTCGTAGCGGTCGGGCCGGCGGTGCAGGCGCTTCCTGCCACGCGGCTCGTTCTTGAAGTGCTTGACCACGTTGGTGAGCCAGGTCGCGTCGCGTTCGATGCCGGCCTCGGCAAGCGCGCGGTCGAGCAGCTTGCCGGCGGGGCCGACGAAGGGATGGCCCTCGATGTCCTCGCGATCGCCCGGCTGCTCACCCACCAGCATCAGCGGATGGTCCGCCGGACCTTCGCCGAACACGGTCTGGGTGGCGTTGCGGTAGAGCGGGCAGCGCGTGCACGACTTGGCGTCTTCGGCAAGGGCGGCGAGCGCGGCCCGATCGGCTCGGGCGGACATGCCGGCCTAACGGCCCGGTTCGAAGCGCGTTGCCTGCGCCCTTATCTTCCCCCGGAGGGGGAAGGTGCCCGAAGGGCGGATGGGGGATGTCGAAGACGGACCCGGTCCAGCGCGACGAAGATCGCTTCCATCACCGAGTCCGGGCGCGCGAGAACGTCGCCGTTCCAGAAGCGCAGGACGGTGAAGCCTTCACGCCCGAGGAAGGCGTCGCGCCGCGTGTCGTAGGACGCAGCCTCGACGTGCTGGCTGCCGTCGAGCTCGATGATCAGCCTGGACTTCAGGCAAGCGAAGTCGGCGATGTAGGGACCGATGGGGACCTGGCGCCGAAAGCGGGCATCCAGGAATTGCCGGCGGCGCAGGCGCCGCCACAAAGCGCGCTCCGCTTCGGTCAGCTCGCGTCGGAGAGAGCGTGCGTTGAGACGGGCTGGTGTGGTCGATTCGGGGCGCATCGCCGAAAGGTAGGCGGCAATCATGGCGGGAATAGGTACACGGTTATTCAATCTGATGAACGCAGGAGTCCGGCTTCGGCATCCCCCTTCCGCCCTTCGGGCACCTTCCCCCTCCGGGGGAAGGGAAGTGCATTCTTCCCCCGGAGGGGAAGGTGGCGCGCGTCAGCGCGACGGAAGGGGGATGGCGCAACGGGCACCGCGTTCGGCTTCGGCATCCCCCTTCCGCCCTTCGGGCACCTTCCCCCTCCGGGGGAAGGGAAGTGAATTCTTCCCCCGGAGGGGGAAGGTGGCGCGCGTCAGCGCGACGGAAGGGGGATGGCGCAATGGGCACCGCGTTCGGCTTCGACATCCCCCTTCCGCCCTTCGGGCACCTTCCCCCTCCGGGGGAAGGGAAGTGCATTCTTCCCCCGGAGGGGGAAGGGAAGAACGTGTAGGCAATCGCTATTGGGCGGCCTGCTTGACCATGTCGGCGCATTTTTCGCCGATCATGATGGAGGGGGCGTTGGTGTTGCCGGCGACGATGCTGGGCATGATCGAGGCGTCGGCGATGCGCAAGCGCTCCACCCCGTGCACGCGCAGTTGGGGGTCGACCACGGCGTCGCTCTCGCGGCCCATCTTGCAGGTGCCGACGGGGTGCAGGTTGGAGACGCCGGTGGCGCGGATGTAGTCGCGCAGGCCGGGTTCCTCGACCACGCCGGGGCCGGGGTCGATCTCCTCGACCACGTAGGGCTTCAGCGCCTTCTGGCTGCCGATGCGCCGGCAGATCTCCATGCCGCGCAGCATGGCGTTCCAGTCGTTGGCGCTCTTCAGGAAGTTGAAGCGGATCTCGGGCGCGGCCAGCGGGTCGGGCGACTTCAGGCGCACCGTGCCGCGGCCTTCCGGGGTCAGGTGCACGGGCGAGAGGCAGAACGCCGAATAGGGCTGCGGCACCACGCCGTTGCGGTTCCGCTCCTTCACCGCCCAGGCGAACATGTTGATCTGCAGGTCGGGCCGCTCGAGCCGCTGGTCGCTCTTCACCAGCGCGCCGACATAGAGGCCCATGGCCGACAGGGGGCCGGTGCGGCCGAAGACGTACTGCATGCCCGCCAGCATGCGCCGCGGCCAGGAATTGGCGAGGTCGTTCATGGTGATCGGCTGCGTGCACTTGTAGGACACGTAGGTGTTGAAGTGATCGTGCAGGTGGCTGCCGACGCCCGGCATGTCCCTGACGACCGCGATGCCGTGCTGCTGCAGATGCGCTGCCGGCCCCAGGCCGGAGAGCATCAGCAGCTGCGGGCTGCCATAGACGCCGCCGGAGACGATCACCTCGCGCGCCGCGCGCGCCGTCACCAGCCCCGCCGGCGTGCGATACTCGACGCCGACGGCGCGGCCGTTCTCGATCAGCAGGCGCGTGGCGTGCGCCGACGTGGCGATCACCAGGTTGCGCCGCGCCTTGGCGTCCTTGAGGTAGGCGCGCGCCGAGGACCAGCGCCGCGCGTTGTTGATCGTGGTCTGGTAGTAGCCGACGCCGTCCTGGGCGCGGCCGTTGAAGTCGGGATTGGCGGGGATGCCGGCCTCGATCGCCGCGTCGTGCAGCGCCTTGGCGAGCGGCGGCTGCCAGCGATGATCCGACACGCGCAGCGGGCCGCCGACGCCGTGCCAGTCGTCGGCGCCGCGCACATTGTCCTCGGCGCGCTTGAAGTAGGGCAGCACCGAATCGTAGTCCCAGCCCTCGCAGCCGCGCTGGCGCCACTGGTCGTAGTCGGCGGCGTTGCCGCGCATGTAGACCATGCCGTTGATCGAGCTGGTGCCGCCCAGCACCTTGCCGCGCGGCTGGTACATGGTGCGGCCGTTGAGCTCGGGCTCCGCCTCGCTCTCGAACATCCAGTTCACGCGCGGGTTGTTGTAGGTCTTGTGGTAGCCCAGCGGGACGTGGATCCAGGGGTAGGAGTCCTTCGGGCCGGCCTCGAGGAGGAGGACGCGGAACTTGCCGTCCTCAGAGAGGCGGCCGGCGACGGCGCAGCCGGCCGAGCCGGCGCCGGTGACGATGAAGTCGTAGGTGTTGGTGGTGGTCATTGACTGACTACGCTCCTCCCCGCTTTGGAAGGACTGTGACGGTGAAACAGCGATTTGGAAAGGTGGCAGGTCGTGACCGCTCCGCGCCGCGTCGCCCGCCACAAGGATATCGCGAATGCTCGAAGCACTTTCACCGCGAGCGCTAGTTGCCTGCTTATGAGCGTGCCGCTTGTAGCGCGCTCCCTCTCCGGTGGCTAATCTGTCAATGAATACCCAACCTGCGAGAGCACATGCAGGATATCGCGGCGGCAATCACTACCTACGTATCGGAAACCCGACGGCTTGAAAGCATCCCGTCGTCGACCGAAGCGACATTCTATCCTGCGATTCGTTCGCTTCTATCCTCTATCCTTGACCAGCGCCGACTACCATTCGAAGTGCGAACCAATACATCTGAAGCAAAGCAGGGTGGCACTGACATGCCTGACTTTGTGCTCGGCGACAAAGCGGCGTTCGTCGGTGTCTACGGTGAAGTTAAGCGGGCGACCGTGCCCCTGGACGACTTAGCAGCATCAGCAGAACAAAATGACCAAATCGGCCGCTATCTTGCCCGCACTGGAGTGGTGCTTCTTTGCAATGTCCGTAGCTTCGGTCTACTGGCCTGCGCACCCGGCTATGAACGGAGGTTGGCAACGACCGTCCCGCCATCAAGCCGAGAACTCATCAAGTCCGTCGACCTTTGGTCTGCGGTCAGCGGTAGCAAGACCAAAAATAAAGTCGATGAAAGTGCGCTTGCCACGTTGGTGGAGATCGTTGAGCGGTCAATCACAGATTACGCGCCCATTGCCGATCCTGCCGATCTCGCAAAGGTGCTAGCGCGGCAGGCACGCGACGCTAAGGACGCACTGCCGGAAGATCTTAAGCCGGTGCAGTCTCTTCTCGACGACTATCGCGGTGCGCTGGGTCTGGCGTTCTCCATTGATGATCCCAAAGGCGACCGCTTCTTTCGTTCGTCACTGGTGCAGACAGCTTTTTACAGTGTTTTTGCGGCCTGGGTGCTTTGGGACCGGGACGCTCCTGCCGATGCGAGTTTCACCATCGAGGAAGCGGCCCAGCATCTAGCAATCCCGTTTCTCTCGGCCCTACTCCACGACCTTCGTCACCCACAACGGAGCAAGTGGCTCGGTCTTGACGCACAGCTTGGTCGTGCCATTGCCACGTTGAACCGTGTAGACCGCAAGCTGTTTCGCGCACGAATGACGTTTCCCGCTCTCGACGAGCAAACCGCCGTCGCGGCTATAACCTACTTCTATGAGCCGTTTCTGGAAGCATTCGACCCTCAGCTCCGAGAAGACCTTGGCGTTTGGTACACGCCACCGGAAATCGTCCAGTATCAGGTTGGCAGGGTTCACTACCTCCTAAAGTCGGAACTCGGCAGACCACTCGGACTTGCTGACCCGGACGTCTACGTACTCGATCCCTGCTGCGGGACCGGAGCCTACTTGCTTGAGGTTGCGCGCTGCATTGCCGCCGAACTTAAGGCATCGGGCGACGAGTCTACCGTCGGGTTGGAACTGACCCGTGCATTCCAGAGTCGAATCATCGGATTTGAGATTCTTACTGCTCCCTTCGCTATTGCACAGTTGCAGCTACACATGTTGCTGCGGTCACTTGGCGCACAGCCCAGAGAGGACAAGCGCCTCGCTGTCTATCTTACTAACGCACTGTCGGGCTGGAACGCAGCGGACGACATAAAGCTGCATTTCCCGGAGATGCGACAGGAATACGATGCCTCGCGTAGCGTCAAGCGCAACGCTCGGATCATCGTGATCTTGGGCAATCCGCCCTACGATCGCTTTGCCGGCGCGGCACAATCCGAAGAGAAGGAGCTAGTTGCCCATTACAAGGGCATCAAGCTTGTGGTCGACCGGAACAGAAAAGACGGGACAATCAAGCGTGACGAATTCGGCGCGCCGCAGATGAAGCAGCAGGGCAAAGGGTTGTTGTATCTGGAGTATGGCGTGCGAAAAAGTTTGCTCGACGATCTTTATATCCGCTTTCTGCGTCTGGCCGAACAGCGCATTGGCGAAGCTGCCGACTATGGAATTGTGTCCTTCATCAGTAACTCCTCCTACCTAACAGGGCGTTCGCATCCCCTAATGCGTCGATCGCTGTTGTCGAATTTCCACGAGGCATGGATCGATAACCTCAACGGCGACAAATACCGCACTGGCAAACTGATTCCGCAGGGTTTGCCAGGCGGTGGCTCAGCAGATCAAAGCGTCTTCACGACGGCGCTCGACCCGCGCGGCATCCAGCCGGGCACGGCCATTGTCACGTGGATCAAACGACCGGCGGCGAAGGTGCACAACGCGCCGACGACGCCAAAGAAGAATGGGATTGCAACACTGCGATACAGAGACTTTTGGGGCCTTGCCGCGAGTAAGCGTAGACAGTTAGTAACCAGCCTACCAACGGGCGATGGTCCCGCAGGTTCGAGCATCCCGTCGTACTCGCAGATTACTTCGACAGTTGAAGCGCGCTGGCGGCTGGCACCGAGAACCGTTGAAGGTGGGTTCGAAGCATGGCCCGCCTTAGATGAATTGTTTCCATTGAGTTTGCAGGGGGTGAATCACAATCGTGGTTACGAGGGAAGCATTGTGGACACCAATGCTGAGGATCTTCGGAAACGTGTCCAAGAGTACTTTTCTGCTGAGACGTTTGACGAGGCCAAACAGACATCACCCGAGATTGCCACTGAACGTGCTCGATACAATCCCGAGAATGCGTGGCGTAAATTGAAGAGTGAAGGTCACTATCGAGCGGAATCGATAGTCTCTTTTCTGACGTTTCCCTTCGATCAGCGATTCATCTACTACGCCGACCAGCATAAATGGCTCAACGAAGCTCGCCCCGATCTGTTCGATTGTGTAGGGGAGAATGAGTTCTTTATCACTGTTCCCGAACCGCGGAAGGTGTCTGAAGCACTTCCCGTGTATTCAACTGTTCTCATGAACCACCATGTACATGAGCGAGGGTCGGCGGCGTTTCCTGCCGAGGTTGTCGTGCTGGCGGATCGAAACGCCAACATTCATGAACAGGCTTGGAGAACGCTTCAGCACCACTTCGGCCTTGAGGGGCTTCGTCGTGATGATGCCGCTCGTCGCCTCGTAAGGCGGTTGTTTCGTCTGGCCTTCGCGGTGATGCACGCTCCTGCGTATCAACGCGAACATGCCAGCGCATTGGCGTCCGATTGGGCACATCTACCTGTCCCCAAGGAGAAGCCGCTTTTCGACTCACTAGCTGACGCCGGTGAACGTGTGGCCCGCTTGATCGACGCCAACAGAGATGCCGCCGACATCATTGAAGCTGTGTTGGGCAAGGAGCGAAGCACCGCGCTTGGCGGCCTACACCTCATCGATGGCGGCCAGGTCAAGCCGACCGACCTACGTGTAACAGTCACTTATTGGGGCGGCGGCAAGGGACGTTGGAAGCCACGGCCATTCCTATCGACCGAACAGGCGCTCGGTGCGTGGGGTGAACGAACGGGCGATCTGTTCATCAACGAGACGACATTCTTTGCCAACGTTCCCGAGGCAGTATGGACGTATCAGGTCGGCGGATATCCAGTTCTCAAGAAGTGGCTTGGATACAGGCAGGCTGATCGGCGTGCTGGCGCACCGCTGTCCAACGATGAACGCAGATGGTTCCGCACAATCATTCAAAGGATCGCTGCGTTGCTTGCGCTCGGCCCCGAGCTCGACAGGCTTTATCAGGATGCCGTCGGCAAAGCGTTTACTGCGGCGGAGTTGGGTATCTCGCGCTAGGCGCTGTTTACAAACCGCAACAAGCGGCGGATGAGAGCCAAGTGTAGCGTGTCGAGGAAGGAGCGGGCGAGCTTGTCGTAGCGGGTGGCGACGGCGCGGTTGATCTTGAGATGGCCGAAGGTCCGCTCGATGCGATTGCGCTGCTTGTAGTCGCGTTTGTTCCAACGGATCGTGGTGACGCGGTTGGAGCGCGGCGGGATGACGGCGCGGATGCCGCGGTGCTTGAGATCGTCGCGGACGAGATTGGTGTCGTAGCCCTTGTCGGCGAGCAGCGCCTCGGACGCCTGCTCGGGCAGCTCGATCAGGACTTCGTACGCCTTGCAGTCGGCGGCCTCGCCGGGCGTGAGATGGAAGCCGAGCGGGATGCCGCCGGCGTCACAGATACAGTGAACCTTACTGGTGAACCCGCCCCGCGACTGGCCAAAAGCCTGTTCGCGAGTCCCCCTTTTGCGCCGGCGGCCGACACATGCCCCCGTACCGTCGTGCTGTCGATGCTGTGATGGCGGTTGTCGGCCATCGCCTGGGCCAGCGTGGTGGCGATCGCCTCCCACACGCCGGTCCGGCTCCAGCGTCGGAAGCGCTGGTAGACAGTCATCCACTTGCCGTACTTCTCCGGCACGTCGCGCCACGGCGTGCCGGTGCGGATGCGCCACAGGATGCCGTTGATTGTTCGCCGCAAATCTTCCGGAGGCCGGCCAGTCCGGACCATCGGCAGCGCCACCTGCAACGTGCGCCACTCGCCTTCGCTCAGATCACCACGGCTCACGCTTCCCTCCTACAGAGGGAATCCTTGAATCAATCTACGATTCAGCCGTCAATACCTTTGTAAACAGCACCTAAGTCTTCGCGCCATCAGGATCCTCTCCCGCTGCCGCCGAAGAACTCCATCATCAGCCGATTAAGAACCCCGGGCTGCTCCTCCGGAACGAAGTGCCCGCACTCCTCGATCACCGCGCCGCGCACATCCGTCGCGACGCGCCGCATGCTCTCCTCCACCTCCTTCCCCCGCCCCCGCGCGTGCGGGTAGCTGTTGGCGCCGCCGATCGCCAGCACCGGCATCGGCAGGCGGAAGCCGGTCGCCAGTTGCGTCGCGTTGGCTTTGGCGTCCTGCGGGATCGCGCGGTAGAGGTTGAAGCCGGCGCGCATCGCGCCCGGCTGGCTGTAGGTGCGGACATACTCGTCGAGGTCGGCCTCGGTGATGGCGCCCGGGAAGTAGGCGAAGGTCTGGTAGAACCACTGGAGATAGAGGCGTTCGCGTCCCTGGACCAGCGCCTCCGGCAGGTCGGGCGTGACGTGGAACTGGTGGTGCCAGCGCCGGCCGCCCTGGCTGAAATCGCCGCCGCAGCCGGGAATGACGACATCGACGACGACGAGCTGCTCGATCGCCTCGGGGTGATCGGCCGCGATCGCATAGGCCGTCGGCCCGCCCCAGTCGTGGCCGACCAGGCGGAAGCGCTGGTGCCCGAGCGTCTCGCTGACGAGGCGCCAGATGTCGTTGCCGATGGTGCGCTTGTCGTAGCCGCCGAGCGGCCGCGAGGAATCGCCCAGCCCGCGCATGTCGGGGGCGATCACGGTGTAGCGGGGCGACAGGGCGGCGATGGTGTGGCGCCACTCGTACCAGGTCTGCGGCCAGCCATGGATCAGCACCACCGGCGGCCCGCTGCCGGCGATCACGTAGTGCAGCATCACCTCGCCGATCTCGGCGTAGCGGTGCTGCAGGGTCGGCGGGGTGGTGGTCATCGGCACTCCTGTCATCCCGAGCGCAGCGAGGGATCTCATTGGAAGCGCCGGCGAGACGCCGGCACTCCCGGGAAGACACCCTGGATCCCTCGCTGCGCTCGGGATGACAGTAATAGTCGCACACTCAGCGGCGCGCCGGGCGATCGTCGGCTCCGGCGTTCTCCAGCACATCGGCCTCGCGATCCCACTCATCCGCCAGCTGGCGATAGAGCTGCAGGTCCTCCGCGTCGGTGACACTGGCCGCGTGCATGCGCGCACGTCTTGCGTCGTGGCGCAGGCGCAGCACCTGCGCGGCGCGGTCGCGCTCGCGGCGGCTAAGGCGTGTCACAGCATCGTCGCGAAGAACGTCCGGATTTCGGCCACGAGCGCGCGCCTCACGCCGCCTTGCTCGACTTGAAGGGCAGCGCCACCGTTTCCAGCGTCGTCAGATCGAGGCGCGTCGAGGCGCGGTCAATATCGAGGCCGACGACATCGCCCCGCGCGTCGAGGTCGGCCACCAGACCGCTGGCTATCTCGCGCGTGGACGCGCCCGGCCCGGCCCGCAGCTCGATGTATAGCGAGTCGGTCTCCGGATAGTAGTGCAGCTTCATGGCTCCAAGGATGCCGGGGAAACCGCCGGCGACGCAAGCGGCGAACCTCACCGCACGGTCGCGAAGAACGTCCGCACCTCGCCGACGAACGCCGCCGGCTGCTCGAAGGCCGCGAAGTGCCCGCCCTTCGCCATCTCGCTCCAGTGCGTGATGTTGGGAAAGCTGCCGGCCGCCATCCACTTGCGCACCGGGGCGACGATCTCCCTGGGGAACACCGCGACGCCGGTCGGCACCGTGACCGTGACCGGCGCGCGGCTCTCCGGCCGGAAGCTCTCCCAGTAGAGCCGCGCCGACGACGTGGCCGTCGCCGTCGTCCAGTAGAGCATCAGATTGTCGAGCAGCTCGTCGCGGCCGAGGATGTTTTCCGGGTGCCCGTCGCAATCGGTCCAGGCCCAGAACTTCTCGAGGATCCACGCCGCCTGGCCGGCGGGCGAGTCGGTCAGCCCGTAGCCCAGGGTCTGCGGCCGCGTCGATTGCTGCTTGGAGTAGCCTGAATCCCAGTCGGCGTAGTGCTTGATGCCCTCAAGCGCGCGCGCCTCCTCTGGCGACGGCTCGCCCTCGACCCTGGGCCGCGTGCCCATCGCCAGGGTGACGTGGATGGCGGCGCAGTGCTGGGCGTCGAGCGCGCCCAGCGCCGTGGTCACCGCCGAGCCCCAGTCGCCGCCCTGCGCGCCGTAGCGCGCGTAGCCCAGGCGCGCCATCAGGCTGGCGAAGGCGCGCGCGATGCGCGCGACGCCCCAGCCGGTGGTCGTCGGCTTGCCGGAGAAGGCGAAGCCGGGCAGCGACGGGCAGACGACGTGGAAGGCGTCCTCGGCGCGGCCGCCGTGCTTCGTCGGATCGGTCAGCGGCTCGATGACCTTGTGGAACTCCACGAAGGAGCCCGGCCAGCCATGGGTGATGATCAGCGGCAGGGCGTCCGCGTGCGGCGAGCGCACGTGCAGGAAATGGATGTCGAGCCCGTCGATTTCGGTGACGAACTGCGCGAAGCGGTTGAGCAGCGCCTCGCGCGCGCGCCAGTCGTAGGTCTCGGCCCAGTAGCGGCAGATGTCCTGGATCCAGGCCAGCGGCGCGCCCTGGCTCCAGTCGGCCACCAGCTCGGCCTCCGGCCAGCGCGTGTTGCGCAGCCGTGTCCTGAGATCGGCGAGCACGGCATCGGGGACGGCGATGGTGAAGGGGCGGATGGCTGCGGTCATGCGCGCACTATACCGAAGGGCGGAAGGAGCAGGAGCCTTATGCTCCCTCTCCCCGCAAGCGGGGAGAGGGAGTGACGGCGATCGCTGAATCATGGTCACACCGAATTTCATTGCGTTCCCTCCGTTCCTGCCCGTAACGTCCCTGACAAGGTCCCATGAGGACCATCGCCCCGCGGCGAAGCGGGCGACAGAGGACAGGGAAGCGCCGAATGACCAGACGGAAGGATCCAGCGCCGTCCTGGACGGCCTGAAGGAGTCACGGAACCCCAGTCGGCAGCGGCCCTGGGCGTGCGCCATCGTTGGCGACGCCAATGCCTTGAGTGCGAGCGCGTAGTCCCCGAGTGCGTGTCAACGGGAGGCGACGATGGCGAGGAAGACAAAGGGCAATGCGTTGGGGCGGCAGGACGGCGGGCTCACCCGCCGCGAGATGACGCTGGCGCTGTCGGCGCTGGGCATCGCGAGTTTGGGCCAGCGCTCGGCGATGGCGGCGGGGCCCGAGGGGCAGCTGACCTGGGCGGTGCACGTTTCGCTGGCGCCGACCTGGTTCGATCCGGCCGAGACGCCGGGCATCATCACGCCCTTCATGCTGATGTACGCGCTGCACGACGCCCTGGTGAAGCCGATGCCGGGCAGCGCCGCGGCGCCCTGCCTCGCCGAGAGCTGGAAGCAGGCGCCGGACGGGCTGAGCTACACCTTCACCCTGCGCGCCGGCGTGAAGTTCCACAACGGCGAGCCGGTGACGGCGGAGGACGTGAAGTTCTCCTTCGAGCGCTACAAGGGCACCTCGGCGGCGCTGATGAAGGAACGGGTGAAGGCGGTGGAAACGCCGGACGCGCGCACCGTGCGCTTCGTGCTCAACGCGCCGTGGCCGGATTTCCTGACCTTCTACAGCTCGGCCACCGGCGCGGGCTGGATCGTGCCCAAGGCGCAGGTCGAGAAGGTCGGCGCCGAGGAGTTCAAGAAGGCGCCGGTCGGCGCCGGACCGTTCAAGTTCGTGTCCTTCACGCCCGGCGTCGAGCTGGTGTTCGAGGCCTTCGACGGCTACTGGAGCAAGAAGCCGACGGTCAAGCGGCTGGTCTTCAAGGTGATCCCGGAAGAGGCGACGCGGCTGGCGGCGCTGACGCGCGGCGAGGTCGACGTCGCCTACTCGATCCGCGGCGAGCTGGCCGAGCAGCTGCGCAAGACGCAGGGGCTGACCCTGAAGGCGGTCGTGCTGCAGGCGCCGTTCTGGCTCTACTTCGCCGACCAGTGGGATGCCAAGTCGCCGTGGCACGACAAGCGCGTGCGCGAGGCGGCGCGCATGGCGATCGACTACAAGGCGGTCTCGGAGGCGCTGACGCTCGGCTACTCGCCGATCACCAACAGCATCATCCCCGACAATTTCGAGTTCTACTGGAAGCCGCCGCCGGCGGTGTACGACCCGAAGAAGGCCAAGGAACTGCTGGCCGCGGCGGGGCACCGCGCCGGCTTCGACGCCGGCGACTACTATTGCGACACGTCCTACGCCAACATCGGCGAGGCGATCATCAACTATCTCCAGGAGGCCGGCATCCGCGTGAAGCTGCGGCCGCTGGAGCGCGCGGCGTTCTTCAGCTCCTACTCGCAGAAGAAGCTGAAGAACCTGATCCAGGGCGCGTCCGGCGCGTTCGGCAACGCCGCGACGCGGCTGGCGGCCTTCGCCGTCAAGGGCGGCGCCTACGCCTACGGCAACTACCCCGAGCTCGACGAGCTGTTCGCCAAGCAGGAATCCGAGATCGACGTCGCCAAGCGCACCGAGCTGTTGCACAAGGCGCAGCAGTTCATCCACGAGAACAGCGTCTACGCGCCGATCTGGCAGCTGGCCTTCCTCAACGGCCACGGCAAGCGCGTCGGCGAGTCCGGGCTCGGCCTGATCAAGGGCTATGCCTATTCGGCGCCGTACGAGGACGTGACGATCAAGAAGTAGATCACCCGTCGCAGGAACAGCGTGCCATGAAGCATTACATCGTTCGCCGCGTCGGCTACTCGCTGCTCTCGCTGTTCCTGCTGTCGCTGACCATCTTCCTGTTCGTGCGGGTGACCGGCGACCCGGCCGCCCTGCTGGTCGAGCCGGGCGCCAGCCAGGCCGACATCGACAGCCTGCGCCGCCAGTTCGGTCTCGATCAGCCGCTGTGGGTGCAGTACTGGCTGTTCGTGCGCAGCTTCTTCACCGGCGAGCTCGGCGTGTCGTTCTACTACCGCACGCCGGTGCTGGACCTGTACTTCGACCGGCTGCCCAACTCGCTGCTGCTCGCCGCCGTGGCGATGGTGATGTCGCTGGTCATCGGCATCCCCAGCGGCGTGCTGGCGGCGGTCCGCGTCGGCGGCTTCTGGGACAGCGCCGGCAAGCTCTTCACCCTGCTCGGCCTGTCGCTGCCCTCGTTCTTCATCGGCCTGGTGCTGATCCTGGTCTTCACCGTCTATCTCGGCTGGCTGCCGTCCTCCGGCGCGGGCACCACCGCGCATCTGCTGATGCCGGCCTTCACGCTGGGCTGGTACTTCGCCGCCGCGCACATGCGGCTGACGCGCTCCTCGATGCTCGAGGTGCTGGGCTCGGAGTACGTCAAGCTGGCCCGGCTCAAGGGCCTGCCCGAGGCGCTGGTCATCGGCAAGCACGCCTTCAAGAACGCGCTGATCCCGGTGATCACCCTGGCCGGCATCAACCTCGTGGTGATGATCAACGTCGCGGTGGTGGTCGAGACCATCTTCGCCTGGCCCGGCATCGGCCGGCTGCTCTACGAGGGCGTCACCTTCCGCGACTTCCCCGTCGTGCAGACCGTGGTGGTGATCGGCGGCAGCATGATCATCGTGGTCAACCTGCTGATCGACATCCTCTACGCGCTGATCGATCCGCGCATCCGCCTGGAGAGCTGACGTTCCATGGCCGTCACATCCGCCCCGATCGACGTCGCCGCGCTGCCCGCGCGCCCCTCCTTCAAGTGGCTGGAAGGCTTTCCGCTGATCCCGGTGCTGATCCTGCTGGTGATCGTCGTGGTCGCCATCCTCGCCGACGTGCTGGCGCCCTACGATCCGCAGATCGGCAGCCTGTCGCGCCGCTTCCGCCCGCCGTTCTGGCAGGAGGGCGGCAGCATGGCCCATCTGCTCGGCACCGACCATGTCGGCCGCGATGTGCTGTCGCGGCTGATCTTCGGCGCGCGCGTGTCGATGATCGTCGGCGTCACCGCCGTGCTGTTCGCCGGCGCCGTCGGCACGCTGCTCGGCATCCTCTCGGGCTATCTCGGCGGCTGGGTCGACCAGGTGATCATGCGCGTCTCCGACGCCTGGCTGGCGCTGCCGGCGCTGACCTTCGCCATCTTCCTCACCGCCATCGTCGGCCCCAGCGAGATGAACATCGTCATCATCCTGGGCCTGGTCTACTGGACGCGCTACGCCCGCGTCATCCGCGGCGAGGTGCTGTCGCTCAAGCAGCGCGAGTTCGTGCGCCTGGCCGTCGTCGCCGGCTGTCCCCACCGCGTCATCATGTGGCGCCACATCCTGCCCAACGTGGTCAATTCGGCGGTGGTGATCGGCACCCTCATGCTCGGTGTCGTGATCGTCACCGAGGCGGCGCTGTCCTTCCTCGGCGTCGGCGTGCCGCCGCCCAAGCCGGCCTGGGGGCTGATGATGGCGGACGGCAAGCAGGGCCTGATGGTCGGCCATTGGTGGCTCACCGTGCTGCCCGGCATCTGCATCATGCTGATGGTCCTGTCGGCCAACCTGCTGGGCGACTGGCTGCGGGTGAAGCTCGACCCGCAACTGCGCCAGCTGTGATCGCCGCCATGCCGAACGCGCCGCTGCTGTCGCTCGAGAACCTGTCCGCCCATTACGTCTCCCAGCAGGGCACGCGCGTCGTGCGTGCCGTCGACGACGTGACGCTGAGCCTGGGCGCCGGCGAGACCCTGGGCATCGTCGGCGAATCGGGCTCGGGCAAGAGCACGCTGGCGCTGACCATCATGCGCCTGCTGCCGCCGGCGGCGCGCATCGTCAGCGGGCGCATGATGTTCGAGGGCGAGAACCTGCTCGACAAGTCGGACGCCGAGATGCGCCGCGTGCGCGGCAAGCGCATCGCCATGATCCTGCAGGACCCCATGGCCTCGCTCAATCCGCTGTTCTCCATCGGCAACCAGGTCGGCGAGCCGATCCGCGTGCACGAGGGCGCCAGCGCCCCCAGCGCCTGGAAGCGTGCCATCGACCTGCTGAAGTCGGTGCGCATCGCCTCGCCCACGACCCGCGTGACGCAGTTCCCGCACGAGATGTCGGGCGGCATGCGCCAGCGCATCGTCGGTGCGATCGGCATCTCCTGCGAGCCGCGCCTGCTGATCGCCGACGAGCCGACCACCAGCCTCGACCTCACCATCCAGGCGCAGTACCTCGCCCTGCTGCGCGACCTGCAGCGCGAGCACGGGCTGGCGCTGATCTTCATCACGCACAATCTCGGCATCGTCGCCAAGATGTGCGACCAGCTCGCCGTGATGTACGCCGGGCGGATGGTCGAGAAGGGGCCGGTGTCGCGGGTCTTTTCCGAGCCGGTGCATCCCTACACCAAGGCGCTGCTCGGCTCGATCCCGCGCATGACCGACAGCCGCGCGCGTCTCACCGCCATCGACGGCCAGCCGCCCGATCTCTCCGCCATGCCGCCCGGCTGCGCCTTCGCGCCGCGCTGCCCGGCGGCGATGGCCCGCTGCCGCGACGAGGCGCCGCCGGAGTTCGACGTCGGCACGGGGCACAGTGCGCGCTGCTGGCTGGCAGCAGAGGGCGCCGAAGCCCGGGCCGCGCCGGCGACGGAGGCCGTGGCATGAGCGCCGTCCTCGAAGCCGCCGATCTGTGCAAGCACTTTGCCGCGCGGCGCGGCATCTTCGGCGGCGGCCGCGGCACGGTGCGCGCGGTCGACGGCATCTCCTTCGCCATCGAGCAGGGCCGCACCCTGGGCGTGGTCGGCGAATCCGGTTGCGGCAAGACGACCACGGCCAAGCTGGTGCTCGGGCTGGAGGAGCCGACCGACGGCGCCATCCTCTTCGAGGGGCGCGATCTCGGCACGCTCGACAAGAGCGGCCGCCGGCACTACCGCAAATCCGTCCAGGCGGTGTTCCAGGACCCCTACGCCTCGCTCAGCCCGCGCATGCGCGTCGGTGCCATCATCGCCGAGCCGCTGACCACCAACGAGACGGTCGGCGCGGCCGAGGTGCGCCGCCGCACCCTGGAGCTGCTCGACCTGGTCGGCCTGCCGGAGCGCTCGGCCGATCTCTTCCCGCATGAGTTCTCCGGCGGCCAGCGCCAGCGCATCGCCATCGCCCGCGCGCTGGTGCTGTCGCCGCGGCTGGTCGTGCTCGACGAGCCGGTGTCGGCGCTCGACGTCTCGATCCGCGCCCAGATCCTCAACCTGCTGCGCGACCTGCAGGCGCGGCTCGGGCTCTCCTACCTCTTCATCGCCCACGATCTCGCCGCCGTGGCGCACATGAGCCACGAGATCGTCGTCATGTACCTCGGCAAGATCGTCGAGAGCGGCGATGCGCAGGCGATCGCCGGCGACGCGCGGCATCCCTACACCAAGGCGCTGTTCGCCGCCGCCCTGCCGAGCCATCCCGACGAGCGGCAGGAGGAGGCAGTGCTGCAGGGCGAGGTGCCGAGCCCGCTCGACCCGCCCTCGGGCTGCCATTTCCATCCCCGCTGCCCGCACGCCATGCCGCATTGCGCCATCGAGGCGCCGCCGCTGGTCCAGGTCGACGACCGCCTGGTCGCCTGCCACCTGTATCGCTAGAGGGCACGCGTCGATTGTTCTTGCCTTCCCCCGGAGGGGGAAGGTGCCCGAAGGGCGGAAGGGGGATGTCGAAGACGGACACCGGTTTCGTTGAGCCGTCCCCCTTCCGGCGCTGCGCGCCACCTTTCCCCTCCGGGGGAAGGTAGGAAATGACGGCGCGGTATACGGTGGCTCGCCACGCGCGATCATCGATCACATCAACCACCTGCCCGCACAATCCTGTTGTCAACGCTTCACCCGGGCGATCCAATGGCGGCGGGGAGCGAAACAACGCATGATCCCGCGCCGCGTCTTCGCGCTGGGCACCGGTGCCGGGCTGCTCGCGCTGTCGCGCGCCGGTCTGGCGCAGCCGGCCGGCAGGATGCCGATCATCGGCGTGCTGCGGCCGCACACGCTGGACCGGACCTTTTCCGCCTTCATCGACAGGCTCGCCGAGCTGGGCCACGAGGACGGACGCTCCGCCCGCATCGTCATCAAGTCGGCCGACCGGCAGCTCGATCGACTGCCGGCGCTGGCGGCGGAGCTGGTGCAGATGAAGCCGGCGGTCATCCTGACGATCAACACGCCGCCCACGCGCGCGGCGATCAACGCTACCAAGGAGATTCCGATCGTGATGACCCTGGTCGGCGATCCGATCGGCCAGGGCTTCGTGAAGAACCTCTCGCGGCCGGGCGGCAATGTCACCGGGCGGGCCAATCTCGGCACCGACCTCACCGCCAAGCGACTGCAGCTGCTGAAGGAGATCGTCGCGCACGCCAGGCGGATTGCCGTGCTGTTCAATCCCGACGATCCCAACACCACGCCGCAGCGCCGGCAGGTCGAGCGCGCGGTCACGCAGATCGGCGTCGAGGTCCGCTTCATCGCGGTGCGCAGCCCCGAGGGCGTGGCCGCGGCGTTCGCCGAGCTGACGCACTGGCGCGCCGACGCCGCGTGGTGGCTCGCCGGCCAGGAGACCGCGCTCGTGCCGCCGTCCATCGCGCTCGCCGCCGAGCGGCGCCTGCCGATGATGGTGTCGCAACGCCAGCAGGTCGAGGCCGGCGGCCTGCTGTCCTACATCGCCGACGCCGCGGCCAACTACCGTGCCGCGGCGGACTACGTCGACAGGATCCTGAAAGGCGCCAGGCCCGGCGACCTGCCGGTCGACCAGCCGACCGAGATCGCCCTGTCGATCAACCTGAAGACCGCGCGGGCGCTGGGCCTGACCCTGCCGCCCTCGATCCTCGTGCGCGCCAACGATCTCTTCGAGTGAAACGGCCTACTCGATCACCCGGTCGGCGCGGGCGATCGCCATCGGCGGGATGTCGAGGCCGATCAGCCGCGCGGTCTTCAGGTTGATCGCGAACTCCAGCCGCGTCGGACGCTCGACCGGCAGGTCGCCGGCCTTGGCGCCCTTCAGCACCTTGTCGAGCAGGCGCGCCGCCTCGCGCGCGATGTCGAGGTCGTCGGCGCCGTAAGTCGCCAGCGCCTCGGACGTCGCGCCGGTGCGCGCGTGGAAGAAGGTCGGCAGGCGCCTGGCATTGGCGGCGGCGACGATCTCGCGGTAGTGCGCCGGGGTGCCACCGCCGGGAATCGCCAGCAGCGCATCGGCGGCGCCCAGCGCCTCGACCACGCGCGCGACATCGGCGGCGGCGCGCAGCGGCGCATCGAGCAGCGTCAGGCCGAGCTGCGCCGATGCGCGGCGGGCCGCGGCGAGGCCCTGGCGCGGCGAGGCGTCGGCCGGATCGTGCAGCACCAGCACGCGACGCGCGCCGGGCGCGATCGTCTTCAACAGCTCCAGGCGCTTGCCGGAGAGCTCGGGGTACTCGAACGTCATCGCCGTGGTGTTGCCGCCGGGCCGCGCCAGGCTGGCGACGAGCCCCGCGGCCACCGGATCGCCCGGCGTGATGAAGACGATCGGCAGGTCGGCGGATACGCGCCGCGCCACCCGCACCAGTTCCGAGCCGATGACGAAGAGCACGGCGACGCCGCGCTCGATCGCCCGCGCGACGGCGGCGGCGGCGGCCGCGCCATCGCCGCGCGTCACCCTGTACTCGAGGACCGCCAGCGCAGCATCGGCGTGGCCGTGCTCGCGCAGCCCGCGTCGCAGCCCGTCGACCACCTGCGAGAAGCGCGGCTCCTCGGCCGGCCCCAGCACCGCGATGCGCCGCGCGGCCGTCTGCGCCCGGGCCGGCGCCGTCAGCGCCAGCGCGCCGCCGCCCATAAGGCCGATGAACCAGCGCCGTCCTCTCAAGTGGTCCCCCGCCCTGCAGGGCTTTCGCATCTGGATTTCCCTTCCCCCGGAGGGGGAAGGTGGCGCGCAGCGCCGGATGGGGGATGTCTCAACGAAACCGGTGTCCGTCTTCGACATCCCCCTTCCGCCCTTCGGGCACCTTCCCCCCTCCGGGGGAAGGCAAGACCAAGGCACATCGACACCAATCGCAGCGTAGCAGATCAGGTATTGCGCCGCTCGGCACGCAAGGTCGGCAGGCCGACGCCCGATGCGTCGAAGCCGCCGTCGACCGCCAGCTCCTGGCCGGTGATGTAGGCCGCCTGCTCGCCGCAGAGGAACAGGATCGCGTTCGCGAGCTCGGCCTCCAGGCCGTAGCGGTTGAGCGGGATGTGGTCGTGGTAGTCGGCGCGGATCGCCTGGGTGTGCACCGCCTTCGCCATGGCGGTGTCGACCGGCCCCGGCGCCACCGCGTTGACGCGGATGCCGTACTCGCCCAGCTCCGCCGCCTGCTGGCGCGTGAGATGCGCCAGCGCCGCCTTGCTGGTGCCGTAGGCGACGCGCAGGGTCGAGGCACGCAGGCCCGAGATCGAGGTGACGTTGACGATCGCGCCGCCGCCCTGCTCGCGCATGATCGGCGCCACCGCCTGGCTCATCAGGAACGGGCCGGTCAGGTTCACCGCCAGCACGCGCTGCCATTCCTCGAGGCTGACGTCGAGGATCGGCTTGAAGATCGCGATGCCGGCGTTGTTGACCAGCGCATCGATGCGGCCGAAGCGGCTCAACGTGCGCTGCACGGCGAACAGCACCGCATCGGGGTGCGATACATCGGCGGGCAGCGCCAGCGTGTCGCCCGCGCGGTCGAGCGCCGCGACGGCTTCGCCCAGCGCATCGCCCAGCACGTCGAGCA
Organism: Alphaproteobacteria bacterium; assembly: GCA_019635875.1. Classification (NCBI taxonomy): domain Bacteria; kingdom Pseudomonadati; phylum Pseudomonadota; class Alphaproteobacteria; species Alphaproteobacteria bacterium. The sequence goes on from JAHBYP010000002.1 coordinate 263,016, forward strand.
TCGCCACCCGCCAGCCCTCGTCGAGGAAGCGGCGCGCCGTGGCGAGACCGATGCCGCGCGCCGCGCCGGTGACCAGGACGACTTTGTTCATGACTTTCCCCGCCGCGTCGAACGTCGTAGTGTCACCCACGACACGATCGCGGGGAAGGGAATCGCTCCCGGTGGGGCGGCCGGACTTCAAACCCGGTAAGGGCCGTCGGACGGTTCTTCGTGGGTTCGACTCCCACTCTCTTCCGCCACCCCGCTTCGCGCTCCGCTGGACGGGTCTCGTCGCTCATGTGCCAAGCCGTGCCCTGCGAAGCCCTGGCGAAGGAGGGCGCTTCGCCAAGGCATCGAGCGGAAAGCTGGAGACGCCTGCCCTCCCGAGCGGCAGCCGCATGCTGTCCTTGGCCACGGCCACCCATTCCGGATCGTGATCAAGCACCGACCCGGCTGACGAAGCGGTCCAGCTTCACCTTGTCGATGGTGCGCCGCTCGTTCTTCAGCGCGGTCAGCCCGGCGCGGTCGAAGAACTCCAGGATCTGGATCGCCACCTTGCGACCGCCGCCGATGCGATCGCGGAACTCCGCCGCCTTGAAGGTGGCGTCGGGCGCCGTGGTCGCCAGCTCCTCGACGATGCGCGCCATCTCGGCCACCGCGTCGCGCAGGAAGAAGTGATCGGGCGCCACCTGCCAGACCACGGCCATGCGGCTCAGCCGGCGCATCAGATCGCGCACCTGGTTCTCGGCGAAGTCGAATTCCTGGGCGAAGTCGCGCACGCGCGGCGGGCCGAAGCGCGCCGCCTTCAGCACCGGCTCGATCCGCGCCCATAGCCGTTCGTCCTGCGGCGAGAGCCGCACGCTGTGTCCCGGCAGGCGCAGCCATGGGCCGTCGGCCTCGACCTTCCGGCTCTTGAGCAGCGCCGTGCAGACGGCGCTGAACGGCGCCGGCGGCACGCGGGTCGGCAATGCCAGCCGCAACTTCGCGGGCTCCATGCCGGCGCTGTTGGGGTTCTTCTCGTGATGCGCCTTCAGTGCGGCCAGGCTCGCGGCCTCGAGCTCGGCGAAGCGCGCCGCGGCGAAGGCGAATGGCCCGCCCTCGACTCCCGGCGCCGGCAGCGCCACCGCGCCGGCATGCGCCACGACATCGTCGAGCGCCTCGCGCCTGAGGTTGCGCGCGATGCCGAACAGGCCGAGATCGACGACCTGCGGCGCCAGCTCGGTCAGCGCCTTCAGCGCCGTGACCGGATCGATGTCGGATTGCGCGTTCAGGGCGGCCAGCCGTTCGGGCCGGCGGCGATAGCGTGCCGGCCCCCAGGGATCGAGCACCATGCCGCCGGCCATGGTGCGCCGGGCCGACTGGTCGCGCAGGATCAGCCGGTCGCCGTGCAGCGCGCCGATCGGCGCCTCGAGCACGAGCTGCACCAGCGCGCGCTGGCCGGGCTCGATGGCGTCGGTGTCGAGCGGCACGACCCGCGCCATGGCGTGCGCGGCGCCGAGATGCAGATGCACCGGCGTCCACGAGCGCAGGGGCCGCGGCTCGTCCTTCAGCAGCCGGATGCGCGCATCGATGCGATCGGCGGGCTTGCGCAGCGCCGCCGCCAGCAGCCAGTCGCCGCGATGGATCGAGTCCTTGGCGATCTGCGGGCCGGCGATGTTGATGGCGCAGCGTTGGCCGGCCGTACCGACCTCGGCCGCGCGGTTCTGCGCATGCAGCGAGCGCACGCGCGCCGCCGCGCCCGACGAGGCGATCACCAGCTGGTCGCCCTCGCGCACCTCGCCGGCGAACACCGTGCCGGTGACCACGGTGCCGGCGCCGCTGAGCGTGAAGCAGCGATCGATCGGCAGCCGGAAGCGTCCCGCCGTGGCGCGTTCCTGCGTCGCCTCGGCCTCCAGCTCGAGCCGCGCGCGCAGGTCGTCGAGCCCCTGCCCGCTCTGCGCCGAGACGGTGGTGATCTCCGCCTCGGCCAGGCTGGTGTCCAAGAGCAGAATGCGGATCTCGTCCTCGAGCGCCGCCAGCCGCTCGGCGCCGGCGAGATCGGCCTTGGTGATCACGACGGCGCCGCGGTCGACGCCCAGCAGGTCGAGGATCGCCAGATGCTCGCGCGTCTGCGGCATCACGCCGTCGTCGGCGGCGACGACGAGCAGCGCGAAGTCGATGCCGCCGATGCCGGCCAGCATGTTGTGGATGAAGCGCTCGTGGCCCGGCACGTCGACGAAGCCGACGACGCGGCCGTCGGCGAGCGGCAGATAGGCGAAGCCGAGATCGATGGTGATGCCGCGCGCCTTTTCCTCCGGCAGCCGATCGGTATCGATGCCGGTCAGCGCCCGCACCAAGGTCGTCTTGCCGTGATCGATATGCCCCGCGGTGCCGACGATCATGACGCACCTGCCTTCCCCCGGAGGGGCGGGGCGATCGCAAAAGGCCGATGTGCCTCGGTCCTACCTTCCCCCGGAGGGGGAAGGTGCCCGAAGGGCGGAAGGGGGATGTCGAAGACGGACACCGGCCTTGTTGAGACATCCCCCATTCGGCGCTGCGCGCCACCTTCCCCCTCCGGGGGAAGGTAAAGACCAACGACTCTTCTCACGTCAAACCCGCCAGCTGCGCGGCGAAGCCGGCCTCGTCCTCGAGGCAGCGCAGGTCGAGCTTCAGGCTGCCGTCCTCGATGCGACCGATCACCGGCACGGGCAAGGCGCGGAAGGCGGCGGCGAGCTGGTCGACCACGCCGCCGCTCACCTTGCCGACGGGCGTCAGCGACAGCGCGACGCTGGCCAGCCGGTCGACGGGCAGCGAGCCGCTGCCGATCTGGCTGCGGCACGGCTCGATGCTGACCGTCGCGCGGCCGGCGAGCACCTGCGTCACGACCGGCAGCAGGCGCGTGGCGAGCGCCGCGATGTCGGCGGTGGCGCGCGTCAGCAGGCGCAGGGTCGGCAGCCTCTCGGGCAGGCGATCGGGATCGGCGTACAGACGCAAGGTCGCTTCGAGCGCCGCGAGCCGTCCCTTGTCGAGGCGCAGCGCGCGCTTCAGCGGATTCTTCGCCAGCCTGCGCACCAGCTCGCTTCTGCCGACGACGATGCCGCATTGCGGCCCGCCCAGCAGCTTGTCGCCGCTGAAGGTCACGAGATCGGCGCCGGCCTCGATCGCCTCGCGCACCGTGGGCTCGTGCGGCAGGCCCCAGCGCTCGAGATCGACCAGCTGGCCGCTGCCCAGATCGTTGACGAAGGGCAGGCCCTTCGCCCGCGCCAGCGCGGCGATCTCCTTCTCCGGCACGGCCGTGGTGAAGCCGACGACGGCGTAGTTCGAGGGATGCACCTTCATCAGCATCGCCGTGCGTTCGCCGATCGCGCCCTCGTAGTCCCTGAGATGCGTGCGGTTGGTGGTGCCGATCTCGACCAGCACGCAGCCGGCGCGCGCCATGATGTCGGGCATGCGAAACGCGCCGCCGATCTCGATCAGCTCGCCGCGCGACACCGGCACTTCCCTGCCGAGCGCCAGCGTGTTGAGCACCAGCACCACGGCGGCGGCGTTGTTGTTGACGACGACCGCGTCCTCGGCGCCGGTCAGCCTGCGCAGCCAGCCCCTGACGTGATCGTCGCGCTCGCCGCGCGCGCCCTTCTCGACGACGTATTCGAGATTGGACGGCGCGCCGAGCACGGCGTCGCTGGCCTCCAGCGCCTCGCGCGCCAGAACCGCGCGGCCGAGATTGGTGTGCAGCACCGTGCCGGTGAGGTTGAAGACGCGGCGCTGCGAGGGCGCCATCTCGGCGGCCAGGCGGCGGGCGGCCATGGCGGCGACGCCGGCCTCGTCGGCGACGGCCCTGGCGGCGCGCAGATCGGCCAGCGCCCAGCGCACCGCTTCGGTCGCGGGCAGGCGGCCGTGGCGCTCGATCAGCGGCGCGGTATCGGCATGGCGCAGGACGCGGTCGACGGCGGGAAGGCGGGAAGCGGTTGGGCTGGTCAAAGACGGGGCTCGCACGCGAGACGGGCCGATTCCCTACCGCCTTTCGCCCCGGCGGGGCAACCTCCCACGCCGCCCGCCCCTCGGCGCCAGCCTTGATCCTGCCTTCCCCCGGAGGGAGAAGGTGCCCGAAGGGCGGAAGGGGGATGTCGAAGACGAACACCGGATTTGTTGCGGCATCCCCCTTCCGGCGCTGTGCGCCGCCTTCCCCCTCCGGGGGAAGGTAATTCCTCATCCTCCCGCGAGAGGCGCGATGATCAGTCGGGCAGCAGCAGCTCGAGGGTGACCCTGTCGCCGGCCTGGGCCGGACGGGTGCCGCAGCCTCGGGCCTTGCCCCAGGCCTCGACCGCCGAGCCGGCGACCGATGCCGGCAGGGGCGCCGGGCCGCTCACCGCCAACGCCGCCGGGGCGCCGTCCTCGCCGTCGAGGTATTCGATGCGCACCGGGGCCTTGGCATCGCCGGCCGCCCGCTCGCGATCTCCCCAGGCCGAGATCAGCTCGATCATCGCCAGCTGCAGCAGCCATTCGTCGATGACGCCGCAGCGCCGGTCCTCGGCGACGACGACCTCGAGCTCGACGCCCAGCAGCTTGGCTTCCTTGGCGAACAGGCGCTGGAAACGGTCCATCAGGCGGGTCACGTCGCTCGGCCCGGCGACACGGCCGGCCTGGGCGGGACCGAACTCGCGGAAGCCGCGGATGATCTCGGCCGCGAGCTGCACCTGATCGGCGATGGCCTCGAGCCGCTGCGCCAGCGACAGCACCTCGGTGTCGCGATCGCCGGCGCCGAAATCGTTGAGCTCGTCCAACGCATTGTCGGCGAGCAGCTGGATCGCGTTCAGCGGCTGGTTGAGTTCGTGGGCGGATGCAGCAATGACGCGCCGCAGCGAGTTCATCACGCCGGTATGCGCGGGTGACGTCTCGGTCATGTCCGGGTCTCCCATCCAGCCTGGCATGGTTGCACCGCAGCGCGGTGTCTCACCATTTGTGGTCGAACAATATACATGCGGCACGACAAATAGAGTTCAGATTGGACATAACTGAACCTTAGCCTGACGTGTCGTGGTAGATTCGGCGTCACTGTAGAGGTTTCGAAGCTACGCCGGGTGTGACGAATGGCGGAGCCTAACACGAGCGATCTGACGCGTCCCATCGCCATCGTGGTCGACGACGACGAGACGGCGGCGCGTGCGCTGGCCGACGTGATGGGACGTTCGGGGCTGCCCTCGCTGCACTTCACGCGTGTGGCGCCGGCGCTGGCGACGCTCGACCGGCAGCCCTCGATCAAGGTCGTGGTCTCCGACGTGGCGATGCCGGAACTCAGCGGCCTGGACCTCGCGGCGGCGATCCGCCAGCGCGACGGCGAGGCGCCGCACGTGCTGTTCATGTCGGGCCGCTCGGAGATGGCGATGCCGGTGGCGGCGCTGGGCCTGGGGGTGGTCGACTTCTTCCCCAAGCCGGTGCGCACGGCGCAGCTGGTGGCGCGGATTCGGACGCTGCTGGGCCTGCAGACGCCGGCCAGGGTCGAGGCGGCGCAGGACAGCTGGAAGCGGCGCGACGCGGATCTGCGCAACCGCATCTGGTTGCAGAAGGAACGTCTGTCGCTGGCGCAGCGACGCAAGGTGATGCCCGGCCTGCTCGATCCCGACGCGGCCTGGGTGATGCTGGTGGAGCTGCTGCACGCCGAGCAGCAGAAGCGGCCCTATCACGTGTCGGCGCTGTGCGCCGCGTCGGGCGCGCCGACGAGCACCGCGTTGCGGCGCCTGTCGGAGCTGGTCGACCAGGGGCTGGTGCAGCGGGTCGCCGACGGCGCCGACGCACGGCGGTCGTGGGTCAGCCTGACGGAGAAGGGCCAGGGTGTGCTGCGCGCCTGCATGGACGGCGGCGAGCAAGAGATGAGCAGGCAGAACGATTAGGCGGCCGGGTCGCCGCCGCGGAGACGGAATGATGAGCGCACAAGTTCAGGAAGCGCCCAGGCGCCTGATCCTCGTCGTCGACGACGAGGATCTGGTGCGGCGCATCGCCTGCCAGGGTCTGCAGCGCCTGGGCTACGACGTGATCGACGCGCATGACGGCGACTCCGCGCTCAAGCTGCTGGAGAGCGACGGGCGCAAGATCGACCTGCTGTTCGCCGACGTGCGCATGCCCGGGCGGCTGAGCGGCCCGGCGCTGGCCGACATCGCCCTGCGCCAGCGGCCCGACATGAAGGTGCTGCTGACCTCCGGCCACGCCCGCACCGAGGATTTCGCCAGCGTCGGCAGCTCCTACCCGGTGCTGCCCAAGCCCTATCGCCGCGCCGAGCTGGCCGAGGCGATCGCCTCGGCGCTGTCGCGGCCCTGAGGAAATCGTCCGCTTGACCACCACACCCGGCTCGGATCCGTTCGAGCGTCTCGCCGAGCTGGCGACGACGATCAATGCCGTCGTCGATCCGGCGCAGGCCCTGCCGCTGCTGGCGCGCTTCGCCGCCGAGCAGAGCGGCGCTGCGGCGGCCGTGATCGTGCCGCGCCAGCCCTGGCCGGGCGAACGCGCGCCACGCCAGACGAGCTGGAGCGACGATCGCCTGACCGTCTCGCCGGCCGACGCGCGACGGCTGCTCGGCGCCATCGGCGCCCAGCCCGCCCTCGCCCAGCTGACGCGCGATGCGCATTCCGGCAGCGATGCCGCGGCGTGGCCGCCGGGCGTCGTCGCGCTCACCGTGCTGTCCGGCGATCCGGTCGTCGATATCGTCTGCCTGCACACCGGGGCGCCGGCGCCGCGGCCGGCGCGCGACGCCTTGCGCCACGCGGCGCCGCTGGCCGCCGGCCTGGTCGAGCGCATGCATCGCCGCAACGCCGCCATCCTCAGCCTGCGCCGCTTCCGCGACTTCACCGAGATCGCCGGCGACTGGCTGTGGGAGACCGACGCCGAGCACCGCTTCACCTTGCTCGAGAACCCGGCCAGCGGCGCACGCGGCGAGCGGCCCGACCAGGTGCTGGGCATGACGCGCTGGCAGCTCGCCGGCTCCTCGCTCGAGGAGCACCGCTGGCGCGAGCACAAGGCCGACCTCGACGCGCGCCGGCCGTTCTCCGGGCTCGAGTACACCTCGGGCCGCGCCGGCAAGGGTCGCGTCTTCGAATCCAGTGGTCGGCCGCGCTTCGCCGCCGACGGCACCTTCCTCGGCTATCGTGGCGTCTCGCGCGACATCTCGGCGTTGCGCGCCGCCGAAACCCGCGCCGCGCGCCAGGAAGGGCGCTTCCGCTCGATCGTGCGCACCACGGCCGAGGGCGTCGTCGTGCTCGATGCCGAAGGCCGCATCGGCTACGCCAACCAGCGCTTCGCCGAGATGGTCGGCCGCACCGTCGAGGAGCTCGGCGGCGTGGCGATGGGCCCCTTCGTCGAAGACGGCCCGGCCTTCGTCGCGATCATCGCCGAGCCGCCGCTGCGGCCGGTCGAGCTCGTCCTGCGGCGCGCCGACGGCACTGCGCTCAGCGTCATGGTCAGCATGCGGCCGATGCGGGCGGAGGGCTACGACACCGACGGCACGCTGGTGATGCTGAGTGACATCTCGGCGCACAAGCAGGCCGAGGCCAGCCTGAGCGAGACGCGCGACAATCTGCGCTATCTCTTCGCCAACAACCCCAACCCGATGTGGGTGGTCGACGAGACGAGCCTGCGCTTCGTGTCGGTCAACGGTGCGGCGATCGCCGCCTACGGCTACAGCCGCGAGGAGTTCCTCGCCATGCGCCTGCCCGACATCCGCCCGCCGGAGGATGTCGCGCGCGTCGCCGACGCCATGGCCGCCGGCCGCTCGCCGCGCGGCGGCGTCGAGTTCTGGCGCCACCGCACGCGCGACGGCGACATCCGCGACGTCGAGGTGATGCCCTATCGCATCACCTTCGAGGGCCGGCCGGCCTGGCTGTCGCTGGTGCGCGACGTCACCGAGAAGCGGCGCGCCGAGGCGCGGCTGGCGGAGACCGAGGAGAAGCTGCGCCGCGCCCAGCGGCTCGAAGCCATCGGCCAGCTCGCCGATGGCATCGCGCACGAATTCAACAACGCGCTGGCCGTGATCCTCGGCAACACCGAGATCCTGGCCGAGGAGGTCGGCGCCGTCGCCGCCGCGCGCGAGCCGCTGGCGGCGATCGGCGAGGCCAGCCAGCGCGGCGCCGAGCTGATCGGCCATCTGCTGTCGTTCTCGCGCAGCGGCTCGTCGGCGCCGCGCACCCTGTCGGTCGAGGGGGCCATGGCGGCGATCGAGCCGATCCTGCGCCGCTTCCTGCCCAAGAACATCGAGCTCGAGGTGACGAGCGTCGAGGAGGCCTGGCCGATCCATGTCGACCAGGGCCAGCTCGAGACGGCGATGCTCAACCTGGTGTCCAACGCCCGCGACGCCATGCCCGAGGGCGGCCAGATCCTGATCGACATCGACAATCACGGCGCGGGAGAGGCCGCCGCCGACGATCTGGAGACGACGGTGGTGGGCGACCACGTGCGCATCCGCGTCACCGACACCGGCGGCGGCATGACGCCCGAGGTGCTGCGCCGCGCCTTCGAGCCGTTCTTCACCACCAAGCGGGTCGGCCGCGGCAGTGGCCTGGGGCTCAGCATGGTCTACGGCTTCGCCCGCCAATCGGGCGGCTCGATCGATCTCGCCAGCAATCCCGAGACCGGCACCACGGTGACCCTGCTGTTGCCGCGCGCGCGACCCAGCCGCGCCAGCGCCGTCCAGGCGGCCTGATTCAGCCTCGCTGCACCGTTCCGACCCGGATCGATCGCGCCGCGGACCCGTCCAAGACGGACCGATCGCACATGGCCGCCGCACCCGGTGCTGGCTAATCCTGAGCCATCGAGTTTGCGAGGTTCAGGATGGATCGGGACGCGGTACTGGTGGTCGACGACGACGCCCTGGGCGAGCGGCAGATCGCCCATTGGCTGGGCGCGCAGGACGTCTTCCCCTATCTGTCGTCGGAGACGTCGCTGGCCGCGCTCAACGGCGAGAGGGCGCCGCGCATCGTCATCTGCAAGCCCGGCTCCAGTGGCGTCGCGGTGTTCCACTGGCTGCAGAACCTCAAGGACCAGCCGATCGTGCTGATCCTCAGCGACGAGCCGGCGCAGCCCGGCAAGGTGCACGGCGACGGCAAGTCGCTCACTGCCGTGATGCACGCGCCGGTCGACGGCGCCGGCATGGCCCGACTCGTCAAGCTGCTGCTCGACGTCAGCGGCCGCATCGTCCAGGCGCCGGCCGAGGACGAGCCCCGGTCCGACCGCCCGCGCCATGTCAGCCTCGACGACCTGCCGCCGGCCGGAAGGGCTTGAGCCTCAGCGCAGGGCGAACACCTCGACGGCGCTCTCGCGGCCGCGTACCTGCACCGTCCCCATGCGCTCGGCGGTGAGCTCCATCGCGTTCGCGCCGGCGAAGGTCGCGCCGCAGACCAGGGTGTGCGTCTCGAAATCCTTGTTCAGCCGCTCCAGGCGCTGCGCCAGGTTCACCGTATCGCCGTAGATCGTGTAGGTCTGCCGCCGGGCATCGCCCACGGCGCCGGCCGCAACCGGGCCGGTGGCAACGCCGATGCGCAAGCGCAGTCGATGTCCCTCGAAGTCGCGCGCCGCCATCAGCGCCTGCAGCGCGCAGGCGGCATCGATCGCCCGCGCGCCATGCCCGGCAACGGCGATCGGCGTGTTGAAGGCGGCGATGAGCGCGTCGCCGACATGGTTCACGACGATGCCGCCGCGTTCGTCGACGATCGCGGTGGCGGCGCCGAAGAAGCTGTTGAGCACCGCGATCAGCTCGTGCGGCGAGAGGCGCTCGGACAGCCCGGTGAAGCCCTCGATATCGGCGAACAGCACGCTGGCCTCGCGCAGCTGCGGCGCCAGCTGGCCGCTGTCGACGAGCTGCTCGGCCACCTGCTCGGGCACGTAGCGTCCGAGCAGCCGCTGCACGCGGTTGCGCTTTTCCTCGACGGCGGCGTGGTCGCGCACCATGTTGCGCGCGCGATGCACGGCGAGCGCGGCGATGCCGGTGGACAGCGCCATCACCAGCGCCTCGGCGACGCGCGTTGGCAGGGCGAGGAAGTTCAAGTTCAGCACGACGGCGAGATACTGATCGCGCGTCGGCGAGGCCGGCAGGCCGCCATAGCTGACGACTTGCTCCATGCCGGACATGATCCAGGCCGTGGCGCCGGTCATGCCGAGCACCGCGCACAAGCCCGTCCACAACACGAGCGCCGGCGAGAGCGACAGGATCGAAACCGCCAGCACGACGTAGTAGTAGGCAGGCCGGCTGGTCAGGAAGACGAAGTTCTGCGGAACGTCGCCGCCGGTGCTGATCGGCGCGAAGGCCAGAACAGCGCTGATCGCCGCCATGTCGCAGGCGAAGATGACGAAGCGCGCGGCGCGCTCGTAGCGCCCGCCGACCAGTACCAGGGGCACCAGCCCGATGCCCGCGACCGCCAGCAACGCGGCGGCCGGGAGCAGATTGTTGGGCCACGAGATGGCGATCAGATAGAAGGCGGCGATAGCGACAAGTGCGCAGGTCCGGCCGATAACGCCGAGCCGAAATCCCCGGCGCTCCGCCGCCGCGAGCGCCAGGTCCACCGCACCGGGATTATCGTCGGCCGTACTGCTCGTCACTGACCTTTTCCATCCAGTCGACGACCTTGCCGTCGAGGTGTTCCTGAATGGCGATGTGGGTCATGGCCGTCGTCGCCGCAGCGCCGTGCCAGTGCTTCACGCCAGGTGGAATCCATACCACGTCGCCGGGCCGGATCTCCTGGATCGGGCCACCCCAGCGTTGCACCAGGCCGACGCCCGCCGTCACGACGAGGATCTGGCCCAGCGGGTGCGTGTGCCAGGCGCTGCGCGCGCCGGGCTCGAAGGTCACCACGCCGGCGCGCGTGCGCGACGGCGCGGGCATCTGGAACAGAGGATCGACGCGCACCGCGCCGGTGAAATAGTCCGCCGGGCCCTTGGCCGAGGGCAGCGAGCCGTTGCGCTGGATGTCGAGTCCCGGCCCTTGGGCCGCTGCCGACAGCGACGCTGTCACGAGAAACGACGCGAGGGTCGCAGTCCACATGTTCATGCCAGCCCTTCCCCTCAGAAGCTCGGGTACTGGTCGTCGCCGACCTTCTCGAGCCAATCGACCGCCTTGCCGCCCAGCGCCTCCTGAATGGCGATGTGAGTCATGGCGGTGGTCGCCTTGGCGCCGTGCCAGTGCTTCTCGCCCGGCGCTGTCCAGATCACGTCGCCCGGCCGAATTTCCTCGACCGGCCCGCCCCAGCACTGCACCCAGCCGCAGCCCGATGTGACGATCAGCGTCTGGCCCAGCGGGTGGGTGTGCCAGTTGCTGCGCGCGCCGGGCTCGAAGGTGACGTAGGCGCACGACACACGCGCAGGATCGCCCGCCTGGAACAGCGGATCGACGCGCACCGTGCCGGTGAAGAAACTCGTCGGCCCCTTGGCGGATGGTTGCGAGCCGCCGCGCCTGATTTCCATGATCGGCCTCCCTGATGCCTGCGCCTGATGATTTAGCGCGCGCACCCGGCGCAACTAGCCGGCATAATCCGCATGGACTGATGAGTGGCGGCGATAAATGCAGCGCGGCGATTTGGACGACATTCTTGCCTTCCTCGTGGTGGCGCGGGAGCGCAGCTTCACCAGGGCGGCGGCCCAGCTGGGCGTGTCGCAGTCGGCGCTCAGCCATACGATCCGCGGCCTCGAGACGCGCCTGGGCGTGCGGCTGCTGACCCGCACCACGCGCAGCGTGTCGCCGACCGAAGCCGGCGAGCGCCTGCTGCAGACCGTCGGTCCGCGCGTCGAGGAGATCGAAGGCGAGATCGAGGCGCTGAGCGACTTCCGCGACAAGCCGGCCGGCACCATCCGGATCACGACGGTGGAGTACGCGGTCGACACGATCCTGTGGCCGAAGCTGGCGCCGCTGCTGCGCGACCATCCCGGCATCAAGCTCGAGATCATCATCGACTACGGCCTGACCGACATCGTCGCCGAACGCTTCGACGCCGGGGTGCGATCCGGCGAGCAGATCGCCAAGGACATGATCGCGGTGCGCATCGGGCCGGACCTGCGCATGGCCGTAGTCGGCTCGCCTTCCTACTTCGCGCGCAAGGCAGAGCCGACGCGGCCGCAAGACCTGATCGGCCACAGCTGCATCAATCTGCGACTGCCGACCCACGGCGGCATCTACGCCTGGGAATTCGAGCGCAACAGACGCGAGTTGAGGGTGCGGGTCGACGGGCAGATCGTCTGCAACAACACGGCACAGATGCTCACCGCCGCGCTGGCCGGGCTCGGCCTGGCTTATGTTCCGGAGGAACAGGCGCTGCCCCACATCGCTGGCGGACGATTGCGACGCGTGCTGGAGGAGTGGTGTCCGCCCTATGCAGGCTATCACCTCTACTATCCCAGCCGCCGCCAGTCGTCCGCCGCGTTCAAGCTGCTGGTCGAGGCGCTGCGCTATCGCGCCTGACGCTTCTCGAACACGTCCTTTGCGACGGGCAACGCCGAGAAGGCGTTGGGCCAGCCGGCATAGAACGCGAGATGGGTGATGATTTCGGCCGCTTGGGCCTGTGTCAGGCCGTAATCCATCGCGCGGTTGAGATGGTAGGGGATCTGTCCGACGTGGCCGGCGGAGATCAGGGCGCTCACGGTCACCAGGCTGCGGTCGCGCGGCGCCAGATCGGACCGCAGCCACAGATCGCGGAACAGGATGTCGGTCGTGTACTGTACGATGCCGGGCGCGACCGTGCCGAACTGCTGGCCGACGCGCTCGGCGCGCTGCGCCTCGGCCGCCGCATCGAGCGGCAGGAGCGGCGGCGACACGGCGGCCAACTGATCGGTGCCGATCCCACGCCGGGTGAAGACCTCCTTCGCCGCCGCGACTGCCGTCATAGCGTTCGGCCAGCCGGAATAGAACGCGAGGTGGGTGATGAGCTCCGAAATCTCCTTCGGTGCGACGCCGTGATCGAGGGCGAGGTTCAGGTAGTACGGCATCTCGATCGCCTGTTCGCGCGCGATGAGCGCCGCGAGCGTGACGAGGCTGCGGTCGCGCGGCGACAGGTCAGGGCGCTTCCACAGGTCGCCAAACAGGCGGGTTTGCGCGTAGCGTTCGAGACCCGGTGCGACCTGACGTATGTCGTCAAGGGTACGCGCGAGCTGGGCACTGGTGTTCGGCATGGGATTGGCTTTCTCCGCTTGGGCCGACAGCGGCGCCAGCAGCGAAAGCGATGTGACGATCATCGCGAGACGTTTCATGTGGACCCCTATCGGCGATTGCGCAGGCGCGCTCACCGAAGATGGGTCGAGTGCCGCCCTCCCATAACGGCCGCCAGTCGATAGGGCTTATCGGCGTGGCTCACGAGTTGGCGACGGGGCGCACTCAGCCGTCGCCCGTGTGACTTGATCGCACGGAGTCATGTAGGCGACCGGCGGCCAAAGAAAGAGCGCCGGCCCTGCGGCCGGCGCGTCGAGTCGCTCTGGGGGAGGAAAGAGGCTCAGTGCACCGCGCGCGAGGCGGCGACGGTGGGCTCGGGAAGACGGCTGGCGCGGCTGGCGGCCCTGGCGCGCCGCGTGCCCTTGCGGCCTGAATCGAGGCGGGCGGCGGCGCCCAAGGCGGTGTCGATGAAGCGGGCGAGCGCGCCGGTCTCGACCAGGGCGCCGACCACGGCGACCACCGCGCGGCCGTCGAAGTAGACATGCTCCTCGGTCGCCGGATCGTCGGAGACGACGACGAACATCGGCGGCTCGGGCAGCTCGCGCAGCGAATGGCACAGCGAGATGCCGACCGGGTCGTGGCGGCAGACGACGAGGCGCGGCGTGAGTTCGCGGCCAAGCCCTTCGGCGTCATCATCCGACGCGGCGATCGCGCTGACATCCTGCGCGCCGAGCCAGACCATCAGACGATCGCGACGGATCGTGTCGGCGTCGGCCACGAGAACTGAATTCCTGCGCATCGCTTCCATCTCCCGTTGATGCACTTCCGGTTTAGGCGCCTGGCTCGCTGCACTCAACGCGCGAAGGGTCCAAGTTGGACGAATCGTCGAACAGCCTGCATTTCACGTGCGATGAAAAAAGCGCCCGGCACGCGCGGGGGCAGCCGCGGGCCGGGCAAGTGTGACCATGCGTGGGACGCCGATGCACACGGAGCCTGCGCGGGGACGTCCCCACCCGCGGCAGATTCGTCGAGATCAACGGCCGGGCAGGCGAAGCTGGGCGACGTCGCGACCGAAGTGAGCCTGCGGGTCGGAGGCGGCGACGCCCAGCCAGGCCTCGCGCTCGGCGGCACAGGCTCTGGCGCGGGCGAAGACATCGGCCCAGGTGGTCGCGCCCTCGTTCATCGCCTTGAGGATGCAGCGATCGAAGTTGACGTGACGCTCGCTCAGCTTGGCGCCGTAGGAGACGCGGCTGCGCGACGACGCGGTGATGACGATACGGTTGCGCGTCGTCAGGCGCGAGGTGACGTAGGTGCCGCTGTTGCAACCCGACAGGATCAGCACCGTCGGCGCGTCGCCGCACTCGGCATCGACCATGCTGTCTAGGTCGGAGGGACTGAGCGCGCGGCCGCCCTCGGTCTGGAACAGCAGGCCGCGGGTGTTGCCGTGCGAGGTGACGAACACCAGGCAGGCCTCGCCGTTGCGACGACCCAGGCCGCGCAGCGCGCCCTGGATGTTGGCGCGACGCGCCGAGCCGTTGGCGGCATGCAGCACGGCGACGCGCGCGCCGCTGGCCTGCAGCTGCGAAGCCATGTCGCTGGCGGCGTTGTCGTAGAGCAACAGCGAGCGGTCGGCGCCGACGGTGACCGCCTTCCACGAGGTCGGCGCCAGCATCGACATCGAGGGGACATTCGCGGCAGAGGGCTGCGCGGCGTAGGACATCGTGTCGAACTGGCCGAGGCCCAGGGTGGGGCGGTCAGGCGCCTGTCCGCAGGCGCCGAGCAGAAGTCCGAAGCAAACCGGGATCAATCCGAACGCGCTGCGCGCCCTGGCGAGAATCCGCATGACAATTATTCCTTTGCTTGAATGTCAGACCGGCGCTCCTCGCCGCCGAAGCGCGAGGACGGACGCGGCAATTGCGTCTGCACCCGACCGGAGGCCGGTGAGCGGCGGGAGAAATGCGCCGCTCATCGTCTCCGGATCGCGGCCGCCGCTTATGGTGACGGCCGCGGCTTCACATCAGCGGCGGGCCACTCCGTCGAGCTTGATGTCGATGGTGCGCACGAGCGAGCCGCCGACATTGTGGCTGCTCTCGCGCACGATGGCGTAGCCGGCGGCGCCCATCGCCGCCGCGAGCTTCTGCGCGTCGCGCATGATCCTGGCGCGGTCGGCGTCGACCTGGCCGTCGGCCGGCGTCGCGACGCTGTAATGGAAGGTGTCGCCGCTCACCTGCTTGACGACGAGATCGCCGGCGATCGCCGAGGTGGCGGCGAGCGACAGCGCGAGCGCCGCGGCGATTCGACGGGCGAAAGATCTGAAGGACATCGGCGTGCAGCTCCGTGTGCGTTGGGCTGCAGACGATCTATGCCTCGGCACGCCGGCACTCAATTCGAGTACGGTCCGACGCGGGGTGAAGCCACCGCCAACACGGACCGAACGCACCGATCCCGCTCCGCATCGGTGCGAACGAGCGCGCTCGTGGTGCCGAAAGGTCCAGTTTGGCTGTGTTCGCACCGCTCGGTGGCGCTGCAGCGACACCGCAGGAAAGTCACTTCAAGGTTGGTCGATTCTCCCAACGACTCGAAGCCTTTGGAAGGCGTCGCTTACTTACACTTGGGATGATTCGGGTGGTCTGCCGCAGCAAGTTCCACGCATCGCGAAGGCTCCGATTCGACTGTGAATCAAGGGTCCGCGAGCGTCCCGTCCAGAATGGACATTTCTCGCGTAGCGTGCAGTCGCGGGCGATTCCATCTTGCCGTTCGTCCAGTCGACATTCCTTTTCTTGATCAGTGGGGCACAAGTCATGTCGATGCACAGCGAAACAGAACCCGCGAACCCGGTGGCTCTGGTCCTCGACGACGATCCGGTCTGCGCCCAGGAACTCGCGCGCTATCTCACCCGCAACTTCATCCCGGCCGTCCCGGCCACCAACGTCGCCGCCGCGCGCGAGGCGCTTGATCGGCACGAGACCATCAAGGTGCTGATCAGCGACATCCGCATGCCCGACATGTCCGGCATCGAGTTCGCCATCGATCTCGCCAACTCGCACGCCGCCGAGCAGCCGCTGAAGGTGCTGTTCATGACCGGCCAGGCGACCATCGATCTGGCCGTCGCCGCGCTGCGCATCGGCGCCAGCGACTTCCTCACCAAGCCGGTGCGCCCGCGCCAGGTGGCCGAGCGCGTCACCAAGCTGCTGGCCGAGCCGGTGCCGAACCGTGCCGTCGTGCCGGTGGCGACGCCGGAGCCCGAAGTGCCGACCGCGACGGTCGCCAGCCAGGCCCATTGGCTGCTGCGCGAGCGCAAGGGGCGCGCGGCGCGCGAGAAGATCATGGGTGAAGGCTTCAAGGACGAGCCCGGCTGGAACATGATCATGGAGCTGATGCATGCCCGGCTGAGCGGCCAGAAGGTTCCGGTGTCGGCGCTGTGCGCGGCCTCCGGCGTGCCGCAGACCACGGCACTGCGCCGACTGGGCGAGCTGATGGGCGACGGCTACATCGCCAAGGAGCGCGATCCCGGCGACGCGCGGCGTCTGTGGGTTCGACCGACAGAGCGCACCGTCGAGCTGGTGCAGAAGTACATGGCGCACGAGACCACCACCCGCGCCGCCGCCTGATTCGGCGAATCTCCCCATAGACAAGCCAGAGATTTGCGGCCCGCTCCCTCTCCGGGCCAGCTGTTAGGAAATTTGAGCAGCGCGCGACAAATTTGAGTCGCCTTGTCATCCTCGGGGCCGTCCGCGGCCCCTGTAGCGCAGCGAGCAAGGGCGCAGACGAGATCACTCGTCGGCGACCGGCAGCGGCAGATAGAGCCGCACCGTCGTGCCGGTACCGACCGCGCTTTCCACCCGCATGCAGCCCGCGCTGTGGCGCACGAAGCGCGCCACCATCGGCACGCCCAGCCCGGTGCCCTTGTCGGCCTTGGTGGTGAAGAACGGCTCGTAGATCCGCGACAGCACGTCAGGCGGCATGCCGTGACCGGTGTCGGCGAGCGCGATCTCGACATAGGCGCCCGGCGCCTCGCCGCGCTCGACATCAACGTCGCTTGCCTGCAGCCACGCCTGCCGCGTCGACAGCGCCAGCGTGCCGCCCGCCGGCATCGCGTCGCGCGCGTTGATCGCGAGGTTGATGATCGCGTTCTCGAACTCGCGCGTATCGACGCTCACGGCCGCGCCGCGCGCCGCGAGATTCATGTGCAGCGCCACCGTGCCGCCCAGCGTATGGGCAAGCAGCGGCAGCAGGCCGCGCAGCAGCCGGTCGGGATTGAACACCGTCTTCGCCGGCAGGTCGGAGCGGGCGAAGCGCAGCAGCCGGCGCGTCACCGCCGCGCCGCGATCGACCACGGCGCTGATCTCGCTGAGGATCGCGGCGCTGGCGGCGTCGTCGCCGAGATCGTCGTGCAGCAGGTCGACGTTGCCCTGGATCACCGTCAGCAGATTGTTGAAGTCATGCGCCAGGCCGCCGGTGAGCTGGCCCACCGCCTCCAGGCGATCGATCTGATGGCGATGCTCCAGCGCCTCGCGCTCGGCCGTGATCTCGACCAGGACGCCGATGACGGACCCGCCCGCACCGCGCGGCCCGGGCATCATGCGACCCTTGCCGCGCTGCCAGGCGAACGAGCCATCCGGGCGGCGGACGCGAAACTCGGCCTGCTGCGGCACGCCGGCGCCGTTGGCGAGGCTGGCGAGAAAGCGCTCGCAGGTCGGCCGGTCCTCGACATGGACGAGCTGAAGCCACTGGTCGAGGCTGATCGATCCGGCCTGCTGGCCGACGGACCCCTCCTCGTGCCAATGGTCGGAGATCCTGAAGAGCCCGGCGCGGGTGTCCCATTCCCACAGGACGATCCCGGCCGACTGCCGCGCGAGCTCGAGCCACTCCTGCAGGCGTTGCAGTTCACTGCCGCCCGTTCCGGAGGGACTGCGCCGAGAGGAGATGGGAGCGTCTCGCAAGCGGATTGAATCCTGCAATGACTTCAAGAAATTGGTGGCGAATGGCGGTCGCCGCCGGGCTACCATCCGCTCCGTGTCGGCGTCTCCACCTCTGGATGAGACCGACGGTTCACAACCAGCAATGGCTCTAAATGTGCATTCGACTGGATAGTTCCGGGTTGCCGAAAAGAAATCACTCCGACGCGGCGGGAAATCGGCCCCTGCCTCGGGCCGCAGCGCCGTGCTCCCCGACACCTAAGCACAATCGAGGTTCGAAGAAAGGCCCAATCGCCAATGGCTGACGCGAGCGTGGTGCGCCGCGACGTCGTCCTGGTGGGCGGTGGACATGCGCATGTCGAGGTGCTGCGCCGGGCGGCGATGAAGCGCTCGCCTGAAGTGCGCCTGACCGTCATCGCGCGCGAGCTCGACACGCCGTATTCGGGCATGCTGCCGGGCCTCGTCGCCGATCACTACCGCTTCGAGGAGGCGCATATCGACCTGCGGCCGCTGTGCCGCGCCGCGGGCGCGCGGCTTTACCATGATACGGCGATCGGCCTCGATCTCGCCGCGCAGCGCGTGATCTGCGGCAGCCGCCCGCCGGTGGCCTTCGACACCGTAGCGCTCGATATCGGCTCGTCGCCGTCGATGCTCAACATCCCCGGCGCCGATCGTCATGCGCTGCCGGTCAAGCCCGTGGCGGCCTTCCTGGCGCGCTGGCGTGCGATCAGGGAGGGCGCGTCGCGGCCCGAGCGCATTATCGTGGTCGGCGCCGGCGCGGGCGGCGTCGAGCTTTGCCTGTCGATGCAATGGGCGCTGAAGACGGCGGGCGACGCGCAGCCGCATTTCACCCTGGTCTCGGCCGACGCCGAGATCCTGCCGACGCATCCGCGGGCCGTGCGCCGCAGCTTCATGCGCACGCTGAAGGCACGCGGCGTCGATGTCGTGCTCGGCAAGCCGGTCACCCGGGTCGACGCCGACGCGGTGACGCTGCAGGGCGGCGCGACGATCCGCAGTGCGTTGACCGTCTGGGTCACGCAGGCCGCGCCGGCCGCCTGGCTCGCCGATACCGGCCTGGCGCTCGACGAGCGCGGCTTCGTGCGCGTCAACGAGAGCCTGCAATCGGTCTCGCACGCCAACGTCTTCGCCACCGGCGACGTCGCCGCCTTCGACGCCTCGCCGCTGCCCAAGGCCGGCGTCTTCGCGGTGCGCGAAGGGCCGATCCTGGCGCACAACCTGCTGGCGTCCGAGGATCGGCCGCTCGAGCGCTACAGGCCGCAGCGCCGCTTCCTCAGCATGATCACGACCGGCGACAGGCATGCCGTGGCCTCGCGCGGCGGGCTGTCGATCGAGGGCGACTGGGTGTGGCGCTGGAAGCGGCGCATCGACACGCGCTGGATGGCGATGTACCAGCGCCTGCGTCCCGGCGGACGCATGGCCGCGCATGGCGATCTGCCGGAGAAGACCATGCCCGATATGGCGGCGATGGCGGCGCCGATGCTGATGCGCTGCGCCGGCTGCGGCGCCAAGATCGGTGCGGACACGCTGCGGCGCGCGCTGGCCGATCTCGACATCCCGGCGCGCCACGACATTCCGCTGGGCGTGCGCGACGGCGAGGACACCAGCGCCATCCTCGTGCCGCCGGGCCGCGCCCTGCTGCAGAGCGTCGACCACTTCCCGGCGCTGTTCGACGATCCGCTGCGTCTGGGCCGCGTTGCCACCCTGCACGCGCTGTCCGACCTCTTCGCCAAGGGCGCGCGGGCGCACAGCGCGCTGATGACCGCGGTGATCCCCTATGCCGGCGGCGCGCTGCAGGAACGCGATCTCGGCGAGTTGCTGCGCGGCGTGGTCGAGGAGCTCAACCGCGCCGGCGCCGTGCTGATCGGCGGCCATACCATCGAGGGTCCCGACATGGCGATCGGCCTGACGGTCAACGGCACGGCCGAGATCACGGCGCTGATGCGCAAGGGTGGCCTGCGTGCGGACGACGCGCTGATCCTCACCAAGCCGGTGGGGACCGGAGTCCTGTTCGCCGCCGACATGACCGGCGATTCGCGCGGCACCGATATCGAGGCGGCGATCCGCTCGATGCTGGTGTCCAACGCCGGCGCCGCCGCGATGGCCCGCGAGGCCGGCGCCACGGCCTGCACCGACATCACCGGCTTCGGCCTGGGCGGGCATCTGGTCGAGATGCTGCGCGCCTCCAGCCTCGACGCCGAGATCTCGCTGTCGGCGCTTCCGGCGCTGCCCGGCACCCTCGCCGCCTTGGCGCGCGGCACACGCAGCACGCTGGCGCCCCAGAACGTCGCCATGGTCGGCGCCGTCGATCGCCGCGAGACGTCGACCGGTTACGACCTGCTGTTCGATCCGCAGACATCCGGCGGCCTGCTGATCGGCATCGCCGCGGATCGCGCCGGAGCACTGGTCGACAGGCTGCGCGCCGGCGGCACGCCGGATGCGGCGCTCATCGGCCGCGCCGTCGCGCGCGCCGGCAATTCGGCCCAACTCGTCACGGTGGAATGATGCACCTCCTGGGAATCGTCGGCTGGAGCGGCAGCGGCAAGACCACGCTGGTGGAGAAGCTGCTCCCCCTGCTCGCCGGGCACGGGCTCACGGTCTCGACCATCAAGCGCTCGCATCACGGTTTCGACGTCGACAAGCCCGGCAAGGATTCATGGCGCCACCGCAAGGCCGGTGCGCACGAGGTGCTGGTCGCCTCCGACCTGCGCTGGGCGCTGATGCGCGAGAACCGCTCCGGCGCCGAGACCACGCTCGACGAACTCGTGGCGCGGCTCGAACCGGTCGACCTGGTGCTGGTCGAGGGCTTCACCAACCATCCGCACGCGCGCATCGAGGTCTGGCGCGCCGCCGAGGGCAAGGCGCTGCGCTCGGGCGACGATGCCGGCCTGCTGGCCATCGCCGCGCCGCGCCCGGACTGGAAGGACGGCGACGGCCATCGCTGGCTCGACCTCGATGACGCCGCCGCCGTGGCGGCGTTCATCGTGCAATGGGCGAAAGGCTAAGCAACCTGTCATCCCGAGCGCAGCGAGGGATCCAGTGTCAGCCTGGATCCCTCGCTGCGCTCGGGATGACAGCTGTACTTCACCGCCCGAACAGGCTGCGCGCGATGATGGTCTTCATCACCTCGATCGAGCCGCCGGCGATGCGGGCGTAGCGCGCGTCGACGAAGGCGCGGGCGATCGGGAACTCGCTCATGTAGCCGTAGCCGCCGTGCAATTGCAGGCACTCGTCGACGACGCGCGCCTGCAGCTCGGTGGTCGTCATCTTGGCCATCGCCGCGTCGACCGAGTCGAACGCACGCTTCAGATGCAGCTCGATGCAGCGGTCGACCAGCACCCGCTGGGCCACGATCTCCGCCTTCAGCCCGGCGAGCTTGAACTGGGTGTTCTGGAAGGCGGCGATCGGCTTGCCGAAGGCCTGGCGCTGCTGGACGTAGTCGATCGTCCAGCGCAATGCCGCCTCCGACGCGGTGATGGCGCGCACCGCCTGGGTCAGGCGCTCCTGAGAGAGCTCGTTCATCAGAAGCGTGAAGCCCTGGCCTTCGTTGCCGAGGATGTTCGCCGCCGGCACGCGCACGTCCTCGAAGAACAGTTCGGAGGTATCCTGCGAGTGAATCCCGAGCTTCTTGAGCTGACGGCCGCGACGGAACCCCGGCCGGTCGCCCTCGACGACGATCAGGCTCATGCCCTTGGCGCCCTTGGTGGCGTCGGTCTTGCAGGCGACGATCACCAGGTCTGCCTGCTGCCCATTCGAGATGAACACCTTCTGTCCGTTGATGACGTAGTCGTCGCCGTCGCGCCGCGCCGTGGTACGGATCGCCTGCAGGTCCGAGCCGGCCGAGGGCTCGGTCATGGCGATGGCGCCGATCGCCTCGCCCGAGGCCATGCGCGTGAGCCACTGTGTCTTCTGCTGCGGCGAGCCGTACTTCAGGATGTAGGGCGCGACGATGTCCGAATGCAGGCCGAAGAACACGCCGGTGGCGCCGGCGTCGGCCAGCTCCTCCATCACCACGACGCTGTGCAGGAAGTCGCCGCCCGGCCCGCCATATTCCTCCGGCACCTCGCAGCACAGCAGGCCCGCCGCGCCGCCCTTGCGCCAGACCTCGCGCGGCACGCGCGCGTCCTTCTCCCACTGCACATAGTGCGGCGTGATCTCCTCGGCGACGAAGCGGCGCACGGAGTCACGGAAGATCTCGTAGTCGGCGGGAAACAGCGTGCGCGGGATCATGGCCCGTTCCTGGAGCGTAGTTCAGCCTGCTGTCATCCCGAGCGCAGCGAGGGATCCAGTCAGCGCCCTAGATCCCTCGCTGCGCTCGGGATGACAGGATTGCTCTATCACGACAGCGGCGGCAGGAGTTTCAGCCGGCGGAATTCCTCGAACCAATCGGCCAGCATGTCCTCGGTGTCGATGACGTGGTGAAAGCCAGCCTGCATCGACTTCACCGAGCTCACGATCACCGGCGGCCCGGGCCGCTCGCGACCGTACGCGAACTGCCAATCGGCATAGACGAACGAGTCGCCGACGAACTCCTGCAAGGTCCAGGGCCGCAGCCCGTGGCGCCGCGCCAGCGCCGCCCACTGTGCCTCGCGCGTCGGCATCTCGTCCGACAGCTTCATCGGCCGCGGCTCGCCCTCCTCCATGCCCAGCGCCTGGGCGATCGCAGGCCACAAATTGCGCCAGACATAGACGTCGCCGTTGGTGATGTTGAAGGTCTCGTTGGCCGCCGCCGGGCTGGTGCCCGCCCACTCGATGGCGCGCGCCAGCAGGTTGGCGCAGGTGCCCGAGGCGACGTAGGGCGGGCCGCCCGGCCAGTGCAGCTTCTCGCCGCGCGCCTTCGACAGCGCGCCATAGGCGCCGATCGCCGCCAGCATGTTCATCGGGCTGCCCAGCCCGTGGCCGAAGACGATCTGCGGCCTGAGGATACTGAAGCTCCAGTCGCGGCCCTTCTGCGCCGCACGCAGCCAGTCCTCCTGCAGCCAGTAGAAGTTGGCGTGCCGGTGCCGCGGCCAGCGCTCGCGCGCCGGCACCTTGATCGGCGCAATATGCGCGCCATAGGCCTTGGTGCCCTGCAGCAAGGTGACGTGCCGGAGATCTTTCGTCACGCGCAGGAGCGGCGTCATCAGGTTCGTCAGGAACGCGAGGTTCATCTCCATCTGCGTCGTCTCGCGCCAGCCCGCCACCAGGCCGGGCAGTTCGTGGAGCGCGGCGAAGACGACATGCGTCACGCCCGCGAGCTTGGCCGATGCCGCCTCGCAGGCGGCGGCGTCGGAAAGATCGAGCGCGAGATGCTCGTGCGGTCCCTCGAGATCGGGCGCGCGGCGCGATACCGAGATCACCGTCCAGCCCGGCAGCGCATTGAACCGCGCCACGGCGGCACGGCCGACGATGCCGGATGCGCCGGCGATCAGGATCGTGTTGCCCGCCATCGCCGCGCTCAGCCGCACGAGGCGAAGACGCGCGCGATGCCTGAGCGATCGACGCCGGCACGCAGCAGCAGCTCGAGCAGCAGGCGGGACTTCAGCGGATGCAGGCGGCCGCAGAAGATCATCCCCGCCTGGCGCAGTCCGATCTCCGAGCCCGGACCTTCGTAGGTCGCCGCCAGCAGCGGTCCGGCGCCGGTGCGCGGCGCGATCAGCACCGGGATCGAGCGGTTCAGCCTGACCAGGCGCTCGACCAAGACTTCAGGCACATGGCCGCCGCCCGTGCCGGCGAATACGATACCCGCGTAGCCCAGGTGTCCGGGATCGGCGAGCAGCGCATCGAGCAGGCCGCCGGTATCGTCCATCGCCGCCCATAGCAGCGCCACTGGCTTGCGCCCGGCGGCGAGCAGGCGCGTCGAGGGCTTCGGCCCCAGCGCCGCGTCGACGGCGCGCTTCCAGTCGCGCACCGGCAGCGACAGCGGGATGACGCGATCCTCGACCAGGGTCGCCAGCGGGCCCGTCGCCGGGCTGCGGAAGGTGTCGATGCGGCTGGTCTCGCTCTTCACCACATCGAACGGCGCATAGACATGATCGAGGAAGGTGACCACGACACCGATCTCCCCGACATGCTGGCGCATCCACGCCGACGAGGCCACGCGCACCGAGGCCAGCAGGTTGCCCGCGCCGTCGGCCGAGGTCAGCCGCGGGTTGCGCATCGCCGCGGTGAGGCTCACCGGCAAGCCCGCATCGAGCACGCAGTCGAGGATGAAGCTGGTCTCCTCCAGCGTGTCGGTGCCCTGCGAGACCACCACGCCCACCGGCGCATCGGCGCCCGCGCGCGGCAGCGCCTCGATGCGCTGCGCCAGCTTCAGCGTCAGATCGACCGTAAGATTGCTGCTGCCGACGCGCTCGATCGTCTCGCCGCGCACGTCGGCGACCTCGGCCAGGGCCGGCACCATGCGGATCAGGTCATCGGCGCCCAGCCCCTGCTTCATCGCCCCGGACTCGGCCGGCATCGTCGCGATCGTGCCGCCAAGGGCGAAGTATTCGACACGCGGGTGATGCGGGCGATCCGCAACCCATGCGAGGCGGAGCTCGACACCCTCGATCGTCTTCGACGATGAGATTCGATTGGCACCCGCGCCGGAAACGCCGAGCTTTTGCGCAAAGGTTTCGAAGTCGGAGCGTCCTGCCTGGCCCACGTCGAACGAATGAACCAGCATCATGGCATGCCGGGCCTTGATGCGTTGTGCCTCTATGACGGCCGATGCAGTGCGATGGAGTAGCTGGTACCGGAGGCTGCCGGCATCGGCGATAGAAATTCCCAGCATGCCGCATAGATCGGCCGCGCGCGCTTTCTGCCCTTTCGACATGCCGGTATCGTCGACCCGCTGCCCGAAGGTCTCGGTCACCTTGCCCTCGATGGCGAGGATTCCGGGTCCATCGGCCAAGCTCATATAGGCCATCAGATCGGTCTGGCTGGCTGCGCCTCTCGTGCGCAGCTCGACCTGCTTTTCGAATGCCGCCTCGTTCAGCGAGGCCGAGCGCCAC
This sequence comes from Alphaproteobacteria bacterium, assembly GCA_019635875.1. NCBI lineage: Bacteria > Pseudomonadati > Pseudomonadota > Alphaproteobacteria > Alphaproteobacteria bacterium. The sequence goes on from JAHBYP010000002.1 coordinate 288,002, forward strand.
TCAGGCGCCTGGTCGAGGACGGCGCGGACGACCGTCGGCACACCGTCAGCCGCCAACCAGCTCGTCGCAAGTTCGTAGGCCGAGCGCCCAACCTTCCAATGGAGATCAGGCTTGCCAAGAAACGGCTTCACGTCGATGGGTGCGCGCACGGGCAGACGCTCCGCTCCACGCATCGCGTAGAATCTGCCCCCTCCGGCCGATAGCGTCATCGCCGTCACCTCCTGTCGCGGGCGCGACGCTATCACGGGCGGCCCCGACTTTCGCCCCGCGATAGGCGCCAGCGCGGTGCGCAAATCGGCCATGACGAGATTGCGCGATCCCTGCGGGCATGTCCGTCGTAGTGTCGGTCCGCCGCACAGCGTTGGTCGTGCGGCGTGCGTTCTCAGGGCGGGGTGGAAGTCCCCACCGGCGGTAAGCGCTGAGTGAGTTGAGCGCAAGCCCGCGAGCGCCTGCCAGCGTGGCGTACGGCAGGGTCAGCAGATCCGGTGCGATTCCGGGGCCGACGGTCACAGTCCGGATGGAAGAGAACGAAGTGGCGTAGACGCGTCGATTCGCGCAGGCGAGTCGCGCGTTTTCGTCGACTCGTGCGCCCTGATTCAACCGTCTCCAGGAGACCGTCGTGAATCAGAGCATCCAGAACAGCAGCAGCAATCCCCGCAACGACAACGGCCCGCGCGTCGCCTTCGTGCAATCGTGCTGGCATCGCGACATCGTCGATCGCTGTCGCGACTCCTTCCTCGCCGAGATGGCCGCGCGCGGCTACGGCAAGGACCGCATCGATCTCTACGAGGTGCCGGGCGCCTTCGAGATCCCGCTGCACGCCAAGATGCTGGCGCGCACCGGCCGCTACGCCGCCGTGGTGGCATCGGGCTTCGTCGTCGATGGCGGCATCTACCGCCACGAGTTCGTCGCCGACGCGGTGATCGACGGGCTGATGCGCGTGCAGATCGAGACCGAGGTGCCGATGATCTCGGCCGTGCTCACGCCGCAGCGCTTCCACGAGCACGACGAGCACCGCGCCTTCTTCAGCCACCATTTCGTGGTCAAGGGCGCCGAAGCCGCCGCGGCCTGCGTCGCGACGATCGAGAATCTCGGCCGGCTGAAGCGAGCGGCTTGAGTCTTCCTGGGACCGCCGCCGTCCCGCCGGCTCTTCCGCCATGAGCCGGCGAGACGCCGGCGGCCCCAATTACTCTGCGGCTCTTGGCATGGTCTGCACGCCGAACAGCGTGCGCACCTGCTCGGGCGTGTAGTAGCCGCGCCGCAGATCGCGCTCGATCAGCGCCGGCGAGCGCTTGGCGGGATCGCCGTAGCCGCCGCCGCCCGGCGTCGAGACGCGCACGACGTCGCCCGGGCCGACCTCGATGTCCTGGTCCTTCGACAGGTGCGGCGGGCGATAGGCCTTGCCGCCCTGCTCGACCAGCACGGTGTTGACGCCGCCGTCGCGTCCGCCCAGCGCGCCCTGCGGACCGACGCGGCCGTGATCCATCACCATCGACACGCGCGCCTCGCCGCGACGGATCCTGATGGCGTAGCGGATGCCGAAGCCGCCGCGATGCGCGCCGGCGCCGCCCGAGCCTTCGGCCAGCGCGAACTCCTCGAACAGGATCGGGTAGTACTGCTCCAGCACCTCGACCGGCGGCATCTTGGAGATGCCGATGGTCGAGCAGCCATTCGACAGCCCGTCGCCCTCGTACGAGCCGCCGTACCCGCCGCCGGTGAAGAGATACATGATGTAGTGCCGATCGCGCGCCGGATCATAGCCGCCGACGCCGAGATTGCCCGACGTGCCGGCCGGTGCGGCGAACAGCCGATCGGGGATCGCCTTGGTGAGCGCGGCGAACACCGCCTCGGCGATGCGCTGGCTGACCTCGGCGGCGCAGCCCGACACCGGCCGCGGGTACTTCGCGTAAAGGAACGTGCCCTCGGGCTCGACGATGTCGAGCGGCTCGAAGGTGCCGGCGTTGATCGGCACGTCGGGGAAGACGTGCTTGATGGCGAGATAGATCGCCGACTTGGTGGTGGCGATCACGCTGTTCATCGGCCCGCGGCAGGGCGGGCTCGAGCCCGACATGTCGAAGGCCAGCCGCTCGCCCGCCTTGGTGATCTTCATGCGGATATGCAGCGGCTGGTCGACCACGCCGTCGGAATCGACCACCGAGGCGCCCTCGTACACGCCGTCGGGAATCGTCGCGATCTTCGCCCGCATCTGCCGCGCCGAGCGTTCGCGCAGCTCGGCGATGGCGCTCTTGACCGTGTCCTCGCCGTAGCGGTCGATCAGCGCCGTGAGCCGCTTCTCGCCGGTGTCGAGCGCGGCGGCCTGGGCCTTGATGTCGCCGATGCGCTGGTCGGCAATGCGCATGTTGCTCATCAGGATCGCGAGGATCTCGCGGTCCATCACGCCCTTCTTGAAGAACTTGATCGGCGGCAGGCGGAGTCCCTCCTGCTCGACCTCGGTGGCGCTGGCCGAGAAGCCGCCCGGCACCATGCCGCCGATATCCGGCCAGTGCCCGGTGTTGGCCAGCCAGGCGAAGAGCCTGCCGCGATAGAAGAACGGCTTCACGAAGCGCACGTCCATCAGGTGCGTGCCGCCGAGATAGGGGTCGTTGACGATGAAGACGTCGCCGGGATCGACATGGCCGTCGTAATGCGTCTTCACCCGGTCGATCACCGCCCGGGTCGAGAACTGCATGGTGCCGACGAACACCGGCAGGCCGAGCTCGCCCTGGGCGATCAGCGCGCCGTCGACGGCGTCGTAGATGCCGTCGGAGCGGTCCATGCCCTCGGAGATCACCGGCGAGAAGGCGCTGCGCACAAAGGCGAGGTCCATCTCGTTGCAGACCTGGTCGAGACCGTTCTGGATCACGGCCAAGGTGACGGGATCGATGGCGCTCATGGCGCGACCTCCACGACGAGGTTGCCGATCGCATCGCAGCTTACCCGATCGCCGGGCTCGACCACGATGGTTGTATCGAGTTGCTCGAGAATCGCCGGGCCGACCAGCTGCTGGTCGAGCGGCAGGCGGTCGCGGGCGTAGATCGGCGTCGCGGTCCAGCCGCCGCGCTCGAACCACACCTCGCGCGTGCCGGTCCGGGCGGCGGCTGCGTCCTTCGCCTTTTCGCCGCGCATCAGGGCGGCGAGGTCGATGCCGGGGCGCCTGCCGATCACCGCAGTGTGCAGGTTGACCAGCACGGCGCGGATCTCCGGCAGCTCGACGCCGAAGCGGCGCCAGTAGGCTTCCTCGAAGATCGTGCGCAGCTCGGCGACGCTGACGTCGATGCGCGGCAGCGCCACCTGCAGCATGTGGCTCTGGCCCTGGAACTGCATGTCGGCGAGATGCAGGCGGTCGACGCGGTCGACCGCCACGCCGTCCTTCGCCAGCATCGCCTCGCCCTCGGCGATCTGCGCCTCCAGGGTCGCGCGCACCTCGGCGGCGTCGAGCACCGGCAGCGGCTTGTTGATGGTGCGCACGAAGTCGCGGCGCAGATCGGCGACGACACAGCCCAGCGCGTTGGTGATGCCCGGCCGCGCCGGCACCAGCACCCTGGGCAGCGCCAGCTCGCGCGCCAGCGCCGTGGCGTGCAGCGGGCCGGCGCCGCCGAAGGCGAACAGCGCGAAGTCGCGCGGGTCGTGACCGCGCGCCATCGACACCAGCCGGATCGCACCGGCCATGCGATCGTTGGCGATGCGCAGGATCGCCGCCGCCGCCTGGTCCCAGTCGAGGCCCAGGGGCTTGCCGACCTCATCGGCGATGCGCCCGCGCACGTGCTCGAGCGACACGGGATTGTCGACGGCAAGAAGCCGGTCGGGATTGAGCCGGCCGAGCACGAGATTGGCGTCGGTGATGGTCGGCTTCTCGCCGCCGCGGCCGTAGCAGATCGGGCCCGGCGTCGCGCCGGCGCTCTGCGGCCCCACACGCAGCATGCCGGATGGATCGACATGGGCGATCGAGCCGCCGCCGGCGCCGATGGTGTGCACGTCGACCATCGGCACGTGGATCGGCATGCCGTACTCGAGGTCGAGCTCGCTCGACACCTGCGGCACGCCCTCGCGGATCAGGCCGACATCGGTCGAGGTGCCGCCCATGTCGTAGGTGATCAGGTCCGGCTGGCCGCAGGCGCGACCGGTATAGGCGGCGGCCATCACGCCCGAGGCCGGCCCGGACATCACGGTGTGCGCCGCCGCCTCGGCCGCCGCGCGCGCCGACACCGTGCCGCCATTGCCCTGCATCACCAGCAGGTCGCGCGCGAAGCCCAGCGCTTTCAGCTCCGCTTCGAGGCGGCCGAGATAACGGTCGAGCACCGGCTGGATCGCAGCGTTCACGGCCGCCGTCGTGCCGCGCTCGAACTCGCGATACTCCGACACGACGCGATGGCCCGCGGTGACGTAGTCGTTGGGCCATGCCTCGCGAACGATCGCCTCGGCGCGCCGTTCGTGCGTGGGGTTGATGTAGCTGTGCAGGAAGTGGATCACCACCGCCTCGCAACCGTCGGCCAGCAGGCGGCGCGTCGCCTCGCGCACGGCGGCTTCGTCGAGCGGCGTGACGATGCCACCCTCGGCGTCCATGCGCTCGGGCACCTCGATGCGCAGCTCGCGCGGGATCAGCGGCTCGAACGAGCCGGTCAGGCCGTACGATTTCGGCCGCGTGCGGCGGCCGAGCTCCAGCACGTCGCGGAAGCCCAGCGTGGTGATCAGCCCGACGCGCGCCACCTTGCGCTCGAGCAGCGCGTTGGTGGTGGTGGTCGTGCCGTGCACGATGGCCTGCAGCGCGCGCGCATCGAGATGGGCCGCCGCCATCGCCGAGACGAATCCGACGGCCTGGTTGTCGGTCGTCGTCGGCACCTTGGCCAGCGACACCGCGCCCGACGCCGTGTCGAGCGCCAGCAGGTCGGTGAAGGTGCCGCCGACATCGATGCCGACGATGGTGGTGGGATTCGTGCTCATGTCGGGCTCCCTACCTTCCCCCGGAGGGGGAAGGTGGCAGCGCATAGCGCTGACGGATGGGGGATGTCGAAGACGAACGCAGGAGTCCGTCTTCGACATCCCCCATCCGCCTTCGGCACCTTCCCCCTCCGGGGGAAGGTAAGAGCAAATCGTTTGATCACGTTCACACGCTCAGATACTGGGTGCGCGCGCTCTCGTCGGCGCGCAGCTCGTCCATGGTGCCGGTGAAGCGCACGCGGCCCTTCTCGATGATCACGGCGCGGTCGGCGACCATGGCCGAGAAATGCAGATTCTGCTCCGACAGCACGACGCTCAGCCCCTCGGCCTTGAGCGTGCGGATCGTCCTCGCCATCTGCTCGACGATCAGCGGCGCGAGGCCCTCGGACGGCTCGTCGAGCAGCACGCAGCGCGGATTGCCCATCAGGGTGCGCGCGATGGTCAGCATCTGCTGCTCGCCGCCGGACATGCGCCCGCCCGGCCGGTCGCGCATGCGGCCGAGATTGGGGAAGAGCTCGAACAGCCGATCCGGAGTCCAGGTCGGCGCCCCCGCGCGCGGCGCCTGGCGACCGACCTCGAGATTCTCCATCACCGAGAGGTCGGTGAAGATGCGGCGATCCTCGGGCACGAAGCCCAGCCCGAGCCGCGCGATACGGAAGGGCGACAGCCCGTCGATGCGGGTCCCGGCGAAGGTGATGGTGCCGGCGCTGGGCCGCACCAGGCCGATCACTGACTTCAGCGTCGTCGACTTGCCCGCGCCGTTGCGGCCGAGCAGCGCCAGCACCTCGCCTTCGCGCGCGTCGAGCCCGACATCGGCCAAGATGTGGGCGCGGCCGTAGTGGCTGTGCAGGCCCTCGACATGCAGCATCATGCCTGCACCTCGTGAGCGAACATGGCGCCGCTGCCGAGATAAACCGCCTGCACCTGCGGATCGGCGCGCACCACCTCGGGCCTGCCCTGGGCGATCAGCCGGCCGCGGTCGAGCACGATGATGCGATCGGCGTGGGCGAAGACGACATCCATGTCATGCTCGGTGAAGAGCACCGCGACCGAGCGCTCGCGCGCCAGCGAGGCGGCCAGCGCCATCAGATCGATGCGCTCCTTGGGCGCCATGCCGGCGGTGGGCTCGTCCATCAGCAGCAGCTTCGGATCGTTGGCCAGCGCCACCGCCAGCTCGACGCGCTTGAGGTCGCCATAGGCCAGCACGCCGCAGACCCGGTCACCCTGCTCGCGCATGCCGACGCGCTCGAGCAGCGCGTCGGCCTCCTCGACATGCCGCGCCGAGGCACGCGACAGCAATGAGCCGATGCCGCGGCGGTGCGAGAGCAGCGCCATCTGCACGTTCTCGCGCACCGTCATGGACGTGAAGGTCGCGGTGATCTGGAAGGTGCGGCCCACGCCCAGCCGCCAGATCGCGCGCGGTTTCAGGCCCAGGATATCGCGGCCCAGCAGGTGCACGCTGCCGGCATCGGCCGGCAGCTGGCCGTTGAGCATGTTGAAGCAGGTCGACTTGCCGGCGCCGTTGGGCCCGATCATCGCCAGCAGTTCGCCGGCGGAGACGGCGAACGACACGTCGTCGACCGCGCGCACGCCGCCGAAGGACTTGAAGAGGCCGGCGACCTCGAGGACGGGTGCAATGGGGACCGGCGCACTCATGCCGCCTGCCTCACGCGGCGCCACAGCAGCGCCAGACCGCCGACCACGCCCTGCGGGAAGAGCAGCACCAGGGCCAGGATCACCAGGCCGAAGACGCTGCGCCAGTACTGCGTGTTGCGCGCCAGCTCGTCCTTCAGCCAGGTGAAGATCGCCGCGCCGGCGATCGGACCGGTGATGGTCTCGACGCCGCCCAGCAGCACCATGACCAGCGCGTCCGTGGACTGCGCGATCGACGCCAGCTCGGGCGAGATGCTGCCCTTGGAGAACGCGAAGAGCGCGCCGGCAAGCCCGGCGAAGGCGCCGGCCAGCGCGAAGGCGAACCACCGCAGGCGACGCACGTCGATGCCGATCGCCTCGGCGCGCAGCGGCGAGTCACGACCGGCGCGCAGCGCGTAGCCGAAGGGCGAGAACAGCATGCGCCACAGCAGGCCGATGCCCAATGCGCAGAGCGTCAGCGAGAGCCAGAAATAGTCGCTCTTGGCGCCGAGCCACGATGGCGGCCAGACCCCGGTGAGGCCATTGCTGCCGCCGGTCAGCGAGTCCCACTGGTAGATCACCGACCAGGTGATCTGCGCGAACGCCAGGGTCAGCATCGCGAGATAGACGCCCGACAGCCGCACGCAGAACCAGCCGTAGACCAGCGCGACCGCGCCGGCGACGAACGGGGCCGACAGCACCGCGACCTCCATCGGCAGCTGGGCCTTACGCAACAGGATCGCGGCGGCATAGGCGGCGACGCCGAAATAGGCGGCGTGGCCGAACGAGACCATGCCCGAGGGGCCCATCAGCACGTGCAGGCTGACGGCGAAGAGCGAGAGGATGGCGATGTCGGTGAGCAGCACCAGCAGGTAGCGATCGTCGGGCGCGGCGAAGGGGACCAGCGCCAGCAGCGCGACGAAGGGCAGCCAACGCCGCCAGTCCGGCATGCCGGGCAGCGTGGTGATCTCGCCGACGGCGCGCTGCTGCGCCGGCGGCCGTCCGAGCAGGCCGTAGGGCCGGATCACCAGCACGACGGCCATGACCAGGAACTCGACCACCAGGGTCAGCTTGGAGAACGAGACCTCGAAACCGAAGAAGCTCTGGGTGCCCAGTGCGATGCAGAACGCCTTGACCACGCCGATCAGGATGGCGGCGAGGAAGGCGCCGGGAATGCTGCCCAGGCCGCCGACCACCGTCACCACGAAGGCGTCGGCGATCACCGACAGGTCGAGCCCGAGATTGGCCGGCTCGCGCGGCAGCTGCAGCGCGCCGCCCAGCCCGGCCAGCGCCGCGCCGACGAAGAACACGCCGGTGAAGAGCTTGCGCTCGTCGACGCCCAGGGCGCCCACCATCTCGCGGTCCTGGGTCGCCGCCCGCACCAGCGCCCCCCAGCGGGTGCGGGCGAGCGCCAGCCACAGGCCCAGCAGCAAGAGCGGCGCGATGGCGATCAGCGCCAGGTCGTATTGCGGCACGCGGCGGCCCATGATCTCGACCGTGCGCGACAGGCCGGGCGCGCGCGGCCCCACCAGCTCCTCGGCGCCCCAGATCGCCAGCGCCACGTCCTTCACCACCAGCACGACGGCGAAGGTGGCGAGCAGCTGGAACAGCTCAGGCGCACGGTAGATGCGGCGCAGGATGCCGATCTCGATCAGCGCGCCCAGCGCGCCGATCGCGATCGTGGCGACGACGATGCCGCCCCAGAAGCCCAGGGGCGTGCGGCCGAGGAACTCAACCGCCGAGTAGGCGACGTAGAGCCCCAGCATGTAGAGCGAGCCGTGCGCGAAGTTGACGACGCGCGTGACGCCGAAGATCAGCGACAGGCCGGCAGCCACCATGAACAGCGATGACGCGCCGGCCAGCCCATTGAGCAATTGCGCGATGATAGAGGCGAACGACACCGATCAGTTGGCCAGTCAGTTGGCGGGCCGCATCTTCCTGACTTCGTCGTCCGGCGGCAGCGCGTCCTTGCCGTCGACGTAGCGCCAGTTGACCATCACGCCCTTGCCGCCCTTTGCCTCGATCTGCCCGACATAGGCGCCCATGGTCGATTGATGGTCGAGCGCACGGTAGGTGATCGGCCCGAATGGCGTGTCGTGCGTCAGCCCGGCCATGGCGTCGACCAGCTTCTCCTGGTCGAGCGAACCGGCCTTCCTGATCGCCGCCACCGCCGACTGCACGGTCGCATAACCCACCACCGAGCCCAGGCGCGGGTAGTCCTTGAACTTCGCCTGGTAGGCGTCGAGGAATTTCTTGTGCGAGGGCGTGGTGATCTCGTTCCACGGATAGCCGGTGACGTACCAGCCCTTGGGCGTCTCGTCCTTCAGCGGATCGAGATACTCGGGCTCGCCGGCCAGCAGGTTGAACACCTCGCGGCCCTTGAACAGCTCGCGGCTGTTGCCCTCGCGCACGAACTTCGCGAGGTCGGGACCGAACAGCGAGCTGAAGATCGCGTCCGGCTTGGCGTCGGCGATCGCCTGCGCCACGGCGCCGGCCTCGATGCGGCCCAGCGGCGAGGCCTGCTCGGTGACGAACTCGACGTCCGGCTGCTGCGCCTTCAGGAGCTTCTTGAACGCCGCGGTCGCCGACTGGCCGTATTCGTAGTTGGGGTAGACGATCGCCCAGCGCTTCTTCTTCAGCTTGACTGCGTCGGGAATCAGCATCGCCGTCTGCATGTAGGTCGAAGCGCGCAGACGGTAGGTGTAGCGATGGCCCGAGTCCCAGACCAGCTTGTCGGTCAGCGGCTCGGCGGCGATGAACAGCGTCTTGCGCTGCTTGGCGAAGTCGGAGACCGCCAGCCCGACATGCGAGGGGAAGGTGCCGATCAGGAAGGCGACCTTCTCGCGGCTCAGCAGCTCTTCGGCGACGCGCACCGCGTCGGCCGGCGTGCCGCTGTCATCGCGCGAGACGATCTCGATCTGCCGGCCGAGCACGCCGCCGGCCTTGTTGAACTCCTCGACCGCCAGCTCCCAGCCCTTCTTGTAGGGTTCGAGGAAGGCCGGGAAGTTCTTGTAGCTGTTGAGCTCGCCGATGCGGATCGGCCCTTGCTGCGCCAATGCCGGAAGGGCACCGGACACGCCCGCGCCGGCGGCCAGGGCGAGGATGGTTCTGCGTTTCATGACGACGGTCTCCCCAACAGGATCGCTGAGCATGATGAGAACTTGGTGCGCCGCACAAGGGCACCAACACGCAACTCGTTCGTACGCAAACGATATGCCAATCGCGGCTGATTGCAAGCCGCTCGGAGTCCCCTGTCATCCCGAGCGCAGCGAGCGATCCAGGCGGCTTCCCTGGATCCCTCGCTGCGCTCGGGATGACATTGCGTTCGATCGCTCAGCGCTGGCCGTCCCACAATTTGATCTCGTCGGCCTTCAGGCCGCCGACGCGCGGATGCGGCCGGCCGCCGATCGCCAGCGCCACGACGAAGACGATCTCCTCGGGTCGCGGCCCGTCGGGCACCGCGAACTCGATGGCGTCGAAATGGCTGCGCACATAGGCGGCGTGCGCGTGATGCAGCGGCACGTCAATGCGCGCGCCGGCGGCCGCGACCTTCACCGTTGAGGGCACGATCGACTTCGCGCCGCCCATTGCCTCGCGGATGCCCCAGCCGCTGGGCTGATGCCACAGCGCGGCGTGCTCCAGCTCGCCGGCGATGCCGACGATCACCGCCTTGCCGTAGCCGTCGACCTCCCTGCCCGCGACGCCCAGCGTCGCCAGCAGGCGCGTCGTCAGGTCGAAGGCCAGCGGCCTGAGCGCCTCCATCATCGGCGCGATGTCCTCGACATGGCGCCCGGCATAGGGGTTGCGCACCACGCCGCCGATCGCGCCCTTGCGCACCGGCATCGCCAGAGGCGCGCCGCCGTCGTGCGTCGTCTCCTCGATCGAGGTGACGATCTTGCGCAACGCCACCACCGACATCAGGCCGCCTCCCCGGCGACGTAGCGCGTGAACGCCTCGGCCGAGCGCCGGCCGGCGGCCATGTCGGCGAAGGCCTCGCCCAGGCAGGCGCCGAACTTGAAGCCATGCCCGGAACAGTTCGACATCGCCCAGGCCGCCTTGCCGATCGGCAGGGAGCGGAACGTCTCGCGGCCGGCGCGGCGATCGACGGTGTAGTAGCAGACCTTGCCCTCGGCGAGGCGATAACGATCGAGGTTGCGCAGCCGGCCGCGCGCCTGCGCCCACACGCGGCGCACCTCGTCGAAGGCGGCGATGCGCGGATCGCTGGCGGCGTCGCCCTCCCGGCTGAACAGGTGATCGCCGATCTTCAGCCGCGTGCGGCTGCCGTCGGGCCGCACCACCGGCGGCACGAGGTAGAAGCCGCGATCCTCGCCGACCGACAGCAGCGAAGGATGGCTCGCCCAGGCCGTCGCCAGGTCGTCGGGCAGGTCGACATAGGCCAGGACCTGGCGCGACGGCTCGACGTACTCGCCCATGCCGGGCACCAGCTCGCGCACCCAGGCGCCGGCCGCCACCAGCACCAGATCGCCGGCCACGCGCTCGCCGCCGGCCAGGGTCACGGCGCCGCCATCGGCGTCGACCGCCTGCACGCGCGACATCGGCCGCAGCCGGGCGCCCTTCTCGCCGAGCCATTTCGCCAGCGCCGCGACGATGCGATCGGCCAGCAGCACGCCGCCTTCGGGCGACAGGAACGCCGTCTTCACGCCATCGGGATCGATCAGCGGATAGCGCCGGGCCAGCTCGGCGGCGTCCATCTCGACCACCGGAAAGCCGTCGGCCTTGATCAGCCGCAGCGACTGGGCCTGGCGGTCGCCATCTTCGGTGGTGAGCGAGAGCGAGCCGGTGTCGACGCACAGCTTGACGCCAAGATCAGCCCACAGCCGGTTCCACGCGGCATAGGCATCGGTGATCATGCGCATGTAGCCGACCTCGGTGCCGTAGGGCCTGCGGATCAGGCGATGCGAATCGACCGAGGTGCCGAGCGGATTGGGAATCGGCCCCTGCTCCAGCACGGTGACGTGATGGCCCTGGCGCGTGAGCGCCCAGGCCGCGCCCAGGCCGGCGATGCCGGCGCCGACGATTACGACGTACATGGCGCGGACCATATCATGCGCACGTCGGGCTCGTGCTCTTCGTTGCCGGCGCCGTCGGTGAGTTCTTCCTCGATGAAGCCATGACGCCGGTAGAAGGCACGCGCCGCATGATTGCGCTGGAACGCCCAGAGCCGCAGAGGCACGCCGCCGATGCGTCTGGCCTCGGCCAGCAATCGCGTACCCAGCCCCGCACGCTGATGCGCCGGTGCGATATAGAGATGGTCGAGCCAGCCCGGCCGGATCGCAGCGAAGCCGGCGATGCGCTGATCCAGCGTCGCCACGCGCACGCTGAGATCGCGCAGCACGACGTTGGCCATCCACCAATGGGTTTCGGTCTCGCCATGCACCTCGCGCAGCCACGGCATCGCCTGCCGCCGCGACGCGAGGAACAGATCGGTCAGCGTCGCGGCGTCCTCGCGCACCGCGTCGCGCAGGCCGGGCTCGCCGCTCACGCCCAGCCCGTCAGCAGGCGCTGCGCCCAATCCTCGCGACCATGCCCGGCCGCCTGCCGCGCGGCGGCCTGCCAGTCGTAGTCGACCTCGACATGCAGGGCCCGCCAGCCATGCCGACGCTTCTCGATCACGGCGTACCGCGCGTGCGGCGAGCCGACCTCGACGCAATGCGGTGACGGCTCGAGGTCGTCATAGGCCTGCAGCCCGACGCTCCCGGGGTTCACCACCAGGCGGCCGTCCGACAGGTACAGGCTGCGCGGCACATGGGTGTGGCCACACAGGATCAGCGCCGCGCGACAATCGCCGGCGTGGCGCTCGACCGTCGCCAGATCGGCCGGCCGGGTGCGATCGCCGTCGATGCGTTCCATGAAATAGACCAGGTCGCTGGTGGGCGTGCCGTGGCAGAGGAACACCTCGTCGGACACCGGCAACGTCTGCGGCAACGAGGCGATCCAGTCGCGCTCCTTCGCCGTGAGCACGCCGCGGGTGAAGGCATCGGTCCTGCCCAGCTTCTCCGCCGGATCGTCGAGCACCTGCCGCTCGTGATTGCCGCGTATGGTCGGCAGGTTCAGCGGCATCAGCACGGCGGCCGCGCCGAGCGGGTCGAGCGGCCCCGAGAGGATGTCGCCGAGATTGACCGTGACGTCGACATCGCGCGTCGCGATGTCCTCGAGCACCGCCTCGAGCGCGAAGCGGTTGCCGTGGATGTCGGAGACCGCGGCGATCCTCATGCCCGCTCCACCGCGAGCTCCGCCGCGGCGAGATCCTCGAGCGCCGCGCCGACCGACTTGAAGAGCGTGATCGACTGCGTATCGCCCTTGCTGCGGCCGTCGTGATGACCGCGGGTCAGGTCGTAGAGGTCGGCCAGCACGTCGTCCTCGCCGATCTCGCCGGCGCGCAGCGGCAGGACGATGTCGCCGGCCTCCTTCATCGCGCCGGCCCTGGTGTCGACGAAGATGCGGGCGGCGCGGGCGGCGGCATCGTCGCTCTCGCGCATCTCGGGCGTATAGGCGCCGACCAGATCGACGTGCTGGCCCGGCCTGAGCCAGGCGCCCTCGACCAGCGGCGTCTTCGACAGCGTGGCGCAGGAGATGATGTCGGCCTCGCGTGCGGCGGCGGCGCGGTCGCTGACGGCGGTGACCGCGACGGCGCGGCCCAGCGCCTGGGGCAGGCTGTCGGCCAGCTGGCGGGCGAGGGACTGCGCGTGCGCGGCGGTGCGGCCCCAGATCGCCACGCGCTCGATCGGCCGGATTCTGCAGTGGACGCGAATGAGCTGCGGCGCCAGCGCGCCGGTGCCGATCATCAGCAGCGAACGGGAGTCGGGGCGCGAGAGATAGCGCGAGGCCAGGCCCGAGGCGCAGGCGGTGCGGCGCTTGGTCAGCATGGCGCCGTCGAGCAGGGCCAGCGGCTCACCGGTCTCGCCGGACAGCAGGAGATACTGGCCATAGATCGCCGGCAGCGATCTCAGGCCGTTGTCCGGGAACACCGTGACGATCTTCACGCCGATATGGCGCCGCGTGGCGCCGGCCGAGTTCCACGCCGGCATCAGCAGCAGCATGGCATCGGACGAGCCCGGGCCGGTCGGCGCCTTGATCGGGTGATGGTGGCGGACGGGCATCTCGCAGCCGATGCGGAACAGCGCTTCCAGGCGATCGACCAGGGCGATGTCGTCCAGGGCGGCGTCCACGGCCGCCGCATCGAGCAAGCGCATCAGCGCGCCCTCGTGATCGGCACCACGGAATCGGGATCGACCAGCGCCTGCTGGCGCGCCAGCGCGCGGCTGTCGGCCGGCTTGGGCGGCTCGACGGTCTCGGCCCGCGCCGTGTAGGTCGAGAGCTCGCCCTTCAGCCTGGCGACCTCGCGCTCCAGGCGCTCGACCTCGGCGCCGCGGTGGCGCGCCCGGGTGCGGTGACGGCGGTTGGAGAACCAGCCCATCAGCAGCCCGACCAGCACGCCGACCAGCAGCAGGAAGACGATCAGGATGAAGAGCGGCGCCACCAGCCGCTCGCGCAGCGGCCACAGGGCAAGCTCGACCGGCTCGCGGTTGCTGACCGCCACCAGCACGCCGATGGCGAGGAACAGCCCGAGAAGGATACGCGACAGCGTCTTCATCGATCCACCCTACGCGAGGCCCGCCCCTGGCGACAACGCCCAGCGTCTTCGGTGGGACCGCCGTCGTCTCGCCGGCGCTCTGTCGGTGAGTCAACGGCAATGCCGGCGGGACGCCGGTGGTCCGCGAAGACCTGGATCCCTTGCTTCGCGCGGGATGTCAGGTGCGCGCCATCCCCTTGAAACGAAACGGCCCGCCGAAGCGGGCCATCCTCGCGGCGGGCGCGGTCGCCTCAGTCCGCCGGCTTGCGCGGCGCCTGGGCGCCGGCACCAGAGGCACCAGCGCCGCCCTGAATGCTCTTGTTCAGCCGGTCGCGCAGGTCCTTGCCGGTCTTGAAATAGGGCACGCGCTTCTGCGACACGGCCACCGTCTCGCCGGTGCGTGGATTGCGGCCGGTGCGCGACTCGCGTTGTTTCACCGAGAATGCGCCGAAGCCGCGCAACTCGACGCGGTCGCCGCGCGCCAGGGCCACGGCGATCTCGTCAAAGATCGTCGCGACAATGCGCTCGACGTCCCGCTGGTACAGATGCGGGTTGAGCGCCGCCAGCTTGGCGATCAGTTCCGACTTGGTCATGCGACGGGATCGGTTCCGTTCGATGGACAATTCAACAGGTTGTCGCAGTATGCCGACGCAACCCCCCAGCGTCAACCCTAAGTCATTTGGAACATTGGCGTTTTTGCCGCCGGCCCGATGCGGGGACTGGAAACGACAACCGGCCCGTCCTGGAGGACGGGCCGGCCATCGGTATCGAATGACGATGAACGTCAGTGGCGACTACTTGGCGTCGTCTTCCTCCGACGGCTTGCGCGCCCGGCTCAGCGCGGCGCCCAGGATGTCGCCGAGGCTGGCGCCGGAGTCGGACGAGCCGTAATCGGCCATCGCCTGCTTCTCCTCGTCGGCCTCGCGCGCCTTGACCGACAGCACGACGCGGCGCGCGGCGCGGTCGATGTTGGTCACCTTGGCGTCGATCTTGTCGCCCACCGCATAGCGGTCCGGGCGCTGCTCGGAGCGGTCGCGGCTGAGCTCGGTCTTGCGGATGAAGCCCGGGATGCCGTCGGCAACCGTGACGTCGAGGCCGCCTTCCTGGATGGCCGAAACCACCGCGGTGACCACCTCGCCCTTCTTGATGGCGTTGACCTTCTCGAAGGGGTCGTTGAGCAGCTGCTTGATGCCCAGCGAGATGCGCTCCTTGTCGGTGTCGACGTCGAGCACCTTGACCTTGACGACGTCGCCCTTCTTGAAGTTGCGGATCGCCTCCTCGCCCGCCTGGTCCCACGACAGGTCGCTGAGATGGACCATGCCGTCGATGTCGCCGGGCAGGCCGACGAACAGGCCGAACTCGGTGATGTTGCGCACCTCGCCCTCGAGCTCGGTGCCCGCCGGGTACTTGTCGGAGAACGTGTCCCACGGATTGTCGAGGCACTGCTTCAGACCCAGCGAAATGCGCCGCTTGGTCATGTCGACGTCCAGCACCATCACCTCGACCTCCTGGCTGGTCGAGACGATCTTGCCGGGGTGCACGTTCTTCTTGGTCCAGCTCATCTCCGAGACATGGACCAGACCCTCGACACCCGGCTCCAGCTCCACGAAGGCGCCGTAGTCGGTGATGTTGGTGACGCGACCCTTGACCCGAGCCTGGGCCGGGTACTTGGCCGCTGCGCCGTCCCACGGATCGCTCATCAGCTGCTTCATGCCCAGCGAGATGCGCTGCGTCTCGGGGTTGAAGCGCACGACCTGCACCTTGACCTGCTGGCCGATGGTGAGCGCCTCGCTCGGGTGGTTGATGCGCTTCCAGGCGATGTCGGTGACGTGCAGCAGGCCGTCGACGCCGCCCAGATCGACGAACGCGCCGTAGTCGGTGATGTTCTTGACCACGCCGTCGAGCACCTGGCCTTCGCTCAGCTGGCCCATCAGGCGGTTGCGGTCCTCGGCGCGGCTCTCCTCGAGCACGGCACGGCGCGAGACCACGATGTTGCCGCGGCGGCGATCCATCTTGAGGATCTGGAACGGCTGCGGCGTGCCCATCAGCGGCGTCACATCGCGCACCGGGCGAACATCGACCTGGCTGCCCGGCAGGAAGGCCACGGCGCCCGAGAGGTCGACGGTGAAGCCGCCCTTGACGCGGCCGAAGATCACGCCGTTGACCCGCTGCTGGTCGTTGAAGGATTTCTCGAGGATGGTCCAGGCTTCCTCGCGCCGCGCCTTGTCGCGCGACAGCATCGCCTCGCCGTCCTTGTTCTCCATGCGGTCGACGAAGACGTCGACGAAATCGCCGGTCTTGATCTCGGGCGCGCCGCCGCCATTGGCGAACTCGCGAAGCGCGATGCGGCCTTCCGACTTCAGGCCGACGTCGACGATGGCGAAATCGCCGACGATGTTGACGACCTGGCCGCGCACGACCTGGCCTTCGAATCCAGAAGAGTTGCCGAGTGCGTCATCGAGCATCGCCGCGAAATCGGCGGTCGCGGGATCGGCTTCCCGCAAGGCGGTACGTTTGGCCATTTCATCTCCTTCACAACGATCCCGGACCAGGTTGCTGTCCGTCGGCCAGCCGATTGATTCGGCGGATCCACTGCCTGTTGACGCCGCCGGCCCGCGACATGCGCTCTCTCCACGCACATCCGGCCGCAGCCTTCGGTACCCAACTCCCGCTCGCGCTGCCGAAGGCTTCAGGCCCGGCGCGAACGAGTCCTTTCGGAGATGTGCCCGACGACGGCGGCGAAAACCGCATCGGCGTCGAGATCGCTCGTATCGAGCACGAACGCGTCGTGGGCCGGCTTCAGCGGCGCCGCTTGGCGTTCGCTGTCGCGGCGGTCCCGCAACGTCATCTCTTCCAGAACGGCGCGCTTTATAGGCGCCGCCCCGGCCGCTTGCAACTCACGGAATCGCCGCTCGGCGCGTGCCTCGAGGCTCGCCGTGAGGAACAGTTTCACATCGGCATCCGGGCAAATCACCGTGCCAATGTCGCGCCCGTCGAGCACCGCGCCGGCCCGGCCACCGGGTGGGTTTCGGGCAAAATTGCGCTGGAAATCCAGCAGCTTGGCCCTCACGCCGGGGATCACCGCGACCTTCGAGGCGGCCTGCCCGACGGCTTCGCTGCGCAGATCGCCGGCCAGGCGGTCGGCCTCGGTCAGCGCCGCAGCAGCGGCTACCGCCCGCGCGACGTCGGCCGGATCGCCGCCCTCGCGCAGCACCCGCCCGCCGACGGCGCGGTAGAGGGAGCCGGTGTCGAGATGGGCGAGGTCGTAGTGCGCCGCCAGGCGACGGGCCAGGGTGCCCTTGCCGGCCGCCGACGGCCCGTCGAGTGCTATGATCATCCGCGCCATCCTTTGGTCACGGTCTGCGCCTAAGTCAAACAAGCGTTGCGAGCGTTTGCTCACTTTATCGAATGAGGGGACACCATGGCCCGCTGGAGCAGCATGGCGGCCGCGATGGGAATCGCGGCGCTTCTGGCCCTGACCGCACCATTGGCGGCGGCACAGCAGCCGGTCGTCGGCACGGTCGAGTCGTTGCAGGGCAAGGCAACGGTGGAGTCCGCCGGCGCCAGGCAGGCGCTGGGTACCGGCGCTGTGATCCGCCTGGCGGACGTCATCGAGACGGCGGCCGACGCCACGCTCGCGGTGCGCCTCAACGACGGCACGGCGCTCAACCTCGGCCCCAATGCCCGCTTCGCCGTCGACCGCTTCGCCTTCGACCCGGCTTCGAGCAAGGGCGAGTTCCTGGGACGCGCGCTGCAGGGCGGCTTCTTCTTCGTCGGCGGGCGCACCGAGTCGATGCCCAACGCCCGGGTCGAGATCCGCTCGCCGCACGCGCTGCTCGGCGTGCGCGGCACCGCCTTCTTCGCCGGGCCGATCGACGGCGAGTACGGCGTCTTCGTACGCGAGGGCCGCGTCGCCGTGGCCGCGGGCGGCGAAACCCTGCCGCTCGCGGCGACTGAAGGCACCATGATCAAGGCGCCCGGCGACAAGCCGCAACCCAAGCGCGTCTGGGGCCAGCCCAAGATCGACCGCGCCCTGGCCAGCGTCGGCGCGCGCTAGAAACCCCTCTGGCAATAGATACTTTCGTCTTTACAGAAATTGCGAACTATGCACAGACTGAATCCGCCTCGTCAGCACGGCCGCGCCGTGCATATACCGGCCAAGCACACCGCCGCCGTGGCTCTGATCGAGAGGGCGCACGGCGGGCGAGCCGGGGACCGCATCGCCAGTGGCGCCGATGCGGGGCCGATGGAGCCGGATCACGGTCCGTGAAGTCGCAGGATAGGCCGTCGCCGCCGTTCATCGTGGGCGTCGACGGTATGGGCGTTGAAGACCATGCCCAGGCCGTCCCCCAAAAAGACGGTGCGCCGACAGCCCAACCCCGGTGCCGAGCCTCGCTCGCTGGCCACGATGAAGCTCGATCGCCATCAACTCGGCGGGCTGTGTAGCCCGCATTGCGTCGACCCCGTTTCGCCGGTCGCGCTCAGGTCAAGCGCGTAGCCCCAGCGGAGCGTCTTGACCTCCCTTCCAACCCCCGACCTCCCGTTGGCGGGAGGTGGGGGGTTGAAAGTGAGGCACCGGGGGGGGGTTGGAAGGGGATCGGAAGCACAGGATGGCGCGCCAGGGATCGGGCTTCAGCCGCGCAGATCGATGACGGCATCGCGGGCACCGGCGTCGAGGCGCTTGAGGTGCAGGGTGACCAGCGGATCGTTCGGCTGGCTGGCGTCCAGCGCCACCAGCATGGCGCGCGCCTCGGGTTCGCCGGTCGCGAGCGCGATGTAGGCCTGGCTCCAGGCTTCGGCGAAGGAGTCGGGCGCGCCCGTCGGCATCGTCGTGAAGACATCGACCGGATCGGCGTGGCCGCGCACCATCAGGCGGGCGGCCGGTCGCAGCATCTCGCCCTCGACGCGCTCGCGCGTCGCCCCGGAAACGCAGATCGTCGTGCCCAGCGCCTTGTTGGCCGCCTCCAGGCGCGAGGCGAGGTTCACCGCCGTGCCGTGCGCGGTATAGTCCAGCCGCCGCCGTCCGCCGACGTCGCCCACCACGGCAGTGCCGCTGCTGACACCGATGCGCGTGGCGCCGAAGATCTCGCCCTGCTGCTCCATGTCGCGCGCGAAGGCCTGCGCCACGACATCCATCTCGCGTGCGCAGGCCAGCGCGCGGTCGGCATGGTCGGGCTGGTCGAGCGGCGCGTTGAACATCACGTGCACCGCGTCGCCGACGATCTTGTCGATCGTGCCACCATGGCGCACGCCGATCTCGCACAGCGTGTCGAGATAGCGGTCGAGCAGCGCGATCAGCCGGCGCGGACCGACGCGCTCGGTGAGCGAGGTGAAGCCGGCGATGTCGGTGAAGACGAAGGACATGTCGCGCTGCTCGCCGTCGAGACGCAACAGGCCGGGCTGACGCACCAGGCGACGCACGACGTCGGGCGAGAGATACTGGCTGAAGCGCGCGCGCAGCCTTCGCTGCTGCACCTCGACGCCGACATAGCGGCCCAGCGCCGCCAGCGAGAAGCCGACCACCGCCGCCAGCAGTGGCGCCGTCACGTCGAGCAGCAGGCGCGGACCGGTGAAGGCCCACCACGCCGCGCCGATCAGCACGGCGTCGAGCGCGATGGCGGCCAGCAGCGCGCGCATGGCGCGCAGGCGCGCCGCCGCCCAGGTCGCCAGCAGGCCGACCGCCAGCAGAGCGGCAAGCTCCGCGCCGTCGGCCCAGAACGGCCGCTCGAGATGCCAGCCCGCGAGCATCTGCTCGATCGCCTGGGCATGGATCGACACGCCGGGCACATAGGGCGCCATCGCCGTCGCGCGCAGATCGCCCAGTCCCGCGGCGCTGGCGCCGACCAGCACGATGCGGCCCTTGACCAGCGCGGCGAGCTCGGCCCGCGTGCGGTCGTCGGGCTGCTCGCCCGCCAGCACGCGCCAGGCCGACAGCCAGCGCGCGCGATCGGCGGCAGGATCGACGCCGTGCAGCCAGATGTGGCCATCGGGCGCGGTCGGCACCACGAGCTGGCCGATGCGCAGCGCGCGCACGCCGTCGCGGCCGCCGCCGACCGGCGCGACGCGCACGCCGATGGTCGTCTCACCCAATGCGACACGCAGTGCCTCGACGGCGAAGCCCGGCACCGGCGTGTCGCCCGCGGTCTGCAGGAGCGGCACCTGGCGCACGATCGCGGTATCGGATTCGCCGATGCTGATGCTGCCCAGGCCGCGCGCGGCCGCGCGCAGCGCCGGCAGCGGCGGCAGCGCGCCGCCGAAGCGATCGACGTGCCCCGCCAGCGGCGGGCCGATCACCGCCAGCGACGCCTTGGGCTGCACCGGCGCGCCCCGTCCTGCGGTCAGCAGCATGCCGAGCACGACCGGCGCCTCGCCGATCGCGGCGGCGAACAGCGCGTCGTTGTCGGGCAGGCGGCCCATCGCCTCGACCAGGGAGGGATCGCCGCCGCGCCGCGCCAGCTCGCCGACGATGCGCGCCGGCGACAGGCGGTCGGGCTCGGCAAAGACGATGTCGAGCGCGATGGCGGCGGCGCCGGCCTCGTGCAGGCGTGTCACCAGCGTGGCCAGCCGATCGCGCGGCCAGGGCCATTGGCCGATGCGCGCCAGCGAAGCGTCGTCGATGTCGACGACGCGCACCGGCAGGTCGGCGAGCGGGCGCGGCATCAGGCGCTGCGCGGCGTCGAACTGCGCCAGCCGCAATTCGCGCAGCGGCGCCGGGTCGACCAGCCGCGCCGCGGCCAGCGCCAGCACGGCGACGATGCCCAGCGCCAGCGGCGGCAGCCGGAGCAGCCGGGTGCGCCAATCCACGGCTCAGTCCTTCAGCGCCGCGGCGATGTCCTCGAGCGCGTCGCGGTCGCGCACCACGATGAAGCCGCCGTCGCGCGCCAGCACGCCGCTGGCCTGCCAGTCCATCAGGTGGCGGTTGACCTTGGAACGGCTGCCGGCGACCAGCTGGCCCAGCTCGCTCTGCGACAGCCGCAGGCGCAGCCTGGTCCCTGCCTTGGTGGCCTCGCCCACGGTGTCGGCGAGCGACAGCAGCAGGCGCGCCAGCCGGGCGCCGAGCTCGAGCAGCGCCACCGATTCGAGCTGGGTGCTGGTGCGCCGCAGCCGGCCACACAAGACCCGCATGATGGCCGCCGCCAGATCGGGGTTGCGCGCCAGCAGCGGCATGAACTCGGCATGCGAGATCGACAGGATCACGCTGTCGGCGTGCGCCACGGCGTCGGCGCTGCGCTTCTCGCCATCGAGCAGCGCCAGCTCGCCGAACTCCTGTCCGGGCTCGATGATGTTGAGGATGATCTCGCGGCCCTCGGCCGAGGACACGACGATGTGCACCTGGCCGGAGACCACGAACAGCATGCCCGAGCCGTCGTCGCCGCGCTGGAAGATGGTCTGGCCGGCGGCGTAGCGCCTCTCGCGCAAGAGCGCGGCGACGCGATCGAGCTCGGCCGGCGCGCAGCTTCGGAACAGGTCGGTGCCGGCGACGAAGCGGCGGCGGTCGGCGGGGCTGAGCGGCGACATGGCGGCGATGTTGGCATCGCCGGCGGAGGCGACCAAGGGCATTCCGAGCCGGGCGCCGCCGCTCAGGCGTCGCCGATGCGGGCGCCCAGGCCGTTCATCATGGTGATGAAGCCGGGAAAGCCGATGTCGATCTGCGTGGCGTCGTCGATCGACACCGGTGCGCGGGCGGCCATGCCGAGCACCAGGAAGGCCATGGCCACGCGGTGATCGAAGCCGGTCTTCACCAGGCCGCCGCCGGGCA
Organism: Alphaproteobacteria bacterium; assembly: GCA_019635875.1. NCBI lineage: Bacteria > Pseudomonadati > Pseudomonadota > Alphaproteobacteria > Alphaproteobacteria bacterium. The sequence continues at coordinate 309,925 of JAHBYP010000002.1, forward strand.
CGGTGCCGGCCATGCCATGGACATGCAGGAAGTCGGCGCCCAGCTCGGTCTGCACGCCGTTGGCCGCGAGGCCGGCGGCGACGCCGGCCAGGCTGTCGCCATCCTCGCCGCGCAGATCGGCGAGGCCCTCCATCCGGCTGGTGCCGGCGGCGCAGGCGGCGGCCATGGCGAGCGCCGGGTACTCGTCGATCATGGTCGGCGCCCGGCTCGCCGGCACGTCGACGTGGCGCAGCTCGCCGCCCTTCACCCGGATGTCGGCGACCGGCTCGCCGCCCATGCTGCGGCGGTTGGTGAAGGTCAGGTCGGCGCCCATCTCGCCCAGCGTCTCGAACAGGCCGGCGCGCAGCGGATTGACGCCGACATTCATGACGGTGACATCGCTGCCCTTGACCATCGCCGCCGCGACCACGGCGAAGGCGCCGATCGAGGGGTCGCCGGGCACGACCAGGGCGCGGCCCTTCAGCTCGGGCTGGCCGACCACGGTGATGGCGAGCGCGCCGCCCTCGAGGCGCTGGCGGCGCAAGGTGGCGCCGAAGCCCTCCATCAGCAGCTCGGTGTGGTCGCGTGTCGGCTCGGGCTCGATCACCGTGGTCTCGCCGGGCGCGTTGAGCGCGGCCATCAGGATCGCCGACTTCACCTGGGAGGACGTCGCCGACATGCGGTGCTCGATCGGCATCGCCATCTGCGGCCCGACGATCGCCATCGGCAGGCGCCCGCCGCTGCGGCTGACGAAGCGCGCGCCCATGCGCGTCAGCGGCTCGATCACCCGGGCCATGGAGCGCCGCTGCAGATAGGGCCCGCCGGTGACGAAGCTGGTGAAGTCGTGCGTGGCCAGCAGGCCGCTCAGCATGCGCGCCGGGGTGCCCGAATCGCCGAGATGGACGATGTCGTCGGGCTCGTGCAGGCCGCCGACGCCCACGCCATGGATCCGCCATTCACCGCCGCCCCTGTGCTCCAGGCTGGCGCCGAGCTGGCGCAGCGCCGTCGCGGTCGCGACCACGTCGTGACCCTCCCTGGTGCCCTGGATGGTGGTCTCGCCGACCGCCAGCGCCCCCAGCATCAGGGCGCGATGCGAGATCGCCTTGTCGCCGGGCAGCCGCGCGCGCCCCTCGAGCCGGGGCACGGGCGAGGACTTCAGCTTGTGCGCGGCGGCGGCACGCATCGCGTCGATGACTCCCTTCGCCGAGGCGTTTCCGCCGGCCGGGCGGGCGGAAGGGCGCGGCAATTTGCTTTTGACAGGGACCGGCACGCATGGCAAACGCGCGGACCTGCCGCCGGGAGCCATGCTGCCGCTCCGGGCGAGCCATCCAATTCCGCATCGAGCAAGAGGCCGAGATGGTCAAAGCCGCGTGGGGAACCAAGCGCACCTGCCAGAGCTGCGGTGCTCGGTTCTACGACCTGAACAATTCACCGATCGTCTGCCCGAAGTGCCATCATGCGCACGATCCGGAGGATTTCGTGAAGACGCGCCGCAGCCGGGCCGCCGCCGGCGCCGCCGCGGCAGCCGCCGCCAAGGCCGCCGCGGCCAAGAGCAAGGTCAAGGAGGTCGTGGACGGCGTCGCGCTCGACGGCGGCGATCTGCCCGAGGTCGAGGGCGACGAGGCGGCGGATGACGCCGCGCTGGAGGATACCGACGACCTGGCCGAGGAGGATGCGGCGCTCGAGGTCGACATCGAGGAGAAGCAGAGCGACGAGGAGACCTGATCGGTCGCCGAATCCGCTTGCGCGCCGCGCGGACGCTTCATATCTAGTCGCGCATCGTCGGCGCCCCAGCGCCGGCCGGGAGTTTCGGGGCCATAGCTCAGCTGGGAGAGCGCTACAATGGCATTGTAGAGGTCAGGAGTTCGATCCTCCTTGGCTCCACCAATTGAAACAAGGGCTTAGCGGGCGACCGCTAGCCCGGATATCTCACAGGGAAGAAGTGAGAGAGTGGAGTGATGGGCGCAGGGTGTGTGGCGTGATGGTCTGAGTGATATCGGTGATTTTGGCCGGATCGCGAGCGCGGATGAAGGCCGCCGGAAGCGGTGAGCGGAAGGTATGTCGGCTGTGCGGTGTCTGGTTCGTGTCAGGCGTCGGCGGCCATGGCGTGGTAGGCGATGGCCCAGTCGCGCTGCCAGGGATGGCCTGAGGCCATGGCGATCCTGACCCTGCGGACGGAGACGCGGACGAGGGCGCCGATCTTGAGCAGCTTCAGCCGGATCGAGCCGCAGGTGGCATCGGCCAGGGCGGTGGTCTTCAGGGCGATGCGGCGCAGGCCGTCGAGCAGGACATAGGCGAACGAGGCGAACCACAGGCGCAGCTGGTTGGCGCGCATGGTGGCGCTGGAGGTGCGGTCGGCGAAGAGGTCGAGCTGGCACTCCTTGATGCGGTTCTCCATCTCGCCGCGGGCGCAGTAGAGGCCCTCGTAGAGAGCGCGGGCGCCGGCGCGGTCGGGGCCAAGCGAGGTGACGACGAAGCGCGGGTTGGCCTCGTCCTGGGTATGCTCGGCCTTGCCGACGACGCGACGCCTGCGGCTCCAGCTGTCGCGCGTCGTCCACAGGAAGTCCTTGAAGCGGCGCGCCGGGGCGCCAGTGATGGTGCTCTCGGCAGCGGCCATGGCCAGTTCCGCGGCGATCTCGCCGACCAGGCGGGCGTTGCGCGCCAGGCCGAACAGATAGTCGACGGCGTTGGCCTCGCACCAGGCCATCAGCGCCTCGCGGGCGAAGCCGGAGTCGGCGCGCAGCACGATGCGCACCGCGGGCCAGCGGGCGCGGATCTGGGCGACGATGCGCGCGATCTCCTCCTGTGCGCCGGCCGCGGCGTCGATGTTGGCCGGCCGCAGCTTGGCCGCCAGCAGGTGGCGGCCGCAGAAGACGTAGAGCGGCAGGTAGCAGTAATGGCCGTAATAGCCGTGGAAGAAGCGGCCTTCCTGCGCGCCGTGCAGCGGATCGTCGGTGGCATCCAGGTCGAGCACGATCTCCTCGGGCGCCTTGGCATGCGCCTCGAGGAAGACCTCGACCAGCAGCGCCTCGATCGCCGCCGCGTCGTGGCCGATCTTGTGGTAGCGCGTCGGCTCCGGCCGGCTCAGCTCCAGCCGGTTCAGCGTCGACTTGCCGGCCACCGCCGCACAGTCCTTGCGCCGCGCCGCAAGCTTGCCCGCCAGCACCGCCATCACAGGGTCGTGCCGCAGCCAGTCGTGGTCGTTCAGATCCTCGTAGCCCAGCGCCAGGCCATAGACGCGCTGCCCGACCAGGGTACGAACCTCGTGCTCGATCAACTCGCGGTTCCGACGATCGACGAAGCAGCCGGCAAAGCGCTCGATCAGACCCAGCGCCCGGTCCGTCGCCCCCAGCAGCAGCCCGCCGGCATCCGACGTCATCGACCCGCCGTCGAACGACGCCGCGACCACGCGTCTTTCCACGGCTGCAAAGCCAAACAATTCCGCGATACACTCTGTCGGCATCGGGGTTCTTTCCTCTGTTCGCGAAAGTCGTTGCGGCACAACAACTTTCTCAGAGGCAGGACTCCGATGCACCCTTTACCTTTGAGATATCCGGGCTAGGCCCTTTGGTTTTTTCCTGGTACGCAGCCGGCGGATCCTCGGTCCTACCGCTCGCGGCGGATGTCTGCCCGCGACAGGGGTGGTGCGCCATCGCCTGGGCCATCCATCTCTTCAAGGGCGGCTGACAGCGCGGGGTCTTCGGTGCATTCCAGGCGCATCGACGCCCTCAGTCGCGGCTTTTCGGCGGCCAGCGCCACCTTGCACTGCTCGCGGCTCAGCGCGTAATCCACCGCCCGCGTCTCGCAATAGCTGCCGTCGGCCAGCGGCGTCGCCGAGCAGACGATCAGCGACAGGACCCAAGCGTTCAGCATCGGGGCTACTCCTTGGCTCACGTGACGGGCGCGCCGTGCACGTCGTCGAGGAGGGCAAGGTATCGGCCGAACGTCTCGCGCAGATTTCGCGGGCCGGGGGAATTTGTAACGTGTGTCTCGGCCGCAGGCCCGGCCGACCGGCGCCGACCGGGCCCCGCCGGCCACCAGGCTCACGCCGCGCGCCGTGAGCACGGCCTCGATCCCCGCGTGGCACCCATCGGCCATCGGTGTCAGGCTTGCGTTATTGCGTTGTTTCTCGGCAACCGGCACGCACACGCCAGAGCGAGGTCCGGAAAACGCAATAACGCAAGCCTGACACCAGATGCGGACTCGAAAGTGTGCGGCAGGAAGCCCCTTCTGTGGAGGCGAACGCTGAGTCCGGCGAAATCGGGGCCGCGGGGCACGAGCAGCTCAACGCGCAGGAAGACCGCCGACCACCATGCCGCCATCGACAGCGGATCGCGCACCACATCAAACCGCTCACGCAGGCTGGCATCGATCGCCCGGCTCGATACGAAGCGGAATTGCCCGGCTGTCGCGCCCATCGCGGAAGTTCCCCGAAGCGGCTCGGGGGCAGGGATGATCGCGGCTATGGCGCTACGGAACAGGGACCCTTCCCTATGCGCCGGCCAGCCCGAAGCGCGCGCCGGCGTCGCGGAACTGCTGGGCCCGCTGCGCCACGTCATAGGGCTCCTCGCGCAAGGTCTCGGGATCCCACTGGCTGCGCGGCGCGGCAAAGAAATCGCCGCCGTAGAGCTGCAGCGCGCACGACATGCGCGGCAGCGGATTGGTCACGGTGTGGATGATGTCGCGGCCCAGCGGATGCGCGTCGCGCACGCGCAGCGCCCGGGCACCCGCCGCCTCGATCACCTCGCCCTGGCGCCGCCAGAAGATGTTGTCCTCGCAGCCGGAGTACACGCCGATCACCGCCCACATGTTGTGATTGTGCGGGGTGACCGTCATGAACGGCGGCCAGTTGATGTTGAGGATGGTGAGCTTCTCGCTGCGATGGAGCGTGACGATGCCGCTTCTGGTCGGCTCGCCCAGCGCAGCGATCACCTCGCCCGGCTCCGACACCGCGCGGGCGACGATCTCGCGTACCGCCCCGTGGCTGTCGTCGCTTTCGACGGCCTCGCGGCACGCCTCGATAAAGCGGTCCCTGTCGAAGCGCATGGCCACCTCCACCGGTGGGAACTCCGCCTACCGTAGAACGGGCCGACCCTCTTGTCATGCCGGGCACGGGATTGGATCTGTCCTCCCTTCCCCCGGAGGGGGAAGGTGGCGCGCAGCGCCGGAAGGGGGATGTCGAAGACGGACTCCTCAGTTCGTCTTCGACATCCCCCTTCCGCCCTTCGGGCACCTTCCCCCTCCGGGGGAAGGGAGTGATGACCATGACCGGGGGCTATGGCCGGCGACGGGCAACCAGGTTGCGTTCGTGCGATTGTTCCGCCTCGGCCAGCTGCTCGGGCGACATCCTCGCGGCGACCATCTCGCGCAGCCTGTCGGCGATGCCGTCGCCCTGTGCCGCGGCCCGCGCGAACCAGCGATAGGCCAACACGTCGCTCTGCGGCACGCCCCGGCCGTTGTAGTGCATGAGACCGAGATTGACCTGTGCGCCGACATCGTCCTGGTCGGCGGCGAGCCGATACCATCTCACCGCTTCGGCGTCGTTGCGCGGCACGCCCTTGCCGAGCGCATAGGCGTAGCCGATGGCGAATTGCGCGCCGGGCTCGTCCTGCGCCGCCGCCAGCCGGTACCAGCGCAAGGCCTCGGCCTGGTCCTGCGGCAGGCCGCGGCCCTCGGCGTGGAAGTCGCCCAGCGCGCTCTGGGCGCTGGCGTGGTCCTGCGCCGCCGCCAGCCGGTACCAGTGCAGCGCCTCGGCGACGTCCTCGTCCACGCCATGGCCGTTGTCGTACAGGAAGCCCACGCTGTATTGCGCCAGCGCATCGCCCAGCAGCGCGATGGGCAGCCACAGCCGCATCGCCTCGGCATGGTCCTGCGGCACGCCGTGGCCGTTGAAGTGCATCAGGCCGATGTTGAACTGGGCGTAGACATCGCCCTGCTCGGCGAGCGGCTGCCACAGGCGCAGCGCCGTGGCGTAGTCGCCACGACGCGCAGCCGCGTCGGCGTCCTCGAACGGTCCCGCGCCCGCCGGTGCCGACAGGCACAAGGCCGCCGCGACCAGCGCGGCTGCGAGAGCATCCCTCATGGCTGGCTTCGGCAGCCCCACGCTGCCGCTCCCCCGATGGTAGGCACGTCCGACGAGAACGTGCAGTCAGGGTTTCACAACCTCACCGACGAGTCGAGTCGCGATGGCTTCAGGGGACCGGCGAAAAGCCGAGCCGATGCGTCCCGAGCGCAGTGAGGAACCTCCTTGGGGCCGCCGGTGTCGCGCCGGCACGTGGGAGGATGTCGGCGAGCCGCCGGCGCTCCCAGACGGCAGGAAATCAGGGCGCGTAGACGCAGGTGGCGTGGGAATCCTCGCGCCGGCCGATCCAGCACCGGCCGCTGTGGCTGACATAGCCCAGCTCGTGGCCGTCCTCGTCGCACAATGCCGGACCGGGCACCGCGTCGAGCGGGCCCTCCCACGACTCGAGCGCGGCGCGGAACATCGTCGACGCCTGTTCGTAGCTGTCGATCGGATAGAGGCGGTCGCCCACGCGCATGTGGGTGACGCGGGTGAAGATGGCGCAGTCCAGTGGCATCGGTGCCCCCTTAAGGCACAACAGGCTCGGTGCAGGCAACGTGTTGAATCTTCGACCGTTGCAGCGTCGGAATTGCGGCGTGAATCGCCGTTTTGCCGACTCAATCGACCACGAACGCCGTTGCATGCGGTTCCCGCTTGGCTCCCCGGGCGCAGCGAGGGGTCTCGAGACGGCTGAAAAGATCCCTCGCGACGCTCGGATGGGTTCAATCCAGCGTCTGGCGGAAGCGGGTGACGGCGATGGTCATGGCCACCAGCATCAGGCCGGTGAGCGCCAGCGCCTCGGTGCCGAGATCGGCCATGGTCGCGCCCTTGAGCAGGATGCCGCGCACGATGCGGAGATAGTGCGTCACCGGCAGCGCCTCGCCGATCCACTGCGCCCAGCGCGGCATGCCGGCGAAGGGGAACATGAATCCCGACAGCAGGATGTTGGGCAGGAAGAACATGAACGACATCTGGATCGCCTGCAGCTGGTTGCCGGCGACGGTCGAGAAGGTGTAGCCGATCGACAGGTTCACGGTGATGAAGAGCGTCGTCAGCAGGGCCAGCAGCCAGACATTGCCGACCACCGGCACGTCGAAGATGAAGACGCCGGCGACCAGGATGAGCAGCGCCTGCAGGAAGCCGACCACGACATAAGGTGCGATCTTGCCCAGCATGATCTCGACCGGGCGGATCGGCATCGACAGCAGGCTCTCCATCGTGCCGCGCTCGATCTCTCGCGTCACCGAGAGCGCGGTGAAGATCAGCATGGTCATGGTCAGGATGGTGCCCAGCAGGCCGGGCACGATGTTGAGCTGCGTCGAGCCCTCGGGGTTGTAGCGCCGGTGCTGGCGCACCTCGAACAGCCTGGTGCCCTCGACGATCCGCGGCAGGCCGCGATCGCGCGACAGCGCGCCGCTCACCGCCGTCTCCAGGGCGCTGAGCGCGCCGCCGGTGGCCACGGGATCCGAGGCGTCGGCGATCACCAGCAGCGACGGCGCATCGCCGCGGCGCACCGCGCGCGCGAAGCCGGCCGGAATCTCGACGACGAACAGCACGGCGCCGGACTTCAGCAGATGGTCGATCTCGCTTTCGCTGCGCGCCACACGGCGCACGTCGAAATAGGCGGTGTTGCGCAGGCCGGCGAGGATCGAGCGCGCCAGGTCGCTGTCCTCCTGCATCAGCACGGCGGTCGGCAGGTTGCGTGGCGTGGTGTTGATGGCGAAGCCGAACAGCAGCAGCTGGATCAGCGGGATCGCGATCATGGTGGCGAAGGTGATGCGATCGCGCCGCAGCTGCAGCAGCTCCTTGGTGAACATCGCCAGCACGCGGCCCAGCATCAGAAATTGTCCTCGGCGTGGGCCATGAGGTCGATGAACACGTCCTCCAGGGTCGCCTCGCCCGGCGTCCAGCGCCAGCGCGGGTCGTGGCGAAAGGGCTCGATCGCCCGATCGAGCGCCTCGGCGTCGCGGCCGCTGACATGCAGTGAGGTTCCGAAGGGCGCCACCATGTCGATGCCCGGCAGCCGCTCGAGCCGGTCCGCGAGCTCGTTGAGGCCCTCGCCGGCGACCGTCCACGTCGTCAGCCCGGCCGCCGCCACCACCTCGTCGACCGTGCCCTGCGCCAGCAGGCGGCCATAGGCGATGTAGGCCAGCGCGTGGCAGCGCTCGGCCTCGTCCATGTAGTGCGTCGAGACCAGCACGGTCAGGCCGTCGGCGGCGAGGTGATGGATCTGGGTCCAGAACTCGCGCCGCGCCTTGGGATCGACGCCGGCGGTGGGCTCGTCGAGCAGCAGCAGCTCGGGCTCGGGCAGGATGCAGGCGCCCAGCGCCAGGCGCTGCTTCCAGCCGCCCGACAGATTGCCGGCGAGCTGTTCCTCGCGGCCCCGCAGGCCCAGCCGCTCGATCGCCGCGCGCGCGCGTTGCCTGGGCCTGTCGAGGCCGTAGACGCGGCCGACGAACTCGAGGTTCTCGCGGATCGACAGGTCCTGCCACAGCGAGAAGCGCTGGGTCATGTAGCCGACGCGGCGCTTGATCAGCGCGCTTTGCGTGATGATGTCGTAGCCCAGGCAGGTGCCGCGGCCGGAATCCGGCGTCAGCAGGCCGCAGAGCATGCGGATGGTCGTGGTCTTGCCCGAGCCGTTGGGTCCGAGGAAGCCGTAGATCTGCCCGCGCCGGACCTGCATCGACAGGTCGCCCACCACGACGCGGCCGTCGAAGGACTTGGTGAGTCCCTGCACGTCGATGACGACATCACCGTTCATGACGCGACCCGACACTTAACCTTCCCCCGGAGGGGGAAGGTGGCGCGCAGCGCCGGATGGGGGATGTCTCAACAAGGCCGGTGTCCGTCTTCGACATCCCCTTCCGCCCTTCGGGCACCTTCCCCCTCCGGGCAGGGGAATCGCATATGAATAGAGGGAAGGAATTGCGCCGGAGAAAGAAAAAGATTCTTTGGCTCTCGACTGCGGAAGGAGAGCCAGTTGGAAGAGTTTCGAGAGTTTTTCTCGGCGGTTCCCGATCCCCGGGCGCTGAACGCGCGACACGAGTTGTCCGAGGTGCTGTTCATCGCCCTGGCAGCGACGCTGTGCGGAGCGGAGAGCTGCGCCGACATGGCGCTGTTCGGCCGAGCCAAGGAGGGCGCGTTGCGCCAGGTGCTGCGGCTCAAGTACGGCGTACCGAGCCACGACACCTTCAGCCGCGTCTTTCGCCTGCTCGATCCCAAGGCCTTCGAGGCCGTCTTCCGGCGCTTCACGCTGGCGATGGGCGCCATCTCGGCGGTGTGGTGGCGATCGACGGCAAGGCGGTGCGCGGCGCCTATACGCGCGGCAAGCGGACCTCGCCGCTGCACCTGGTCAACGTCTGGGCGGTCGATGCCCGCCTGGCGCTGGCGCAGTACACCGCGCCCGGCCGCAACGAGGTCGCCGGCGCCTTGCGCGCCCTGCGCCTGCTGTCGCTCAAGCACTGCATCGTCACCGCCGATGCCCTGCATTGCCGCCGCGACATCGCCGCCGCCATTCTCGCCCAGAACGGCCACTACGCCCTGGCGCTCAAGGACAACCAGCCCACCCTGATCGCCGCCGCCCAGCGCCTTCTCGCGCGGCGCGGCGGCGATCGTGCCGTGCAGCGTCCCTCGATCGCTCACGATCGTCGCGAGAGCCGGCGCGCCCTCGTCGCCGCCGATCCCACCCTGGCCAGCACGCTCAACTTCCCGGGCCTCGCCGCCGTCGCCCGCATCGACACGCGCCGGCAGCCCGCCGGCAAGCCTGCCGAAACCATCACCCGCTACTTTCTGCTCTCCTCGCCGCTCTCCGCCGAGCGCCTGCTGCGCGTCGTGCGCGATCACTGGTCCATCGAGAACCAACTCCACTGGGTCCTCGACGTCGTTCTCAACGAGGACGCCGCCAGGAACCGTGCCGGGCATGGGCCAGAGAACATCGCCATCGTCAGAAAGCTCGCTCTCAACGCACTCAGAGCCCATCCCGACAAGACCTCTCTGCGCGCCAAGATCAAACGCGCCGGATGGGAAGATGCCTTTCTCTTCAGCCTCTTCGCTCATATGCGATAACCCTGCCCCTCCGGGGGAAGGAAAGAGCCTGGGTTCCTCCATCACGGCACCACGAACACCGAGACCGGCTGGCCGACGCGCAGCGCTTCGGGCTGCTGGGGATACGCCTCGACGCGGAACACCAGCTTGGCACGCTCGTCGCGGCTGTAGATCACCGGCGGCGTGAACTCGGCCTGGCTGGCGACGAAGCTGATGCGCGCGGTGAGGTCGGCCGGGCAGCCGTCGCAGGCGATGCGCACGCTCTGGCCGGCGGCGATGCCCGGCAGCTTCGCCTGCGGCACGAAGAAGCGCAGCTTCACGTTGGCCGGCGGCAGCAGCGACACCACCGGCCGACCGGCCGGCACGACCTCGCCCGGACGATAGAAAACCTCGTGCACCAGGCCGGCGACCGGCGCCATCACGGTGCGCTGCTTCAGCCTGGTCTGCGCCGACTCCACGCGGGCCTCGGCCATCGCCACCGCGCGCCTGGCCGCCTCGATGTCCTCGGCCCGCCCGCCCAGGCCCGCGACCTGGATCTGGCGCTGCACCTCGGCCAGCGCCGCGCGGTCGCGATCGCGCGCCGCCTCGGCCTGCTCCAGCCGCGCGCGGGTGGCCACGCCCTGCGCCACCAGCGATTTCGAGCGCTCGTACTCGGCCTCCGACAGGTCGGAAGCGGCCTTGGCGCGCGCCTCGCTGGCGCGCAGCACGGCAATCTCCTCCGGCCGCTGCGCCGCCGCCTCGATGCGCGCCAGCCGGGCGCGGGCCTCGGCCAGCGCCGCCTGCGCCGCCAGCAGATCGGCGTCCTGCAGCGCGTGCTCCATGGCGAAGAGCGGCGCGCCGGCTGCGACGCGGCGGCCTTCGCCGACCGCGAGATGCTCGAGGCGGCCGGCCTCGTCGGCGCCGACGAAGACGAAGTCGGCTTCGACCCAGCCCTGCCAGCCGGCCTCCGGCGCGGCACGCTTGAGCCACCACCAGGCGCCGCCACCCAGCACGGCCAGCAGCACGACGACCACGACGATCACGCGGGCGCGCTTCATGACGCGGCCCCCCCTTCCCCCAGCAGCAGGCCGACATGCGCCTCGATCAGGCCCTCGACATCGAGCGCCGCGATGCGGCCGAACAGCATGTCCCAGACCACCGCCAGCAGGAGCGGCGCCATCACCAGCTGCGGGAAGCGCGCCGGCGCATCGCTGGCGATCTCGCCGCGCGCGGCGGCGCGGTCCATCAGCCCGCGCATCAGCGCCAGGCCGGGGGTGACGATCTCGGCGTGGTAGAAGCTCACCAGGCGCGGGAAGCGCGCGCCTTCGGTGATCAGCAGCCGCAGCAGCAGCTTGCGGTCGCTGCCCAGCACCTCGCGCGCGAAGGTCGCGAACAAGAGCTTCAGCACCTGGCGCGTGGGCACGTCGGGCAGATCGGCGACGCGCTGCAGCCTGTCGAGCAGCGGCCGGATCGAGCCCTGCACCAGCGCCTCGAACAGCGCCTCCTTGTCGGCGAAGTAGAGATAGAGCGTGCCCTTGGCGATGCCGGCGCGGCGCGCCACGTCGTCGAGCCGCGCGGCGGCGAAGCCATGGGCGGCGAACTCGACCAGCGCGGCATCGAGGATTGCCTGCCGCCGCGCCTCACTCTCCTGCGGGGCGCGGGGCGGCCGGCCACGGGGCCGGGGCTTGCTCGTGCGACGTTCCATGGCATTTCTCGACTGACCGGTCAGTCATATAAATCATCGCAGCCCGGCGCACAAGGCCGCTGTTGGAGAAAAGGGGTTCATGGCCATCGCGCACCAGTCCGATCGGCATAGCCTCAAGCTATCGACGCGACCTATGCTGCGGTCCAGGCAAGGCGAGGGGGAACGCGATGGCCCATCCCGGCGTGCATCTGATCGGCAGCGTCGCCATGGCCGATGCCGAGAGCGTGTTCCGCGCCGTCGCCGGCGAGCTCGGACCGTGGCTGAAGCGCATCCCCGACGGCGAGACCGGCAAACGCCACCGCTGGATCTTCTGGCAGCAGCAGATGCTGCTCGATCATCCCGCCATGCAGATCGACAAGGACGCCGAGACGCTCAAGCTCTACCAGTGGGACGGCCAGCTGATCCGCGAGAGCGAGCGCATCGGCTTCAGGCCCGGCGTCGATCCGAAGACCGTCGAGTACGAAACCGGCTACGCCCCGGCGGCGATCGAGTCCTACGCCGTGTTCAGGCGGCTGCGCGACGCCGGCGCGATTCCCGAGGGCGTCCGCTTCCAGGTGGCGCTGCCGACGCCAATGGCCTCGGGCTACATGTATGTCAGTCCCGCCGCGCTCGCCGACTACCTGCCGGCCTACGAGCGCTCGCTGCTCAAGGCGCTCGGCGAGATCTGCGCGGCGATCGCGCACCAGGACCTGTCGATCCAGTGGGATGTCTGCCAGGAAGTGCTGGTGTTCGAGAACTACTTCAAGCACCGGCCGGCCGACTACAAGGCGCAGATCAACGCGCAACTGGCGCGGTTGGGCAACGCGGTGCCCGCCGGTGTCGAGATGGGCGTGCATCTGTGTTACGGCTCGCCGCGCGACGAGCACCTGGTGATGCCCCGGGACACGGCGATCCTGGTCGAGATGTCCAACGACTTCATCCCGCTTCTGGCGCGCCCGCTCGACTTCCTGCACCTGCCCGTGCCGAAGGACCGCAGCGACGATGCCTACTTCGCGCCGCTGCAGGATCTGAAACTGCCCAGGCAGACCGCGCTCTATCTCGGCCTGATCCACTACGACGACCATCGCGGCGACATGCTGCGCGCGTCAGCAGCGCGCAAGGTGGTGCCCAGCTTCGGCCTGTCGAGCGAGTGCGGCTGGGGCCGCACCGATCCCGAGCGGGTGCCCGGCCTGATCGCCGCCCACCGCCGGGCGATGGAAGCGCAGGGCTGACCGTGGCCGGCGCCGCCATCCGCCGACGGACCGAGAACCGCGTCGCCTGGCTCGAGTTCAACCGCCCGCCGGTCAACGCCTTCACCCAGCCGATGGTCGAGGAGGCGCGCGCCGCCATCGCCGCCGCGCTCGCCGATCGCGACGCGCGCGTACTGGTGCTGGCCAGCGCGGTCGACGGCTATTTCAGCGCCGGCGCCGACCTGAAGGCCTTCGCCACCATGAAGGGCCCGCAGATGCGCGCCTGGGCCGAGCTGTGCCACGACATCGTGCGCCTGCTGCGCAATGCGCCCAAGCCGCTGCTGGCGGCGATCCACGGCACGGCGGTGGGCGGCGGGCTGGAGATGGCGCTGCATTGCGATATCCGCTTCGCCGCGGCCGACGCCAAGCTCGGCCAGCCCGAGATCAGGATCGCCTTCATCCCGCCGATCGCCACGACGCAGGCGCTGGTGCGGCTGATCGGCCGACCGCGCGCCATCCGCTATCTCTACGACGGCACCATGGTCGAGGCGGCGCGGGCGCTCGAATGGGGCCTGGTCGACGAGATCGTCGCCCCGGCCGATCTGCGGCGCCACGTGCAGGCCTATGCCGAGACGTTGGCCGCCAAGCCGGCCGCGGCGCTGGCCGCCATCCGCCGCACCATTACGCTGGGCGGCGGCATGAGCTTCGAGGAGGGCCTGGCGATGGAGCTCGAGGCCGTCGAGCAGCTGGCTGACTCGGCCGACTTCGCCGAGGGCGTCGACGCCTTCCTCAACAAGCGCACGCCGAAATGGTCGGACGGATGAGCACGGCGCTGCGTCGCGCGCTGCCTTACGCATTCGGCGTCTGCCTGCTGCTGCTGGCTGTGCTGTCATGGCTGCCGGGCGAGGAGCTGCCGCGCACCGGGCTTGCCGGCAAGATCGAGCACTTCGTCGCCTACGCCGGCACGATGCTGCTGGGCGGCCTCGCCTGGCCGGCGCGTCGCCATGCGCCGCCGCTGATCGGCGGCCTTTGCGCCTACGCCGCGATGATGGAGCTGGGCCAGCTCGTGGCGCCGGGGCGCCATGCCTCGGTATGGGACTTTCTCGCCGGCGCCGCCGGCGTCGTCACGACGGCCGTCCTGCTGCGCCTGTTGACGCCGCGCCCCGCATGAACCAACCGCTTTTGGGCATCACGCGCCTCGAGGTCGACGACCCGCACACGACAGCCTTTCCGGTGGGGCGGCTCCCGCTGGCGCCTCGTGTCGCCTTCGGCGCGACGCTTGCGATGACTCGATACTCCGGCCCGCATCTGGCGAGGACTTGTGGTAGGATTTTATCCTACCACATAGGTGCTCACAGCCGAGGACCGCCAGATGTCGAGTGCCGCCAAAGTCAGCATTACGCTACCACCGGAGATGCTGCGGCTGATCCGGAGGAAGGTGCGGTCCGGCGCCTATGCTTCGACCAGCGAGGTAGTGCGCGAGGCGATGCGCGACTGGCAGCACCGAGAGGACGAGCGTGAGCGCAGGCTCGCTGCCCTCGATGCATCGATTACCCGCGGGATCGCTGACGCCGACGCCGGCAGGACGAGGTCGATAGCGGCAGCGCGAGCCGTCCTGAGACGAACCCCTCGCCGCTCGGCATCGTGAGAGTCATTGTCACCGATGCCGCGATTCCCGGAAGAGTCGTGACGGGTCGTCGGCGCTACTCTGACTGTCACCCGATCGGGCCCTTGAAGACGAAGAACGCGCCCAGCGCGATGAAGGCGAAGCCGATGACGTGGTTCAGCGTCAGCGTTTCCTTCAGATAGAGCACCGAAAAGACGGCGAAGACCGCGAGCGTGATGACCTCCTGCATGGTCTTGAGCTCGGCGGCGCTGTAGGTGGCGTGGCCGACGCGGTTGGCCGGCACGGCGAAGCAGTACTCGATGAGGGCGATGCTCCAGCTCGCCACCACCACCAGCCACAGCGGCTTGTCGGTGAATTTCAGGTGGCCGTACCACGCGAAGGTCATGAAGACGTTGGAGATCAGCAACAGGACGACAGGCGCGACCTGCGCCCAGGAGACGGAAGCGGGAAACATGGAACCTCGTGCGCGGCATTGCGCTGGACAGTCATAGCAGAACCCGCGCCATCGCCACTTTTTGGTCGTAACAAAATTGTAACGAACGATTCCGGAGCGTATACGTCGCTGCAAGGAGGGACCCGGGACGATCATGCAGGGTCTTCGGCTGGTCATCGATCTCATCGGCGCGGTGGCGCTGCTGCTGTGGGGCGTGCGCATGGTGCGCACCGGCATGACGCGCGCCTTCGGCGCCATGCTGCGCCGCGCCATCCAGGCCTGCGGCCGCAACCGGGTGACCGCCTTTGGCTCGGGCCTGTTCGTCACCGGCCTGCTGCAGAGCTCGACCGCCACCGCGCTGCTGCTGTCGTCCTTCGCCGGCCGCGGGCTTATCGCCCTTCCGGTCGCATTGGCAGTGATGCTGGGCGCCGATGTCGGCTCGACAATCGCCGCACAGGTCTTCTCCTTCGACATCGGCTGGGTCTCGCCGCTGCTGATCGCGGCCGGCGTCTTCGCCTTCCTCGGCTCCGAATCGGATCGCTTCCGGCACATCGCGCGCATCGCCATCGGCCTGGGCCTGATCCTGCTCGCCCTGCGCCTGCTGGGCACTGCCGCCGAGCCCCTGAAGCACTCCTCGGCCTTCGCCGTCGTCGCCGGTGCGCTGGGCGAGGAGCCGGCCCTGGCGCTGCTGCTGGCGGCGATCATCACCTGGCTGGCGCATTCCAGCCTGTCGATCGTGCTGCTGGTGATGTCCTTCGCCGCCGCCGGGCTGATCCCGCTGACGACAGCCCTGGCGATGGTGCTGGGCGCCAATCTCGGCGGCGCCATCGCGCCCTTCCTCGACCAGGCGGGCCAGACCGCCAAGGCGCGGCGCGTGCCGTTGGGCAATGTCGCGATGCGCGCCATCGCCGCCGTGATCGCCCTGCCCTTCCTGACGCTCGCCGCACACTATCTCGCGCAGCTCGAGCCCGAGCCGGCGCGCGTCGTGATCAACTTCCATACCGGCTTCAACCTCGCCACGGCGCTGATCTTCCTGCCGCTCACCGGCCTGGTCGCGCTGCTGGTGTCGCGGCTTCTGCCCGAGAAGCCCGTGGCCGAGGACGCCGGCGCGCCGCGCTATCTCGACGCCGCCGTGCTCGACACGCCGAGCGAGGCGCTGGCCTGCGCCATGCGCGAGACGCTGCACCTGGGCGACAACGTCGAGCGCATGCTGCGCCAGACCATGGAGGCGATCGAGCGCGCCGACCTGAAGCTCACCAAGGAGATCGAGAACGCCGACGACTCGGTCGACAAGCTCTACGAGTCGATCAAGCTCTACCTGATCGGCGCCTCACGCACGGAGCTGTCGCTCGAGGAGAGCCGCCGGGCCGCCGAGATCCTGACCTTCGTCACCAACCTCGAGCATGTCGGCGACATCATCGACAAGAACCTGATGGAGCTGTCGGCCAAGAAGGCCAAGAACCGCCTGTCGTTCTCGGCCCAGGGACTGGCCGAGCTGCGCGCCTTCCACCAGCTGGTGATGGACAATCTGCGGCTGGCCTACAACGTCTTCGCCACGCGCGACATCGTGCTGGCGCGGCGCCTGCTGGCGAGCAAGGCGACGATCCGCGAGGCCGAGCAGCGCGCCGCCGAGAGTCATTTCGCGCGGCTGCGCGAGGGAAGGCCGGAATCGCTCGAGACCAGCTCGATCCACATGGACATCGTGCGAGATCTGAAGCGCATCAACGGCCATCTGACCTCGGTCGCCTATCCCATCCTCGAGGAGGCCGGCGAGCTGGCCGCCTCGCGCCTGCGCGATCGCGAGCCGGCAACCGAGGCATCGCCCAGCGGCAAGCCCGCGACGCAGCTGTAGCCAGCGCGCTCCGTCATTCCGAGCGAAACCAGGAATCGTTCGCCGAGGACCGCATGCTCTACGACAGCGCCGAGAAATCCGGCGCGCGCTTCTGCGTGAAGGCGGTGATCGCCTCGCGGACTTCGGGCGAGGCGAGCTGGGCGCCGAAGTGGCGCGCCTCCTCGGCCATGCGCGCGGCCACCGGCTCCGGCTGACGCTTCATCAGCGCCTTGGTGAGGCGCACGGCGTTGGGCGCCTTCGCCGCCAGCGCCCTGGCGCGGTCCGTCGCCTCCGTCGCCAGCGCGGCATCATCGAACACCGCCGTGACGAGTCCCGCAATCTCGGCGCCGGCTGCGTCCAGCCTGGCCCCGAGGAGGAAAAGTTCGGCCGCCTTGGCGTGGCCGATGCGCTGCGGCAGCAGCAGCGAGGACGCGGCCTCGGGCACCAGCGCGAGGTTGACGAAAGGGGCGGTGAAGGTGGCCGAACGTGCGGCGTAGACCAGGTCGCAATGCAGCAGCATGGTCGTGCCGACGCCCACCGCCAGGCCGTTGACGGCGGCGATCACCGGCTTGGACGCAGAGGAGATGGCGCGCAGGAAGCGGAACACCGGCGCATCCTCGCCCTGCGGCGGCGCCGACATGAAATCGCCGAGATCGTTGCCGGCGGTGAAAGCGTCGCCGGTGCCCGTCACCAGGGCGACCCGAACCTCCGCCTCGCGCTCGGCCCGCTCCAGCGCGTCCGCCATGGCGGCGTACATCGCGTGGGTGAGCGCATTCTTCTTGTCGGGACGGTTCATGACGATCGACAGCACGCCGGCTTCGAGCGCGATGGTGACGGCAATGGACAAGGAAATCTCCGGCATCGGGGACAGGACTTGAGCCCCTGTACCACAGTCTGGTTTCGTGATTCATGGCAATGGCGACCAGGCAAGACCCTTGAATCGCCACCATACGGGGCCACATTCAACATGTGGGGATGCCAGATTTGGGTCCCCGCTTGACTGCCCGCTCTAGGAGGAGGGGTGTCGTGACGACACGGGTCTCGCTGTTCAGTTCGCCGTTGCTGCTGGGTTTCGACCAGCTCGAGCGTACGCTTGATCGTCTGACCAAGCATCCGGCCGATGGCTATCCGCCCTACAACATCGAGCGGATTGGCGAGAACGGCTTGCGCATCACGCTGGCCGTCGCCGGATTCACCTCGGACGATCTGACGATCGAGCTCGCCGAGCACCAGCTGATGGTTCGCGGCAAGCAGCAGGAGGACCCCGACCGGGTCTACCTGCACCGCGGCATCGCGGCGCGACAGTTCCAGCGCAGCTTCATGCTGGCAGAGGGCATCGAGATCGCCGGCGCAAGGCTCGACAACGGGCTGCTGTCGATCGACCTGGTGCGACCGAAGATCGAGCCCAAGGTGCGCTCGATCCCGATCGAGACCGCGTCGAAGGCCGGTGGCAAAGCTGGCACAGCCCGTGCATCGGGCGTGCAGACCATTGATGTCGGCCCGCAGAGCACCAAGTAGTCAGTCCCCCGCGTTGAGCAGGCGTACCAGCGAGCGCCCAAGGAGGGCTCCAACCATGATTGCGACAGCTGCCCCCAAGACCAATCTGACGCCCGCGGAGTTCGCGGCCTTCGGCCTCGAGCAGGTCGCCTATCTCCGTCCCGTCCAGCTGCCCGACGGCATGCACGCGATCGGCGTCTTCGCCGCCGACGGACGCCCGCTGGCGACCGCGCCCTCGACGGAACTCGCCCAGGCGCTGGTGCGCCAGAACGATCTCGAGCCGGCCCTGGTTCACTGAGGAATGCGCCCGCCGTCTGCCCGCCCTGGCGCGGGGAGACGGCGGCTCAAGCCGCCTGCGAGCGGGCGTAGCCAGTCAGCAATGCGTAGATCGCGTCCGCGTTCGACGAGGCGCGAACCTTCTCCACCAATCCCCTGTCCCGCATCGCCCGTGACACCCGCGCCAGCGCCGTCAGGTGGTCAGCTCCGGCGCCTTCCGGTGCGATGAGCATGAAGATCAGGTCGACCGGGCGGTCGTCGACCGCGTCGAAGTCGATCGGCGTCACCAGCCGCGCGAACACCCCGTGCAGCGTGTCCAGGCCGGCGATGCGCGCATGCGGGATGGCGATGCCGCCGCCCAAACCGGTCGAGCCCAGCTTTTCGCGTTCCCACACCGCGTCGATGATGGTGCGTTCGTGCAGGCCGCTGGCGGCGGCGGCGCGATAGGCCAGCTCCTGCAGGGCCTGCTTCTTGGCGGTGGCGCGCAGCTCGGCGATCACCGAGCGTGGACTGAGCAGCGTGGCGATATCCATCCGCTTGCATTCCTTCTCGCCCGGGGGGTGGGCGGCCGAATCGGTCTTGCTCTTGTCGTCAGAGGCCATCGAACACGAACCCTGGACTCAATGCGGGGCGTTGGCGGGATCGACCCAGCCGACGTTTCCGTCGCGACGCCGGTAGACCATGTTCATCAGACCGTTGGCGCTGTTGCGGAACATCAGCGCGGGTTCGTGCGCGAGATCAAGCCGCATCACCGCCTCGCCCACGGTCAGGGTGGGGATATCCACGCGCATCTCGGCGACCACCGCCGGGCCGGGCTCGACCGGCTCGCGCTCCGGCACGTCGTCCGGCTCGGACGCCAGCACGACATGCCGCGCCGACAGGTCCTGGCCGTTGCGGCCGACGCGCTGATGATGGTCGCGCAGGCGCCGCTTGTAGCGCCGCAGGCGCTTGGCGACATGGTCGCCGGCGATCTCGTAGGCGGCATAGACGTCGGTCGCCATGCCCTGGCCCTGCACGAGGATGTTGCGACCGATATGCACGCTGACATCGGCGCGGAAGCGATAGCCGTCGCGCGAGAAGACGACGGATCCCTCGACCGCCGTGCCGAAGTACTTGCCGACCGATGTCACGAGTTCACGCTCGACGTGCGTGCGCAGCGAATCGCCGACATCGATCTGCTTGCCGCTGATGGTGAGATTCATGCCACACCTGGTGACGTTAAAGGGGACGTCCCCGGCCGGAAGGCGGCGGACCATAGGGAGGTGACCCTATTGAGTCAAGGAACGCCGCAAGCCACCGGTAGACGCATTTCACCGGCCAATGCACGCCTCATGTCACCATTTCACCTCCCGTTCATGTGAATAGAAGCTGCCGCCGGGATCTGGATGGACTTCTCCCGCCGGCGCTGTACCGAGGAGGGAATGCGCATGGCCTCGCGGTACTTGGCCACCGTGCGGCGGGCGATGTCGATGCCCTCGCCGCGCAGCAGCTCGACGATGCGATCGTCCGACAGGGTCTCGTTCGCCGGCTCGACGGCGATCAGGCCGCGGATGCGCGAGCGCACCGACTCCGCCGACACCGACTCGGCGCCGCCGCGCGAGGGAATCGCCGCGGTGAAGAAGTACTTGAGCTCGAAGGTGCCGCGCGGCGTCGCCATGTACTTGTGCGAGGTCACGCGGCTGACCGTGCTTTCGTGCATCTCCACCGCGATGGCGATGTCGCGCAGCACCAGCGGCCGCAACGCCGAGACGCCCTTGCGGAAGAAGCCCTCCTGCTGGCGCACGATCTCCTTCGCCACCTTGAGGATGGTGGTCGCGCGCTGGTCGAGCGCCTTGACCAGCCAGTTGGCCGATTGCAGCCGCTCGGCGAGGAATTCCCTCGCCTCCTTGTCGCGCGCCGAGCGCGACAGCGTCGTGGCGTAGCGCCGGTCGACCAGCACCTTGGGCAGCACGTCGCTGTTGAGCTCGATCTCCCAGATCTCGCCCTGCTCGGGATGACGCGCCGGACGCAGGAAGAGATCGGGAATCACCGTCACGCTGCCGGTCGAATCGAACTTGAGGCCGGGCTTGGGATCGAGCGCGCGCAGCTCGGCGATCATGTCGGCGAGATCCTCGGCGTCGACGCCGCAGCGCCGCTGCAGGGCGGCGAGGTCGCGCCGGCCGAGCAGATCGAGATTGTCGAGCAGCGCCGTCATCGCCGGATCGAGCCGGTTGCGATCGGCAAGCTGCGCGCCCAGGCACTCCGCCAGCGTGCGGCTGAACAGGCCGGGCGGGTCCATCCGCCTCAGGCGCGCCAGGATGGCCTCGAAACGGTCACGCTCGACGGCCAGCGCCAGCCGCACCGCTTCCGCCTCGTCACCGCCCAGCCAGCCCGAAGGCTCGAGCAGATCGGCCAGCCCCGCCGCCACCAGCCGCTCCGTCGGGTCGGTGAACTCCAGCGAGATCTGGCGCAGCGCGTGGCGCACCAGCGAGTCTTCCTCGTCGGGCAGGCGCGCGAGCGGGTCGGTCCAGTCCTCGGCGCCGCCATGGCCGCCGCCGGCGCCGACGCCGCTCCAGATCGAGCCGTCGCCGCCGAGGTCGCGATGCTCCTCGCCGTCATGCGCCACCGGACCGTCGTCCAGCGCCGCGTTGCCGTCGCGCAGCATCGTCGCGGAGTCGGCCGACGGCATCGGCTCGACCGGCGCGGGCGCCTCGGGCTCGGGCGCGTCCGACAGGGCGGCGCCGTTCAGCTCGGTGAGCAGCGGATTGCGTTCCAGCTCGCCCTCGACATAGGTCGCGAGCTCGATCTGCGAGAGCTGCAGCAGCTTGATCGCCTGCTGCAGCTGCGGCGTCATCACCAGCGACTGGCGCTGGCCCAGCTCCAGGCGCGGGCCGAGCGACATGCGTCCCATGCCGCTCATAGCCGGAAGCCCCTGCCGAGATAGGTGTCGATCACCCGTTCGTCGGCGACCAGCTCGGCCGGCGGACCGGCGGCCAGCACGGCGCCCTCGTGCAGCACATAGGCGCGGTCGACCAGCTCCAGCGTCTCGCGCACCTTGTGGTCGGTGATCAGCACGCCGATGCCGCGCTCGCGCAGCGTGCCGATCAGGCCGCGCATCTCGGCGACGGCGATCGGATCGACGCCGGCCAGCGGCTCATCGAGCAGGATGAAGCGCGGCCGCGCCGCCAGCGCGCGCGCGATCTCGACGCGACGGCGCTCGCCGCCCGACAGCGCCGCCGCCGGCGTATCGCCCAGGCGCTCGAGGTCGAACTCCTCGAGCAGGGCCGCGATCGTCGCCTCGCGCTCGGCGCGATCGGGCTCGGTGAGCTCGAGCACCGCGCGCAGATTGTCGGCGACGCTCAGGCCGCGGAACACCGAGGATTCCTGCGGCAGGTAGCCGATGCCCAGGCGCGCGCGGCGGAACATCGGCAGCTTGGTGATGTCGCGCCCGTCGAGCAGCACGGCGCCGGAATCGGCGGAGATCAGGCCGCAGAGGATGTGGAAGGTCGTGGTCTTGCCGGCGCCGTTGGGACCGAGCAGCCCGACCACCTCGCCGCGCCGCAGGCTGAGCGACAGATCACGCACGACGGGACGGCGGTTGTAGCGCTTGTCGAGGCGCACCGCCTCGAGCCCGCTATCCGTCGATACCGCGCGCAGCGTCGGTCCGCCCGGTGTCCCGGGCCCAGCCCGCCTAGCCCACTCCATCACCACGCTCCCGCGACCCAGGACATCTTCATCGTCGTCACCGGCACGGCGCGCCCTTCGGCGCGCCGCCCTTGTCCAGCACCACCGCGACGCGCCCGCGCGGCGCGGAGGTCACGCGCATCGAGCCGTCCCTGGTATTGATCTCGGCCGCCGCGCCCTCAAGCCGGTCGTTGCCGCGCGTCAGCCGCACCTCGCCCGAAAGCTGCGCATCGCCGCTGCGCGGGTCGTAGACGATGCGGTTCGCCTGCACCGTGCCGGCGCAGGAGGTGACCCGCACGTTGCCTTCGGCCTCGACGCGCGCCAGCCGCGTGCGGCCGCGGCCACCGGTCTCGACCGGCTCGAAGTGCAGGCTCAGCAGGTCGGCGCGCAGCTCCTCGCCGGGACGCGCCAGCCGCACGCCGCCGCGCGCGATCACGACGCGCCGGTCCTCGTGCAGCTCGATGAACTCGCCGGCACTCAGCCGCGCGTCGCCGCTGCTCACGGCGAGCCCCGCGCCGCTCAGCCGGCCGACGCGCTTGTCGGTGTCGTAGGTGCCGCGGCCGCCGGTGGCCACCAGATCGTCGCGCGTGAAGCGCACATCGCCCTCGGCCTCGACGCTGTAGACCTGGCCGCGCATCGAGCCGTCGTCGCGGTACCACGCGCGCAGGATGCCGGCGGCGATCGAGGTGCGGCCGCGCGTCAGCCGGGCATTGCCGCGCGCGATGTAGAGCTTCTGCGTCTTGTCCCACTCGAGGCCCTGGTCGGCGGTGACCTCGATGGCCCGTTCGCCCGACTGCGCCGCGACGCCGCCGGGGATCATGGCCCAAAGGCAGGCGAGGAGCAGGACGGGCCAGCGCATCTCAACGCTCCTCGTCGCCCGGACGCAGCAGCAGGCGCACCCGGCCGGTGAAGATCACGCGTTCGCCATGGCCGCGCACCTCGATGCCCTCGGCGTCGACCTCGCCGTCCGGCCCGTCGCCGCGGATCGGCCGGTCGCTGACCATGCTGCCGGCGCGCGGATCGACGCGCAGGCGTTCGGCGACCACGGTATTGCCGCGGGCGTCGCGCGCCGTGACGTGGCCGGCGAATTCCATGTGGCTCTCGGTGCGGTCGAAGCGGCCGGTGTCGGACCAGACCTCGATGCGTCGCCCGTTGCGCGCCGTCAGCTCGATGCGCGGCGCGGTCAGGTCGATGACCGTGTCGTCCCGGCCGCGCTGGGTGGCGCGCTCAGCGGCCAAGGAATAGGGCTGGTCGGCACGATCCACGCCGCTCAGTCGCGGCCGCTCGAGGCTGGCATAGTCCGTGCGATCGCCGGTCAGCGGCGCGCGGCCCACCGGCATGCGCACGACCTCGCCGTCCATCAGCGGCCAGACCAGCCCGGCCATGACGATGAACAGGGCGAAGAACGGCAGGGCGATCTGGAGGTGGGTGCTGTAGCGGACCAGAAAGGGAAGCGGCGCGGCAGGCCGAGCGACGAATCGCTGGCGGCGCGCTGTCCGGCGATCCACCGGCGGCGTGGCGACGTCCGAGGCGTCCATCCCGCTCATGCCGGCCATCTAGCCGGCTGTGTCAATCCGATGTCAAAGCAATTTTCACGCCAACTTGTCTCATCCCCTGGGCGTTTTTGTTTCTAATGGGCGAAAATATCCGTCTCGGACCAACCGTCGAGGTCGAGCTGGGCGCGCGCCGGCAGGAAGCGGAAGGCCGCCTCGGCCAGCGTCATGCGCCCTTCGCGCTGCAACATGACGTCGAGCCGGGCCTTCAGCTTGTGCAGGTGCAGCACGTCGGAGGCGGCGTAGGCGATCTGCTCGTCGCTCAGGGTATCGGCGCCCCAGTCGGAGGATTGCTGCTGCTTGCTGAGTTCGACGCCCAGCAGCTCCTTGCACAGATCCTTCAGGCCGTAGCGGTCGGTATAGGTGCGCACCAGGCGCGCGGCGATCTTGGTGCAGTAGACCGGCTGGGTGACGACGCCGAGATAGTGGCGCATCACCGCGATGTCGAAGCGCGCGAAATGGAACAGCTTCAGCCGGTCGGGATCGGCCAGCAGGGCGGCGAGGTTGGGCGCGTGGTACTGGCCGCGCGCGAACTGCACGAGATGGGCATCGCCGTCGCCCGACGAGAGCTGCACCACGCAGAGCCGGTCGCGATGGGGGTTCAACCCCATGGTCTCGGAATCGATGGCGACCACCGGGCCAAGGTCGAGACCGGCCGGCAGGTCACCGCGGTGAAGATGGTTTGTCATGGCGGTCGGTGGTGCCCTGGAGAAGACTCGAACTTCCACGCCTCGCGGCACTAGTACCTGAAACTAGCGCGTCTACCAATTCCGCCACCAGGGCACGGACCGCCGACCGGCGCATCGGTTAATGGCCGGGCCCAGCAATGTCAACCATTCATCGATTTCTCGTCCCACAGGCGGACGGCGTAGCCGTCGGGATCGAGCAGCTCGGCGCCGAAGCCCCAGAAAACCTTCTTCGGCGGATGGCCGTCGCGGGCGCCCCTGGCGGTCATTGCCGGGTAAGACGCATGCACGTCGTCGACCTGGAAGTAGAGCGCGAAGGCCTCGGGATGCGCCGGCACCGGGCCCTCGGCCAGGAAGATCGTGAAGTCGTGCTCGTCGCGCACCGCCACCGAGCGGCGGTCGGGCATCTCGAACTCGACGCTGAGCCCCAGCACCTCGACGTACCAGCGACGCGAGGCCTGCCAGTCGGAGACCGCCAGGCTCAGGTGATCGAACCTCAACATCGTCGCACCTCCCTGCCCCGCCTGTTCCGTCACGGCCGCGGCTGTACTATACGCCCGCCAGCAAGGCATTCGGCAGCGGGGCGGTCCATGGATATCCGGCAGGTCACGGTTTTCGGCGGAACCGGCGTCATCGGCCGCTACATCGTGCGCGCGCTGGCGGCCCGCGGCTATCGCGTGCGCGTCGCGGTGCGCCATCCCCAGCTGGCGGATTTCACCAAGCTGGCCGGCGATGTCGGCCAGGTGATGGCCGTGCTGGCCAACGTGCGCTACCCGCAGTCGGTGCGCGCGGCGATCGCCGGCAGCCAGGCCGTGGTCAACGCCTGCGGCATCCAGATCCAGCGCGGCCGACAGAAATTCAAGGCGGTGCACGACGACGGCTCGCGCCACATCGCCGAGGCGGCGCGCGACCTGGGCGTGGCGCGCGTGATCCACATCTCCGGGCTGGGCGCCGACAACCACCGCCCGGGCAACCGGCTCGTCGCCTCGAAGGCGATGGCCGAGCACCAGATGAACCGCGCCTTCCCCAGCGTCACCATCCTGCGGCCCAGCGTCGTGTTCTGCCCCGAGGACAAGTTCTTCAACCGCTTGGCGCTCAGCGCGCGCATGCTGCCCGTCGTGCCGGTGTTCAACGGCGGCACCGCGCGCTTCCAGCCGGTGCATGCCGGCGACATCGCCGAAGCCGTCGTGCGCGCGCTGGCCGAGGAGCGCACGCAGTTCGCCGTCTTCGAGCTGGGCGGCCCGCGCATCTACACCTATCGCGAGCTGGTCGAGCTCACGCTGCGCATGACCGGGCTGAAGCGCCGCATCGTAAGCCTGCCGGCCTTCCCGGTGCGCATCGGCGCCTTCTTCGCCGAGTTCCTGCCCAGCCCGCCGATCACCCGCGACCAGCTCGACCTGCTGCTGCGCGACAACGTCGTGCGGCCGGGCAGCCAGGGCTTCGCCGAGCTCGGCATCCAGCCGCGCAGCGCCGAGGCGATCCTGCCGATGTACCTCGACCGCTTCCGCGTCGGCGGCCGCTACGACATCGCGGCGCCGGCGTGAGCAGGCGCGTCGAGCTCAATCGCACAGCCCTCCCGGATTTCACCGCCCGCCAGCTCGAGGCGGTGCTGGCCCTGGTCGAGTACGGCAGCTTCGTCGCCGCCGCCGCCCGGTTGCGCATCTCGCAGCCGGCGCTGACGCGCACCGTCGCCCATCTCGAGGCCGAGCTCGGCGTGCGGCTGTTCGACCGCACGACGCGGCGCGTGCAGGTCACGCCCGCCGGCCGCGAGTTCGCCGCGGTCGCCGACCGCATGCTGAACGATCTGCGCATCACCGTGCAGAGCGTGCGCGAGGTGGCGCAGGAACGCCGCGGCCTGGTCGTCGTGTCGAGCGTCATGTCGGTGGCGGGTGCGGTCCTGCCGCGCCTGATCGCGCGCTATCGCGCCGACCGGCCGGGCGTCGAGATCCGGGTGCGCGAGAGCGTGCACGGCTCGGTGCTCGAGGACGTGCGCAGCGGCGTGGCCGATTTCGGCATCGGCTATATCGACGAGCTGCCGGATTTCGCGATCGGCACGCCATTGGGCCAGGAGACCTTCTGCGTCGTCCTGCCGGCGCGCCACAAGCTTGCCGCGCGCCGCACGCTCGGCCTGTCGGCGATCTCCGGTGAACCCATCGTCGCGCTGCCCGGCGATTCGCGAACCCAGCGCACCATCGACGCAGCGGCGGCGATGGCGGGCGCGCCGCTGCGGCAACTGGTGGTGGTGACGCAGATCGCCACCTTGCTGAGCTTCGTCGCGGCCGGCGTCGGGCTGGGCATCGTGCCGCGCGGCGCGGTGCGCGGGCCGCTCGGCCGCCAGTTGCGGGTGGTGCCGCTCGAGCCGCGGCTGATGCGCCGCATCGGCCTGATCGCGCTGCGCGAGCGTGAGCCGACGCCGGCCGCGTCGGGCCTGCTGGCGCTTCTGCGCCAGCGATGGTCGCGCTCGGATTGATGCCGTAACCGCAACAATCGGCGGCATCGGGTTCCGATTGGCATATCGCCGGCGGGCGCTATGCTTGCCGGATGCAGCTCGCCTCGCGCATCTACGAAGCCGACAGCATCGCCTCGGTGCAGGAGCTCTACCACGCCAACGGCTGGACCGACGGGTTGCCGATCGTGCCGCCGACCGAGGACGCGGTGCTGGCCTGCCTCGAGCGGGTGATGATGACGCCCGATCAGCTGATCGGCATCGAGCCGGTGCGCGGCCTGCCGATCGTCGCCGAGAAGCTCGCCATCAACGCCGTGATGGCCGGCTGCCTGCCGATGCATTTTCCGGTCGTCGTCACCGCCTGGATGGCGATGATGCGCGAGGAGTTCCTGATGCACGGCGCCACGGCCAGCACCGGCGGCTGCGCCGTGCTGGTGGTGATCAACGGCCCGATCCGCCAGGAGATCGGCGCCACGGGCAGCTTCAACGCGCTGGGCAACAGCGACCGCGCCACGGCGGTGATCGGCCGCGCCATCCGGCTCTGCCTGATCAACCTGATGGACGTGCGCCCCGGCGCGATCGACCGCTCGACCCTGGGCCACCCCGGCAAGTTCAGCTACTGCGTCGCCGAGGACGAGGACGACCTCGCCTGGACGACCTTGGCCGAGCAGCGCGGCCTGCCGCGCGAGGCCTCGGCGGTGACCGTGATGGCCGCCGGCGCGCCGCGCCAGATCATGAACGAGTGGACGACGAAGCCCGAGGAGATCCTCGAGACCTTCGCCGCCGAGATGCGCGCCAATCTGCGCCACTACTCGATCCATCCCGGCAATTACGCGCTGATCATCCCGCGGCAGCTGCGCGAGCATCTGCAGACGGCGAACTGGAGCAAGAGCGACATCGCCGCCTTCATCCACGAGCGCGCGCGCATCCATCGCCGCGAATGGGCCGATGTCGGCAAGGGCAACGTCGTGCGCGACCGCGGCGACAGCGTCTATCCGGCAATGCAGTCGGCCGACCAGTTGCTGGTGATCGCCGCCGGCGGGCCGGCCGGCGGCTTCGGCGCCGTGATCCCGCCCTGGCTCGGCGACAAGAGCCACGCCGTCACCCTGCCGATCGGCGCCTGCGTCGATTGCGAGCCGCCGCCTTCAGTCAAGGGAAGCGTCCCATGATCATCCGCGTCCTCGATCCCACGCCCGAGAAGACCGCGCCCGTGGGCCAGAAGGCGCCGCGGCTGGACACGCTCAGGGGCAAGACGGTGGGCTTCATCTCCAACGGCAAGGAAGGCAGCAAGGCCTTCTTCGCCCACATGGAGGATGTGCTGCGCAAGGAGTACGGCGTCGCCAATGTGGTGCTGCGCACCAAGCCCAACTACAGCGCACCGGCGCCGGCCGGCATCGTCGGCGAGATCCGAAGCTGGGACGCGGTGATCTCGGGCATAGGCGATTGAGGCTCCTGCTCATCGTGCAGTCTGCACGACGCTGTCTCCGCCGAGCGCCAGGGCGTGCCCGCCTTCGGCGTGATGACCACCAACTTCGTCAGCGCCGCCGAGCTGATGGCCAAGGTGCTGGGCATGCCCGGCTATGCCTTCGCCATCATCGACCACCCCGTCAGCAGCGCGACCGACGCCGGCCTGCGCGAGCGCGCCATCGCCGCGCTGAAGCAGGGCAGCGGGCTTCTGGTGAGGTAGGAGAGGGCCTTCCCTTCTCCCCGCGAAGGCGGGGAGAAGGTGCCGAGCGTCAGCGAGGCGGATGAGGGGCTTCCTCGCGCAATGACAAGCACCGTCGCTGTCGAGACTCCGCGAAGCCCCTCATCCGCCCTTCGGGCACCTTCTCCCCGCCGTCGCGGGGAGAAGGAAAGGCGTTACTTCTTCGCCGGCTGGGTCGGCCTGCGTGGCGGCGGCGCTGGCTGCTTCGCCAGCGCGGCGCCGCGCATCGCGTCCTTCGCGCGCCTGCCGAGGTCGCTGTCCTCGCCTGCCAGCGCGATCACCCGCTTGAGATCGGCATCGGAGCCGGCGCGGTCGTTGCGCAGGCGGCGTGCCAGGCCGCGCTCGAGCAGCGCATCGGGATAGTCCTTCTCCAGCTTCAGCGCCGCCTCGGCGTCGGCCAGCGCCTTGGCGGAATCGCCGGCGTTGCGCCAGGCCGCGGCGCGCAGGACCAGCACATCGGGACGGTCGGGCGACAGTTGCAGCGCGCGCGAGAGGTCGGACGCCGCCTCGCGCCAGGCCGACACCGCGGCGAAGGTGATGCTGCGGTCGACCCAGATGTCGGCGTTGCGCGGGTCGAGCAGGATGGCGGCATTTTGCATCGACAGCGCCTTCTCGCCAAGGCGCGCCGCCTGGTAGGCCTGTCCCGCCTGGGCGAAGGCCTCGGCGCGCAACTGCGCGCTCTGCCCGGTCATCTCGCGGCCAAGCTGCTCGAGTTGCGCGCCGGCCTCGACGAACTGGCCGGCGCCGTAAAGCGCGATGGCGATGCAATGGCGCGCGGCCATGCCGCCACCGTCCTTGAGCCATTCCTGCGCCGCGTTCAGCGCCTTGACCGGCTCGGCCCGCGCCTGGGCCATGCAGGCGCTGTAGCGCCGCGCCGGATCGAGCGACGGCCCCTGCGCCCAGGCAGGCGCGGCCGGCGCGGCGAGCGCGGCGATGAGGGTGAGGACGAGCGGACGCGCGATCATTGCCGCACACTTGCGCCAGGACGGCGCGCCGGGCAAGGGTGACGCATGACCTCCCGCCTTCTTTGCTTCGGCCTCGGCTACAGTGCGCGATATCTCGCCGCTCGCCTGCGGCGACGTGGATGGAGCCTCGTCGGCACCTGTCGCACGCCCGAGAGCACGGCGGCGCTCAGCGATGCCGGCATCGAGCCGCTGCTGTTCGATGGTCGGCAACCCGTCGCTCAGGAAGCATTCGCCGGTGTCACCCATGTCCTGTCCTCGGTTCCCCCCGACCACGACGGCGATCCGGCGTTTCGGCTGCATCGCGACTGGCTCGATGCTCATGCAGGCACTCTCGCCTGGATCGGCTACCTCTCGACCACCGGCGTCTATGGCGACACCGCCGGCGGCTGGGTCGACGAGACCTCGCCGCTGGCGCCGTCCAACGACCGCTCGCAATGGCGCGTGGTCGCCGAGCAACAATGGCTGGGATTGTGGCAGGGCCACGGCGCGCCGGTTCACGTCTTCCGCCTGCCCGGCATCTACGGTCCGGGCCGCAGCGCCATCGACCAGGTGCGCGCCGGCACGGCGCGGCGCATCGACAAGCCCGGCCAGGTCTTCTCGCGTATCCACGTCGAGGACATCGCCGCGACACTCGCGGCTTCGATCGAGAAGCCGCGCGGCGGCGCGCTCTACAATGTCGCCGACGACGAGCCGGCGCCCAACGCCCTCGTCATCGCCCATGCCTTCGAGTTGCTCGGCCAGCCGGTACCGCCGGCCATCCCCTACGACCGGATCGCGCCGTCGCTGACACCGATGGCGCGCTCGTTCTACGCCGACAGCCGGCGCGTGCGGAACAGGCTGATCAAGCAGGAGCTCGGCGTGCAACTGACCTATCCGACCTATCGCGAAGGCCTGCGCGCGATCCTTGCAGCCGCGCCGGTGCCATAGACTCCCGCCGCCGCCGGCGTGTAGCCTCTCGATTCTTCGAGGGGGAGATCCAGCGATGACGGATCGCGAAGACGACCTCGCACGCCTGCGCAAGGACAGCTTCAAGCGTCTGCGCGGCGGGACGTGGACGACCGATGCGACCGTGCTCAAGGCGATTGCCGACAGCAGCGCCAAGTTCCAGACCTTGGCCGATGGCAGCGGCACCTACGTCTACGACGAGTATACCGTCACCATCCTGAAAATGCCCGCTGACCTCAGCCCCGAAGAGTACATGCTGGAGTTCGCCAAGAGCCCCAATGCGGCGGTGAACAATGGCGCGTTCAACACCATCAACAAGTTCACCAAGCGAACGTCGACAGATCCGAAGATCGGCGACATCTACGACATCGACATCTTGGGACCCGACAACGGCTCGATCGCGCTGGTCGCGTTGTCGAAGGGCTTCGGCGAGACATCGGGCGACAGCTACTTCGACATCCAGACGATCAGTTGTGACAAGTACGGATCGCATCCGGAGAATGGCGCCCGCGAGTTCGGCTTCCACTACGTGGAGGAGGGCGTGATGTTCTACACGAGGGGCGTGTCGCGTCCCGGCAACTTCGTCCTGCGCTTGGCCGGCGCCGGCCCGCAGATGGCGAGCTGGACCGCCATGATGAAGGGCATCAGCGAGGCGATTCGCCTGCGCGGCGGCACGCCGAAGCAGAACTCCTTTACCGCGACGAAGTTCGAGAAGCCCTGAACGGGACAGCCTGTCAGTCGGCCCGCCGACACATCCCCTCGACCGCGGCGAGCAAACGATCGATGTCCGATGGTGTCGACAGGCGGTGATCGCCGTCTTTGGTCAGGGTAAAGGCGATGTCGGGCGCCTCGATGTGCTCGAGCAGGCGCTGCGACAGCTGCCACGGCACGTCGGGATCCTTCATGCCGTGGAACAGGTGCACCGGACAGTCGAGCCGCAATGGCGAGGTGAGCACGAGGTGGTTGCGGCCTTCCTCGATCAGCGTGCGCGTCAGGATCGTCGGCTCTGGCGAGTACTGGCTGGGGCGCACCAGGCGGCCGTCGCGCTCGAGCTCGGCGCGGTCGGCCGGCGAGAGATTGGCCAGCAGCAGCTTCTCGGTGAAGTCCGGCGCGGCGGCGATGCCGATCCAGCCGGCGACGCGCGCACCCAGCCGCCTGGCCGCGAGCAGCGACAGCCAACCGCCCATGCTGGAGCCGACCAGCACGAGCTTGCCGCGCGCGGCCCTCTCGATCACCGCCAGCGAATCCTCGAGCCACACGCCGATCGTGCCGTCGGTGAACTCGCCGCCCGACTGGCCGTGGCCCGAATAGTCGAAGCGCACATAGGACTGGCCGGTGCGCCGCGCCCAGGCGTCGAGCGACGTCGCCTTGGTGCCGGTCATGTCGGAGCGGAAGCCGCCGAAGAAAATGACTGTGGGCAACTGCCCGCCGACGACATGGTACGCGATTGTCGCGCCGTCGGCCCGTGTTAGTGTTTGCGGATGGTCGCTGCCTGTCGTCACGGCTTCGTTCTCTCAAGCGATGATCGTACCGGGCGGATGCGCCCGTGAGCGACGTTCCTACCATCTCCGACGTAACGACGGCGAGCCGCCCGCCCAGCGTGCTGCAGCTCGTGCCGGCGCTCGACCGCGGCGGCATCGCGCGTGCGGCCATCGACACCGCCGCCGCGCTCGTCGCCGCCGGCGGCAAGGCGCTGATCGCCGGCGGCGGCCAGGCGATGGCCGGCGAGCTGCGCCGCCTGAAGATCACGCATCTCGACGTGGCGCTCGACGCCGACGGCCTGGTCGCCGCCTATGCCGGCCTGCGCCGGCTGCGCGAAGCCATGGCCGGCCGCGAGATCGACATTCTCCACGCGCGCTCGCCCGCGACGGCGTGGATGGCACGTCGCCTGGCGCGCGAGCATGGCAGGCGCTACGTCGCAACTGCACACGCGCCCAGTGGCGCCGGTGCCTGGACGCATCGCTGGCTCGACGAGGCGCAGGCGGCGGCCGACCGCGTGATCGCCGTGTCGGACCACGTCGCGCACGACCTGCGCCAGCGCCATCGTCTTCCCGAGGCGCGACTGCTGACCATCCGCCCCGGCATCCACCTCGATCGCTTCGATCCGGCGACCGTGCGGCCGGACCGCGTGATCCGGCTGGCGACTCAATGGCGCCTGCCGGACGATCGCCGGATCGTGCTGTTCCCGGCGCGGCTGAGCGAGGACCGCGGCCAGGCGCGCCTGGTCGACGCTCTGCGCGAGCTCGACCGCGACGACGTCCATTGCCTGTTCGTCGGCGGCGAGACTCCGGCCACGGCCTTCGAGCGTCGCCTGCAGGCGCTGATCGAGGCCAAGGGACTGGGTGGCCGCGCCGCCATCGCGTCCTACTGCGAGGACATGCCGGCGGCCTACATGCTGGCCGATGTCGTCGTCGCCGGCGGCGATGGCGAAGGCTTCAGCCGCGTCATCGCCGAGGCGCAGGCGATGGGTCGCCCGGCGGTCTGCGACGCCGCCGGCGGCGCGGTCGAGGCGATGGTCGCGCAGGTGACCGGCTGGAGCGCGCCGCCGGGCGTCGCTTCGGCCCTGGCCCGCAGCCTGGAGCGCGCGCTGTCGCTCGACGCCGAGGCGCGCGCCCAGCTGGCGTCCCGAGCCCGCGCCCATATCCGCGAGCGCTTCAGCGTCGAGCGCATGGGGCGCGAAACCGTGGCGCTCTATGCCGACATGATGGCCGTGCCCTGATGGGACCGCCGGCACCCCCATGTCGATGACCGGCAAGCACGTCTCGTTGCGCCAGCAAAGCCTTCGCGCGGTACCCGAACCGCTGTGGGATCGGAGCGATCTCGAAACCCTCGTCCTGTCGGAGAACGAGCTGTCGCAGGTGCCGGACGGTGTCGGCCGCCTGAAGCGGCTGCGCATGCTCGATCTTGGCCACAACCAGCTCACGAGCCTGACCGAGGCGCTGGGCGAGATCGAAGGCCTGAGCGACTTCCTCTATCTCCACAACAATCGCCTCAGCGATCTGCCGCGATCGCTCGCGCGGCTGACCCGGCTGCGCTACCTGAACATCAGCCAGAACGCCTTCGCGGCCCTGCCCGAAGCGGTGACCGGCATGACCGGCCTGGTCGAGCTGCGCGTGACCGACAATCCCCTGACGTCGCTGCCCGAAGCGATCGGCCGGCTGACGAGCCTGCGCGAGCTGCACCTGCGCAACGATGCGCTGTCGTCCTTGCCGCAGGCCGTGGGCGACCTGCGCGAGCTGCGGCTGATCGATCTGCGCGGCAATCCGCTGGCCCATCTGCCCGCGGCCCTGGCCACGCTGCCGCGTCTGGAGAAGATCGATCTGCGTTGGGTGACCACGCTTCAGGCGCCTTCCTGGTTCGCCGATCTCGAGGCGCGCGGCTGCCTGATCTATCGCTGAGGATCGGCCTGCGACACCTTGACAGCGCTGAGGGCCATCAGTACCTCCATGCCCATGATCGACTTTGACCGAGCCATCGCGCGCCTGTGGGGTGCGCACCGTCGAACGTCGACCGACCGAACTTGAGGCGGCCGGACCCTTTGGCATGTCCAGGGGACAGACCGGCCTGGCGCGCAACTCCTTGAGACGGCGCGCTTTTTCAGGGTGATGCCATCAGGCACGCCCGTTCCTTGCCTCCCGTTCTCCGAGTTCATCCCATGATCAATCTGTCTTTGCCGGATGGCAGTATCCGGTCGTTCGACAAGCCCGTCTCCGGCGCCGAGCTCGCCGCCAGCATCGGTCCCGGCCTCGCCAAATCGGCGCTGGCGGTGAAGGTCGATGGCGAGATGCGCGACCTTGGCCGGCCGATCGAGCGCGACGCCAAGGTCGCCATCGTCACGTCGAAGGATCCCGACGCGCTCGAATTGCTGCGCCACGACGCCGCCCATGTGCTGGCCCAGGCGGTTCAGGAACTCTATCCCGGCACGCAGATCACCTTCGGCCCGGCGACGGAGAGCGGCTTCTACTACGACTTCGCGCGCGCCGAGCCGTTCACGCCCGAGGATTTCGAGAAGATCGAGAAGCGGATGGCGGAGATCGTCGACCGCGACCTGCCGATCGAGCGCGAGGTCTGGGACCGCGCCCGGCTGAAGGCGTTCTTCGTCGAGCACGGCGAGAGCTTCAAGGCCCAGTGGTCCGACGAACTGCCGGCCAACGAGGAGATCACGGTCTATCGCCAGGGCACGTGGCAGGACATGTGCAAGGGCCCGCACCTGCCCTCGACGGGCAAGCTCGGCAAGGCGTTCAAGCTGATGCGCGTCTCCGGCGCCTACTGGCGCGGCGACGCCAGGAACGCCCAGCTGCAGCGCATCTACGGCACGATCTTCTTCAGCGACAAGGAGCTGAAGGCGCACCTCACGCAGCTCGAGGAGGCGGAGAAGCGCGACCATCGCCGCATCGGCAGGGAGATGGCCCTCTTCCACCAGCAGGAAGAGGCCGCCGGCATGGTGTTCTGGCATCCCAAGGGATGGCAGCTCTGGCGCACGCTCGAAGCCTTCCTGCGCCGGCGTCTGGACGCCGGCGGCTATGTCGAGGTCAAGACACCGCAGCTCGTGGATCGCCGTCTCTGGGAGGCGTCGGGCCACTGGGAGAAGTTCCGCGAGAACATGTACATCTCGGAGAACGAGGAGGGCCTGCGCGCGTTCGTCGCCAACCCGAACGAGCGCATCTTCGCGCTCAAGCCGATGAACTGCCCGTGCCACGTGCAGATCTTCAACCAGGGCCTCAAGAGCTACCGCGACCTGCCGCTGCGCCTGGCCGAGTTCGGCTCGTGCCACCGCTTCGAGCCGGCCGGCGCGCTGCACGGCATCCTGCGGGTGCGCAACTTCACGCAGGACGACGCGCACATCTTCTGCACCGAGAAGCAGATCGAGGCGGAGACGATCCGCTTCTGCGACCTGCTGCGCGGCATCTACCGCGACCTCGGCTTCCCCGAGTTCTTCGTGAAGTTCTCGGACCGGCCGCCGGTGCGCGCCGGCAGCGACGCGGTGTGGGACCAGGCGGAGGCGGCACTGCGCGACGCGTCGAAGGCCGCCGGCATCGAGCTGATCCTCAATCCCGGCGAGGGTGCGTTCTACGGGCCCAAGCTGGAGTTCGTGCTGCGCGACGCCATCGGCCGGGACTGGCAGTGCGGCACCTTGCAGGTCGATTTCCTCATGCCGGAACGTCTCGACGCGTCCTATGTCGGCGAGGACGGCGCGCGCCATCGTCCCGTCATGCTGCATCGCGCCATATTCGGCTCGATGGAGCGCATGATCGGCATCCTGATCGAGAACTACGCCGGCCGTTTCCCGCTGTGGATGGCACCGACGCAAGCGGTGGTATGCACGATCGTCAGCGACGCCGATGGGTATGCGCAGGAGGTGGCGCAGGCGTTGGCCGAAGCCGGGTTGCGGGTCGAGACCGATCTGCGCAACGAGAAGATCAACTACAAGGTCCGCGAGCATTCGCTGGCCAAGACGCCGGTGCTGATCGCCGTCGGCAACCGCGATGTCGGGGGCCGCACGGTTTCCATCCGCAGATTGGGCAGCGATCGGCAGGAAACCCTTGCGCTGGCGGACGCCGTCCATAGATTGAAGGAGGAGGCGCGCGCGCCGCTGTAACGGCGCGCCCTTTCGTGCGTTGTGTGAGAGCTGCCGGCGATATCCGCCGGCGGCAACCGGAGATGGAGATGCAGCGATAGCCAGGCCGATGCAGCAATCCGCGCCGACCCGCGACGGGCCGCGCGTGAATCGAGAGATCCGGGCCCAGCGGGTCCGCCTGATCAACGAACTCGGCGAGATGGTGGGCGTCCTCGACGTCCGCGAGGCCGAGGAGATGGCGATGGAAGCCGGTCTCGACCTGATCGAGATCTCGCCCAACGCCGATCCGCCGGTGTGCAAGATCGGCGATTACGGCAAGTACAAGTACGAGGCGCAGAAGAAGGCCAACGAGGCGCGCAAGAAGCAGAAGGTGATCGAGGTCAAGGAGATCAAGCTCCGCCCCGGCATCGATGACCACGACTACGACGTCAAGATGCGCCAGATGCGCTCGTTCCTTGAGGAAGGCGACAAGGTCAAGGTCACGCTGCGATTCCGCGGCCGCGAGATGGCGCACCAGGATCTCGGGGTGAAGGTGCTCGAGCGCGTACGCGACGAGCTCGCCGACCTGTCCAAGATCGAGACCTATCCCCGGCTCGAGGGCCGGCAGATGGTGATGGTGCTGACCACCAAGTAACGCTCAGCGCCGAGAGGCGCCGGACCATGCCGGCGCCTTCCAGGCGGACGCGACCTCAGACGATCTTCAGCCGCACATCGACATTGTTGCGGGTCGCGTTCGAGTACGGGCACACCCGATGGGCCTTCTCGACCAGCGCCTGCGCCTCATCCGCCGGCAGGCCGGGCAGCGACACCGCCAGATCGATGTCGAGACCGAAGCCGCCCTCCGAGCGCGGGCCGATGCCGACCGACGCGGTGACCTTCGCATCCGCCGGCACCTTGCCGCCGGCGACGGCCTTCATGGCGCCGATGAAGCAGGCGGCATAGCCGGCGGCGAAAAGTTCCTCCGGGTTGTTGCCAGGGCCACCCGCGCCGCCCAGTTCCTTGGGCGTGGCCAGCTTGACGGCAAAGCTGCCGCTTTCGGTAGCGGCTTGGCCATCTCGACCGCCGGTGGCGGTGGCGGAAGTGCGGTACAGAACCTTCACGGACATTGGATATCTCCTCGGGCAGAAACGATGCCCGGTATATAGCGCCAAATTAGATTGTGTACAATTTAATTGGACATCATATAACCGTGATTGACCCAAGCACAAATAAATGGTGCGCAATAGAATTGACGACGACATATTACCGACATGACCAAGATGTCCGCCCTCAGCCTGTCCAACCAGATGTGCTTCGCGGTCTATTCCACGGCGCATGCGCTGAACCGCGTCTACAAGCCCCTGCTCGAGCCGCTGGGCCTGACTTATCCGCAGTACCTGGTGATGCTGGTGCTGTGGGAGGCCGATGGGCTTTCGGTGAAGGAGATCGGCCAGCGCCTGCGCCTCGACTCGGGCACGCTGACGCCGCTTCTCAAGCGGCTGCAGGCGGCCGGCTTGGTGCGCCGCGAGCGCGACACCAGCGACGAGCGCCAGGTCCGCATCGGCCTGACCGTCAAGGGCGAAGCGCTGCGCAAGAAGGCCGAGGCGGTGCCGCACGGCCTGCTCGGCGCCACGGGCTGCACGCTGGAGGAGGTGCAGGCATTAAAGGCGGAGCTGGAGCGGCTACGCGAGCGGCTCGATGAGGCGGAAGCCACCAGCACTCGGGGATGAAAAGCCGTCCCGCCCCGTAGAGCTGCATGACGATGCAGTCATACACGCGGAGCTTGCACTGTGAAGCGGCTTGTCATCATCGTACTGGCTGGCGCGGCGTCGGCGTGCGCACCAACGC
This sequence comes from Alphaproteobacteria bacterium, assembly GCA_019635875.1. Lineage (NCBI taxonomy): Bacteria > Pseudomonadati > Pseudomonadota > Alphaproteobacteria > Alphaproteobacteria bacterium. Next base: position 347,894 of record JAHBYP010000002.1, read on the forward strand.
CCGAGAGCATCCAGCCAGCCTACGTCAGCGAGGTGCCGTACCAGAGCTGGTCGTGCCAGCAGCTCGGCGAGGAAACGCTGCGGCTGCACGCGGCGCTGGCCACGGCATCGCACCAGCAGAGCACGGCCCGCTCCAACGACATCGCCGGCGTGATTCTGCTCGGCCTGCCGGTGGCATCGATGTCGGGCCAGAGCATCGCGCCGCAGATCGCCCGCTATAAAGGCGAGCAGGAAGCAATTGTCCGGGCCATGCGCGCCAAGGGATGCCCGGCGATCTACCTGCCGCCGCCGCCATCGCCGCCGCCCGCCACGCCGCAACCGCCGGCTGACAACACCAGGGTCTGAGCCGTGCAGAGGGTGCCTCGGGCGTCTTGCGCCCCCCTCCCCGCCTCTGTATAACCCCGCGTCCTTTCGGACGGCCTGGCGTAAAGGGCATGCCATGGCGGTTCGGAAACATCCCGCCGACGAGCACGTCGGCAGCGCCCCCAGAGGGGCGCTAACTATTTGAACGAGGATGCAAATGCCCAAAATGAAGACGAAGAGCGCTGCCAAGAAGCGCTTCTCGCTGACGGCCACCGGGAAGGTGAAGATTCCCGTCGCCGGCAAGCGTCACGGCATGCGCAAGCGGTCCAACCGCTTCCTGCGCCAGGCCAGCGGCACGGTGATCGCTTTCGAAGGCGACGCGCGCAAGATCAAGCGCAACTTCCTGCCCAACGGCTGAGCGGAGGACACCCAACATGGCACGCGTCAAACGGGGCGTTACCGCCCGCGCCGCCCACAAGAAGGTTCTCGATCTCGCCAAGGGCTATCGGGGCCGCTCCAAGAACGTCTTCCGCGCCGCCGTCGAGAAGGTCGAGAAGGGCCTTCAGTACGCCTACCGCGACCGCCGCGCCAAGAAGCGGAACTTCCGCGCGCTGTGGATCCAGCGCCTGAACGCCGCGGTGCGCGAGCACGGCATGACCTACTCGCAGTTCATCCACGGCGCGCAGAAGGCCGGCATCGAGCTCGACCGCAAGGTGATGTCCGACATCGCCGCGCGCGAACCCGAGGCTTTTAAGGCCCTGGTCGAACAAGCCCGGGCCGCGCTCTGAACCTCGTACCCGGCCCTGCGCCGGGTCCATCCGAAGCGAAGGGGAGCGCCGGGCGACCGGCCTCCCCTTTTCGTGTCCTGACCTCAGCGTTTGAGGATCCTGCCATGGACGATCTCTCCACCATCCGCGACGAGACGCTGGCCGCCATCGGCGCTGCCGGCGATCTGCGTGCGCTCGACGCCGTGCGCGTCGCCGCCCTGGGCAAGAGCGGGCGCGTCACCGGCCAGATGAAGACCTTGGGCAGCCTGACGCCGGACCAGCGCAAGCATTTCGGAGCGCGCGTCAACACGCTGAAGAGCGAGATCGAGGTGGCGATCTCGGCGCGCAAGATCGAGCTCGACCGCGCGGCGCTTTCCGCAAAGCTCGAGAACGAACGCATCGATGTCAGCCTGCCGACGCGGCCCGAGCGCACGGGCCACATCCATCCGCTGAGCCAGACCATGGACGAGGTCTGCGCCGTGTTCGGCGAGATGGGCTTCGTCTGGGCCGAGGGTCCGGACATCGAGGACGACTGGCTCAATTTCGAGTCGCTGAACTTCCCGCCCGACCATCCGGCGCGGCAGATGCAGGACACCTTCTTCCTGCCGCCGCGCGAAGACGGCATGCCCATGGTGCTGCGCACCCACACCTCGCCGGTGCAGTCGCGCACGTTGCTCGATCCCGAGACCAAGAAGATGCTGGCCGCCGGCGGCTCGTTGCGCGTGATCGTGCCGGGCCGCACCTATCGCGTCGACAGCGACCAGACGCACTCCCCGATGTTCCACCAGGTCGAGGGCCTGGTGATCGACCGCGTCACGCACATGGGCCACCTCAAGGGCTGCCTCACTGATTTCTGCCGCGCCTTCTTCGAGATCGACGATCTGCCGCTGCGCTTCCGCCCGTCCTACTTCCCGTTCACCGAGCCGTCGGCCGAGGTCGATATCGGCTGCTCGTGGAAGGGCGGCGAGCTGCGTATCGGCGCAGGCGACTCGTGGCTCGAGATCCTGGGCTGCGGCATGGTGCATCCCAACGTGCTGAGCAATTGCGGTGTCGATCCCGGCGAGTTCCAGGGCTTCGCCTTCGGCATGGGCATCGAGCGCATCGCGATGCTGAAATACGGCATCCCCGATCTGCGCACCTTCTACGAAAGCGACCTGCGCTGGCTGCGCCACTACGGCTTCAACCCGCTGGACGTGCCAAGCCTCACCGGAGGGCTGGGACGATGAAGTTCACGCTCTCCTGGCTGCGCGAGCATCTCGATACAGAGGCCTCGCTGGAGCAGATCACGCAGACGCTGACCATGCTCGGCCTGGAGGTCGAGCAGGTGATCGATCGCGCCGAGAAGCTCAAGGGCTTCGTCACGGCCCATGTCGTCGAAGCCAAGCCGCATCCCAACGCCGACAAGCTCAGGGTCTGCAAGGTCGACGCCGGCAACGGCGTCGTGCAGGTCGTCTGCGGCGCGCCCAACGCGCGCACCGGCATGAAGGGCATCTTCGCCGCGCCGGGCCTGTACATCCCGGGCACCAGGCTGGATCTCAAGCCGGGCAAGATCCGCGGCGAGGACAGCAACGGCATGCTTCTGTCCGAGCGCGAGCTGGAGCTGAGCGAGGATCACGACGGCATCATCGATCTGCCTGAAGACACGCCGATCGGCCTGCCGGCAGCGCGGGCGCTGGGCCTCGACGATCCGGTGATCGAGATCAAGGCCACGCCCAACCACGCCGAGGCGCTGGGCGTGATCGGCATTGCGCGTGATCTCGAGGCTGCCGGCATCGGCCGCCGCAAGCTGCCGGATCTCGCCAAGGTCGCCGGCGGCTATGCCAGCCCGGTGAAGTGGACGCATGGCTACGAGGTCAAGCCGGGGTCGCCCTGCCCGATCGTCGTCGGCCGCTACTTCCGCAATGTCAAGAACGGCCCGAGCCCGGCCTGGCTGCAGAAGCGGCTGCGCGATATCGGCCTGCGACCGATCTCGGCGCTGGTCGACATCACCAACCTGGTGACCTTCGACCTCAACCGCCCGCTGCACGTCTTCGACGCCGCCAAGCTGTCGGGCGACCTCGTCATGCGCCAGGCGCGCGACGGCGAGACCATCCTGGCGCTCGACGGCAAGACCTACACGCTCGATTCGACCATGGCAGTGATCGCCGATTCCAAGGCGGTGCACGGCATCGGCGGCATCATGGGCGGCGAGCATTCCGGCGTGTCGGAGACGACGACCGAGTTGTTCCTCGAGGTCGCCTACTTCGATCCCAAGAGCGTCGCGGCCACCGGCCGCAAGCTCGGCATCATGTCCGACGCGCGTTACCGCTTCGAGCGCGGCATCGATCCGGAGTCGGTGTGGTGGGGTGCCGAGGTCGCCGCACGCCTGATCCTCGAGCTGTGCGGCGGCGAGACCAGCGAGCTCACATCGAGTGGCACCATGCCGGCCTGGCAGCGCAGCTACATGCTGCGGCCCGATCGCATCACCAGCCTCGGCGGCCTGGTGGTCGAGCCGGCGACGCAGGTCGATATCCTGCGCAAGCTCGGCTTCGAGCCCTCGGGCAGCGGGCCGTGGACCGTCGCTGTGCCGTCGTGGCGCGGCGACGTCGAGGGCGAGGCCGATCTCGTCGAGGAGATCGCGCGCGTCTTCGGCTTCGATCACCTGCCGGCGGTGTCGATGCCCAAGGTGGCGACCATGCCCAAGCCGGTGCGCGACGCCATGCAGCGCCGCGTGCCGCAGGCCAAGCGCGCGCTGGCCGCCCGCGGCATGGAAGAGGCGATGAGCTTCTCGTTCATGTCCTCGGCGCTGGCGGCGAGGTTCGGCGGCGTGCCCGACACCCTGAGGCTGCTCAATCCGATCGCCTCGGACCTCGACGTGATGCGCCCGTCGATCCTGCCCAACCTGCTGCAGGCCTGCGGCCGCAACGAGGCGCGCGGCCTGCGGGACGCCGCCCTGTTCGAGGTCGGCCCGACCTACCAGGACCCGACGCCCAGGGGGCAGCGCTTCGTCGCGACGGGCGTGCGCTACGGCCGCGCGGTGCAGCGTGGCTGGACCGGCCCGGAGCGCAACGCCGACGCCTTCGACGCCAAGGCCGACGCGCTGGCGGCGCTGGCGGCGATCGGCGCGCCGGTCGAGAACCTGCAGACCAAGGCGGCGGCGCCTTCCTGGTACCACCCCGGGCGCAGCGGCACCCTGCTGCTGGGCGACCGGCCCTTCGCAATCTTCGGCGAGATCCATCCCGAAATCCTGGCCGACCTCGACCTGCGCGGACCTGTGGCCGCCTTCGAGGTTTTCATCGACGCACCGCCGCCGCCCAAGGCCAGGGGCAGCAAGGCGCGCAGCATGCTAAAGCTCTCGCCGCTGCAGCCGCTGGACCGCGACTTCGCCTTCATCGTCGATGCGGCGGTGGCGGCCGAGACGCTGAGCCGCGCCGCGCGCGCCGCCGACCGCCAGATGATCGTCGCCGCGCAGGTCTTCGACGTCTATGCCGGCACCGGCGTGCCCGATGGCAAGAAATCGGTGGCGCTGTCGATCACCATCCAGCCGATCGACAAGACGCTGACCGACGCCCAGATCGAGGCCATCGGCCAGAAGGTCGTGGCCCAGGTGGCGAAGCAGGCCGGCGGGACGCTGCGCGGATAGATCCGCGCGGTCTGGCGCAGTCGTTGCAGTGCGTGTGAATGTCCCCTAGGCTTCTCGGCGTGAGCGTGACCGGGGGAGACGGACCATGATCAAGTTTGCGCGCATATGGGGTGTCGGCTCGCTCGTTGGCATCGCCGGCATCCTGATCGGCTTCAGCGGCGCCACGCCGGCGCTCGCGCAGGACAAGCCCGTCGAGTGGAAGGCCACGTGCCTCTGCGAGAGCGGATTGAACCAGCAGTCGATCACGGCGATCATCGAGATCAACGACCGCAATCGCGAGGCCTACGGCAAGCAGATCCTCGGCGGCGGGGCCGAGCTGCGGGCGACCGTCACGTTGGTGGGCGGTGCCTGCACCTGGCCCAGAGGTTGCGGCAAGACTTCGTCACGCAAGCCCAAGGGCGACGGCACGTTCATCAGCGAGACCGTCGACAACAAGACGATCCAGGGCACCTTCCGGGTCCGGATCAACGGAACCGGCGACATTCCTCGCAAGACCGTCGATGGCAAGCGCATGTTGGACGAGGAACGCTGGAAGACAGCCAAGGTCATCAGCATCACGGGCCTCAAGCAGCCCTGATCGGATGCCAGGGAAGGCGTCAGCCGTCCCAGACGTTCTGTGGCATCGGCAGCCTGGCGAAATCGGCGTCACCCAGCGGGGGCGCGTGCGGCACGCCCTCGCGTTCGAGCAGCATCATCCATTGGCGTACATGCTGGCCGCAGTGCCAGGTCGTGCGCTCGAACAGCTCATGCATGGTCTGCGGGCCGTAATAGGTGTCGAGCGTGCCCGTGCCGTCGCGGTCCGACGTCTTCGCCCACCAGGCGTCGAGCCGTTGCCTCACCTGGGCACCGTAGTCGGCGACCCATTCCATGGTGGCGTCCTCGGCCGGCACCTCGCGGAAGGCGTCCTGCACCAGGGTGATGCCGTCGATCGCGTCGAGGAAGGCCGCGACCACCCGGAACATGTGGAACGACAGGTGGCGGTAGCTGCGCGGCCGGCCCGGAACGTGGATGTCCAGGCGGTCGGCCGGCATCAGCGGCAGGAGCGCGATGGCCGCGTCCATGAACCTGTCGAGCCGCGCATGCAGCTCGGCCGGCGTCAGGTCGGGGCTCGTCTTCTCGTCCAGGCCGACGAACTCGACGATCGCCTTCAGGCTCTGGGCGTAGGTGTACTTGTCGCCGCGCGAGAGCACCGGCACCGAGCGCGCGCCCAGCGCCTTGAGCTCGGCCAGGCCGGCTTCGTCATCGAGCACATTGACGGATACATAGTCGACCGCACGGGCCGATAGAAACTCCTTGAGTCTCAGGCAGCTGGTTCAACCAGGCTGCCAGAAAACCTTGAAGGGAGGCTGGGTCTGCATGGTGCCCTCCGGGGTCGCCCAGGAGCCTCGCGCGCCGGCGGCGGCGGCGCAAGCCACTATCCCTTGTGTTTTCGGCGTCCCTGCCCCACTTCCAGACCGGCCCGGCGGTTGCGGCGGCGGCCCGATCCCGCTACACCCCGCGCGCCCCCTTGATCCTGAACCCCGGCCACGGAACCCCAGCCCGCGATGACCGAGCTTTCGCAGATCCGCAATTTCTCGATCATCGCGCATATCGACCACGGCAAGTCGACCCTGGCCGATCGCCTGATCCAGCGCTGCGGGGCCATCGCCGACCGAGAGTTCCACGACCAGCTGCTGGATTCGATGGATATCGAGCGCGAGCGCGGCATCACCATCAAGGCGCAGACGGTTCGCCTGAACTACAAGGCCAGGGACGGGCAGCACTATGTCCTGAACCTGATGGACACGCCGGGCCACGTCGATTTCGCCTACGAGGTCAGCCGCTCGCTGGCCGCCTGCGAGGGCTCGCTGCTGGTGGTCGACGCCTCGCAGGGCGTCGAAGCGCAGACTCTCGCCAACGCCTATCACGCCATCGAGGCCGGGCACGAGATCATCCCGGTGCTCAACAAGATCGACCTGCCGGCGGCCGAGCCCGACCGCGTGCGCCAGGAGATCGAGGACGTCATCGGTCTGGACGCGTCGGACGCGGTGCTGATCTCGGCCAAGACCGGCATCGGCATCGACGACGTGCTGGAGGCGATGGTCGCGCGCCTGCCCTCGCCCAGGGGCGAGCGCAACACGCAGCTCAAGGCCATGCTGGTCGACAGCTGGTACGACCCGTATCTCGGCGTCGTCACCCTGGTGCGCGTCAAGGACGGCGTGCTGCGCAAGGGTATGAAGATCCGCATGATGTCGACCGGCGCGGCCTACGACATCGACAAGGTCGGCCACTTCACGCCCAAGCCGGTCGACGCCGCCGAGCTCGGGCCGGGCGAGGTCGGCTTCATCATCGCCGGCATCAAGACCATCTCGGACTGCAAGATCGGCGACACCATCACCGACGACAAGAAGCCGGCCGCCGAAGCGCTGCCCGGCTTCAAGCCCTCGGTGCCGGTGGTGTTCTGCGGCCTGTTCCCGGTCGATGCCGACGACTACGAGAAACTGCGCGATTCCCTGGCGAAGCTGCGCCTGAACGACGCCAGCTTCCACTACGAGCCCGAGACCAGCGCGGCGCTGGGCTTCGGCTTCCGCTGCGGCTTCCTCGGGCTGCTGCACCTGGAGATCATCCAGGAGCGGCTGGAGCGCGAGTTCGACCTCGACCTGATCACCACGGCGCCCTCGGTGGTCTATCGCATCGCGCTGCGCGACGACACCGCCATGGAGCTGCACAACCCGACCGACTATCCCGACCCGATGCGCATCGAGCGCATCGAGGAGCCGTGGATCAAGGCCACCATCATCGTGCCCGACGAGCATCTCGGCTCGGTGCTGCAGCTCTGCCAGGAGCGCCGCGGCGTGCAGCAGGACCTGACCTATGCCGGCACGCGCGCCATGGTGGTCTACCGCCTGCCGCTCAACGAGGTGGTGTTCGACTTCTACGACCGGCTGAAATCGGTGACGCGCGGCTACGCCAGCTTCGACTACGAGATCGCCGGCTACGAGGAGGGCGACCTGGTGAAGCTCAGCATCCTGGTCAACGGCGAGCCGGTCGATGCGCTCTCCATCATCGTGCACAAGAGCCACGCCGAGAGCCGCGGCCGCGTGCTGTGCGAGAAGCTCAAGGACCTGATCCCCAAGCAGCTGTTCAAGATCGCCATCCAGGCGGCGATCGGCGGGCGCATCGTGGCGCGCGAGACGATCAGCGCCCTGCGCAAGGACGTGCTGGCCAAGTGCTACGGCGGCGACATCTCGCGCAAGCGCAAGCTGCTCGACAAGCAGAAGAAGGGCAAGAAGCGCATGCGCCAGATCGGCGACGTCGAGATCCCGCAGTCGGCGTTCCTCGCGGCGCTGAAGACCGGGGGCTGATCTCCCTTCTCCGTCATCCCGAGCGACAGCGAGGGATCTTCAAGGATTCCTCGCTGCGCTCGGAATGACAGCGGAGGCGGCCTCACCGCTTGCGGTGATAGAAGATGCGCGCCAGGCCTTCCTTCGGCTTGCGCCGGCGGAAGCCGCGCCACAGGCAGAACAGCGCGGGGATCGCGAACAGAGGCGCCGTCGGCACGAGGAACAGCGGCTCGACCACCCAGGCGATGGCCTCGTCGGGCAGATTGCGGCGCAGGAAATGCTGCGTCGCCTCCAGCGCCCGGGGGCTGACGGCGAACCATGATTCGGAGAACGAGGAGAGGCGGAACCCGCCGCCCTTCGTCCGGTTGAAGAGATCCGCCGCGAGCGCGCCCAGCGCCACGGCAGCGAAGGCGAGCCCGAGCAGCCGCCAGATCCACATGGCGCCCTCCGGTCGGGGCGCAGACTAGCATCCCATCCACAGTCGCGAAGCGGGAAATGCCCCGGGCGACTGTTCAGCGCACACGTGCGAGCAGACGCCGCGCCCGCTCGGCTACTGGCAGGTCGATCATCGCGCCCTCGAAGGCCACGGCGCCCTGCCCGTCCGCGACCGCAGCGTCGAAGGCCGCCAGCAGCCGGCGCGCGCGATCGGCCTCGGCGACGCTCACCCCGTATTCTTCATTGATGATCGGCACGTGCAGCGGGTGGATGCAGGCGGTGCAGGCGAAGCCCAGGCCGCGCGAGCGCTTCAGGCTCTCGCGATAGCCCTCGAGGTCGGAGAAATCGGCGAAGCGGCCGACCGAGCCCAGCGGCAGAATGCCGGCGCCGCGCGCCGCCGCCACCACCATCATGGCGTAGACATAGAGCGCGTCGCCCGTCGGCGCGCCGCCCAGCTCGGTCGACAGATCCTCCGCGCCGATGCCCAGCGCCACGACCCGCGGATCGGCCGCGGCGATGGCGCCCAGCGACGGCAGCGCCTCGGGCGTCTCGACGATGGCGATGAAGCGCGTGTGGCCGGGCTTCAGCCCGAGCGCCGCCTCGCGCACGGCGACGATCTCGGACAGCAGCTTGACGTGCTCCGGCCCCATCACCTTGGGCAGCATCAGCGCGGCCACGCCGGGCATGATCGCCGCGGCGATGTCGGGCACCGACATCTCCATCGGCCGGTTGATGCGCACCACGACATCGGCGCCGGCCTGGGCCACGGTCCCGGCCGCCTCGGGCAGCGCGCGGCGCGCGAGCTCCTTCTCGTTGGGCGCGACCGAATCCTCGAGGTCGAGGATGATGGCGTCGGCGCCGCGCGTGTGCGCCTTGGCGATGAAGTTCGGCTTGGTCGCCGGCACGAACATCAACGAGCGCCAGGTCGGCAGGTCGGGGCGGGGCGGCATTCGGAGGACTCCCATCAAGCAGACGTCATCCCGAGCGAAGCGAAGGATCTCTCGGTGCGACGACCAAACGGAGGCGTTCGTCTTCGAACACCGCCGGGTCCTTCGCTGCGCTCAGGACGACGAAAAGGCATGCGCCGCGCCCGATGCGATCATCGAGTCGATCTCCTCGCGCGTGTAGCCGATCTCGGCCAGCACGTCGGCGGTGTGCTCGCCCATGACCGGCGCGTGGCGTTCGTCGCTGCGCGCGCCGCCGGAGAAGGTGTTGGCCACCCGGGTGCGGCGGATCCTTCCCTGCGAGGGATGCTCCTCGGCGCGGAAGAAGCCGACATCGTCGAGATGCGGATCCGACAGCAGATCGTCGATCGAGTTGTAGCGCGCGGCCGGCACGTCGAGCGTCTCGAAGATCGCCAGCCATTCGGCCGTGGTCTTCTGCGCCAGGCCCTCCATGCGCACCTTGAAGTAGGCCGCGGCATTGGCGGTGCGCGAGGCGGCGCTGTCGAAGCGCGGATCGGTCTTGAGCTCGGGCCGGCCGATGGCGTCGAAGAAGGCGAAGGCCTGCGGGTTGGTGTTGGGCCCGACGGTGATGTAGCCGTCTTTCGTCGGCAGCGGCCGGTAGTCGGGGCTGAGCAGCCTGCCGTCGCCAGTGGGCCCGACCGGCGGATCGAAGGTTGCGGCGCCGAGATGCTCGCTCATCACGAAGGAGGCCATGTTCTCGAACATCGGGACGTCGATCGCCTCGCCGACGCCGGTCTTCTCGCGGCGATAGAGCGCGAAGCCGATGCACTGCGCGGCGATCAGCCCCGTCGTGTGGTCGGTCATCACCATGGGCACGAAGCGCGGCTCGCCGATGGCGCGCTCGAAGGTGCCGGCGACGCCCGACAGCGACTGCACGATGGGATCGTAGGCCGGCCGGTTGAAGTAGCGGCCGCCGCGGCCGAAGGCGAGGATCGAGCAATGGATCAGGCGCGGGTTGTCCTTCGACAGGCTGGCGTGATCGAGCCCGGCGCGTGTCAGGCCCTCGGGCCGCACGTTGCTGACGAAGACATCGGCGCCCGCGATCAGGCGGCGCATCGCTTCGATGCCCGGGGCCTGCTTGAGGTCGAGGCAGATCGAGCGCTTGTTGCGGTTGAAGTTGATGAACTTGCCGGACATGCCGGGATGGCGGCTGCCCTGCGCCATGGTGCGCAGCAAATCGCCGCCGGGCGCCTCGACCTTGATCACGTCGGCACCCTGGTCGGCCAGGGTGCGGGTGCAGATCGGCCCGACGACGACGGTGGTGAGGTCGACGACCCGCACGCCGTCAAGCGGCCCGCCGGTCATGGCCGTTCCTCATATCGCCTACCTTCCCCCGGAGGGGGAAGGTGCCCGAAGGGCGGAAGGGGGATGTCGAAGACGGACACCGTCGGTGTTGAAACATCCCCCATCCGTCGCGCTTCGCGCGCCACCTTCCCCCTCCGGGGGAAGGTAAGAGCCGACGCAACCATCAGCCGAACTCCAGATCCATCTCGCCGCACAGCGTGGCGTTCTTGTCGGCGACGAAGACGCGCATTCTGCCGTCGCGGGGCTCGAAGCCGCAGATCGTCGCCGTATCGCCGACGAAGAGCGGCGAGGTCAGCCGCGCGGTGAGCCCGCGCAGCTCGCCCGGCGCGCGCTTCAGCGCCGCGTCGATCATCAGGTGCATGGTCAGCCCGCCGTTCTGCACGGTGTGCGGATAGCCCTCGACCTGGCGGCAATAGTCGGAATCGTAGTGGATGCGATGGGCGTTCCAGGTGATCGCCGAGTAGCGGAAGTTCAGCGTCTCCGACAGCAGCACCGGATCGGCCCAGGTCTGGTCGGTCGGCGCCTTCACCGGCACGGTGGCGGTGGTCTTCTGCCCCGGTGGCGTCGCCTCGCGATAGATCGCGTCGAACTCGTCGATGCCCAGCACGCGGCCGCCCTGCTCGTAGGTGTTGCGCAGGGTGAGCACGTAGATGCTGCCCGAGCGACCGGTCTTGGGCACGATGTCGACCACTTCCGAGCGCCGCACCGCCTTCTCGCCGGCGCGCAGCCGCGCCATCAGCTTCAGCCGCCGCCCGGCGCCCATGCGGCGCGGCATCGGGATCGGCGGCAGCACCACGCCGCCCTGGGCATGGCCGTCCTCGCGCAGCTGGCCCTGCCTGGCGATGTCGGCGAAGAACACCGAGAACCAGTGCGGCGGCAGCTCGGCGCCCTGCTTGATGGAGTCCGGATCGATGTCGAAGGTGGCCGCCACGCGCCTGACCATCGGCAGCGCCACATCGTCCTCGATCACCCGCACGCTGCCGATCCACGGCCGCAGGGTCTTCATGGCTTCTTCGATAACATCAATCATGCTTGGCATACGCAATGCTGTTCCAGATGCGCCGAATCGTATCAGCCGAGCGCAGAACAAGCCACCGACGAAGGAGTCGCCTGCGTTTTCTGGTCTCGTTCAGACACGGCACTCGACTACACCTCTTCGGCGAAGTCCTCGTACTCTTCCAAGATTGATTCATTCATGTGTGCAAGGAAGCGCTCGGCAGCGATGCTTTCGATTGCGGAATATGGAATGTAAGAACAGCTCTCGTAGAGCGGACCGCTCTCCAATAGTGAGAAGACTGGGCGCTTGATTTCCTTCAGCACTTTCTCCCGGCGGGCATCCGGCGCAACGATACTAACCGCGATGTCCATGTTTGGCTGAAGAGCAAGGAGATCCGCCATCCGAAGCAGTCCGGAATAAATTGCCGTCGTGTGCTCGATCTCGAAAGCTCTGGTCATAGACCGATTGCGAAGCCAGATCACATCGATTTGCTCGATCGTACGCAGAGTGGCATCGTCATAATTCAACGGAAGCTCCTCAAGAAACGCCGCATGGTGCGCGGCCCCTACAATCGCCTTTACTTTCTGCCTATCGTTCCGCGGAATCCAAATACGGAAATTCATCTTTGCGCCAATCTCAGCCACCTTGGCCTGTACCAGATGGGACTCGCGCGTACTTTCTACATCGACTTCGACTTCCAACGCTTCTTCAGGTCGATCTTCGGGTACCTCTACCAGTACCTTTCGATCAAGCGTCCGTACTTCAGATTGCCCGCCGACTCGACGCAATTCCTGTGGCGTCAGCTCAAATAGCCGCTGCTCTATGGCTTGGCGCTGCAGTCGACTAATCAGGAATGACCCATCCGCCTCTGTTAGGGGGCGAAGTGATCCTCGCAGATTTGCATGTTGTGCCCAGCTCTGGCTTCGAATCGGCAGATCACGCGTGATCTGGAGACCATTCCAAACGTCCGGCTCAAAGATCGGAATGGCAAATTGGGGCTTCAGAGCAACAATGGGCTTAACTCGAAACCGCAATACAAAGGGATCTGGATCAGCAAAAATAGGGGTCCGATCCTCAAACATGGCTGAGACAATCTCGAACACACCACACCACCTTGACACGTGGACAAGATAACAGATGAAGCGATCGCCGGGCTGAATCTTCAGAGCTGTAGTGCGTTGCCGTTCGCGGAAGCCGCTAATGTTGGAGCCATGGCTTTCGAAGGCCGCCCAGGTTTCTACAGTGAAGAGGTTTGACCAGTAGGAAGTCACGAGCAACCTCATCAATCAGGCCGAACGAAAGGCTCACGCTAGCAAAGTATGCCAGCACCCCGGGCCAATAAAGACTCCTTTTGCTTCAGCACGGCCCTCTCCCGGCACGCGAAACGTCACGCACGACGGTGTTGCCTGTGTTGCACGAGCGCCCGACTCTCGCGCCAGCACCGAGGGAGGCGCGCATGCAGGTCGGCGTGATGGTCACGAGCTACAATCACCGTGACTGGGACCGCATGCTCGCCGGCGACTACCACAAGCCGCCCGCCACCAGCGACATCGAGATCCACGAGGAGACGATGAAGCTCGGCGCCATGGTCGAGCCCCTGGGCTTCGACGCGATCTGGTGCGCCGAGCATTACGGCTCGCCCTATTCGATGCAGGGCAATCCGCTGCAATGGCTGGCCTACTGGGCCGGCCGCACTGAGCGCGTCGACATGGGCACGGCGGTGATCGTCGCGCCGTGGTGGCAGCCGGTGAAGCTGGCGCACGAGATCGCCATGCTCGACCTGCTGCTCGACGGCCGACGGCTGCATATCGGCATCGGCCGCGGCATCTCCAGCCACGAGTATGCCGGCTTCAACGTGGCGCGCGAGGAGTCGCGCGAGCGCTTCGCCGAGATGATCCAGATCCTCAAGCGATCGGATTCGGATCGCTTCGAGTTCAAGGGCAAGCACTACACCGTGCCGCCGACCACGGTGCGGCCCGCGGCGCGCCATCGCGGCTCGCTGTTCGGCGACATCAGGGGCGCCTTCAACACGCCGTCCTCGATGCAGGTCGCGGCCGAACTCGGGCTGGGCCAGATGTTCGTCACCGCGACGTCGCTCGACGTGATGGCCAAGGGCGTGGGCCGCTTCAACGCGATCAGGCGCAAGAACGGCCTGCCGCCCAACCAGCCCACCGTGATGATGTACCTGCACTGCTCGACCGACAAAGCCGAGATCGCCCGCGCCCGCACCTACGCCGCCGAGCAGGGCTGGGCGGCGCGCAATCACTACGCGGTGTGGAATGCCGAGGCGTTCGAGAACGTGCCGGGCTACGAGGACTACGCCAAGGCCTTCCGGCAGGGCCGCGAGCTGCAGGAGAACGAGAGCATCCTCAGCGAGGATTCACATCTCATCGGCACGCCCGAGGAGATCCTCGAGAAGATCGCGCGCGTGCAGGAGCGCATCAGCCTGGAGTACCTGATCCTGCATCCCCAGCACGGCTCGAAGCCGGCCTCCGAGGCGCGCGCCAGCCTCGAGTTGTTCGCGAAGACGGTGCTGCCCGAGGTTCAGGCGATGGCGACGCCGCTGCATGCGCACTCGCTGGGCACCGCCGAGACGGTGCCGGGCGAAGGCGCGATGGGCGGCGCCGTCGGTTAGAGGAGGCGCGTGTGGTCAGATTCGCTCTGTCATCCCGAGCGAAGCGAGGGATCTACGGCGGACCTGGATCCCTCGCTGTGCTCGGGATGACAGCTGCCTCCGGGCTTGCGCTCGGTGCCCTGAATCAGAACGGCGAGCCGAAGCCGCGCGAGCGGCGCGGACGCCGGGTCTCGCGCACGGGCGCCGAATAGGCGGCCTCGTAGGCGGTCTGATGCTGGACGTGCACCTTCGGCACATAGGACGCGGATGCCGATTTGGGACAGGCGCCACGGGGCATGGCGCCGTAGCTCTGCGCGAAAGCGGGTGCTGCCAAAACGCCGGAAAGAACAATGCCAGAAGCCAAAATAATCGAAGTAAATGAGCGCTTAATCATTAAGTCTCTCCTTCCGACGTTATCTCGCCGGAAGTTGGTGAGGGCCTATGTCGACAGTTTGACAGCATAGAGGATTCAGTAAGGCTGTTAAAGCTTAGCGTGAAGACCGTGCCCGCTTTGATCGTAAACGCTCACTTTTAGCCAGTTCGGCCTGGAGCTGGGCGACGTAGCGCTCCAGTTCCTGCACGGCCTGGTACTGGGCCGGCGCCGGCGACGGCGTGGTCGCGCGCGCATGGGCCAGGCGCTTGGGACAGTTCCAGGTCGCGATCGCGCCTTGGGCGTAGGCTGATGCGGGGATTGAGAAAATACCTGCAAATAACAGCGCGCAGGCGATAATTGCCTGCATCCGGGGAAAATTCATGTAGACTCCATAAACGGCCGATCGGCCCAACAAGACAATCGCCGACAACCCCCTCCCTGCGCGAGCCATGAACGATCCGCTCCGGACCCGACCCGGATTCCCGCCGGCTCCTGCGTCCTGCATCTTGCGCTCGCCGCCGCCCTCCATCCCGGCGGCGCGAATTCGAGGCCTCGGACATGCCTAGACCCTGGCGATTTGCCCTGCTTGCTTCAGCCTTCATCGCCTTGGGCGCGCTGGAAGCCGCGGCCCAGGCCAACCGGTCGGGCTCGGTGCCGCTGAGCGTGCTCACGCCCTCGGGCCGGGTCCACAACACGACCGTGATGTGGCGCGCCAACGAGCGCGAGCTGGTGGTCACCAACGTCACCAGCCATGTCGATGCCAGCGACGTGCCGGACCTGTTCGACACGCTGCGCATGCAGCTGGCGCGCGCCACGGCGATCAGCCTGCGTCCGGCCACTGCCAAGCGCCAATGCTGCGCCACGATGAGCGGCAGCGGCGTCGGCTTCGCCGGCAACGTCCGCGCCAATCTGCACATCGAGCAGCGTCTCGAAGGGCCGGATCGCGTCGTGCAGACGGTGGTGATCCGCGGCTACAACGGCCCGCCGCTGGACGGCTACACCGCCCGCTTGCTGTTCCAGTAGGGCGCCCCTCGGACCGCATCCTCGGCCGCTTGGCAGGCCGGCGCGCGATGTGTAGGTTGCGCCCGCCTGCGGGACAGGTGGCCGAGTGGTTTAAGGCACACGCTTGGAAAGCGTGCGTGGTGTAACAGCCACCGCGGGTTCGAATCCCGCCCTGTCCGCCATCCTGCTTCGCGCTCTCGCGCTTCGCAGCACAGGTCCCGCGCTCCGTCGCAAATCGGCGCCTCGCGACCTACATCCACTCTTGTCGCCCTCACGTGACAGGAGAATCCGCATGGTCGCGCCCCGTCCGTCGAAGACACGCATCGGCAACCACGTCCTGAAGCCCGAGACGCTGATGCTGAGCTACGGCTACGATCCGGCCCTGTCGGAAGGCGCGGTCAAGCCGCCGGTGTTCCTCACCTCGACCTTCGTGTTCCGCTCGGCCGAGGAGGGCCGCGACTTCTTCGACTATGTCGCGGGGCGCCGGCGGCCGCCCGAGGGCACGGCGCCCGGCCTGGTCTATTCGCGCTTCAACCATCCCAACAGCGAGATCGTCGAGGACCGGCTGGCGGTCTACGAAGGCGCGCAGTCCTGCGTGCTGTTCTCCTCGGGCATGTCGGCGATCTCCACTACCATCCTCGCTTTCGCGCGGCCCGGCGACGTCATCCTGCATTCCCAGCCGCTCTATGGCGGCACCGAGACCTTGCTGGCCAACACCATGGCCGGCTTCGGCATCGCCGCCGTCGGCTTCGTCGACGGCGTCGACGAGACGGTGATCCGCGCCGCCGTGGACGAAGCGCGCGGCAAGGGCCGCATCTCGGTGATCATGACCGAGACGCCGGCCAACCCGACCAACACGCTGGTCGACATCCAGCTGCTGCGCCGGATCGCCGACGAGATCGGCGCCGCCCAGGGCTTCCGCCCCGTGCTGGTGTGCGACAACACCCTGCTCGGACCGGTGTTCCAGCGTCCGCTCGACCACGGCGCCGACGTCTCGGTCTACTCGCTGACCAAGTATGTCGGCGGCCATTCCGATCTGATCGCCGGCGCCGCGCTCGGCAGCCAGGCGACCATCGCGCCGATCAAGGCGCTGCGCGGCAGCCTCGGCACGCAGCTCGATCCGCATTCCTGCTGGATGCTGGGCCGCTCGCTGGAGACCCTGGGGCTGCGCATGGAGCGCGCCGACTCCAATGCGAGGCTGGTCGCCGAGTATCTGCGCGACCACCCCAAGGTCGAGAAGGTGCACTACCTGGCGTTCCTCGAGCAGGCTTCGCCGGCGCAGGCGGTCTTCGCCCGGCAATGCACCGGCGCCGGCTCGACCTTCTCCTTCGACATCAAGGGCGGCCAGAAGGAGGCCTTCGCCTTCCTCAACGCGCTGCAGATCTTCAAGCTGGCGGTCAGCCTGGGCGGCACCGAGTCGCTGGCCAGTCACCCCGCCGCCATGACGCATTCCGGCGTGCCGGCCGCCGTGCGCGATCGCATCGGCGTGCTCGACACGACGATCCGCCTGTCGGTCGGCATCGAGCATCCCGACGATCTGATCGCCGACCTGACGCAGGCGCTGGCGGCGAGCTGAGTCAGGCGCCGCCGAGGCTTCTGGACAGCGCCTTCGCCTCGCGCCTGAGCAGCCTAGCGCTCTCCTGCTGCGTCGCCGCGTTCAGGCGCACCGCCGGCCCGAAGATGCCGAGCGAGCCGGCGACCGCACCGTGCCGGTCGAAGAACGGCACGCCGATCGCCACGGCGCCGTCGATCAGCTCGCCGGCGCTGGTGGCGTAGCCGCGCTGGCGGGTGCGCGCCAGCTCCGCCTCCAGCCGGGCGGGCTCGATGCCGGCCTGCTCGGCCCAGCGGCGGCGCTCCGGCGCGCCGACCTCCATGAAGGCGAGGATGGCGCGACCGGTCGCGCCGCGCACGATGCGCTCGGTGTAGCCCACGCCGCGCTTGTAGTTCAGCGGCTGCGGGCTGGGCAGCTCGGCGAGGCACAGGCGCAGCGAGCCCTGCGGCACGAACAGCGCCACGGTCTCCTGCGTGCGGCTCCACAGGCGGCGCAGGACGGGCTGGGCGATCGCCGGGAGATCGGCGCCGGACGACCAGGCCTGGGCCAGCTGGCCGACCTTGGGTCCGAGCCGGAAGCGCTGCGGCTCGCCTCTGGAAGCCAGGAAGCCCTGCTGCTCGAGCGTGTAGAGCAGCCGGTACAGCGTCGGCCGCGAGAGATCGACGCGCTTGAGCAGGTCGGCCGGCGACAGCTCGAAATCCTGCGGCGTGAAGGCGAGCAGGATCTCCAGCGCGCGCCCGACCGCCCGTACGTTGTCGGCCTTCTCCGCCGTCTGGCCCATCGGTTGACTCACGCCGCCCTTAGTCCATACAATGGATCACATGTCCATCTGACGGACAAGAGAATTCGAACGGCAGGTGCCCGATGATCGCCAACGAGCCCGGCTCGCGTTACGACGCGATGATCGATCTGCGTCGCGGCATGATCGCCCGCGAGATCTTCTCGGCGCGCGACGTCTTCGAGGACGAGCTCGAGAAGCTGTTCACCCGCGCCTGGCTGTTCGTCGGCCACGAGAGCCAGGTGCCCGAGCCCGGCGACTTCTTCACCTCGCGCATGGGCGCGGAGTCGGTGATCCTGACCCGCGACCGCGAGCGCAGGCTGCACGTGTTCCTCAATTCGTGCCGGCATCGCGGCATGAAGGTCTGCCTCTACGACCACGGCAACACGCTGTCCTTCACCTGCCCCTATCACGCCTGGTCGTACTCGACCGACGGCACGCTGTTCGGCGTGCCGCAGTACCAGCAACTCTACGAGGGCCATCTCGACAAGGCGCAATGGTCGCTGATCGAGGTGGCGAAGATGGCCGTCTACAAGGGCACGGTGTGGGCGACCTGGGACAAGGACGCGCCCGACTTCCTCACCTACCTGGGCGACGCCAGGGCGCATCTCGACCTCGCGCTGGATTGCCGCGACGGCCGCGAGGGCGGCTCGGAGGTGCTGTTCGGGGTGCACAAATGGGTGATCCCCTGCAACTGGAAGTTCGCCGCCGAGAATTTCCTCGGCGACACCTATCACAACGTCAGCCACCGCTCGGTCGACATGGTCGGCATCGGCCCCAGCGCCGAGGCCGGCGTGAAGGGCCGCCGCGACAACGAGCTCGACAGGGCGCAGCACGTCTGGGTGAACTTCCCGGCCGGCCACGGCGTGCACAGCGCGCTGATGCCGGAGCGCACCGAGTTCATCGACACCTACCAGAACAATCCGGTGGTCGCGGCCTACTTCCGGCACTGCCACGAGGAGCGCAAGCGCCGCCTGGGCGCCGAGCGCAACCGGCTGGTGCCCTTCGTCGGCACGATCTATCCCAACGTCTCCTTCCACGGCAACCAGCCGCGCAATCTCTGCCTGTGGCATCCGCACGGGCCGGAATCGACCGAGGCCTGGCGCTTCTTCCTGGTCGACGCCGACGCGCCGCAGGAGGTCAAGGATTTCCTGCGCCGCTACTACATGCGCTACTCCGGTCCCGCCGGCATGACCGAGCAGGACGACATGGAGAACTGGAACTACGCCACCGCGGGCAGCCGCGGCGTGATCGCCCGGCGCTATCCGTTCAACTACCAGCAATCGCTGGGCAAGGTGCGCACCGGCGGCCCGGTGCCGGGCAATGTCAGCCTGCAGGTCAGCGAGGAGAATCCCCGGCAGTTCTATCGCCGCTGGCGCGACTACATGAACGGCGCCGGCTGGGACGCCCTGCTCGGCCGCGACGATCAGGCGCCGGCGAGCGTCGCGGACTGATCGCCATGGCCAGCGTCATCGTCACCGGCGGCACCTTCGGGCTGGGCCAGTCGATCACCGTCGACCTGGCGCGCCGCGGCCACCAGGTGGTCGCGCTGGGGCTGAGGCAACGCCAGCCCTCGAGCATCGCCGAGGGCTTCGACTCCGTGCTGGCCGAGCTCGACCGCGCCGGGGTCGCGGCCGACGTGCTCGAAGCCGATGTCTCGCGGGCGGCCGACGTGCAGCGCGTCGTCGATCACACCTTGCAGCGCTTCGGCGCCATCGACGGGCTGGTGAACAACGCCGCGATCGGCCCGCTGGGCACGGTGCTGGACACCGACGAGGCGATGTTCGAGCGCATCGTCGCGGTGAACTTGAAAGGCACCTACCTGATGTGCCGCGCGGTGCTGCCGCACATGATCCGCCGGGGCGGCGGCTCGATCGTCAACATCGGCTCGGGCGCGGGCTGGGGCAAGCCGAACATGGCCGCCTATGCCGCGAGCAAGGGCGCCATCGCGTCGCTGAGCGCCGCCATGGCCTACGACCATTTCCATCAGGGCGTGCGGGTGAACGTCGCCATCCCGGGCGGCGGCGGCATCGTCTCGGGCATCGGCGTCGGCCGCTCGGGCGGCGATCTCGCCGCGTACCGGCGCCGGCCGGCCCCCGGCACCGTGGCCGGCCGGCCGATGGACGGCCAGGACCTCGCCAACGCCGTGGCCTTCCTGCTGTCGGACGAGGCCGCCACCATATCGGGCACGGTGATCGACGTCGGCTGCTTCGCGCAGCAGGGCGGCCCGATTCCGCCCAGACCTTCCAGCAACGCCGGAGGATCCTCATGACGAGGACGCTCGCCCGCGACGCGCGCTACTACGAGACCAAGCGCGAGATCGAGGAGTTCCTGTTCGACGAGGCCAACCTGCTCGACGAGCGCCGCTTCGAGGACTGGCTCGACCTCTTGGCCGAGGATCTCGAGTACTTCATGCCGATGAGCTTCAACGTGAAGGCCGGGCAGCACGCCTCGCGCGAGCACACCACGCGCGATCGGCACATGAGCTGGTTCCACGAAGGCAAGTGGACCCTGGGCAAGCGGGTGGCGCAGATCGCCACCGGCGTGCACTGGGCCGAGGAGCCGCTGTCGCGCGTCTGCCGCATGGTCAGCAACGTGCAGCTGAGCGCGATCGGGACCAATGCCGGCGGCGAGGTCGAGGTCGACGTCGTCAGCCGCTTCCTGATCTACCAGAACCGCTGCGAGCACGAAGAGTACATGTTCGTCGGCGACCGCCGCGACCGCATCCGCCGCACCCCGGCCGACTGGAAGCTCGCCCGGCGCGAGATCCACATCCACCAGAACGTGCTGCTGGCCAAGAACCTCACGGTGTTCTTTTAGGATCTGTCATCCCGAGCGCAGCGAGGGATCCAGGGCCAGCCTGGATCCCTCGCTGCGCTCGGGATGACAGGTTACGCGTACGCCACCGGCGTGGTCTCGCCGGGATCCTGGTGCCAGGCCCAGTAGAGTTCGCGGATGCGCGAGGTGAGCGCGCCGGGGGCGCCGTTGCCCAGGATGCGGCCGTCGAGCTTGGTCACCGGCATCACGCCACCGGCGGTCGAGGCGGCGAAGATCTCGTCGGCGTCGCGGAACTCGGCCACCGTCACCGGCCGCACCTCGATCGGAATGCGCCCGCGCCGGCACAGATCGATCACCGCGCCGCGGGTGATGCCCTCCAGGACCCCACTGTCCGGCGTCAGCACGGTGCCGTCGCGCACGGCGAAGACATTGAAGCCCGGCCCTTCGGTGACGGTGCCCTCGAGGCTGGGCAGGATCACCGTGTCGGCGCCGGCATCGTAGGCCTCGAACAGGCTCATCTCCATGTCGAGCCAGTGATAGTTCTTCACCGTCGGATCGACCGAGACCGCCGGGATGCGCGGGCGCGAGGCGATCACCGCCGACAGCCCGGTGCGCTGCTTCTCCTCGCTGGCGATCCAGACGAAGGGAATCGCGTAGGCCATGAAGCGGTTGCGGCATTGCCGGATGTCGCGCACGCCGGGCGGCGGGCGGCCGCGCGTGCAGACCATCGCGACGTAAGCCTCGCGCAGCCCGGTGCGGCGCACGCATTCCATGAGGATCGCGCGCAGCGCCGCGCGGTCGTGGCCCGGATCGAGGCGCAGCCTGGCCATCGAGGCGGTGAAGCGATCGAGGTGATGCTCCAGCCGGAAGAAGCTTCCGTTCCAGACATGCACCACGTCGTAGGTGACGTCGGAACGGGTGAAGCCGTAGTCGAGCGCCGAGACGCTGAGCTGCTCGACCGGCATGTAGGCACCGTCAGCGAAGGCGACGCCGGAGGGGATCAGGGCGTCCGACGCAGATGTGTTCGCCTCAACAATCGACATCGTCGACCCTCCTTGCGTGATCGAACGCGCTCTGTCATTCCGAGCGCAGCGAGGAATCCACGGAAGCCGCCTGGATTCCTCGCTGCGCTCGGAATGACAATGACAATACCCGATATCGCCTGGGTCATCGTAGTGCGTCGGCTGGCGCAGCAGCACCACGCCGGCAGGTCGCGCACCTATGGGCGCTACGAGACGTTCCTGAACGGCACGCCGATCGCGGGCCTGGCCGGCTTCGTCTGCGAGGCGATCGGGCCGGGCGACAACGGCACGCCCAACAACGGCAGGCGCATCGCGCCGGGCCGCTATCCGCTCTACACCCACTGGCACGGCGTGAAGTACGCCTCGGTCGGCTATTCGCTCGACCTCGAGATTGCCGGCGCGCTCAGGATGCCGGCGATCCGCGTCGGCGACACCGAAGCGCGCACCGACATCCTGATCCATCCCGGCCATCCGCCGACGCCGTATTTGTCGAGCGTGGGCTGCTTCAACCTGACCGCGCCGCTCCTCGCGACGCAGGAGATGGATTTCTGGGAGTCGCGCACCCGCGTCATCGCGCTGATCGACAGCCTGCGGGCCTTTGCGCCCGACGCCTTCGCCGCCACCGACATCACCCGCATCCCCGACGCCTGGCTGCTGGTCGAGGGCGAGCCGTCGGATTGATCTCCCTTCCCCCGGAGGGGGAAGGTGCCCGAAGGGCGGAAGGGGGATGTCTCTACGAAATCGATGTCCGTCTTCGACATCCCCCATCCGGCGCTGCGCGCCACCTTCCCCCTCCGGGGGAAGGGAGGAGAATCACCGTGCGTCGGCGAGCACCATGTCGGCGGCCTTCTCGCCGATCATGATCGCCGGGGCGTTGGTGTTGCCCGAGGTCAGGGTCGGCATGATCGAGGCGTCGGCGATGCGCAGGCGCTCGATGCCGTGAACGCGCAACCGGTCGTCGACCACCGCCAAGGCATCGTGGCCCATCCGGCAGGTGCCGACCGGGTGATAGGTGGTCTCGGCGGTGCGCCTGACCCAGTCGAGGATCTCATCGTCGCCCTGCGCCGCCGGCCCGGGGCTGAGCTCGCTGAGCTTCAAGGGCGCCATCGCCGGCGCGTGCATGATCGAGCGCGCGATGCGGATGGCGCGCACGGTGAGCTCCGCATCCACAGGCGCGGAGAGGAAGTTGAAACGGATCGAAGGCGGCTGGCGCGCGTCGGCCGACGTGATGTGCACCGTGCCGCGGCTCTCCGGCCGCATCGGATGGGCGTAGCAGGTCATGCCCGATTGCCGGCTGATGCGCGGGCCCCTTGGCCCGGGCTCGGTCAGCATCATCACCCAGCCGAGCAGCAGGTCGGGCGCCGCCAGGCCCTCGCGCGAGCGCACGAAGGCGCGCAGCGGCGCGCCGACCGAGGCCAGCAGGCCGCGGCTGAGGAAGGCGAAGCGCAGCGCCTGGTGCACCATGCGCAGCCCGCGCGCGGTGTCGTTGTAGGTGTAGCCCTTCGCGCCGACCTGCCAGCGCGTGCGCGGCGCGTAATGGTCGCGCAGATTCTCGCCGACGCCGGGCAGCGCCTGGCGCACGGCGATGCCCAGCGCGGCGAGCCGCTCGGGCTGGCCGATGCCGGAAAGCTCCAGCAGCTGCGGCGAGTTGATCGTGCCGCCGCAGACCACGACCTCGCGCGCCGCCCGGGCTTCGCGCCCAGAGAATCGCACGCCGATGCAGCGCGTGCCATCGAACAGCAGCGCCTCGGCCAGCGCGTCGGTCTCGATATGCAGATTGGCGCGCTTGCGGATCGGATCGAGATAGCAGCGCGCCGTGCTCATGCGCCAGCCGCGCGATATCGACGCCTGGCTCATGGCGATGCCGTCCTGCGTCGCGCCGTTGTAGTCGGGGTTGTGGGCGATGCCGATTTCGGCCGCGGCCTTGATCAGCGCCTGGAAGATCGGCTCGCGCGGCTTGGGATTGGTCACCGGGATCGGCCCGTCGCGGCCGCGCAAGCGGTCATCGCCCTCGCCGCCCTGGTAGGCCTCCATGCGCCTGAAGAACGGCAGCACGTCCTCGTAGGCCCAGCCCCGGCAGCCCATCTGCGCCCAGGTGTCGAAGTCCTGCGCCTGGCCGCGCACGAAGGCCATGCCGTTGATCGCGCTCGAGCCGCCCAAGAGCTTGCCGCGCGGCACCGGGATGCGGCGGCCGTTGGTCGTGGCCTCGGGCTCGGCGCTGTAGAGCCAGTTGGCCGCGGGATTGGTGATCAGCCGCGCCGAGCCGACGGGGATGCGCGTCCAGGGATGGCTGGCGCGGCCGGCCTCGAGCAGCAGCACCCTGTGGCGCGGATCGGCCGACAGGCGATGCGCCACCGCGGCACCGGCCGAGCCGGCGCCGACGACGATGAAATCGTATTGTGCGGAGGAAGAGGACGCGGCAACCACGATTACCCGGCAAGTCATTGAGCGCCTGAAGCGCCGCGCCGATAGTGCACGCCCATGCGCGGATCGCAAAATCATACCTTCCCCCGGAGGGGGAAGGACAAGAGGCAGACCATGAAGATCGCCTTCGCCGGATCCTTCGCCGTGCGCTTCGCCGAGGCGGTGCAGGCGCGGCTGTCGATTCCGTCGGCCGTCGTCGCCGGCGACGAGACCGGGATCCTGAAGCACCTGCCCGACGCCGACGTGCTGGTGTCGATGGGCTTCACCGCGGCGATGGCGCAGGTGGCATCCAAGCTGAAGCTGGTGCAGGTGCCGGGCGCCGGGCTCGATCGCATCGAGCGCGCGGCGCTGCGGCCCGGCATCCATCTCGCCAATGCCTATGGCCACGACGCCGGCATCGCCGAGTACATCATCGGCGCGATGATCGCGCTTTCCCGCTCCTTCGCCCGGCTCGATGCGCGGCTGCGCGAGGGTGTGTGGGACAGCCAGTGGGCGATCGGCACGCCGGCGCCGCCCCTGTGGCCGGAGCTCGGCGGCAAGACGCTGGGTATCCTCGGCTTCGGGCATATCGGGGAGGCGCTGGCCAAGCGAGCGCGGGCCTTCGATATGCGGGTGTGTGCCGTCAGGACGCGCGCGCAGGAGAAGCCGCCCGCGGGCGTCGATTTCGTCGGCGGGCCGCAGCGGCTCGACGAGGTGCTGCGCGCCGCCGACTACCTCGCCATCACGCTCTCGCTCTCCGATGCGACGCGCGGCCTGCTCGACGCGCGCCGGCTGGCGCTGATGAAGCCGGGCGCGCATCTGATCAACGTCGCGCGGGCGGAGATCGTCGAGGAGGCGGCGCTGCACGATGCCCTGAGCAGCGGCAGGCTGGGCGGCGCGGCGCTCGATGTGTGGTATCGCTATCCCCAGGCGCCGGGGCCGGCCGCGCCGGCGACCAGGGAGTTCCATGCGTTGAGCAACGTGATCATGACGCCGCATGTCTCGGGCTGGACCGAGGGCATGATCGAGGCGCGCACGGCGGTGATCGTCGGGAACATCGAGCGCGTCGCGCGCGGTGAAGCGCCGCTGCACCTCTGTCATCCCGAGCGTAGCGAGGGATCTACGGCCGGCCTGGATCCCTCGCTGCGCTCGGGATGACAGGGATGAACTGGCCCCAGCGCCTGCCGTTCTACTACGGCTGGGCGATCATCCTGATCGCCTTCGTCACCATGGCGGTGGCGGTGACGGCGCGCACCTCGTTCTCGCTGCTGCTGCCGCCGCTGATCGACGAGTTCGGCTGGGATCGCGGCCTGGTCGCCGGCGCCTTCTCCTTCGGCTTCCTGGTGTCCTCGATCATCAGCCCGATCAGCGGCCGCGTGATGGACCGGCGCGGCCCGCGCGTGCTGATCCTGCTCGGCGTCGCCGTGGTCACCGCCGGCCTGCTGCTGGCGCGCTACATCGCCAATCCCTGGCACTTCTACCTGCTGCTCGGCGTCGCCGTCGGCGCCGGCGCCAATTTGATGAGCTTCACGGTCCATTCGCAGTTCCTGCCCAACTGGTTCGCCCGCAAGCGCGCCATGGCGATCGGCATCGCCTTCTCCGGCGTCGGCGTCGGCGCCATCGTGCTGCTGCCCTGGCTGCAGGCGATCATCGAGCGCGCCGGCTGGCGCGAGGCGTGCTGGACCATGGGCATCCTGGTGCTCTGCCTGCTGGGACCGCTGAACCTGCTGGTCTGGCGCAAGCCGGAGGATATCGGCCTGCTGCCCGACGGCGACAAGGTCGCGGCGGCCGCGGCGAAGCGCAACGCCGGCAACATCGTCGACGCGCAATGGGCGGGCACGCAATGGACGCTCGGCAGCGCGGCGCGCACCGCGCGCTTCTGGTGGATCAACCTCGGCTTCTTCTGCGCGCTCTTCGCCTGGTACGCCGTGCAGGTGCACCAGACCAAGTACCTGGTCGAGATCGGCTTCACGCCCTCGCTCGCCGCTTGGAGCCTGGGCATCGTCAGCGTCGTGGCGATCCCCGGCCAGATCGGCCTCGGCTGGCTGTCCGACCGCATCGGCCGCGAGGCGATCTGGGCCGCCGGCTGCATGGGCTTCGCCATCTGCTATGCCGCCCTGATCGCCCTGGAGCACGCGCCCTCGCCGGCGCTGCTCTATCTGATGGTCTTCACCCAGGGCTTCCTCGGCTACGCGCTGACCTCGGTGATGGGGCCGATCGTGCTGGAGATCTTCGAGGGCAAGCACTTCGCGGCGATCTTCGGCATGATCAACGTCGCCTCGATCGCCGGCGGCGCGGCCGGACCGTACGCCGCCGGCGTGATCCACGACGCCACCGGGAGCTACCGCCTGGCCTTCATCATCGCGCTCGCCTGCAGCGTGCTCTCCGCCCTCGCCATCTGGCGCGCCAGCCCCGGCAAGGTCCGCGTCGTGCCGGGGAAGCTGAAGCGCGTCTGACTGTCATCCCGAGCGCAGCGAGGGATCCAGGCATCTCCCTGGATCCCTCGCTGCGCTCGGGATGACAGGCTCCATCTAGCGAATGCCGTCGAACGTCTTCGTCTTCTTGTCCGTGGAGCCCGCGTAGACGTCGTGATCGCGCACCGCGCTGGCCAGGGCCTGGTACAACGGCGCCGACAGGGTCGCGCCGGGGTGGCCGGCGAGGCTGGCGGCCGCGGCGCGGGCGGCGGCCCCCAAGCGCTCGGTCTGCTGCTCCCATGTCGGGACCGGCGCTCCGTCCGCGTCCACCAGCTCGAGGCCTCGAGCCCGTCCCGATCGCCCGGCGGCCGCACCCCGCGACGGCCACGACAGCTTCGCGCCGGGCGATTGTTGCCGGGCGTACCGGGCGTACAGCGCGCCGGCGACATAGGCGGCGACTTCGAGCTCGAGCTGACCCATCGTGCGCCGCCTCTCGTCCTCGAGCGCGTGCGTCAGCTCGTGCACGATGAGCGCCCTCTCGGCGACATCCCTGCCGTAGCCCGGCTCGGGAAAGGACACGGTGTTCGTCTTGCTGTCGTAGGACGCGATGCCCTCGTCGTTGGCTTCGATGTCGATCTTGATCGGACCCCGGGGCCCCAGCAGCCTGGCGATCCTCTCGTATCCGGGAGGATCCGCCCGGAAGCCGCCGACGCGGAAGTCGATCGACCGGCACGGCGTGCTGCGCAGGATGCCGATCATGCGTTGCCGAAGAAGCTCGGTGGACATGGTGTGCCCCCGTCGCACAGTGCGACGGAGCGCATGCTAGCGACAACGGCACGCCCGGGATGTTCCCGGGGGCACATCACGCTGAAGCAGGCGTGATTTCCTTCCCCCGGAGGGGGAAGGTGCCCGGAGGGCGGAAGGGGGATGTCGAAGACGGACAGCGATTTCGTTGAGGCATCCCCCTTCCGTCGCTGCGCGCCACCTTCCCCCTCCGGGGGAAGAGAAGAATCAGTCGAGCGTGCGCTCGAGGAAGGCGCGCACGCGGCGCATGGCATCGCGCATCGCCTCCTCGTTGTACTCGACGCGGTGACCGTGGGCGGTGATGCCGCGGCCGGGCGAGAGCGAGACGTCGAGCAGGTCGAAGCCGTGGTGCACGCCGGGATAGACCACCAGCTCGACCATCGAGCGGTCGCCCTCCTTGCGCGGCGAGCCCGGCTCGCTGCGGCCGGCGGCCATGGCCTGGCATTGCGACGCCGGCGTCCAGGTATCGGCGCCGCCGGCCAGCACCAGCACCGGCTTGCTCATGATGCCCGAGGCGTACTTGCACAGCGGATAGAAGGCGATGCCGGCGCGGAAGCGGTGCGGGAAGAGATGCTCCATCACGCCCTTGTCGAGCGTCTCGAGCACCGCCCAGCCGCCCTGCGAGAAGCCCATCACGGCCACGCGCGAGGCGCGCACGAAGGACTTGCCGGCGAGATGGCGCAGCGCGGCGTATCCATCGATCGACTGGTAGGTGCTGACCTGGCCGCTGCACAGCTCGCTGAAGCCGCGCGGGCCGAAGCTGTCGACGGCGAGCGTGACATAGCCCCAGCGCGACAGCCGGTCGGCCCAGGAGATCATCGAGGCGTGGAAGCCGCCGCAGCCATGCAGCAGCACGACGGCGGGGAACGGCCCCTCGCCCGGCGGCCGCGCCATGTAGCCGATCAGCCGCACCGGCGATTCCTGCGTGCCGCCCTCGATGGTGACGAACTGCCCGGCCGACGCCGGCGCGGCGGCAGCGAGGCTGAACGCAAGCAGCAGGCTGGTGAGGAGACGCCGCATGGTCATTCTCCTGTCTTCCCCCGGAGGGGGAAGGTGGCGCGCAGCGCCGGAAGGGGGATGTCGAAAACGGATTGCTGCGTTCGGCTTCGACATCCCCCTTCCGCCCTTCGGGCACCTTCCCCCTCCGGGGGAAGGCAAGGAAACTACGCCGGCTCCACTTCGACAAGGTTGGTGTTGTAGGTCGTCGCACCGCTGATCGCCCCCTCTCCCCGCCTGCGGGGAGAGGGTTGGGGTGAGGGGTCGCATCAAGTGGCGCACCGCCGTCGTGCGCAACCTGAATCAGCCCCTCACCCCGACCCTCTCCCCGCGCGCGGGGAGAGGGAGACTACGCCGGCTCGACTTCGACAAGGTTGGTGTTGTAGGTCGTCGCACCGCTGGGGGCGGAGCGGTCCTCGGCCAGGACGTTGGCGCAACCGCGCGTGTCGACGCCGTTGCCGTTGGGCGTGAACCAGGCGCCCTCCTTGATGGCAACGACGCCGCGGGCGATTCGTTTCGTCACCTTGGCCGGCAGCAAGGTGGCGCCGCGGTCGTTGAACACCCGCACCATCTGGCCGTTGCCGATGCCGCGCGCGGCGGCGTCCTCGACATTGATCCAGACGTCGTCGGGATCGATCCTGGCGAGCTGCGCCTGGTTGCCGTGGATCGAATGCGTGCGCGCCCGCGATTTCGGGCTGCACAGCATCAGCGGGTGGCGCGGATCGGGGCTCACCGGCTCGATCCAGGTCGGGATCGGCGGGATGGCGCCCAGGCCGTAGGGATCGGGCCTGGCCGCGAGCGTCGTCGAATAGATCTCGATCCTGCCCGAGGGCGTGTTGAACGGATGGTTGTCGGGATCGCGGATCTGCGGCGCGAAGGCCACCGCGTCGGCCGGCGGCGCGAAGCGCGCGACGCCCTTCTCGGCAAACTGCTCGAAATCGTCGACCGCGTCGGCGGTCAGCGCGCGCAGCCACTCCATCTCGCTCTTGTCGTTGTAGTCGGCGATGCCGACCCGCACCGCGAGATCTGCGAAGATGTCCATGTCGTTGCGGCATTCGTACATCGGCGCGATCGCCTGCTTCATGAAGATCGCATAGTGTCCGGCGCCGGCCCACGGCGTGTGCACGTCGTTGCGCTCCCAGAAGGTCGTCGCCGGCAGCACGATGTCGGCATGCCGCGCGGTCGGTGTCAAAAAGTGATCCTGGGCGACGATGAACTCCACGCCGTCGAGCGAGGCCGCCATCTTGTTGGCGTTGGGGCACTGGTTGAAGAGATCGCCGCCGGCCGAATAGATCATATTGATGTCGGCCGGATAGCCACCGCTGCGCCCCCGCGCCAGCAGGTCGGCGAGCAGCGGCGTCGAGACGCGCGCGTTCAGCGGATTGGTGCCCGGCGGCAGGCTCCTGATGCCGGCGCGGCCGGTGGCGCCGTTGCTGCAACCCGAGCTGCCGCCGACGACGCCGACATTGCCGGTGATGGCGGCCAGCGCATAGGCCGCGCGATGGAACTGCTCGCCGAAGGCGGTGCGGCCGGGCGCGTAGCCGCATTGCAGCGCCGCCGGCTTGGTCGTGGCGAACTCGATCGCCAGCCGGCGGATGGTCTCCGCCGGAATGCCGCAGATCGCCGACGCCCACTGTGGCGTCTTGGGCACGCCGTCGGCCTCGCCCATCAGGTACGCGCGGTACGAGGCGCCCGCAGGTGCCCCCTCGGGCAGATGCGCCTCATCGAAGCCCAGCACGTGGCGATCGCAATAGGCCTGGTCGTGCAGCCCTTCGCTGACGATGACATAGGCCATCGCAATGAGCGCGGCGGCATCGGTCGAGGGCTTGATGGCGATGTGCTCGTCGGCGAAGGCGACGGAGGTGCGCGTGCGCCGGGGATCGACGCAGACGATGCGCACGCCGGCCTTCTTCGCCTCGCGCAGATATTCCTTCGTGCCGGTGCCGAAGGTGCCGTCGGCCGGGCTCCAGCCCCACATCACGATCAGCTTCGAGTTGACGTAGTCGGTGGGCTCGCGGCCGGCGCTCTTGTAGTCGCCGCCATAGGTGACGCGCACGGCGAAGATCTCGGCCTCGGCCGACATGTTCGACCACAGAAGCGTGCATCCCCCGAACTTGTTGAAGAAGCGCTTGGCGCCGGCCGAGCTGTGCAGCATCGAGAGGTTGCCCGAGCGCGAGGCGTCGAGGAACGCGGCGTTGCCGTGGGCGGCGCGGATGCGCAGCATCTCGGCCGCGACGGTGTCGAGCGCCTCATCCCAGGCGATGCGCTCGAAGCGGCCCGAGCCGCGCGGGCCGACGCGGCGCATCGGATGGCGCAGCCGCTCGGGATGATAGACGCGCTCGATCTGGCCGACGCCGCGCGCGCAGGCATGCAGCGGCGGCAGCTCGGGTCGCCAGCGCGCCGGATCGGTCGAGATCTTGACGATGCGATCGTCGACGACATGCGCGTTGACCACGCACCGGCCGCCGCAATTATGCCCGCAGGTGCTGGTGACCACCGTCTCGCCCGGCCGCGCGGCGCGGCGCGGCGCCTGGTAGATCGTGTGGGTGTCGGGCATGGAAGGGCTCACAGTCACCGATGACAGCATCGGGAAGCTACCGGCTTCTGTAACCCGGAGCCACCTCCAAGCTTAGCCGTCTTCGCGTCTAGCGGCCCTTCGTATGGGGATTGACCCTCGGCTCATATTGCGCTGGAAACTTCACCACGGCAGCGCACGCCGAAAGCGCAGGACCGTGATAACTCAGTCGCTCCAGGCCATTCACAGGAATGGCCCAATCCAGGGTCAAAATCTCCCTCCGGTCGAATTTCCCTTTGACGTGGTAGTCGATAAAGAGTCTTGACCCCTTCGGTATCTGCATGCCGGTGTCATTGGTAATCGTCACGTTGGCCCCACCGGAAGTCGAGCAGGTGACCGTAAATTCCACGGCGGCAGCGGCATCGACGGAAGCGAGCGACAGGAGCGCTGGCGAGAGCGCGGCGGCTCGGACGAAGCGGGACATGTCGGTTCCTCCTGGAATTTGACCGAGGTTGCCGCCGACTGCGGTGGACTGCGACACCTACGCCATGGCCCAACGGATCAACGTCGCATAGCCCGGCACTCCCGAAGCATGCGAGAGCGAATGGCGCTCTGCCCTTTCGCGGCCTCCGTCGAGACACGCACGCACCAGTATAAGTGATTGATCCTGTTGCCACTCCACTGATCTCCTCCAAACCCGCACCTGAGTGCGTCCCGCGCCTCCCTGAACTGCTGGACCGCCTCGTCCGCGTAATTGCGACAAGCCTGTATCTTGGCCCTGCACTCTCTCAGGTCGACTTCGCGAAACTGAGTTTCCCGAACAGCCTCATCAGGCGTGACCGCCATGCACCACCGATAATGTTGATCTCTATTGATACTCCAGCGTGGCCCTCTCCGCTGTCCGCCACAAAGCTCATTGGCATCTTGAGCCTCCGCGGCAATTCTCGCGTATTCGGTACATTGGGTTGGCGTTCCTGCGAGCGACGCGGAAGCGGGCAACATCGTCAGCGAAACCGCCAAGACCATTCCGCGCGTGCGAAGCATGCCTGCCTCCTCACTGGGCGAAGCCAGTTAATATTATCATGGCCTTGATTTACTGTAACAACCGGCTTGCGGCCTAACCTTCGACCACGGCCTTGAAGCGGCGCATGGTTTCGACCTGCTGGTCGAACGTCGTCAGGCGGTACATCGGCTGCAGCATCACCATCTGCGCGCCGAGCCGCTTCCAGCCCTCGGCCGCCTTGCCCCAGAGATCCTCGTCGGGCTCGTGCATGCGCAGCCAGGCCTCGAGCCCGAACGTCTGGGGATCGCGGCCGAACGCCTTCAGGTGCTGATGCAGCAGCGCGAGCTTGGCTTCGCCCTGCGCGTCGGGGGCGAGGATCGGCATCCAGCCGTCGCCCAGCCGCGCGCAGCGCTTGATCACCGCCTCGGACGAGCCGCCGAACCAGATCGGGATCGGCCGCTGCACCGGCGCCGGCAGGATGTTCACGTCGGTCAGCTTGTGGAAGCGGCCCTCGAAGGTGACGAAGTCCTCGACCCACAGGCGGCGCATCACCTCGATCTGCTCGGCCTGGCGCGCGCCGCGCGTCTTCCAGTCCATGCCGAGCGCCTCGTACTCGACGTGGTTCCAGCCGACGCCCACGCCCAGGCGCACGCGGCCGCCGCTCAGCACGTCGACCTGGGCCGCCTGCTTGGCGACCAGCCCGGCCTGGCGCTGCGGCAGGATCAGCACGCCACTGCACAGCTTGATGGTCTTGGTGACGGCGGCGATGAAGGCCATCGTCGTGAAGGTCTCGTGGAACGGATCGTGCTCGCTGTAGGTCGGCTTCCAATCGCCGCGCGGCGCCGCGCCGAAGACGTGATCGGCGACCTCGATGCAGTGATAGCCCATGCCCTCGACCGCCTGCGCCCAGTCGCGGATCTTCGCGGGATCGGTGCCGATGTCGCGCGTGGGAAAGAGAGCGTTGACCAGCATGGGAACTCCGGCGGCGGGAGGATGACGGCCGGCGATTGTCGGGGTGAATGGGGTTGGAGGCAAATGCGGTGGTGGTGGCACGTGAGCACGCGCGAATGGCTACGGGTAGTGCCGAGGAACACGTCGGAGGACCGGCGCCGGTAGGGCTGTGGCCCTTTATTACCTCGCTAGTTGCCGAGGGTCTCGATTGAGCTACCCACTACGCCAACCGTGAGCACCCTTTGCGTCCATCTCTGGTTGCACAACATGCGGCAAACCTCCAAAATCAGTAATCTACAGATGCGCTAGGCGCTGTTTACAAAGCTATTGACGGCTGAATCGCGGATTGATTCAAGGATTCCCTCTGAAGGAGGGAAGCGTGAGCCGTGGCGATCTGAGCGAAGGTGAGTGGCGGATCTTGCAGGCGACGCTGCCAAAGCGGCGAACCGGCCGACCGCCCGAGGATTTGCGCGGAACGATCAACGGCATCCTGTGGCGCATCCGCACTGGCACGCCGTGGCGCGACGTGCCGGAGAAGTACGGCAAGTGGATGAAGGTCTACCAGCGCTTCCGACGCTGGAGCCAGACCGGCGTGTGGGAGGCGATCGCCACCACGCTGGCCCAGGCGATGGCCGATAACCGCCATCACAGCATCGACAGCACGACGGTTCGGGGGCATGTGTCGGCCGCCGGCGCAAAAGGGGGACTCGCGAACAGGCTTTTGGCCAGTCGCGGGGCGGGTTCACCAGTAAGGTTCACTGTATCTGTGACGCTGGCGGCATCCCGCTCGGCTTCCACCTCACGCCCGGCGAAGCGGCCGACTGCAAGGCGTACGAGGTCCTGATCGAGTTGCCTGAGCGAGCGCCCGAGGCACTGCTCGCCGACAAGGGCTACGACACCAATGCCATCCGCGATGACCTCAAGCGCCGCGACATCCGTGCCGTCATACCGCCGCGCTCGAACCGGACTGGCAACATCCGCTGGAACAAGCGCGACTACAAACAGCGCAATCGCATCGAGCGCAGCTTCGGCCATCTCAAGATCAACCGCGCCGTCGCCACCCGCTACGACAAGCTCGCCCGATCCTTCCTCGACACGCTACACTTGGCACTCATCCGCCGCTTGTTGCGGTTTGTAAACAGCGCCTAGGCAAGCATATCATCAAGCGTGCTGGGGGATTCATGGCAACCTTGATTGAAGACACCATCATTGAAGAGCGCGTGAAGCGCATCAGCAAGGCCAATTCCCTGCCGCCCGACATGGCCTTTCTCACATGGGTACACTCTCTACTATTTGATACAGACGAGGGTGAAATTCCTAAGGGTGAGCTGATCGAAGGTAGCGGGGAGAAGCAGCTAGACACGATAAATGTTGACGACGACTCTCAGAGCGAAAGTGCAACGGTCTCCTTCCTGCAAGCAAAGAGGACGGGAGGCTTCTCGTCAAATTCACTGGTGCTCCTGAGCAATGGACTATCATGGGTATTTGAAGCAGATGAAGACAAGCTTGCCGGTTTGAAGAATGTTGCTCTCCGCAATAAGATCACGGAAATCCGCGACTTGCTGCAAGAGTATGGTCCGAGCAAATTAACCGTGCGCGTATATATGGTCACAAAAGGTAGCGCGAAAGATCTTTCAAATGAATATCAGGAGGAGCGCTCACGATTCATCCAAAAATGGTCTAATCGGTACTTTAGTGCTTTCACGCTTCATGAGCTGGGCGCCATCGAGATCATCGAGCGTATGCAGATTGCCGACGGCGCAGCTCCAATCAATGAGCGGATCAAGATCGAGTATGACGTAAACAAGGGTTCGGTCCTTCAACTCGTTAGTGAAGGGGTGCGGTCGATACTATGCACGGTCACGGGTGCTGAACTCGCAAGGCTCGCATCTCTACAGCCGGAAAACTCAATTTTTGAAAGGAACATACGGAGGCATCTGGGCCTCAGGGGCAAGGTAAACTCAGAGATCTACGAATCCTGCACCAACCCCGATAGATCCAAATTTTTTTGGTTCATGAACAATGGGATCACGATGACGTGCGACAAGTTTGATCCCGTCTTGGAGCCCGGTAAGGCCAACATAAGAGTGGAGAACGCTCAAATCGTAAACGGGTGTCAGACGTCCATGACCCTTCGAAGAGCAAGCGAAGACAAAAAGCTGAGGGCTGACGTAAAGGTACAGCTCAAGATTTATGAAACAAATGCTCCGGAATTCACAGATAGCATTGTACTTGCTACCAACCAGCAAAACTCTATTAAGAACAGAGATCTATTTTCGAATCGGCGCTCGCAGCTCCATTTACAACAAGCAATTAAGGATCAGTTTGGGCTTCACTATGAACGCAAGGCCAACGAATTTAAGGATCAGAACATTGACCGATCCAAGATCATAAATAATGAGAAGGCAGGACAAGCCTACCTTGCAGTGTGCCTAAGACAACCGACCGTTGCTCGAGCGCAGAAGTATAAGGTTTTCGACGATGACTGGTACACCAGCATCTTCGAGAAGATAGACCCTGGTCACTTCGTTCTTTCGGATGCAATCGTCAAATACTGCCAGCAGCAGACGGATGCAGAACTTATGGTAGGCACGGAGTCGTCACGCAAATACAACCTCGGTCTGTATGGGGTGTTTCACCTTTCTTCTGTCTTTGGACGCCATCTTCTCGGCTCGGGGAAGTGGCCAACAAGCGGGAGTGCAGACTATCGCAGCGCCCTTAAGACCGTCATGCGCCGGGAGAAGGGTGCCGCAAAGATTTTTGACCAATCTGTAAAGACCATGTTGAGCATCATGGCCAAAGCCAAACTGTCAAAAGGCGAATGGAATAACTACTTCAAGAGCAGCAGAAGTTATAGAGATATAAACGTACACTTTGATCACGAATCCACGCCGAGAAGGAGGAAATCCTAGCTACTTTCACGGTGTTGCGAAGAGGAAAGGGGGAGAGTATGGCGACGTTCGTGAATCGATACACCGATCTGACGGCTTTGCTGCATATTTTGCGCTCCAAGAGGATTACCCTTCTCAATCCGCAGACATGGGACGATCGTAACGATGCCTACTACATGTCTGTATACAAGCAACGAGCGAAAGCAGAGAGCGTACTTGCTCTGTGCTTTGCCGAGTGCACCGAGACCTATCATCATTGGCGTGTCTTTTCGCACGGCGCCAATGGTGTTTGCATTAGATTCCTTAAGACAAAACTCCTTAACTCTCTAAAGTCCAATTCTGACATTACTCATCGAAGTGTGCGGTATGCTACGCTCACGGAGATGGGGTCTCGCAAAGTTAAAACAGATGATCTTCCTTTCCTCAAGAGGAAGCCGTACGTGGACGAGAAGGAGTATCGGATTGTTTATACCTCCAAAACAGATCGGAATGAGTTTCTAGATCACCCAATAGATCTGAAGTGGATTGAGAAGATCACTTTGAGCCCATGGATGCCAAAGGCGCTTTACGAGGCATCAAAAGCAACTCTGAAGGAGCTTCCTGATTGTTCAAACCTTAGGGTGGCGCGGTCCACTCTTATTGACAATGAGAGGTGGAAAAACTTCGCATCCTTAGGGCCTTAGGGCTTCCGCTTAGCCGGGACTCATTTCTCGTACCGTGTCGCCTCGCGGTTCCACTTCAGCCCCGTCACCTCGCCCGGCGTGTCGATCACCCCGCAGTACCGCACCTTCGCGACCTTGATCGTCGTCGTGCCGTCGGGGCCCAGGCTCTCGCGGTGGATCACCACGCCGATGTCGGGCTTGTTGGCCCAGTGCGCGGAGTCGGCGATGTCGTAGAGGCTGGGCGTCGGGTAGCGGCCGCTGTCGCGCGCGCGCAGCAGCTTGGCGGGATGGGCCACGACGATCAGGTGGACGCGGTGCTGGTGCGCCATGGCAGGAGATTCCTCGCTTCGCTCGGAATGACGGGGGTGAGGATCGTGCACAGCGAGGCTCATGTCGGGCGGATGCACGTGGTCCATCTCGTT
This sequence comes from Alphaproteobacteria bacterium, assembly GCA_019635875.1. Lineage (NCBI taxonomy): Bacteria > Pseudomonadati > Pseudomonadota > Alphaproteobacteria > Alphaproteobacteria bacterium. The sequence continues at coordinate 384,790 of JAHBYP010000002.1, forward strand.
CCACGAGTCGATTACCAGAACGTCGGCGTCGAAGCGGCGCACCGCGGCGGCGGCGCGCTCCAGCACCCGGGCGAGATCGACGTCCTCGCCCGGCACCATGAAGGAGCGGCCGCGATCTGCGCCGCGCTCCCGCCGTGCCCGCGTGAGAGGAGCGCAGCGCGCAGCGGCGGTCGAGTGCGGCATCTGCTCGACGCTGGCGAATCCGGTGCCTGGCCGTGCCGCCAGGCCAGCCGGCTGCAGACCTCGTTGACGACGCCTACACCCCTTCGACGATGCGGATGTCGCGCTCGGCTCCACCGCCGAGCGCGGCCAGGGCTTTCTGGTAGGCCGGGCTGTCATGCGCCGCCTGGGCATGCTGCACGCTGTCGAACTCGATGACCACCGTGCGCTGCTGGAGGCCGGCTTCATAGAGGTGCGTCGGCATTCCCCGCACCAGGATTCGCCCGCCGGCGGCGGTGATCGCCGGGCCGGCGAGCTCGGCATAGGCGGCCAGCGCATCCGGGTTGCTGACCGATCGATACATGGCGACCCAATAGGCTTTGGCCATCGTGACTTTACTCCTCGCGCTGCCTTCATTTGCGCGCAACAGGCTGCGCAAGCGCCGGTGTCACCGCAAGCCCTATCGCAATGGGCACCGTTCGGTAGCATCAACAGGCTGAATCCAAAGGCGCTTCCTCATCATCCCCCCTCCACCGCCCCTCCACCCACGCCATCCGCGGCCGCCAGTCGGTCGTGTCGTCCGCGCCCTTGCCCAGATTGCACGGCCGGCACAGCACCTGGAGGTTGCCCGGGTCGAGCGCCAGCTCGGGGTGGTCGCGGCGCGGCAGGATGTGGTCGACCTGGATGATCGCCTCCGGCCCGGTGGCGCCGCAGCACTGGCAGCGCGGGCCGTGGCGGCGCAGCGTGTCGTAGCGCAGCGTCAGCCATTCGCGCGAGGCGTAGAAGCCGGCGCCGGTCGCGGCGAAGCGCAGCGGCGGCATCGGCGCGTCGCAGGCAGGCTGGCGCTCGACGATGGCGATGCCGTTGTGGCCGCCGAGCAGGCGATAGAACGCGTCGTCGAGCAGCTGCTCCAGCCCGTCGGCCCAGCGCCGCGCCTGCACCTCGACGTCGTAGAACGCGCAGGCCTTGGAGTCGCAGAAGATCGTCGCCAGCCGGCGGCGCGTGTCGTGGGGCAGCGCCGCCAGCACGCGGGCCATGGCGTCGATCTCGCTTCGCAGGCCGCAGCGGCTTTGCAGGCTCACGCCGTCGATCACCACCTCAAGCATCGTTCGTCTCCTGTCTCTCGTAGCGTGTCGCCTCCCGGTTCCAGCGCAGCCCGCTCACCTCGCCCGGCGTGCCGATCACGCCGCAATAGCGCACCTTCGCCACCTTGATCGTGGTCGTGCCCTCGGGCCCCAGGCTCTCGCGGTGCACGACGATGCCGAGCTCCGGCTTGTTGGCCCAATGCGCGGAGTCGGAGATGTCGTAGAGGCTGGGCGTCGGGTAGCGGCCGCTCTCGCGGCTGCGCTGCAGCTTGGCGGGATGCGCCACGACGATCAGGTGCACGCGGTGCTTGCGCGCGAACTTCCTGAACTGCTTGATGGCGAAGCCGGTGTACTCGGTGAGGTTCATGTCGGGCGGACGCACGTGGTCCATCTCGTTCCAGGGGTCGATCACCAGCACGTCGGCATCGAAGCGGCGCACCGCGGCGGCGGCGCGCTCGAGCACCCAGGCGAGATCGACGTCCTCGTCCTCGTCGGGCACCATGAAAGAGAAGCGCTTCTCGATCCACGCATCGGCGGCGGCGAGCTGCGCCTCGGTCATGTCGCGTTCGGCGATGCCGGCGTGGAACGAGCGGAGCGCGCGGCGGTGGTCGAGCTGCGGCAGCTGCTCGAAGCTGGCGAAGCAGGTGTTCCAGCCGTGCCGCCAGGCCAGCCGGCAGCACACCTCGTTGACGAAGCTCGACTTGCCGTGGCCGGGGATGCCGGTCACCACCACCAGATCGCCGCGTCGCGCGCGGTAGTGCTCGTCGAGCCCGGCGACGCCGATCGGCAGCGCCGGCGAGACGTCGGGCGGCGGCAGCTGCGAGAGGCGATGGATGCCGGGCACCGGGTACCACGGCGCATCGCGCAGCGCCTCGCGTACGCCGCGCGCGTCGTGGCGCATCAGCACGTCGTTGAGGTCCTTGCACTCGGGCGGATAGCGCAGCCAGCGGCAGCGCGACTTGCCCAGGCGCAGCGCCAGGTCGGCCAGCAGATTGGCGCCCGGCCCGTCGCCGTCGACGGCGAGGATGATCTGGCGCACATCCTTGAGCAGCGCCTCGGCGGCGTCGAGATAGGCGTATTTGCGACCCGAGTCGTCGGCGCCCAGCGCCTCCATCGGCGCGCCGCCGGGCACGCTGACGGTGCGCGGGAAGCCGCATTGCAGCGCCACCACGGCGTCGAGCTCGCCCTCGGTGACGATCAGCGGCTCCTCGGCGAAGGTCGGATCGGCGAGGCAGTCGACATTCCACAGGATCTGCCGGCCGCCCTTGTCCTGGCTGAAGCGCTTCTCGGCGCCCAGGGTGCGGTACTTGGTGTTCACCTGCCGGCCGCCCTCGAGATAGGGGATGGCGATCCAGTCAGCGCCCAGCCGCGCGCAGGCGCCCACGCCAAGCCTCGCCAGCAGCGCGACGTCGAGATGCCGTCCATCGAGCAGGCCCTGCAGGCGCCCGGTCAAAGGCTCGTACCCCGCCCTTCCATCCGCAGTGGTGGCAGAGCCAGACGGCCCGGTCGCGCTCGATGGTGACGCTGAGGCAGCGCTCGGTGCGGTGTCGTCGGTGTGGGCTGCATCGGGGGCAGAGCGTGCGGTGCGTGCCGTCGCGTTGTTGGCGGACATGGATGCCCTCGCGGATCAGGAGGTCGATGGGGTCGGTCACAGGTTGAAGCCTGGGCTGGCGGCGGTCGGGCCGCGCGGTGGCTTGCGCAGGGCGGCCTCGATCCACTGCACGGCGTCGATCGGACCGGCGCGCTGCGCGGCGCCCAGCACGGCGATCAGCGCCGCATCGCCGTGGTCGCGCCGCCACTTGCCAAGCAGGCTGCGGCATTGGCCGTCGGGCTTGCCGGTCGCACGCTGCAGCCATTGGCGCCCCTGGTTGAAAACCACCGTCGCCGCGTCCGCCGCGGCCGTCTCCGACGGAACGCCGTTCCCTTCCCCTTCCCCTTCCCTTTCCCCTTCCGCTTCAGCATTGCCCTCACGCGTGCCGCACGCGTCGTCCACGGGTGCCGGCAGCGTCGACGGCTTCTCCCTGTTGTTGATCAGCTGATGCCTGGCGAAGCTCGGGATGACGCCGTACGCCGCACCATCCACTGCGTAGCGGCGCACGAAGCCGTGCTTGAGCAGCGCCTCGAGCACGGCGGCGAAGTCGACATCGTCGAAGGGCAGCACGTCGAGCTTCAGTACCAGCGGCTGCCAGCGGAAGCGGCCCTCGCGGTCGGCGGCGCACCACAGGCCGGCGAAGGCCACGCGCAGCGGCAGGCCGCTCTCGCGCTCGGCCGTCCACAGGCCGTGGTGACGGAAGAACTCGGGCTTGATCGTTCGGATACGGGCCATCTGCCACCTCGTCGTCAAAGGACGCGGCGGAGTGAGCCAAAGAAATTTCTGCCGGTAAGCCGGAAATGCCGGAAATCAGGTTTTGCGGGATTTCCGGTCAATCCCGTGCGCCGCGTAGAGCGCGTCGATGCGCTCGCGGATGGTGCTCTGGGCCGGCTCGTTGCCGTATTGCTTCATGAACCAGGCCTGCGCCTTGCGCACGAAATCGGCCTTCCGCTCGGGGAAGCCCTCGTTGTAGGCGGTGGCTCCAGCCCAGCGCGCGAACGCCTCCCAGTCGTACTCGGCCGGCCGCCCGGCGCCGACCCGCGCGCCGCCGGCCCTGGCCGCCACCGTCACGCCATCGAACCGCAGGCGCGGGCCGACCAGCGCGTCCTGGGCGAAGTCGATGTCGAGCGTGGCGATGTCCTCGGGCGAGAGCGTGCGCCGCCGCCCGATGCCTTCGGCCGTCACGACGTGATGGCCGGCCATCAGCACGCGCTTCACGAGCCGCGGCAGGCCGACGGTGAGCCGCAGATAGGCCAGCAGCCGCAGCCGTTCGGCGAAAAGCTCGCAGGCCTCGCGGAACCGCGGCTCGAGGCTGCCATAGACATGCGCGCCGGGATGCTCGCGCCTGACGCCATAGGCGACATGGCGCTGCGCCACCTCGTCGAGGGTGACGGCGGCCACGTCGAAGCGCCACAGATAGCCCGCCGCCTTGCGCCCGATCGGCGCGCCGGCATGGCGGCGGGCGAAGTCCCACAGGCTCCACGGCCCGGCATCGTCGCTCATGCCCGATGCTATCGCCTGCCGGTCGCGGGTGACACCCCGCCGTCATCCTCGGGGCCGTCCGCGGCCCCTGTAGCGCAGCGAGGGATCCAGGTCGGCCGTAGATCCCTCGCTTTGCTCGGGATGACAGCAGTGGCCCGAACGGCACCGCCATTGTAATTGTCCCCGCCGGGGCCTATTTCTACAGCACGGCGACGGGCTTCACGCCGTTGCGCGCGGATCAGAGCCGCCGCAACGTCACCCGCCGTCCCACACGAACACGCACGAAGGCCCGTGATCGCGCTGGAGCTGCCCGGTAGTGCCCGTGGCGGCTGTGCCTGACACCGGATCGACGACCTTCATCTTCTGAACGACGATCGCCTGGCGTCGAGTGCCCGGGAGGCCGACGCGGCAGGGGCCGCGGCGGCACGGGACGCGTCCGCCCGCTTTCGGACGCCTCGGATCGGTGGAGCGAGCCATGAAGGCACACAAGTTCAAGGTCGGCGACTATGTGCGCATCGCCTCGCGCATCGTCTCGGCGGTGCCCCCCGGCCGCTACCAGGTCGTCCGCCTGATGCCGCCGGAGGGCGACCACAACCAGTACCGCGTGCGCTTCGTCGACGACGGCCACGAACGCATGGTCAAGGAGTCCGACCTCAGTTGAGCGCCGCCGACGCCGATTCGATCCGCCGCACGCTGCGCGCCCACCAGGCACCGCATCACGGCCGCAGCGCCGGACAGATCGCCGTCTCGTTCGCCTGCTTCATCGGCCTGTGCGCGCTGATGTACGTCCTGGCCGACATCTCGACCTGGCTGACCTTGGCGCTGGCGCTGCCCGCCGCCGGTTTCGTCGTGCGCATCTTCATCCTGCAGCACGATTGCGGCCACGGCGCGCTGTTCCGCTCGAGGGGGCTCAACGACTGGACCGGCCGGCTGTGCGGGCTGGTGACGCTCACGCCCTACGCCAGCTGGCGGCGCCAGCACGCGCTGCACCACGCCAACTGGAACAACCTCGATCGCCGCGAGAGCGGCGCCGACATCTACTCGACCTGCCTGACGATCGCCGAGTACCGCGCGCTCAAGCCGCTGCGCCGCCTGGGCTACCGGCTGCTGCGCCATCCGCTGATCGCCCTGGTGCTGCTGCCGCCGCTGGTCTTCGTCGCGCTCTACCGCGTGCCGTTCGACACGCCCGCCTCGTGGCGGCGCGAGCGCCTGTCGGTGCACTTCACCAACCTGGCGCTGCTCGCGCTGTTCACGACGATGGGCCTGACCCTGGGCTTCGCCAATGTCGCGCTGGTGCAGCTGCCGATCATGGTCGTCGCGGCGATCATCGGCGTCTGGCTGTTCTCGGTGCAGCACCGCTTCGAGGGCACCCAGTGGTTCCGCCGCGACACCTGGAGCGCGCAGGCGGCCTCGCTGCGCGGCTCGTCCTTTCTGCGCCTGCCCGGCCTGCTGCGCTGGTTCACCGGCAATATCGGCTATCACCACGTCCATCATCTCAACGCGCGCATCCCCAACTACCGGCTGGCCGACTGCCACGACGCCAGCCCGGCGCTGCGGCGGGTGCCGACGCTCGGGCTGGGCGCGGCGCTGCGCTCCAGCGGCTGCTGGCTGTGGGACGAGGAAGGCGGCCGCATGGTGGGCTTCGCCGCGGCGCGCAGGCGGAAATGAAGTACCTCGGCGCGCTTCGCGGCAGCGGCACGCTCGTCTCGCCCGAGGGCACGCTGGGCGACGCCGCCTACGAGATCGACGGCTACCTGCTGAAGCCCGGCGAGATCGCCGCCTCGGGCGAGCTGCGCATGGCGCCGGACGATCTGGCACGCGCCTTCGGCCTGCGCCATCTGCGCCTGCGCACGGAGGACGGGCGCGAGCTCACGGTACGCTTCACCGCGCGCAAGCTGCCGCCGGCCAGCCCCGTCGCCCACGCCGATTTCGGCGGCGACCTGCCGCAAGCCGGCGCCTGGGGCCGCTGAGGTCTTACCTTCCCCCGGAGGGGGAAGGTGGCGCGCAGCGCCGGATGGGGGATGCCTCAACACATCAGGTATCCGTCTTCGACATCCCCCTTCCGCCCTTCGGGCAGCTTCCCCCTCCGGGGGAAGAGAATTCAGCAGCCGGACTTCGCCGCCGTTCGGGCCGCGTCGCTCCAGCGACGCATCATGAGCGCCGCTGGAGCGGCGCGGCCCCAAGACATCCGCCAGATCACATGCGATCGCCCTTCCCCGCCTCCGGGCGCGCTAGCGCGCCCTTGGGGGGAAGGCATGGCCTCACTCGATCACTTCGTCGGCGCGCACGAGGACCGACAGCGGGATCTCGACGCCCAGCGCGCGGGCCGCCTTGAGGTTGACGACCAGCACGTACTCGGTCGGCAGCTCGACCGGCAGGTCGGCCGGCCTGGCGCCCTTGAGGATGCGGTCGGCGAACTGCGCCAGCCGGCGCTCGATTTCCTGCCGGCTGGCGGCGTAGGCCAGCAGCCCGCCCTCCCCGGCGAAGAGCTCCCACGGCGAGGCGGTCGCGATCCGCCGCGCATTGGCCAGGGCGACGGCGTGGCGGCGGCGCATGCTGGGTTGCACGATCAGCGCCCGCACGCCTTCGCGCTCGAAGGCGGCGAAGGCGGCTTCGTAGTCGTCGGACGCCCTGGCGCGCTCGACATGCAGGGTCACGCCGGTCTGGCGCGCCGCGTTCTCGAGCAGCTCCAGGAAATGCACCGTGAACGGATCGCCGTCGTTGGCCAGCACGCCGATGCGGCTCGCGCCGGGCACCGCCTCGCGCACCAGGGAGAGCAGCTTGGCGCTGAGCTCGGGCGTGGCCCCCGCCATGCCGGTGATGTTGCCGCCGGGACGCGACAGCGAGGTGACCAGGCCGGTGCGCACCGGGTCGCCCGAGGCCATGACGATCGGGATCGTGGTCGTGGCCGCGCGCGCGGCGAAGACCGACGGCGTCTGCGTCGCCACGATGACGTCGACCGGCAGGCGCACCAGCTCGGCGGCCAGCGCCGGCAGGCGCTCCGCCTGGCCCGCGGCGGCGCGCACCTCGAAGGCGACGGTGCGGCCCTCGACATGGCCCAGCTTGCGCAGCTCGTTGCGCATGCGCCCGAGCAGCGGCTCGGCGTTGCCGGGGAACAGGAAGCCGATGCTCGGCAACTTGCCGCCCTGCGCCCGCGGCGACGAAGGCAGCGCCGCCAGCGATGCGAGAAGCAGGACACGACGCCTCATCCGATCTCCCCCGCTCCTGCGTTCGGGCCGCGTCGCTCCAGCGACGCATCATGAGCGCCGCTGGAGCGGCGCGGCCCGAACGGCACCGGCAGCGACGCTGCTGACGGTCCGCGGCGTTGTCAACGGCCGCGCCGCTGGCGGAGAATGCCGGCATGGTCGCCAGCGCCGGCTTCGCCGAATTCCTCAAGGAGCAGCTCGAGACGCTGGGCCGCGTCTCGATGCGCCGCATGTTCGGCAAGACCGGCGTGTTCTGCGACGGGGTGATGCTGGGCGTCGTCAGCGACGACACGTTCTATGTCCGCGTCAATGCGCAGAACCGCGCGCTGTTCGCCGAGGCCGCGTCGTCGCCGCCGCTGAACTACGCCAAGGGCGGCAGGCTGATCGAGCTGGCCTTCTGGCGCGTGCCCGAGCGGCTGATCGACGAGCCCGACGAGCTCATCGACTGGGCGCGCGCCGCGCTCGCCGCGGCCCGCCGCGCGGCGACGAAGCGGCGGAAGAAATGAGTCCCTTCCCCCGGAGGGGGAAGGTGCCCGAAGGGCGGAAGGGGGATGTCGAAGACGGACATCGGTTTCGTTGAGGCATCCCCCATCCGGCGCTGCGCGCCACCTTCCCCCTCCGGGGGAAGATATCGGAGCGAGGAGCCCGTCCCTGGATCCCTCGCTGCGCTCCAGGGCCGCGGACGGCCCCGAGGATGACAGGTGGGTCCGATCGACCGCCCAATGCTTACAGATGCTGCAGCTTGTTCTCGGTGCCCAGCAGGTGGCGGCCGACCATCTCGAGGTGGGGCGGCAGGGCCTGCAAATGCTGGCTGGCGCTCATGGCGTCGCGGAAGCGGCGCTCGAAGGGCTGGGCGTCGAGGATCGCCGTGGTGCCGGCGGCGCGGTAGGAGGCGATCGACACGTCGGTGGCGGCGTTCATGCCCCAGGTGGTCGCGAGCCGCAGGCGGACGCGCCGGTCGGTGTCGAGCGTGCCCGAAGCCGCCGCGTCGTAGGCCTGCACCAGCGCCTCGTGCAGGAAGGCGCGCGCGGCGGAGAGCTTGGCTTCGAGATTGGCGATCTCGCGCTGGATGGCGTCGTTGCGCGCCATGATGCTGGTAGCGGCGCGGCTCTGCTTGCCGCGCGCCAGCTCGATATAGGTTTCCAGCATGCGCCGCCCGACGCCCAGGGTGACGGCGCAGAAGCCGGTGGCGTAGAGCAGGGTCGACATGATGGTGTAGAGCGGCCCGCTCTCGCGGCGCTCCTCCAGCGCCTCGCGCGCCGGCGCCCAGCCGTCGGGCACGAAGAGGTCGCTCACCGTGTAGGTGTCCGAGCCGGTGCCGCGCAGGCCCAGCACGTACCAGTCGTCGGTGATCTGCGCATCGCTGCGCCTGAAGACGAAGCTGCGATCGTCGGGCCTGCCGTAGAGCATGCGCGGCGTGCCGTCGGGGTTCTGCACCGCGCTGTGCGCGCCGAGATAGTTGGTGTGGCGTCCGCCGCTGGCGAAGCTCCAGGTGCCGCTCAGGCGATAGCCGCCCTCGACGCGGATCGCCTTGCTCATGTTGTGCCGCGCGCCCCAGGCCAGGCCCTCGCGCGCGCTGCCGAAGGCGGTCATCGCCGCCTCGCGCGACATCGCCGCCGCCGAGGTCGCCGAGGAGACGTTGGACTGGTTGACGAACCAGGCGACGCTCGCGTCCGCCCAGGCCAGTTGCTCGCAGGCCTTGCAGTAGTCGAGCAGGTGGATCTCCTGGCCGCCGAGGGATTTCGGCAGCAGCAGGCGCAGCATGTCGGCGGCGAACAGCGCCTCGACCACCTCCGGTGTCAGCTCGCGGCGGCGATCCATCTCCGCGCCGTGCGCGTCGAGCAATGGCTGCAGGTCGCGGGCGCGCGCCTCGGCGGTCTTCATCGGCTCTCCCCTGCTCCTGCCGCCCATGCTGTAGGATGGCGCGACCATAAGACAGCGGGAGGAGGCAAGAGGCCATGCCCATCGCAGCAAAGTACCTGTTCATCGTCAGCATGGATGTCGCGCCGGAGAAGGAGGCGCTGTTCAACGAGATCTACGACGAGCATGTCGCTTTCATCAAAGCCGTGCCCGGCGTGCACGGCGTCACGCGCTGGAAGACCGAGCCGGCCGCCTTCGTCATCGCCGGCGAGATCAAGCCGATCGATGGCGCCGGCATGGCGCGCTACACCGCGCTCTACGAGCTCGACAGCCCGGACATCCTGGTGAGCAAGGCATGGGGCGAGGCGTCGGAAAAAGGCCGCTGGGCCGCCGAGATCCGCCCGCACACGTTCAACCGCAGCCACGTGGTGCGCAAGGCGGTGTGACTCTTCACTCCCTCTCCCCGCCTGCGGGGAGAGGGTCGGGGTGAGGGGCTGTATCCAGTGGCGCACGATCGCCGTGCGCAACCTTGCTCAACCCTCACCACCCCTCTCGCCGGCTGACCGGGCCGCACGAGCGATCGTCATGAGCGCGCCTTCGACGTTGCCCAGAACCTCGTTGTTCCATAGCCGCAGAATGCGATAGCCGGCCTCGCTGATCGCCGCGTCGCGCCGTTCATCATACGCGCTGTCGGCGTGCTGTCCGCCGTCGAGTTCGACGACCAGCTTGGCGTCGCGGCAGACGAAGTCGGCGAAGTATGGGCCGATCGGCTCCCGCCGCACAAATTTCAGGCCATCGAGTTGTCGGCCGCGCAACGCCGCCCAAAGAATGCGCTCGGCATCGGTGGAGTCGCGGCATAGCCGTCGTGAACGCGTAGTTCGTGCCAAATAGGCGCCGCGGAGGATGCGCATGCCGGCATGATACGCGAGTCGCAGTTCTCTTCCATGAACCGACGGTTGTACGTCACCTCGAACAGCCCCTCACCCCAACCCTCTCCCCGCATGCGGGGAGAGGGAGGTCAGATGAACATGTCGCGCTGATTGTAGTTGAGCAGCAGCGTGCGGCGCGTGGTCTCGTTGAAGCGGTTAGCGTCCTCGCGGCCGGCGAGCGGCTTGTAGACATAGGCCTGCTCATGCGGGAAGCGCTGCCGGCGCGCATCAATGGCCAGCAGGATGATGCGGCAGCGTTCGTCGATGCGCGCCTGGTCGTAGGTTTCCATCGCGCCGTGCAGGCGGCGCGCGGTGACATTCAGCACGCGCTTGCGCGGGAAGAAGCCGGCGTTGAGCGTGATGCGCCGATCGGGCGAGGAGTTGGCGAAGGAGCCGTGCAGCAGCTGGCGGTTGGTGACGATCGTGTCGCCCGCGTCGCACAGCATCGGCACCGCGCCCTCGATGCGCTCGGAGCCGGCCTCGGCGACCTTGCGGCGGATGTCGGCCTTGCCGAGCTTGTGGCTGCCCGGCAGCACCCACACGCCGTTGCCGGCGGTGCTGGGATAGAGCTGGGTCATGAAGTTGAAGCCGTGCGCGCCCTCATCCCAGTCGGGCGCGTTCCAGTGCGTCGTGCCGTCCTGGTGCCAGGCGACCGACGGCCCGAGCCCCGGCTCCTTCACGAACGTCACCTCGTTGTAGGGCACGAAATCGTCGCCGAGGATCGAGGCGGCGACGCCCAGCAGGCCGGGATGGCCGTAGAGCCGCAGGCACTCGTCTATCAGGTGCAGATTGCCGTCGAGCAGCTCGACCACCCATTCGGGATCGTCCTGGCCCGGCTCGGGCTGCTGCATCTGCACCGGATGGCGGCCGTTGTTCTTGTCGGTGCCGCCGACGGGATCGCTGAGCGGCCGTGCGATCTTGTAGGGCGGCTTGATGATGCCCTCGCCCAGGGCCGGCCGGCCGAAGCGATCGAGCGCCGCGCCCGGCGCGACGGGCGCCCGCGCCAGCACGCCATCGACGGCTTCGCGCAATTCGGCCAGCTCCTCGGCACCGACCACGCCCTCGAAGACGTAGAAGCCGTGCGTCCAGTACGACTCCAGAATCTCCGGCACGAGCCTGCCGTCGGTGCCGAAGCGGATCGGCCCCCGGTTGCCCAGCGCCCGCGCCCGTGCCTCGCCGGCGCGACTGTAGACGGCCATCGCGCGGGCATGCTCGGCGGCGGTCAGCGGCGCGGTCCCGGTCATCGCCATTGAAAGCTCTCCATCACCAACGCCCTACCTTCCCCCGGAGGGGGAAGGTGCCCGAAGGGCGGAAGGGGGATGCCTCAACAGAGTCGGTGTCCGTCTTCGACATCCCCCATCCGGCGCTTCGCGCCACCTTCCCCCTCCGGGGGAAGGTAAGATCAGCCGCGCAGCACCTTGCCGGCCTTCGCCTCGTGCAGCGTGCCCTGCTCCCAGGTCACGGCGCCGTTGACGATGGTGTACTCGACGCCTTTCGACGGCATGACGATGCGCTTGGCGCCGCCGGGCAGGTCGTAGCGGCGCTCGCCGTGGTTGGTCGAGCCGATGCGCCCGGCATCAAAGATCGCCACGTCCGCCGGCGCGCCCTTGGCCAGCCGGCCGCGATCCTTCAGGCCGAACAGATCGGCCGGGTCGGAGGTCAGCTTGCGCACGCCCTCCTCGAGCGTGATCGCCTGCTTCTCGCGCACCCAGGTGCCCAGCAGGTAGGTCGGGTAGCCGGCGTCGCACAGCATGTCGACATGCGCGCCGCCGTCGCCCAGCGCCATCAGGATCGCGTTGTTGTTGAGCAGCTCGCGCATGCGGTCCTCGCGCGTGTTCCACGAGGCCATGGTCAGCTCGCATTCGAGATTGTCGGCCAGCACCAGGTCGAGGAAGGCATCGACGCCGTCCTTGCCCTGCTCCTGCGCGATCTCAGCCACCGACTTGCCTTCGAGCGACTTCAGCGCCGGGTTCTTCACCGCGTAGACGCCGATGCGGCCCCAGTTGCTGAAGCCCGTCGGGTTCTTGAGGTTCTCGCGGAACTCGTTGCGGAACGCGGGATCGGCGTAGACCGTCTTGTGCGCCTGTGGCGACATGTCGGCGAAGACCCGCTTCCACGCCGGGAAGGCGGCGAAGGCGAAGGGGTTCTTCATGTCGACCTCGCGCGTCAGCGGCAGCGGCGAGGTCTGCGGACGGGCGCCCTTCGCCACCTGCGGCGCGCAGCGGCGCAGGGTGTCGCGCACCGCCTCGGGGATGTCGTCGCGGTCGAACAGCGCGATGAAGGTCACCGGCCGGCCGCTCTCCTCCAGCAGGAAGTCGAGCAGGTCGCACTGGTCCTGCTCGAGCACGCCGACCTGGCGGGTGAGCGCGATCTCGATGGCGCCCTTGCCGCGCCGCTTGAGCTGGTTGGCGTAGGCCTTCATCTCCTCGCGGCTGGCGTTGCGGCAGGCCAGCGGCTTGCCCTCGAAGCCCATGTGCTGGTTGAGCGTCGTGCTGGAGAAGCCCAGCGCGCCGGCATCGACCGCCTCGCCGATCAGCCGGGCGATCTCGGCCGTCTCCTCGGCGTTGGCGGCGCGCTCCATCGAGGCCTCGCCCATGACGTAGTGGCGGAACGGCGTGAGCGGCGCGATGAAGGCGAGGTTCAGCGACGGCTGGCGCGCGGCGGCGGCGTCCATGAACTCAGGGAACGTCTCCCAGTCCCAGGTGATGCCCTTGTTGAGCACGTCGAAGGGAATGCCCTCGACGTTCACCAGGTCCTTCATCGCGATCTCGCGGGTTTGCGGCTTGCACGGCGCGATGCCGACGCCGCAATTGCCCATCACGACAGACGTCACGCCGTGCCACGACGAGGGCGTCACCGCGCCGTCCCAGCAGATCTGCGCGTCGTAATGCGTGTGCGGATCGACGAAGCCCGGCGTCACCACCAGCCCGTGCGCGTCGATGGTGCGCTTGGCGCCTTCCGTGACCTTGCCGATCTCCGCGACCTTGCCGTCGGCGATGGCGACATCGGCCTGGTAGCGCCGAGCGCCCGTGCCGTCGACCACGGTGCCGTTCTTGATGACGACGTCGTAGCTCATGGTCTCCTCCCTGAAGGAACCGCGGCGACAGGGTAGCATCATCGGCTGAGCCGCAACGGCGCGCTCACGCATACCTCCTGCGCCGGGATCGCTCAGCCGACCCGCTCCAGCGAGCCGACGATGTGATGCCCCAGCCGTTCCGCCGGACCGGGCAACGGGCTTGCCGTCATCAGCGCGATCTCCGCGTCGGGCAGCGCGGGCAGGCCCGAGTTGCGGCCGAGCACCTTGAAGCCGGCGGGCACCATGCCGGCGGGCAGCACGGTGACGCCAAGCCCGGCGCGCACGGCGGCCTGGGCTCCGGCCAGCGAGGTCGAAGTGTAGGCGACGCGCCAGACGCGTCCGGCCTCGTCGAGCGCCCGCAGCGCACGCCGACGATAGACGCAGGGATGCGGCGAGACGACGAGCGGCAACTCGTGCGTCGAATCGGTGAAGGCCCCGATCTGATCGGTGGCGCAGGTCCAGACCAGGGGCTCGCGCCAGACACGCACGCCGGCGCTCGGTCCCATGGGCTCGCGCTTGATCAGGACCAGGTCGAACTCGCCGGCCTGGAAGCGATCGATCAGGTGCAGCGTGAGATCGGTCGTCACTTCCAGGACAACCTTGGGATGCGCGCGCACGAACGCCGCCAGCACGCCCGGCAGGTGGGTGGTGGCGAAATCCTCGGGCGTGCCCAGGCGCACCCGGCCGGCCACGTTGGGCTCGGTGAGTCGGCCGACCGCCTCTTCGGCGAGCGCGAGGATGCGACGCCCGTAGCCGAGCAAAGTCTCGCCATCCCCGGTCAGCCGGAAGCTGCGGGGGCTGCGCTCGATCAGGCGGCAGCCGAGCGCCTCCTCCAGGCGCTTGATCTGCAGGCTGATGGTCGGCTGGCTCAGCCGCAGCCGTTCGCCGGCGCGCGTCAGGCTGCCGGCATCGGCGGCGGCGATGAACGTGCGCAGCAGATCGTGGTCCAGAGCGGGGCGCATGCGGTCATCATTGTGATACTTGATGACTAATACAAACAATATTTATTTTCCTAATCTATATCAACTCGCATATACGGCTCAACCCTTTGAAAGCCCTGCATGACGCTCCTCGAACTCGCCGCCACGAACCTCCTGTCCCCTGCCGTTCTCTGCTTCGCGCTGGGTGCCTTCGCCGTGCTCGTGCGCTCCGATCTGCGCCTCCCGGACACCGCCGTCTCGATGCTGTCGATGTACCTGATGCTGGCGATCGGCCTGAAGGGCGGGGTCGAGCTGTCGGGGCGGCCGGTCGGCGATCTGGCGGCGCCGGTCGCGGGCGCGCTGGCGCTGGGCTTCGCGATTCCCCTGTGGTGCTACGCCCTGCTCCGCCGCGTCCTCGGGCTCCCGATAGCCGACGCAGCGGCGATGGCGGCGCATTACGGTTCGGTCTCCGCCGTCACTTTCGCCGCCGTGACGGCCCTGCTCGATCGTCAGGGCATGGCCTACGAGGGCTATGCGGCGGCGTTGCTGGCGATCATGGAAGTACCCGCCATCGTCGTCGCGATCGTCCTCGCCGGCGTCGCCACTCTCGCGCCGCGCGTGATCGCGGCGGGCGGCGGCGCGGGCGTCCTGACGGGATCGCCAGGCCCGGCCGGGGCGAGCGGACTGTCGAGGGTGCTGGCCGAAACCCTGTCGTCGAAGAGCATCCTGCTGCTGGCCGGGGGCCTGCTCATCGGCGCGCTCGCCGGGCCGGCCGGCATGGCGAAGGCCAAGCCCTTCTTCGTCGATCTCTTTCCCGGCGCGCTCTGCCTCTTCCTGCTCGCGCTGGGCCAGCTGGCGGCGAGCAAGCTCGGCGATTTCCGGCAAGTCGGCGTGAAGCTTGCCGCCTTCGCCGTCGCCATGCCCGTCCTGCACGCGGCGCTGGGTGTCGCGATCGCGCATCTCGCCGGCCTCTCGCAAGGCGGCGCGGTGATCCTGGCTACGCTGGCGGCGAGCGCGTCCTACATCGCGGCGCCCGCCGCCGTGCGCCTGGCGCTGCCGGATGCCAATCCCGGGTACTATCTGACGTGCTCGCTGGCGATCACCTTCCCCTTCAACATCGTCGCCGGCCTGCCTCTTTACAGCGCGATGGCGGCGTGGCTCTACGGCTGACATCGCTGCAGCGGTGCCATGCGATTCCGGGCGGGAAGATGGTCGCGAATCGGCCGGGTCGGGCCCGCATCAATGTTTTACACGCGCCAAACGAGTCGCCACTATAGTCCTGTGGGTTTGGGTCCCTAGGGAGAGGGCCCAGCAATTTCCAAGCGGGACCGAACGATGAACGACGTAAGGTATAGCGCGCCCAGTACGCTGGACGAGGCGTCCAAGGCCATGCTGGCGGCCAACGGCACGGGGCGCATCCTGGCCGGCGGCACGGATCTTCTGGTGCAGATGCGCTCGGGCATGCAGAAGCCCGGCGTGATCGTCGACATCAAGAAGATCGACGAGATGATGGACATCAAGGACCTGGGCGGCGGCTCCTTCCGCATCGGTGCGGCGGTCAGCGGCGCGATCCTCGGCGAGCACAAGGCGCTGAAGGCGGCCTGGCCGGGCGTGGTCGAGGCCATCAACCTGATCGGCTCGAAGCAGATCCAGGGCCGCGCCTCGGCCGGCGGCAATCTGTGCAACGCCTCGCCGGCGGCCGACAGCGGCCCGGCGCTGGTCGCCGCGGGCGCCGTGCTCTCCATCCACGGCCCCAACGGACGGCGCGAGATCCCGGTCGAGAAGCTGCATGCCGGCCCCGGCCGCACCACGCTGGCGCCCGGCGAGATCCTGGTCAGCTTCACCCTGCCGGCGCGGCCCAAGGGCTCGAGCGACGCCTATCTGCGCCTGATCCCGCGCACCGAGATGGACATCGCAGTGGTCGGCGTCGGCGTCAGCCTCACCATCGCCGGCGGCAAGTGCACGGCGGCGCGTGTCGGCCTGGGCGCCGTGGCGCCCACCGTGCTGCTGGTCGAGGATGCGGCCAAGGCACTCATCGGCTCGTCGCTCGACGAGGCGGCGCTGGAGAAGGCGGCGGCCGCCTGCCGCGCGGCCTGCAAGCCGATCAACGACAAGCGCGGCACCATCGAATACCGCACCAAGATCGCCGGCGTGCTGCTCAAGCGCAGCACCGCGATCGCCATCGAGCGCGCGAAGGGAAATTGATCATGGCCAAGATGCACATCTCCACCACGATCAACGGGGAGCCGACCGAGTTCCTCTGCGATCCCTCGCAGTCGCTGCTCGACGTGCTGCGCGACAACCTCGGGCTGACCGGCAGCAAGGAAGGCTGCGGCTCGGGCGATTGCGGCGCCTGCTCGATCACGCTGGACGATCGCCTGGTCTGCTCCTGCCTGGTGCTGGCGCCGGAAGCCGAGGGCAAGAAGATCGAGACAGTCGAGGGCATCGCCCAGGGCGACCAGCTGCACCCGCTGCAGAAGAAGTTCGTCGAGTTCGCCGCCCTGCAGTGCGGCATCTGCACGCCGGGCTTCCTCATCGCGTCCAAGGCGCTCTTGGCCAAGAACCCCAATCCGACAGAGACCGAGGTGCGCTTCGGGCTCGCCGGCAATCTCTGTCGCTGCACCGGTTACGACAAGATCATCCGCGCGGTCATGGAAGTGGCCGCCGAAATGAGAGGAGCCGCCCGATGAGCACCGGCCAAGGAAACAGCGGAAAGTACAAGTGGATCGGCACCCGCGTCGATCGTCCCGACGGCGCCGACAAGGTGACCGGCCGCGCCCGCTTCGGCGCCGACTTCAACATGCCCGGCCAGCTGATCGGCCGCGTGCTGCGCAGCCCGCACGCGCATGCCCTGATCAAGTCGATCGACACCTCGGCGGCCGAGAAACTGGCCGGCGTCAAGGCGGTGATCACCGCCCAGGACCTGCCGGAGCAGCCCAACGTCATCGTGCCGGCGGGCGAGATGCAGGTGAACCTGCGCGACATCACCCGCAACATCCTGGCGCGCGAGAAGGTGCTGTTCGAAGGCCACCCGATCGCCGCCGTCGCCGCGACCTCGGACGCGATCGCCCGCCAGGCGGTCGAGCTGATCAAGGTCGAGTACGAGGTGCTGCCGCACGTCATCGACGTCGCCGAGGCGATGAAGCCCGACGCGCCGGTGCTGCATGACCACCTCATCACCGAGGGCGTCAAGCCGCCGCCGACCAAGGCGTCGAACATCGCCAAGCGCATGGACAACGCCAAGGGCGACATCGAGGCCGGCTGGAAGCAGGCCGAGGTGACGATCGAGCGCGAGTACACCACCCAGGCCGTGCACCAGGGCTATATCGAGCCGCACGCCTGCCTCGCCAGCGCTGCCGAGGACGGCCAGGTGCAGCTGTGGTCGACGACGCAGGGCCACTTCCAGGTGCGCGGCTTCGTCAGTCGCCTGCTGGGCATCGAGACCTCGCAGATCCGCGTCACGCCCAGTGAGATCGGCGGCGGCTTCGGCGGCAAGACCGTGGTCTATCTCGAGCCGATCGCCGTGCGCCTGTCGCAGAAATCCGGCAAGCCGGTGAAGATGGTAATGACCCGCGAGGAGGTGTTCCGCGCCTCGGGTCCCGCCCCCGGCGGTACCGTGCGCGTCAAGCTCGGCGCCCGCAAGGACGGCACCATCGTCGCGGCCGAGTGCGAGATCGCGCTGCAGGCCGGCGCCTTCCCGGGCTCGCCGCTCGGGCCGGCGTGCTGGACCAGCTTCGCCTGCTACGACATCCCCAACATCAAGGTCGTCGGCTTCGACGTGGTGAGCAACCGGCCCAAGGTCGCCGCCTACCGCGCCCCGGGCGCGCCGATCTCGGCCTGGGGTGTCGAGTCGACGCTCGACATCCTGGCGCAGGAGCTGGGCATGGATCCCATCGAGCTGCGCCTGAAGAACGCGGCCAAGAAGGGCACCAAGACCAGCTACGGCCCGACCTTCGACACCATCGGCTTCGTCGAGACGCTCGAGGCGATCAAGAACTCGGCGCACTACAAGACGCCGCCCAAGCCGGGCTATGCCCGTGGCGTCGCCGCCGGCTTCTGGTTCAACGTCGGCGCCGATTCGAGCGCCGCCGCGCACGTCGCCGAGGACGGCACGGTCACGGTGATCTCGGGCAACCCCGACATCGGCGGCTCGCGCGCCTCGCTCGCCCTGATGGCGGCCGAGGAGCTTGGCGTCGACTACGAGAAGGTGCGGCCGGTGATCGCCGACACCTCCTCGATCGGCTTCAACTTCGTCACCGGCGGCAGCCGCGTCACCTTCGCCACCGGTCTCGCGGTGGTGAACTCGGTGCGCGACATGATCCGCGAGCTGAAGGTGCGCGCCGCCAAGACCTGGGGCGTCGATCCCGACGCCGTGGTCTGGGAGGACGGCATGGCCAAGCCCGCCGGCTCCAATGTCGGCGAGTTCGAGCCGCTGTCGCTGGCGCAGCTTGCGGCCACCGCGGGCAAGACCGGCGGCCCGATCAACGGCCATGCGCAGCTCAACGCGCAGGGCGCCGGTCCGGGCTTCGGCGTGCACGTCGTCGATCTGAAGGTCGATCGCGACACCGGCTGCGTGCACATCGACCGCTATACCGCGGCGCAGGACGTCGGCACGGCGATCCATCCGAGCTACGTCGAGGGCCAGATCCAGGGCGGCGCCGTGCAGGGCATCGGCTGGGCGCTGAACGAGGAGTACATCTACAACGCCAAGGGCCGCCTCGATAACGCGGGCTTCCTGGACTACCGCATGCCGGTGGCCTCGGACCTGCCGATGATCGACGCGCTCGTGGTCGAGGTGCCCAACCCGCACCACCCCTATGGCGTGCGCGGCGTCGGCGAGGTGCCGATCGTGCCGCCGCTCGCCGCCGTCGGCAACGCGGTGGCGCGCTCGATCAACATCCGCATGACCGACCTGCCGCTGTCGCCGCCCCGCCTCTCGGCGGCGATCGACGCCGCCACGCCGAAGATGGCGGCGGAGTAAGGCTGCAGCCTTTTCAACGAAGCCGCCCCGCCGCAGGGTGGGGCGGCTTTTTTCGTGCCGTCATCCTGAGCGAAGCGAAGGATCTCGCGGTATCGCGGTCACAAGGATGCATGGTGTACGGTCGCTCCACCGCTAGGTCCTTCGCTCACGCTCAGGACGACACCGTATGCGAACGATCCTTTCTCTTTCCCTGATTCTCTGCCTGCTGGGCGCTGCGCCCGCGTCGGCCAACGAAGCCGCCGCCTGGAGTGCGCTGCGCACGGGCAACGCCATCGCGCTCATGCGCCACGCCGACGCACCCGGCGGCGTCGGCGATCCGCAGGGCTTTAGGCTCGAGGACTGCGCCACCCAGCGCAACCTCAGCGCCAGGGGCCGCACCGAAGCCGCCGCGGTCGGCAAAGCCTTCCGCGATCGCGGCGTGAAGCCCGCGCGCATCCTGAGCTCGCCGTGGTGCCGCTGCGTCGACACCGCGAAACTGATGGATGTCGGCACCGTCGAGCTCGAGACCACCTTCGGCAATCCCGTCGTATGGACGGACCGCCGCGAGGCGATGGCCAACGGTGCCCGCACCATCGTTAGCGCCTGGACGGGACCCGGCGCGCTCCTGGTGCTGACCCACGGCGCGCTGATCGCCCAGCTCACCGGCTACAATCCGGCCTCAGGCGAGATCGTCGTCGTCGACAACACGCTGAAGGAAATCGGCCGCATACCAGTGCCGAGGTGATCTCCCTTCCCCCGGTGGGGGAAGGTGCCCGAAGGGCGGAAGGGGGATGTCGAAGACGAACGCAGGAGTCCGTCTTCGACATCCCCCTTCCGGCGCTACGCGCCACCTTCCCGTTCCGGGGGAAGGTAGAGTCTAAGCCGCTGGCCCGGCAGCAGGTCGTAGGGCGCGCGCCAGCCTGGCAGCGCCGCGACGCGCGCCAGCCAGGCGGCGATGGCGGGATGGGTGGCGGCGAGATCGTAGCCGCTCTCGTGCGGCGGAAAGCACAGATAGCCGGTCATCGACAGGTCGGCGACGCTTGCGTGCCCGCCGGCGACGAAGGGTTGCTCCTGCAGGTGGCGATCGAGAACACCGAGGAAGTCGTCGAGTCGCCGGCGCAGCCAGGCCAACACCGCCTGATCGGGCGATGGCGTGAAGGCGCGCAGGTAGCGGTAGGTCGCCATGTAGCCGCTGAGCTTGTGGTTGTCCCAGAACAGCCAGCGCAGGATCTCGAAGCGCTCCGCCTCGCTCACGCCGCCGAAGCGGTCGTAGCGCTCGGCCAGGCGCAGCAGGATCGGCGCGGTCTGGGTGCAGCGCGCGCCGTCCTCCTGCAGCACGGGAATCTCGCCCATGCGGTTCACGGTGTCGCGCCACGCTGCAGTGCGCGTCACGCCACCGCCGAAGTCGGTCCACACCGGCTCGAAGCTTTGGCCGCACAGCGTGAGCATCAGCGCCAGCTTGTAGCTGTTGCCGGACTCGGGGAAGTAATGGAGGCGATAGGTCGTCATGCGGGCGCGACCATAGGTGCCGCGCGCTCGGCTCACCATTCAGTCCTGCGACCGCTGCCTTCAGGAAATCTCAAGCCGCCTGCGCGAGCAGCCAGTCGCGGAACTTCCCGTAGCTGCGATCGACGACGCGATCCTGGCGATGCACGAGATGGAAGCTGCGCGAGAGCGTCACAGTTTCCGGCCACAGCCGCACCAGCCGGCCACTGTCGAGATAGCGCCGCACGATGGGATCGAGGCCGATCGCGATGCCCAAGCCGGCGATTGCCGCCTCGTAGACCAGCTGGAGATTGTCGAAGCTCCGGTAGCGCTCGCGGCTGAACGCGGCGCCGGACAGGCGGCTCCACTCCGGCCAGAAGTCCGGCTGGTGGTTGGAGCCGATCAGCACGTGCTTTGACAGGTCGTGCGGCGTGCGCGGCCGCGGCGCGTAGGTCGGGCTTGCCACCGGATAGGCCTCGACCGGCAGGAAGCGCAGGCATACCAGTCCCGGCCATGGTCCACGCCCCAGGCGGATGGCGGCATCGAGGTCGGGACGCATCCGCAGATCGACGACGTCGCCATCGGTCTCGAGCTCGACCGACATGGCGTCACGCACCAGGCGCGGCATCAGCCAGTTCACCGCGAAGCTCGGCATCACGCTGATCTTCAGGGGTCGGGCCCTCGCCGACGCCTTCGCTGCTGCGCTGGCCTTCAGCAGCTGGTCCCAGGCCGGGGCGACCTCAGCGATATAGGCAGCGCCCGCATCGGTGAGCGCCACGCCGCGCGGCAGGCGCTGGAACAACCGCATGCCGAGATGGCGTTCCAGGATGGCGATGCGGCGGCTCACCGCCGGCACGGTGATGTTCAGCGAGGTCGCCGCGGCGGCCAGGCTCGCGGCGCGCGCCACGGATATGAAGGCCTCGATCGATCGTAGCGGCAGTGGGCTCGTCATTTCTGTCCATCCTGCCCTTCCAGATTAGCGCGCTGCGGCTCGGCCCGCGATCCGCTAGGCTCGCCCCGCACCATCAGGGACATCCATCCGTGAGCACCAACCGCGCCCGCGTCCTGTTGTGGACCGACAACACCGCCGCCTACCTCGACGCCGTGAAGGCGGCGGGCCTCGCTGACCGCGTCGCCATCGACACGCTGTCGCGCAAGGACAAGCCCTCGGCCGACCAGCTCGCCGCGACCGAGGCGATGATGGCCGGCGCCGTGCCGGCCGGCCTGCTGCCGAGCATGCCGAAGCTGCGCTGGGTGCAGGCGATGAGCGCCGGCGTCGAGGGCTGGCTGGCGCTGCCCGACCTGCCGACCGGCCTGACGCTGACCTGTGCGCGCGGCACGCACACCGAATCGATGCCCGAGAACATCATCGGCGCGCTGTTCTACGTCGCCAAGCCCTACGCCGCCGCGGCGGCGAGCCAGAAGAGCGCGAAGTGGACGCACATGGTCGCCCAGCCGCTCACCGGCAAGACCCTGGGCATTCTCGGCCTGGGCGCGATCGGTGCGGAGGTGGCGCGCATCGCCGCGGCGCTGGGCATGCGCGTGATCGGCACCCGGCGCACGCCGGGCACGGTGGCCAACGTCGCCGCGGTGCTGCCGCCGGAGCGCACCGACGAGCTGCTCGCGCAATCCGACTTCGTGCTGCTGCTCCTGCCGGCGACGCCCGCCACCGACAATTTCATGGACGCACAACGCTTCGCCCGGATGAAGCCCACGGCGTGGCTGCTGAACTTCGGCCGCGGCCACACCATCAAGGATGCCGACCTGATCGCGGCGGTGAAGGACAAGACGATCGCCGGCGCGCTGCTCGACGTCTTCCGTCAGGAGCCGCTGCCGTCGAGCGACCCGCTGTGGACCGCCGAGGGCATCATCGTGCTGCCGCATATCGGCGGCCCGCATCCGCAGCGCGACCGTTTCGTCGCGAAGCTGTTCGTCGACAATCTCGGCCGCTTCCTCGACGGCAAGCCGCTCAAGGAAGTGGTCGACCGAGCCGCGGGGTACTGAGATGGACGGCATCGTCGTCGCACCCGAGATCTCCCGGCAGATCGCCGCTGACTGGCTCGCCGCCTTCGCCGCCGCCCTGCGCGAGGGCAAGCCCGATGCCGTCACCGCGCAGTTCCTGCCCGACGGCCATTGGCGCGACGTGCTCGCCTTCACCTGGCGCATCGGCACGGCCAGCGGCCGCGAGGCCATCGCCGCGATGCTTCGGGACAATCTCGCACGCACGAAGCCGACCGGCCTGCACCTGCCGGCGCATCGCGCGCCGCCGCGCCGCGTGCGCCGCGCCGGCGTGGAGTGCATCGAGTCGATCTTCAGCTTCGAGACCGCTTTCGGTCGCGGCGACGCGGTGGCGCGCCTGGCGCCGGACAGCGACGGTGTGTGGCGCTGCTGGACCCTGGTGACGACCCTGGAGGAGCTGCGCGGCTTCCCCGAGATCGCGCCGCAGGATGTCGACGATGCCGAGCGCTACTCGCGTGACTTCGGCGGCGAGAACTGGCTCGACCAGCGCCAACGCGCCATCGCCTACGACGATCGCGATCCGGTGACACTGGTGGTCGGCGGCGGACAGGCCGGCCTCGCCGTCGCCGCGCGGCTGAACCAGCTCGGCATCGACACGCTGATCGTCGACAAGCATCCGCGCATCGGCGACAACTGGCGCCTGCGCTATCACGCGTTGACCCTGCACAACGAAGTGCACGTCAACCACATGCCCTACATGCCGTTCCCGCCGACCTGGCCGGTGTTCATCCCCAAGGACAAGCTGGCCAACTGGTTCGAGGCCTATGTCGAGGCGCTGGAGCTGAACTACTGGACCGGCACCGAGCTGATCGGCGGGCGCTACGACGACAACGCCGGCCACTGGGTGATCCGGCTCAGGCGCGACGGGCAGGAGCGCGTGGTGCGGCCGCGCCACGTGATCTTCGCCACCGGCGCCAGCGGCATTCCGATCAGGCCCGACACGCCGGGGCTCGATTCGTTCAAGGGCGCAGTGATGCATTCCGGCGCCTACACCGAAGGCGGCGAGTGGAAGGGCCGGCCGGCCATCGTCGTCGGCACCGGCAACAGTGGCCACGACGTGGCGCAGGATCTCTGCGCCAGCGGCGCGCAGGTCACCATGGTGCAGCGCAGCCCGACCTATATCGTCAGCCTGAAGGAGGCGCAGAAGGTCTATTCGATCTACAACGAAGGCATCGCGTTCGAGGATTGCGACCTGATCGCCACGGCGATGCCCTATGCGGTGCTGCGCCAGGCCTACCAGCTCTCGACCGCGGAGATGCGCGAGAACGATCGCGACCTGCTGGCCGGCCTGCGATCGCGCGGCTTCAGGCTGACCTATGGCGAGGACGATACCGGCTTCCAGATGATGTATCTGCGGCGCGGCGGCGGGTACTACTTCAACGTCGGCTGCTCCGACATGATCGTCGAGGGTCGTGTGAAGCTGGTGCAGCACGACGACATCGACCGCTTCGTCGCCGATGGCCTCAGGCTGAAGGACGGCACCGTGCTGCCGGCCGAGCTCGTGGTCACCGCCACCGGCTATCGCAACCAGCAGGACATGGTGCGCGCATTCCTCGGCGACGCCGTCGCCGACCGCATCGGCCCGGTCTGGGGCTTCGACGAGGGCGGCGAGCTGCGGAACATGTGGGGCCGCACGAAGCAGCCCGGCCTGTGGTTCACCGCCGGCAGCCTGGCGCAATGCCGCATCTACTCGCGCTACCTCGCGCTGCAGATCAAGGCGACGGAGGAAGGTCTCCTTCCTCCGTCGTCCTGAGTGAAGCGAAGCGAAGTCGAAGGACCTACGCCCAGCACGCACATCGGCGTCGTCGACGGAGCGCCACTCACACGGAGGAAACACACATGGCCGATCCGATCGTCTTCTCGGGCAATGTCGACTGGTCGGGCGAGAATCCCGGCATCTCGCTCAAGGACAATCCCGACGGCCCGTTCGTCGCGCTGGCGAGCTTCTTCCGCGTCGTGCTGTCGCCGCACGGCCAGGGCCATGCGCTGGTGCTGCTGCAATCGCCGCAGGACGCCAATGGAACCGGCAATGTCTGCTATCACGACAACGAGGCGCTGGCGCGCTACCTGATCGCCGGCTTCGTCTCGAACTTCGGCGCCTGGAAAGGGCTGCCCGGCCTCGCCGGCATCAAGTACCTCAGGGCCGACAGCTTCACGTCCTCGGGCGATCCGCTCGCCAGCTACAGCGAGACGGTGAAGGCGGGCGACACATCGGTGGTGCTGAACTGGAGCGGGCTGGGCAAGCCGTTCTGCTTCGCCCTGCCGCCCGACAAGTCGGCCACCGGCAAGCACCACATGCCCAGCCTCTTCGTCGGCTGCCAGGACGCCACCATCACCGTCAACGGCCGCAAGCTGTCGGGCAGGCCGGTGCCGCGCGAGGTCGCGGGGCACAAGATCAGCACGGCGATGCTGGCCTTCTCCGAGACCTGGATCTCGGTCTGAGGGCGCGGCCATGCACGAGGAGATCCTGGACATCGCGACCCGCGACGGCGCGATGGAGACCTTCGTCTGCCGCCCCGAGCGCGGCGATGCCTGCCCGCCGGTGCTGATGCTGATGGACGCGCCCGGCATCCGCGAGGAGCTCTACGATATGGCGCGGCGGCTGGGCACGGCGGGCTATGCCGTGATCCTGCCCAACCTCTATTACCGCGCCGGCCGCGACACCAAGTACGGTCCCGACGTGCTCACGCGCGACAGCGACGAGTACAAGCGCATGCGCGCGGTGCGCACCAAGATGACCATCCCGCCGATCATGGACGACGTGCAGGCGATGTTCGCGTTCATCGACTCGCGGCCGGACATCAGGAAAGGCCCGGTCGGCACGCACGGCTACTGCATGAGCGGCCCCTACTCGCTGGCCGCGGCCGCGCGCTATCCCGAGCGCATCGCCGCGGCGGCCTCGTTCTACGGCACCTGGCTGGTGAGCGACGCGGTCGAGAGCCCGCATCTCAATCTCGGCAAGGCCAGGGGCGAGCTCTACATCTCCTGCGCCGAGCACGACGAGCTGGCGCCGCCCGACATGGTCAAGGAGCTCAAGCGCCTGTTCGACGCCTCGGGCGCCAAGGGCGAGCTCGAGATCCAGATGGGTGTGCACCACGGCTTCGCCTTCCCGCAACGCTGGTGCTACGACAAGCCGGCGGCCGAACGCCACTGGGAGCGCCTGATCGCGCTCTACCGGCGACGGCTGGGCTGACGAGGCTTCTGTCATCCCGAGCGCAGCGAGGGATCCAGGCAGCTTCCCTGGATCCTCGTTGCGCTCGGGATGACAGTCCTTCCGAAATCAGGACGCCGCGCGGAGCTTCAGCGCCAGGTCGGGCCGGTCGGTGGTGACGGCGCGGATCGGCTGGGTCAGCCAGTACGCCAGATCTTCCGGGCTGTTGGGCACCCAGGCGGCCAGGCGTTCGCTGCCGGCGCGATCGAGGCAGAGCGGCTGCGTCAATGACAGCAGCGACTTCTCGACCGCCAGCATCAGGCCGGGAATGGCGAGGAAGCGGTCGAGCGTGCGCTCGATACCGCCCAGCAGCTCGGCCGAGCGACGGTCGAAGGACGCCAGCAGGCGGATGTCGGGCGCGATCGCGTGAGCGCGCTCAAGCACCCCGGGCGCGAAGCAGGTCAGCACGGCGTGCGCTTCCAGACGCCGGCGGCGCACGACATCGATCAGCCGCTGCTCGAGGCCGTGATAGGCGTTGCCGCGCGCATCGGTCTTGATCTCGATATGCAGCTCCAGGTCGCTGTCCTGATGGATGTCGAGCACCTGCTCGAGCGTCGGCACGCGCTCGCCGCCGGCGTCGCGCAGCTCGATCGCGGTGGCCTCGGCCAGGCTGCGCTCGCCGACCGGACCGCTGGCCTGCGCCGTGCGCTCGAAGGTCGGGTCGTGGATCACGATGATGCCGCCGTCGCGTGTCTGGTGCACGTCGAACTCGACGGCGTCGACACCCAGCGCGCGCGTCTCGCGGAAGCCGCGCAGCGAGTTCTCCGGCCAAAGGTCGCGCGCGCCGCGATGGCCGACGATCATCACCATGGGCGCCTGCAGCCGTTCACTTGCTGCTGTCGACCAGGCCCTTCACGAACCAGCGCTGCAGGGCGATCACGACGATCACCGGCGGCAGCATGGCGAGCAGGGCGGCGTTCATGGCGATGTTCCAGGCCGGCTCCATGTCGGCGCGCGGCACCAGATGCTTGAGCCCGATGACCACGGTGGCCATGTCCTTGTCCGTCGTGAACAGCAGCGGCCAGAGATACTGGTTCCAGCCGTAGAGGAACAGGATGATCGACAGCGCCACGATGTTCGACACCGACAGCGGCAGCACGATGCTGCGCAGGAAACGCAGCGGCGAGGCGCCGTCGAGCCTCGCGGCCTCGCACAGCTCCTCGGGAATCGTGAGGAAGAACTGGCGGAACAGGAAGGTCGCCGTCGCCGAGGCGATCAGCGGCAGAATCAGCCCGCCATAGGTGTTGATCATGTTCCATTCGATGGCGATCTCGTAGCGCTTGCCGGTGAGCGGCGAAAGCCAGGCGCCGACATCGAGGGCGTCGATCAGCCACTGCAGCGGCAGGGCGGCGTTCGACACCGCCTCGAAGGTCGGCACGATGCGCACCTCGACCGGCAGCATCAGCGACGTGAAGATCAGCCAGAACGCCGTCATGCGGAAGCGGAAGCGGAAATAGGTGATGGCGAAGGCCGACAGGATGGAGATCGCCACCTTGCCCACCGTGATGCCCACCGCGACGATGGCGGAGTTGAGGAACAGGCGGGTGAAATTGCCCTTGGCCCAGGCGGCCTCGAGATTGGCCCAGTACTGGTCGCCCGGCAGCCACGGCAGGGGCACCTTCTGCACGTCCGCGATGGTCAGCGAGCCGGCGACGATGGCGAAGTACAGCGGCAGGCAGATCAGCGCCGCGCCCAGCACCAGGATGGCGTGGCAGATGAAGTCGAGAGTGGGCGCGCGCTCGACCATGGTCAGACGTCGTAGTTGACGCTGCGCTCGATGTAGCGGAACTGCAGCACCGTCAGCACCAGCGCGAAGGCCATCAGCATCACCGACTGCGCCGCCGAGGAGCCGAGGTCGAGATTGATGAAGCCGTCCTGGTAGACCTTGTAGACCAGGATGTTGGTGGCCCCGGCCGGCCCGCCCCTGGTCACGGCGTCGACGATGGCGAAGGTGTCGAACAGGCCGTAGACGAAGTTCATCACCATCAGGAAGAAGAAGGTCGGCCCGAGCAGCGGGATGACGATGCGCACGAAGCGCAGGATCGGCCCGGCGCCGTCGACCGCCGCCGCCTCGATCAGCGACTGCGGCACGGCGAGGATGCCGGCGAGCAGGAAGATGTAGTCGTAGCAGATGTGCTTCCACGAGGCGGCGGCGATCACCAGGATCATGGCGTGATCGCCATTGCGGTTGGGATCCCAGGGGATGCCCAGGGCGTGCAGCAGATGCGCCAGCGGCCCGACCGCGGGATTGAACAGGAAGGCCCAGAGGATGCCGGCGATCACCGGAGCGATGGCATAGGGCAGCAGCAGGATGCCGCGATAGGTGCCGCGGCCGCGCACCACGCGGTCGGTGGCGAAGGCCAGCACCACGGCGACGAACAGCGTGATGGCGCTCTGGGCGATGGTGAAGACCACCGTGACCCAGATCGAGGACTGGTACTCCGGGCTCGACAGCAGGGCGGTGAAGTTGTCGAACCAGACGAACTGCGAGCGCGCGCCGAACGGATCGGCGAGCAGGAACGCCTGCGCCAGCGCGCGGATCGCCGGAATGAAGAAGAACAGCGCCAGGATCAGCAGCTGCGGCAACAGCAGCAGATAGGCCGTGCGCGGCTCGCGGAAATGCGCGCGCTTCAGTCCGCTCTCGCGTGCCGGTGCTGCCTTGGCCATGATCTCTCGCCGTCGGGCGCCGGCGGCAAGCCGGCGCCCCGTGCCCTGTACCCTAGTACTTGCCCGCGTGCAGCTTCTCGTACTGGCGCAGGATCTCGTTGCCGCGGCGCACGGCATCGTCCATCGCCTGCTGCGGCGTTTTCTTGCCGGCGACCACCGCCTCGAACTCCTGGCGCTGGGCGAACATGATCTGCGTGAAGTTGCCGAAGCGGAAGCCGACCGAGTTGGCCGTCGGCGTGCCGCGGCTGAGCTGCAGCACGGCGATCTCGCGCGTCGGGTTCTTGTCGTAGTAGCCGGTCGACTTGGCGGCCTTGTAGGCGGCGTTGGTCAGCGGCACGTAGCCGGTGACCTGGTGCCACCACACCTGCAGGTCGGTGCTGGCGAGGAAGTTCATGAAGGCGGCGACGCCGGCATACTCCTCCGGCTTGTGGCCCTTCATCACCCAGACGGTGGCGCCGCCGATGGTGCTGTTGCGCGCCGTCACGCCCTGCTCGTGCGGCAGATAGGTGGCGCTCCAGGCGATCTTGGCGTTGCGCTCGACCGAGCCGTGCGCCGCCGTCGAGGCGATGAAGGTCGCGCACTTGCCCGAGGTGTAGAGCTGCTCGGGACTGAAGCCCTGCCCTGCCATCTGCATCACGCCGTCGTCGAGCCACTTCTTCAGCCGCGCGATCTGCGGCACGACAGTGGTCTTGTTGAACAGCAGCTCGGTATCGAGCCCGTCAAAGCCGTTGGACTTGGTCGCGTAGGGCTGGTCGTTGATGGCGCTGTAGTTCTCGATCAGGCTCCAGTGGTAGTCGCCGGCCAGCGCCGAGCCGCACTCGGCGATGCCCTTGGCCTTGATCTCGTAGAGCTGCTTCTCGAGCTCCTGCCAGGTCGAGGCCGGCTTGCCGAATCCCGCCTTCTCGAAATGGTCCTTGTTGTACCAGAGGATCGGCGTCGAGGAGTTGAAGGGCATGGTCATCAGCTTGCCCTTGTGCATGTAGAAGCCGGCCACCGGCTTGATGAAGTCGTCCCAGTCGACCTTGTAGTTGTTGTCGGCCATCAGCTGGTGCACCGGCACGACGGCGTCGGACAGCAGCATGGTCATGAAGCCGCGCTCGTAGATCTGCACCAGATGCGGCTGGCGCTTGGCGCGATAGGCAGCGATCACGCCGTTGATCACCTCGTCGTAGTTGCCCTTGTTGACGGCGACGACGGTGTACTTGGTCTGCGAGGCGTTGAATCTCTGCGCCACCTCGTTGGTGCGCTCACCCAGCACGCCGCCCATGGCGTGCCACCACTGGATCTCGATGCGCTGCTGCGCCTGGACCGACGGCGCCGCCGCCAGCCCGATCGCGGCCAGCGCCGCCATCATCGTCCGTCTCGCGATGGTCATGCTTCCCTCCCTGTGTCCGAACCGTTGCCGAAGACCTCGTGGATCGCCCGCTCGAGCAGGCCGGCATCGGCCAGCAGGTCGAGCAGGGTGTAGCGGCGCCGGATCATGCGGGCGCGCTCGATGTCGGCGCGTAGCTTTCCGGGCATCACGCCGATCGCCTCGGGCGTCGACGGCGCGCCGCAGGCGGCGAGCGCCGCGCGCATCGCCGCCGGCGCCGGCAGACGCGCGCCCAGGCGCTCGCGCAGGCCCGGCCAGATCTCGACGAAGCGCCGCAGCCGCTGGCGCAGCCGCGCCGGATCACGGCGCTTGGCCGCCATCTCCGCCACCGCGCGATCGGCCAGCGCCGTGCCGCTGAACGCCGACCGCACGCGCTGCTCGACCGTCGGCCATCGCGGCTGCGCCGCCAGCACCGCGTCGATGTCGGCCACCGGCCGATCCTGCGCCAGCAGCCATTCATAGAGCGCCAGCATCACGACGCAGCCGATGCCGACGCACACGCCGTGCGAGACCCGCTCGCCGCCGACCGACAGGCCCCCCATTTCCCACAGATGGGCGAATTGGTGGTCGCTGCCGCTGGCCGGTCGTGAATTGCCGTGCGCCTGCATGGCGAAGCCGGAGACCAGCAGCCCGCTCACCAGACCGTGCAGGGCGCCGCGATCGCCGCTTCTCAGCCCGGCGGGATCGCCAAGCCAGCCGGTCAGGCGATCCTGCACCATGGCGAAGGGTCCGGGGTTGATCGCGTCCTCACCCAGCGCATCGGCCAGCAGCCAGTCGGCGCCGGCGACCACCTTGCCGGCGAGATCGCCATAACCCCACGACGCCATCGCCGGCGGCGCCTGGGCGATCACGTCGAGATCGGCGACCACGGCCAGCGGCGGCGGGCAGTCGAAGGTGCGCTTGAAGCAGCCATCGAGCAGCGCCGCGCCCGATGCGGCGTAGCCGTCCATCGACGCCGCAGTGGCGGCGCAGAGATAGGGCCGGCCGGCCAGCGACGCCGCGTACTTCACCAGGTCGCCGACCACGCCCGATCCCACGGCGAGGGGAATCGTGCCCCCGTCCAGTCGGGCGGCGAGGTTCTGCGCCAGGTAGACATGCGGCTTCAGGCGGGGCGCGCCGGGCATGACGATCGGCTCGGCCACCGCCAGGCCGGCGCCGCGCAGGATGGCGTCGGCCGCCCGGCCGGCCGCGGCGAAGGTGTTGTCGTCGGCGATCACCACCAGCCGTCGATGCCCCGGCGCCACCGCGGCCGCCGCGGCGAGCGAATTGAGCGCGCCGGCGCCGACCGCGACATGCCGTGTCACCGCCGCCGCGCGCACCGCCTCCGCCAGAAAGCCCGTGCCGCCGTCCATGGGCACACCATCGAACATTTGTATTTCATACGCAACAAATGTTTCGCATCGATGACGAAGGCGCCGGGATGTGGAATGCTGGCGCCATGAACGACGCCGTCCATTCATCGGATGCCCCCGACGAGCAGCTGCCGATCCGGGTGGCGTGGCTCTATCACATGGAGGGCCTGACCCAGGCCGACATCGCCGACCGGCTGGGCATCACGCGCCTGCGCGTCAACCGCCTGCTGGCCGACGCCCGCGCCAGCGGCCTGGTGCGCGTGACGCTCAACTCCAGGCTGGCCGATTGCGCCGCGCTCGAGCAGGCGCTGTGCCGCGATGCCGGGCTGGCGCATGCGGTGATCGTGCCGACGCCCGACGACATCGACCTCGTCGCCGGCATCCTGGGCCAGGCGGCGGCGGGCTACCTCTCGCGGCACCTGCGCGAGCACAAGGTGAGCGGTGTCGCGTTGGGCTGGGGCGCCACCCTGCGCGAGACCATCCGGCACGTCGATTCGATGCGCCGGCCGGAACTCTCGGTGAGCTCGATGATGGGCGGCCTGACGCGCGGCCTGGAGCTCAACACCTTCGAGATCGCCAGCGACCTGGCGCGGCGGCTCAACGCGTCCTGCCACTACTTCGCGGCGCCGATCTACGCCGGCAGCCCGCGATCGCGCGACACCATCCTGGCCCAGGACGTCTTTCGCGAATCGCTCGACCGCGTGCGCTCCAGCGACATCGCGCTGCTGAGCGTCGGCGATCTCGGCCGTCGCTCGCTGCTGATCCGCTACGGCCTGCCGCGCGACGTGCCGGTGGCCGAGCTGCGCGCCGCCGGCGCCGTCGGCGACGTGATGGGCCAGTTCCTCGACGCCGACGGCAAGCCGGTCGATCACCCCCTCAATCGACGCGCCATCGCGCTGCCGCTCGACGAGCTGCGCCGGATCCCCACGGTCGTGATCGCCTCGGGCGGTGCCAACAAGGTGCGCATCATCGCCGCCGTGCTGCGCGCGCGGCTGGCCAGCGTGCTGGTGTGCGACGAACGCACGGCCTCGGCGGCGCTCGACATCGTGCGCGGCTGAGCATGTATCTCGGCATCGACATCGGCACGTCGGGAGTGAAGAGCGTGCTGGTCGACGAGGAAGATGCGATCCTGGCCGAAGCCAGTGCGCCGCTCGGCGTCTCGCGGCCGCGACCGCAGTGGTCGGAGCAGGATCCGCGCGACTGGTGGCGCGCGACCGAGGCGACGCTCGACGCGCTCGCCGCCGGGCATCGCGAGCTGATGGGCCGCGTTCGCGCCATCGGGCTGAGCGGCCAGATGCTGGGCGTCGCGCTGCTCGATGGCGAGGGCGAGCCGCTGCGGCCGGCCCTGCTGTGGAGCGACGGCCGCGCCGCGCGGGATGGTCACGCGCTGGAGGCCGAGATCGCCAGCTTCGCCAGCCTGACCGGCGCACGGGCGATGGCCGGATTCTGCGCGCCCAAGCTGCGCTGGTTGACCCGGCACGAGCCGGAACACGTCGCCGGTGCACGCTGGATCCTGCTGCCCAAGGATCACGTGCGCCTGCATCTGTGCGGCGAGGCGGCATCGGATCGCGCCGACTCCTCGGCGACGCTGCTGATGGACACGACAGCGGGCGACTGGTCCGACGCGATCCTCGAATGCTGCGGCGTGCGGCGCGCGCAGCTGCCGCGACTGGTCGAGAGCGCCGAGCCCGCCGGCACGCTGCGCGCGACGCTCGCCCGGCGCTGGGGCTTGCCGCCGGACACGCCCGTCGCCGGTGGCGCCGGCGACAACATGTGCGGCGGCGTCGGGGCCGGCGTCGTCGCCGACGGCGATGCCTGCATCAGCCTCGGCACCTCGGGCGTCTATTTCGTCGCCAATCGACGCTTCGCGCCCTCCCTCGATCACGGCATGCACACGCACCGCCATGCCGTGCGCGGCCTCTACTGCCAGCAGGCCGTCGTGCTCAGTGCCGCGGCCGCGCTGTCCTGGGTGGCCGGGATCGTCGGCGCGCACGACATCGGCGCGCTGGTCGCCGAAGTCGAGCAGGCGGACATCGCCTCCGACGAGACGCCGCTGTTCGCGCCCTATCTCGGCGGCGAGCGCACGCCGCACGACGATCTCTCGCTCACCGCGGCGTTCGCTGGGCTCGGCTTCGCCACCGAGCGCCTGCATCTGGTGCAGGCGGTGATGGAAGGCGTCGCGCTCGCGTTGCGCGACTGCCAGGACGCGCTCGAATCGGCCGGTGCGACGCCGGCGCGGCCGATGCTGATCGGCGGCGGTGCGCGCAGCCGGCTGTGGACTTCGCTGATCGCCAGCGCGCTGGATCGCACCTTGTCAGTTCCCGATGGCAGCGCGACGGGACCGGCGCTGGGCGCCGCACGGCTGGCGCGCGCGGCCGTCGGCGGGAAGCTGGTCGCGGCGCACCCGGCGGGCCGTGCCGTCGCGCCCGATTCGGCACGCCGCGACGCCCTGGCCGCCAAGCGCGGCGCGTTCGCCGATCTTGCAGGACGTCAATCGCGCTGAACCCATTGCGGGGCCGGCCCCGACTTGGGCAATCTCGGCTCGCGAATGGTTGTCGCGCGGGAGGGCGCCATGAAGATCGGCTTCTTCGATGATTTCCGGCTGGGCGTGGTCAAGGGCGACGCGATCGTCGACGTGGCATCGGCGGTGTCCGACATCCCGCGCGTCGGACCGCACGACCTGATCAACGGCCTGATCGAGCGCTTCGCGGAGTATCGCTCCAGGCTCGAGGACGCCGCCGACACCGGCAGGGCGGTGCCGCTCGCCAGCGTACGCATCCGCCCGCCGCTGCCGCGGCCGGTGAACATCGCCTGCATGGCGGTGAACTACATGGAGAACGGCACGCTCAAGGAGCCGGCGCCGATCAACGGCTTCCACAAATCGCCCAACGCCATCATCGGCAACGGCGACACCATGGTGCTGCCCGACGTGCCGGCGACGATCTTCGAGGGCGAGGCCGAGATGGCGCTGGTCATCGGCAAGCGCGCGACCAGGGTCAAGGCGGCCGACGCCATGGACCACGTCTTCGGCTACATGAACTTCATCGACGGCTCGGCGCGCGGCCTGCCGCCCTCGGGCAACGTCTTCTACCAGATGAAGTCGCGCGACACCTTCGCGCCCATCGGCCCGTTCATCGTCACCAAGGACGAGATCGCCGATCCGCAGAAGCTGCGCATCCGCCTGTGGATCAACGGCGTGCTGAAGCAGGATTTCAACACCGACGACATGGCGCACAAGATCCCGCGCTGCGTCGAGTGGGTGAGTTCGCTCCACTCGCTGGAGCCCGGCGACATCCTCGCCACCGGCACCAACCATCGCGGGCTGAGCTCGTTCCAGGACGGCGACAAGGTCGAGATCGAGACCGAGGGGCTGGGCCGCCTGGCCTTCAGCGTGAAGGACGAGCTCAAGCGCACCTGGGCGCGCGAGACGCGGCTGGAGCGCCAGGAGAAGAAGGCGGCGACGCCGACCACGCCGCAGCTCACCGGCAAGTACGCCGCCGCGGCGTCGTAACGCTTAATCCCTTCCCCCGGAGGGGGAAGGTGCCCGAAGGGCGGAAGGGGGATGTCGAAGCCGAACGCAGGAGTCCGGCTTCAACATCCCCCATCCGGCGCTGCGCGCCACCTTCCCCCTCCGGGGGAAGGTAACAACGCTAAGCCGTCACCACGTAGCCGTCGCGGCGCGGATCGCAGGCGCCGGTGCGTGCGCCGGTGGTCGGATCGAGGGCGATGGCCTGCATGCCGCCCACCTGCATCGTCCATTCCGGCCCACGCCTGAGGTTGTGGCCGCGCTGCTGCAGGCCATCCATCACCGCCGGCTCGACCCGCGCTTCCAGCATCACCGCGCGGCCGTCGGTCAGCCGCGCGCGCGGCGCCTCGATCGCCTCCTGCAATGGCAGGCCGTAATCGAGATGCTGCACCACCGCCTGCACCTGGGTCTGCAGGATGCCGTAGCTGCCGGGCGTGCCCAGCACCAGGGCCGGCTTGCCGTCGCGCAGGCCGATCGAGGGCGCGACGCACACCGGCAGCGGACCGCCCGGCTTTGAGCGGTTGGGGCTGTCGGGCGTGACGTCGGCCCAGTACAGGAAATTATTGAGGCAGATGCCGGTGCCGGGCACGACCACGCCCGAGCCGAACATGCTGCCCAGGCTCTGCGTCACGCACACCAGGTTCCCGTCGCGATCGGCGATCGAAAACGAGGTGGTGTGGCCATCGGCCGGCGGCGGCGTCCACTGCTCGGTCGGGCCATCGACCACCTTGCCGTCGCGCACGCGGGCGCGCAGGCCGGCGACGTGATCCTCCGACAGCAGATGGGCCAGCTTCTGGCTCGAGGGATTGTTGTTGGCGATGCGCACGCCGGCGGCGACGCGGATGGCGCGCAGCACCGTGTCGAGGTGATCGACGCCGTTGCGCGGCATGCTCTTCAGGTCGAAGCCCTCGAGGATGCGCAGTGCCAGCAGGTACTGGAACGCCTCGCAGGGCGGCGGCGGCACGTGGATGTCCATGCCGCGATAGGAGGCGGCGATCGGGTCCTGCCATTGCGGCTTCACCGCCTCGAGGTCGGCCATGGTGATGCAGCCGCCCAGCGATTGCAGGTGATCGACGACGATGCGGCCCAGCGCGCCGCCATGCAGCAGGCCCGGCCCGTCCTTGGCCAGCGCCTCGAAGGTGCGCGCGAGATCGGGCTGCCTGAGGATGTAGCCGGGCGCGACGCGGCCGCTGCCGTCGGTGTAGTTCTTCGCCCAGGTGCCGAAGAGCGCCTCGTGGCGGCGCAGGTCGGCGCCGCCGCCATTGGTCTCCTCGACGTTGAACTCGATCAGCGGAAAGCCGTCGCGCGCGACGGTGATCGCCGGCGCGAACAGCTCGGCCAGCGACTTGCTGCCGTAGGTGTCGACCATGGTGCACCAGCCGGCGAGATTGCCCGGGCTGCCGACACCCAACGCGCCGCGCGCCACGTCCTCCCGACGCTTGAGCTTGTCGACCGGAAAGCCGCCGGGGATCATCGGCAGGAAGTCGAGCACGCGCACGCGCTTCTCGGCGGCGACGTAGCAGGTCGCCAGCCCCTGGCCTGCGAGGCCGGACATGTAGGGCTCGACGACGTTGAGCGTGGCGGCGGTCGCGGCGGCGGCGTCGAAGGCGTTGCCGCCACTGGACAGCACGCGCGCGCCGGCGGCGGCGGCCAGCGGATGGGCCGCGGCGACGACGCCGTGCATGGACGAGATGGTCGGACGTTTGCCGTGCAAGATGGCCTCCCCTGGGGTCGGCCGATCTTGCGATGAACGGCGTCCGCTACGGCAAGCGGATTTCGCGACGCTGCAGTCGCGAATCGGAAAGGCTCAGCCTGTCCAGTCGCTCACCGCGGGCTCGCGCACCGGCGGCTGGCGGCCGTCATAGGCTGCGGGCGCGGTGCCGACACCGATGAAGCCGAGCAGGCTCTCACCTTCGACGATGCCCAGCGCCTTGTGCACGAAGCCATCGTAGGCGTTGGCGCCGGTCACCCACATGCCGGCGAAGCCCAGCGCGTGCATGGCGTTGAGGATGTTGGTCGCCGAGGCGCCGGCCGAAAGCAGCTGCTCGACCACCGGGATCTTGTGGCCGGGCTGGGTGCGCGCCACGACGGCGATGACCAGCGGCGTGGTGCGCGGCCAGGTGCGCACGCGCTCCAGCAGGCCGTCCTCGGCCTCGGGCTCGCGCTGCCGGGTCGCCTGCGCGAAGAGGTCACCGAGCTTCGCGCGCGCCGGCCCGCGCACCAGGATGAAGCGCACCGGCTTGAGGTTGCCGTGATCGGGCGCGCGCATCGCGGCCTTCAGGATCAGGTCGATCTGCGCCTGATCGGGACCCGGCTCGACCAGCAGACGGGGTGGGACGGAGATGCGCGACAGCAGGCTGTTCAACGCATCGGGGTTATCGCGCGGCAGGGCCCGCGCCAGTGCTTCAGCGGCCATGGGGAACACATAGTGTAGCTGAGAACGATTCGCAACTCCTGGGCAAAAGAAAAGCCCGCTTGCGCGGGCTCTTCCTGAGGGGGCGTTCGGAACCGCTTAGGCGGCCTTGGCCGGCGTGACCTTGGCGTAGCCGTCGCGGACGGCCTTCTCGATCTCACCATAGCCCTTGCGCGCGATGTCGGCGATCTCGCGGACCTGCTCGACATTGGCCTTGCCGTAGTCGCGCACGAACTCGAGCTGCACGTTGGTCGCCTCGCCCAGGCACTTGGCGCCGGCGAGCTTGGCGATCATGCCCAGGGTCGCCTCGACGTTCTGGTGCGCGGCCTTCATCAGGCTGTTGGTGATCTGGGCCGAGCCGTTCAGGGTCAGGCCGGCGACGTCGTAGACGGTCGCGGCGACACCCTCGGCGCCGGTGTGAACGCGCGCGGCGCGCTCCTTGCCGGTCTCGGTCGCCTTGCGCACGAAGTCGCGCGCGGCCTCGGGAATCTGGGACACGACGTCGTTGAGCGTCGCGGTCGGGTTCGGATTGCTGGTCTCGGTCATGTCTGTCTCCATCCTCGAATGAGCTATGGCCTGGGTTCGCGTCCGCGGTTCGGCCCGCGATGGAGAAGACATACACCGTCTCGTGCTGCAATGCAACATCGATTATATTGCGACGCAACAACGCAGATGCGAAGACGTGATTTTACCCGATTTGTCAGGCAATTAGCCGACCGCCGGAGAAAGCGAGCCCTGCATGACCATAGCCCTGACGACCGACGGCGCCCGCGACGCGCTGCGCCTGCGCGAACTCAGGCGCACGCGGGCCGCTGCGACCGGCCTGCTGGTCGTCTGCCTGCTGGTGCTGGCCGGCGCGCGCTATGCCGAGCGCTATCATCCCGGCTTCGCCTTCCTCGCCGCCTTCGCCGAGGCCGCCGCGATCGGTGGCCTGGCCGACTGGTACGCCGTCGTCGCCCTGTTCCGCCGACCGCTGGGCCTGCCGATCCCGCACACCGCCATCGTGCCACGCAACCAGGCGCGCATCGCCGACAGCCTGGGCGAGTTCATCGAACGCCACTTCCTCGCCGACCAGCCGGTCGCCGCCAAGCTGCGCGAGGTCGATTTCGCCGCCATGGTCGCCGACTGGCTGGCCGATCGTCGGCAGAGCGACGATCTCGCACGCTTCATGCTGCGGCTGCTGCCGCAGGCGCTCAACGCCATGGAAGGCTCGGGCCTGCGCGGCTTCCTGGCGAAGCGCGTGGTCGAGCGGCTGGAAACCGTCGAGATCGCGCCGCTCGCCGCCGGCCTGCTCGATGCCGTCACGCACGATCGCCGGCACCAGCGCATCCTCGACGAGCTGCTGGTGGCGCTGGGCCAGTTGCTGTCCAACGCCGAGGCGCTTGACGCGATCCGCGACAAGATCCGCAACGAGCTGCCGACCTTGTTCCGCCTGTTCCAGGCCGACGCCTATGTGCTGCGCAAGCTGGTGACCTCGGTGTCGGCGTTCCTCGACGAGGTGCGCGCCGACGAAAGCCACGCGGTGCGCGGCGAGTTCGATCGCTTCATCGCCGCCTTCATCGACAAGCTGCGCACGTCGCCGGACTACGCCCAGCGACTCGACGGGCTGCGCAAGGATCTGCTGGCGCGGCCGGAGATCCGCACCCTCGCCGAAGGCATCTGGGAGAGCGTGCGCGGCTTCATCGAGCAGGAGACGCAGTCGCCGTCATCCATCGTGCGCGGCGCGCTGACCGACCTGCTGGTCGAGATCGGCGGCAAGCTCAGCGAGGATCGCTCGATCCGCGCCGACATCAACGAGGGCATGGTGACGGTGCTGCGGGCCTTCGTCGCCAACCAGAAAAGCGGCATCTCGCGCTTCGTCGCCGACCAGGTGAAGTCATGGCAGGTCGATCAGCTGATCCACATGATCGAGCTCAATGTCGGCCGCGACCTGCAATACATCCGCTTCAACGGCGCGCTGATCGGCGGCCTGGCGGGGCTCGGCCTGCACACGGCGGAGGTGTTGATGCGGCTGGCTTAGAGTTTACCTTCCCCCGGAGGGGGAAGGTGGCGCGGAGCGACGGATGGGGGATGTCGAAGACGGACTCCTGCGTTCGGCTTCGACATCCCCCTTCCGCCCTTCGGGCACCTTCCCCCTCCGGGGGAAGGGAAGGACCTTAAGCCCGTTCCGGATCGAGATAGACCGCGCGCTTCCAGCCCTCGCGCTCGAAGGGCTGCCAGCCGTCCTCGGGCTGCGCCAGGCGATCGGCGATGGCGTAGACGGCGGCGGGGTTGTGGCCCAGGCCGCAATGGCTGCCCATGATCTCGATGTTGTCGGCCAGCGGGCCGGCCTCCTCGCGGCAGGCCTGCCAGGCGCAGATACCGTCGCTGCGGCTATAGATGGCGGTGCTCGGCACCGGCGGCGCCTCGCGCAGCCGGTCGATGCGCCGCGAGCCGCGTTCCGGCACTTTCTGGCCGCTGGCCCATTCGAAGACGCGCCAGGCATTGGTGGCGCGCGGATCGCCGGCGAAGGGGCTGCCCAGGGTGATCACCTGACGCACCGCCTGTGGATCCTGCTTGGCCAGCTCGCGGGCGAAGACGCCGCCCAGGCTCCAGCCGATCAGGCTGACCTTGCGGCCATAGCGCTGATGCAATTCCAGCAGCCGCTCGCGCATGCCGTCCTCGACGCCCTCGCGCGGCCCCAGATTGCGGCCCAGGCCCCAGCCATGGACGGCATAGCCGCGGCCCTTGAGGAAGGCGCGCAACGGCCGGGTCGAGACGTCGCTGGCGATCAGGCCGGGCAGGACCAGCACCGGATGGCCGTCGCCGCGCGGCGCGGCGTTGAGCAGGGGCAGCGAGCCGACGAAGGCACCCAGCTCCCACAGCGCGCGCCCCTCCAGGAACAGCAGGGTTCGGGACGGCGGGCGCATCGCCTCGGTGGCAGCGGTCATTCAGGGTCTCGCTGTGGTGAACCGGTTCAGGGAATATGAAGGGCCGGGAGCCGAATTCAAGCCTTGGCCGGCAGGGCCGCCGCCTTCAGCTCGGCGTAGGCCTCCAGCAGATGGTCGGCGAGAACGCCGATATCGGGCACCGCCTTGCGGTCGGCGGTGAGGCCGAAATCGAGGTTGCCGAGATAGCTCTGCACCGTGAGGTTCAGCGCGCAGCCATGGGTCGGGATCGACACCGGGTAGAGCGCCGCGACTTTGGCGCCGGCGCCGTAGAGCGGCACCGGCGGACCGGGCACGTTGGAAATGCAGACATTCGCCGCCATCGGCATGACGTCGGCCAGGCCCGAGCGGCCGTAGAGCTCGGTCAGCCCGCGGATCAGGAAGGGCGCGCCGAAGAAGGCATAGTCCTGCGGCATGGCGTTCTTCAGCCCGCCGGCGATCTGCTTGGCGTCGGCCGAGGCGGCCTGGATCGCCTTCAGCCGCTCCAGCGGATCGGCGACGTGGGTGGCCAGGCCGCACATCATGCCGAACACCTGGTTGTTGAGATCGGTGTTGCCCAGCTCGCGCAGCGAGATCGGCACGAAGGCGATCAGCTGCTCGCTGGGCAGCGCGTGGCGGCCCAGCAGATAGCGGCGCAGCGCGCCGGAGCAGATCGCCATCACCGCGTCGTTGAGCTTGCCGCCGGTGGCCTTGGCGATGGCCTTGGCGTCGGCCAGCGGCAGCGAGCGCGCGGCGTAGGAGCGCTCCCGGGTGATGGCGGCGTTGAAGATCGACTTCGGCGCCAGCAGGCTGGGCATGTCCTTGACCGGCGATTTCGGCAGATACGCCTCCATCGGCTGATCCTTCGCCACCTTGGGGAAGAACATGCTGGCGACGTTGCTCATCACTTCGGGCGCGGCGCGCATCATGTCGAGCTGGAAGCGCACCATCGAGGTGACCAGGTCGGCCATCGGATTGCCCGAGGCCACCGACTGGCCCGCCGGCTTGGGCTCGGGCGGCTTCACCTTGCGCGGCTCGGGCGTCAGGTCGTAGATCGCATTGGTGATCACCATGCCGGCGCCGCCGTCGACGGCGGCGTGATGGACTTTCGAGTACAGCGCGACCTGGCCGGTCTCGAAGCCGTCGATGACCACGAACTGCCACAGCGGCCGGCTGCGATCGAGCGTCTGGGAATGCAGCTGGGCGATCATCTGCTCGAGCTGCTCGCGATTGCCCGGCGGCGACAGGGTGACGCGCTTGATGTGGTAGGTGATGTCGATGTTGGGATCCTCGATCCAGCTGGGATGGTGGATGTCGAGGATGGTCGGCGAGAGCTTCTTGCTGAACACCGGCACCAGGTGCAGGCGGCTCACCATCAGGTCGCGAAAGCGCTCGTAGAACGTGCCTTCGTAGCCCT
Organism: Alphaproteobacteria bacterium; assembly: GCA_019635875.1. Classification (NCBI taxonomy): domain Bacteria; kingdom Pseudomonadati; phylum Pseudomonadota; class Alphaproteobacteria; species Alphaproteobacteria bacterium. The sequence continues at coordinate 426,426 of JAHBYP010000002.1, forward strand.
CCGGCAGGTCGTAGAGCGTGAAGCCCGCGACATGCATCGGGGTTTCGGGCGTCTCGAAATAGAGGAAACTGGCGTCCACGCCGCCGAGCCGCGTCATCGCATCCTCCCGTCGCTCGCGCGGCCCGCGCCTTGTGGCGCTTGTCATCGCCGCGCCCGCACCATTTCGGCGCAAAGCCGGCCGGTTGGCAAGCAAGGTGTGGTCACGGGCGTAGTGGCACGCTGCCCGGTATGCTCAAATCACGCCATGGACGAGGTTGTCGTCAGCCTGCGCGAGGTCACCGCGCAAACCGTGGGCACGATCTGCGACCTGGAGCCGCGCGCCGACCAGGCGCGGTTCGTCGCCCCCAATGCAGTCTCGATCGCCCAGGCCCATTTCGAGCCGACCGCCCGGTTCCGGGCCATCTACGCCGGTGATGAGCCGGTGGGCTTCGTGATGTGGCGCCCGACCGGAAAGGACGGCGGCTGCTATCTGTGGCGCTTCATGATCGATGGCCGACATCAGGGCAAAGGGTACGGACGGGCGGCGCTGTCGATTCTGCTGGAGCAGTGTCGCAGTGACGGTTTCCGCCGCATGACGCTGACCTTCTTTCCCGATGAAGGCGGTCCCGGCCCGTTCTATGCCCGCCTCGGATTCCGCGAGACCGGCGATAGCCGACCCAACGGGGAACGCTTCATGGAGCTGACCCTGTAAGGCGACCACGCGCCAAACCCGCCGTTCACGCGCCCGGCTGGGCAAAACGGCCGGCCTTCGCCTAAGGTAGTGCCAACCGTGCACCGGAGGGAAACGCCATGACGATGGCCGGCTCGTCGATTCCGCAGCCACCCGTGCGCCCGATCGTCGGCAATGTGCCGGATGTCGGCCTCGATGTGCCGATCCAGAACATGATGAAGCTGGCCCGCCAGTACGGACCGATCTATCGGCTGGCCTTCCCCGGCCGCGCCGTGCTGATCATCAGCGGGCACGAGATCATTGCCGATGCCTGCGACGAGAGCCGGTTCGAGAAGTACGTTTCCGGCCCGCTCAAGCACATCAGGGATTTCGCCGGCGATGGCCTGTTCACCGCCTACAACACCGAGCCGAACTGGGCCAAGGCGCATCGCCTGCTGATGCCGGCCTTCGGCCCGGCAGCGATGCGCAACTATTTCGAGGATATGGTCGACATCGCCGACCAGATGCTGACGCGCTGGGAACGCTATGGACCGGGCACGCCGGTCGATGTCGTCGACAACATGACCCGGCTGACGCTCGACACCATCGCGCTGTGCGGCTTCGCCTATCGCTTCAACTCCTTCTACCAGCGCGAGATGCATCCCTTCGTCGAGGCGATGGTGCGCGCGCTGGGCGAGGCCGGCAGCCGCGCCAGCCGCGTGCCGCTGCAGACGCGCCTGATGCTGATGACGCAGCGCCAGTACGACGCCGATGTGCGACTGATGATGAAGATCGTCGACGATCTCATCGCCGAGCGAAGGCGGCTGAGCCCCGACGAGGCGCCGCGCGACCTGCTCGGCCTGATGCTGACCGCCAAGGATCCGGTCACTGGCGACCGGCTCGACGACGACAACATCCGCTTCCAGCTGATCACCTTCCTGATCGCCGGTCACGAGACCACCAGCGGCCTGCTGTCCTTCACCACGCATCTGCTGCTCGAGCATCCCGAGGTGCTGGCGAAAGCCCGGGCGGAAGTCGACGCCGTGCTCGGCGATCAGCCGCCGCGCTTCGAGGATGTCGGCAAGCTGGTCTATCTCGACCAGGTGCTGCGCGAATCGCTGCGTGTCTGGCCGACTGCGCCGGCCTTCTCGCTGTGGCCCAAGGACGACACCACGCTCGCCGGCCGCTATCCGCTGAAGAAGGGCGACGTGTTGATCGTGCTGACGCCGTCGTTGCATCGCGACGAAAGCGTGTGGCCCGACCCGGAGCGCTTCGATCCTGACCGCTTCGCCCCGGGCGCACGCGAGAAGATCCCCAGCCACGCCTGGCTGCCCTTCGGCAGCGGCGTGCGCTCCTGCATCGGCCGCGCCTTCGCCTGGCAGGAGGCGTTGCTGGTGGTGGCGATGATGCTGCAGCGCTTCGACATCAGGCGCACCGGCCCCTACGACCTGGTGATCAAGGAAACGCTGACCATCAAGCCCGACGGCGTGAAGATCTATGCCCGCGTGCGCAAGCAGGTGGCGCGCAGCTCGGCCACGCGCACCGCGCCGGCAGCCACCGCCGCGGCGGCCGATGCCTCGAAGCCGTCGGCGCCGTCACATGGCACGCCGCTGCTGCTGCTGTACGGCTCGAACTCTGGCTCGTCGGAAGCTTTCGCGCGGCGCATCGCCAGCGACGGCCAGGCGCGCGGCTACGCCGTGAAGGTGGCGCCGCTCGACGACTACGCCGGCATGCTGCCCAAGGACGGCGCGGTCGGCATCGTCACCGCGTCCTACAACGGCCAGGCGCCCGACAACGCGCGCAAGTTCGCGACCTGGCTGGCGGGCGTGCCCGACGGCGCGCTGGTCGGCGTGCGCTACGCCCTGTTCGGGTGCGGCAACCGCGACTGGAACCTGACTTACCAGTCGATCCCCAAGGAGATCGCCGAGCGCCTCGACAATGCCGGCGCGCAGGCGATCCTGGGTCGCGGCGAAGGCGACGCGCGCGCCGATTTCTTCGGCGACTTCGAGAAATGGTACGCCGATTTCTGGCCCGCCGTGTCGTCGTCGCTGGGCGTCGCCGCGGCGGATGTCGAGTCCGGCCCGCTCTACGCCGTCGAGGTGGTGCCGCATTCGAGCATCGCGCTGGTCGAGGAGAACAAGCTCGGCTTCGCCACCATCGGCGAGAACCGCGAGCTGGTCGACATGACCTCGCCGCTGGGCCGTTCCAAGCGGCATATCGAGTTCGCGCTGCCCGAGGGTGTGACCTACGCCGCCGGCGACTATCTCGCCGTGCTGCCGGAGAACCACCCCGAGCTGGTCGAGCGCGCCGCCAAGCGCATGGGGCTGAGCCCCGACGCCGCCGTCGTGCTGCGCTCCAATCGCGGCGCCATGGCGGCCTCGCTGCCGACCGATCGTGCGGTGAGCGTGCGCGAGTTGCTGGGCCATCATGTCGAGCTGTCGGCGCCGGCGACGCGCAAGAACGTCGAGCGGCTGGCGGCGATGAACCCCTGCCCGCCGCATGCCGCCGAGCTGGCGGCGGTGGCCGAGAACGCGGAGCTGTACCAGGCCTCGGTCCTGAAGAAGCGCGTCTCGGTGCTCGAGATCCTCGAGCACTACGAATCCTGCCAGGTCGGGCTGGGCGAGTTCCTGGAGATGCTGCCGGCGATGCGCGTGCGCCAGTACTCGATCTCCTCCTCGCCGCGCGCCGGCGCCACGAGCTGCAGCCTGACCGTCGCCGTGGTCGACGCCCCGGCGTGGTCGGGGCGTGGCCAGTTCCACGGCACCTGCTCGAGCTATCTCGCCCGGCTGAGAAGCGGCGATCAGGTGCCGGTGGCGATCAAGACGCCCAACGTGCCGTTCCATCCGCCGGCCGACAACGCAACGCCCATCGTGATGATCTGCGCCGGCACCGGCCTGGCGCCGTTCCGAGGCTTCGTGCAGGAGCGCGCCGCACGCCATCGCGCCGGCGAGAAGGCGGGACCGGCGCTGCTGTTCTTCGGCTGCGACCATCCCGATGTCGACCTGCTCTACCGTGACGAGCTGGAGGGCTGGCGGAAGGAGGGCGTGGTGAGCCTCTACCCGGCCTTCTTCAAGAAGCCAGAGGGCGAGATCACCTTCGTGCAGCATCGCCTGTGGCAGGAGCGCGAGCTGGTGCGCGACGTCTTCCGCAAGGGGGCGATCTTCTTCCTCTGCGGCGATGGGCAGTACATGGCGCCCGCCGTGCGCAAGACGCTGGAGGACATCTATCGCGAGGCGGTGAACTGCAGCGAGGAGCAGGCCGCGGCATGGCTCGTGCAGATGGAACGGGCCGGGCGTTACGTACCTGACGTGTTTGCCTAGTCCTTCTTGCCTTCCCCCGGGAGGGGGAAGGTGCCCGAAGGGCGGAAGGGGGATGTCGAAGACGAACGCAGGAGTCCGTCTTCAACATCCCCCTTCCGGCGCTGCGCGCCACCTTCCCCCTCCGGGGGAAGGTAGAGTTGTGGCGCAACGCTTCGAGTCGGTTCACACTTCCGCAACTTCGCCTGTGGGAGGGCTTCATGAAGCGTGACGTCTTGCGTTGGATCGCCATCCTCGCGGTTGCCGGCGCCGCCGGCGCGGCGCACGCCCAGACCGCGATCAAGCCGGCCGTGGTCTACGGCATGGGCGGCAAGTTCGACAAGTCGTTCAACGAGGGCGTCCACAACGGCGTCACCAAGTTCAAGACCGAGACCAAGCTCGACGTCGCCGAGTTCGAGAGCAGCAACGAGACGCAGTTCGAGCAGGCGCACCGGCGCTTCGCCCAGCGCGGCCAGGACCCGATCATCGGCGTCGGCTTCTCGCAGGCGGTGGCGCTGGAGAAGATCGCCAAGGAGTTCCCCAAGATCCGTTTCACCCTGATCGACAGCAAGGTCGACCTGCCCAACGTGCAGTCGGTGCTGTTCAAGGAGCAGGAAGGCTCGTTCCTGGTCGGCTACCTGGCGGCGCTGGCGTCGAAGACCGGCAAGATCGGCTTCGTCGGCGGCATGGACATCCCGCTGATCCGCCGCTTCGCCTGCGGCTACGTCCAGGGCGCGCGCCACGCCAACGCCAAGATCGAGGTGATCCAGAACATGACCGGCACGACGCCGGCGGCGTGGAACGATCCGGGCCGCGGCGCCGAGCTCGCAAAGGGCCAGTTCGACCGCGGCGTCGACGTGATCTACGCCGCCGCCGGCGGCACCGGCATCGGCGTGCTGCAGGCGGCCAAGGATCGCGACAAGCTTGCCATCGGCGTTGATTCCAACCAGAACCATCTGCATCCCGGCACCATGCTGACCTCGATGGTCAAGCGCGTCGACCTCGTCGCCTATCAGAGCTTCCAGGCCGCCAGGGGCGGCGCGTGGAAGCCCGGCCTGCAGGTGCTGGGCCTGAAGGAAGGCGGCGTCGACTGGGCGCTCGACCAGCACAACGACATGCTGGTGACGCCGCCGATGCGCCGCCAGATGGACACGGTGAAGGCCGGCATCATCTCCGGCTCGATCAAGGTCCACGACTACATGAGCAACAATACTTGCCCGTAGAGGGCGCGGCGCCGCCGGCCGTCGAGCTGCGCGGCATCGACAAGTCGTTCGGCACGGTGCGCGCCAACAAGGGCGTGTCGCTCAGCGTCGCCAGGGGCTCGGTCACCGGCATCGTCGGCGAGAACGGTGCCGGCAAGTCGACCCTGATGAGCATCCTCTACGGGCTCTACGAGGCCGATGCCGGCGAGATCCTGATCGACGGCGAGCCCGTGCGCATTCGCGGACCGGCCGACGCCATCGCCCACGGCATCGGCATGGTCCACCAGCATTTCATGCTGGTCGACACCTTCACGGTCCTCGAGAACCTGGTGCTCGGCGCCGAAGGCGGGCCGGTGCTGCGGCGCGGCCTCGCCGCGGCGCGCCGAGAGCTTTCGCGGCTGGCGGGCGAGTACGGGCTGAGCGTCGATCCCGACGCGGTCGTCGCCGGCCTTTCGGTCGGCGAGCAGCAGCGCGTCGAGATCCTCAAGGTGCTGTTGCGCGGCGCGCGCGTGCTGATCCTCGACGAGCCCAGTGCCGTGCTCACGCCGCAGGAGACCGACCGGCTCTTTCGCATCCTCGCCACGCTGAAGGAGCGCGGCGTCACCGTTCTGCTGATCACCCACAAGCTGCGCGAGATCATCGCGGCGACCGACACGGTCTATGTCATGCGCCAGGGCGAGGTGGTCGCCGAGCGGCGCACCGCGGACACCAGTACCGAGGAGCTCGCCGAGCTGATGGTCGGCCGCAAGGTGCGCCTGACGCTCGACAAGGAGTCGGTCGAGCTCGGCGAGGTGCTGCTGAAGGCGGAGAAGCTCGCGCTCGTCGACGCGCGCGGCGTGAAGCTGCTCGACGGCATCGATCTGAAGCTGCGCGCCGGCGAGATCCTGGGCGTCGCCGGCGTCTCGGGCAACGGCCAGACCGAGCTGCTGCAGGTTCTCGCCGGCGTGCGCGCGCCGTCGGGCGGCCGCCTGCAGGTCCGCGGCCGCGTCGTCGATGCGAGCGATCCGACCGACCCGGCCGAGATGCGCGCGCTGGGGCTGTGTCATGTGCCCGAGGACCGGTTGCGCCAGGGCATGGTCGCGCCGTTCCGCGCCGCCGAGACGTCGATCCTGGGCTATCACCGGCTCAAGCCGTTCACCCGGCGCTTTCGCCTCGACCACACCGCGACCACGGCGCATTGCGGCCTGCTGATGGAGCGCTTCGACGTGCGCCCGCCGATCCCGGCGCTGCGCTCCTCGAGCTTCTCCGGCGGCAACCAGCAGAAGCTGGTGCTGGCGCGCGAGATGGATCGCACCCCGCGCATCCTGCTGGTCGGCCAGCCGACGCGCGGCGTCGACATCGGCGCCATCGAGTTCATCCATCGCCAGCTGGTGGCGGCACGCGACGCCGGCTGCGCCGTGCTGGTGGTCTCTGTCGAGCTCGAGGAGATCCTATCGCTCGCCGACCGCATCGTCGTGATGTTCGGCGGCCGCATCGTCGGCGAGGTGCCGGCGGCGAGAGCCGACGAACGCACGCTGGGCCTGATGATGGCCAACGCGCATGTGTAGCGCAGCAGCCTCCCCTTCTCCCCGCGAAGGCGGGGAGAAGGGGCCCGAAGGGCGGATGAGGGGCTTCGCGGCGTCTCAACGATGCGGACGTGAGTCGTTGCACGAGAAGCCCCTCATCCGCCTCGCTGCGCTCGGCACCTTCTCCCCACCTTCGTGGGGAGAAGGCTCATGACCACCGTCCCGCGCCGCGCGCTGCCGCCCTGGGCCGAGATCGGCCTGCTGCCGCTGGTCAACATCGCGCTGGCACTGATCACCGTCGGCGTCATCGTGACGGCGATCGGCGTCGATCCGCTGAGGGCGCTGAACCTGCTCGTCGCCGGTGCGTTGGGTTCCTCGGAGGCCATCGGCTACACGCTGTACTACGCCACCAACTTCGCCTTCACCGGGCTGGCCGTGGCCGTGGCCTTCCACGCCGGCCTGTTCAATATCGGCGGCGAGGGCCAGGCCTATATCGGCGGGCTGGGCGCCGGGCTGTGCGTGCTGGCGCTCGACCGCTTCCTGCCCGGCATCATCCTGGTGCCACTGGCGATCCTCGCCTCGGCGGCCTTCGGCGCGGCGTGGGCGGCGGTGCCGGCATGGCTGCAGGCGCATCGCGGCAGCCACATCGTCATCACCACCATCATGTTCAACTTCGTCGCCGCGGCGCTGATGGTCTACCTGATGGTCAACGTGCTGATCGCGCCCGGCTCGATGACGCCACAGAGCCGCGGCTTCGAGGCCGGCACGCTGCCGGCGATGCACGAGGCGCTGGCGGCGATCGGCATCGGCGTGGCGCGGTCGGCGCTCAATCTCTCGATCGTGCTGGCGGTGCTGTGCTGCGGCGGCGTCTGGATCTTCCTGTGGCATACGCCCTGGGGCTATTCGCTGCGCGCCATGGGCCACAACCCGGACGCCGCGACCTATGCCGGCAGCGACCTGAAGCAGCTCACCATGATGGCGATGTGCCTGTCGGGCGCGCTCGCCGGCCTCGTCGGCGTCAACGAGATCCTCGGCGTGCATCACCGCCTGGTGCTCGACTTCACCGCCGGCTACGGCTTCGCCGGCATCGCCGTGTCGCTGATGGGCCGCAACCACCCGCTGGGCATCGCGCTGGCGGCGCTGCTGTTCGGCGCCCTGCAGCAGGGCGGCGCCGAGCTCGCCTTCGAGATCCCGGCGATGACGCGCGAGATGGTCGTGGTCATCCAGGGCCTGGTGATCCTGTTCTCCGGCGCGCTCGCCAACCTGCCGCGCCCCTGGCTGCAATCCCTGCTGGCGCGGGTCAGGCGCGCATGAGCGAGGGTTTCGACCTCGTCGTGCTGACGCTCGCGGCGACCTTGCGGGTGGCCACGCCGCTGATCCTCTGCGCCATGGGCGGGCTGTTCTCGGAGCGCAGCGGCATCATCGATATCGGCCTCGAGGGCAAGATGCTGATGGCCGCCTTCGCCGCGGGCACCATCGCCGCGGTGACCGGCTCGGCCTGGCTGGCGGTAATCGCCGCCATCCTCGCCAGCACGGCGATGGCGCTGCTGCACGGCTTCGCCTGCATCACCTGGCGCGGCAACCAGGTGGTAAGCGGCGTGGCGATCAACATCATCGCCGCCGGCCTCACGATCGTGCTCGGCACGGCGTTCTTCGCCCGCGGTGGCCAGACGCCGCCGCTGGCGCCGGAAGCGCGGCTGATGCCGCTGACCCTGCCCGGCGCGGAAATGTTGGCAGGCGTGCCGGTCCTCGGGCCGATCTATCGCAGCCTGATCAGCGGCCAGAACGGGCTGGTCTATGTCGCGCTGCTGTCGGTGCCGCTGACCTGGTGGATCGTCGGCAAGACGCGGTTCGGTCTGCGGCTGCGCGCCGTGGGCGAGATGCCGCTGGCGGTCGATTCCGCCGGCATCTCGGTGGCGTGGCTGCGCTATCGCGCCGTGCTGCTGTGCGGGCTGTTGGCGGGCATCGCCGGCGCCTATCTGGCGATCGCGCAGAACGCCGGCTTCAGCCGCGACATGACGGCCGGCCAGGGCTTCATCGCCCTGGCGGCGATCATCTTCGGCAAATGGCGGCCATTGCCGGCCTTCGGCGCCTGCCTCATGTTCGGCCTGCTCGACGCCGTGGCGATCCGCCTGCAGGGCGTGCGATTGCCCAGCATTGGAGAGGTGCCGGTGCAGCTGATCCAGGCGCTGCCTTACCTGCTGACCATCCTGCTGCTGGCCGGCTTCATCGGCCGCGCCGGCGCGCCCAGGGCGATCGGCGTGCCGTACGAGAAGGAGCATTGAGTGGCCGCGCCCGATGACCTGCTGAGCCTGGCCCGCGCCATGATGGGCCGCGCCTATGCGCCCTATTCCAAGTTCCAGGTCGGCGCCGCGCTGCGCGCCGAGGACGGCTCGATCCATGGCGGCTGCAACGTCGAGAACGCCGCCTATCCCCAGGGGTGGTGCGCCGAAGCCTCGGCGATCGCCGCCCTGGTCGGCGCCGGCCGACGGCGCATCGTCGAGGCGCTGGTGATCGGCGGCGGCGAGGCGCTGTGCACGCCCTGCGGCGGCTGCCGCCAGAAGCTGCGCGAGTTCGCCGGCGAGGAGCTGCCGATCCATGTCTGCGGCCCCGAAGGCTGGCGCCGGACGCTGAGGCTGGGCGAGCTGCTGCCGCTGTCATTCGGACCGCACAATCTATGAGCGGCGAGATCGATCGCTGCCTCGGGGAGATCGCGCGCCGGGCGCCGGGCTTCGTGCCGCGGGTCGCGATGATCCTCGGCTCCGGCCTGTCCGACTTCGCGGACGAGATCGCCACACCGCGGCGCATCGACTACGCCGCGCTGCCCGGCTTCCCGCAGCCTGGCGTCGGCGGACACGCCGGCAAGCTCGTGCTCGGCACGATCGCCGGCACCAATGTCGCCGTGCTGCAGGGACGCGAGCACTATTACGAGAACGGCCGCGCCGATGCGATGAAGGTCGCGGTGCGCACACTGGCGCGGCTGGGCTGCGGCACGCTGCTGCTGACCAACGCCGCCGGCGCCATTCGCACCGACATGCGGCCGGGCGCGGTGATGGCGATCACCGACCACATCAACTTTGTCGGCGTCTCGCCGCTGTTCGGCGAGCGCGGCGACGATCGCTTCGTCGACCTGGGCGACGCCTATGACCCGGCGCTGCGTGCGCGCCTGCAGGAGGTGGCGCGCGCCGCCGGCATCGCCCTGCACGAGGGCGTCTACATCTGGTTCGCCGGCCCGAGTTTCGAGACGCCGGCCGAGATTCGCGCCGCCGGCCGGCTGGGCGCCGACGCCGTGGGCATGTCGACCGTGCCCGAGGTGGTGGTGGCGCGGCATGCCGGCATGAAGGTCGCGGCATTGTCGCTGATCACCAACATGGCCGCCGGGCTGAGCGACGAATCGCTGGGCCATGCGCAGACCATGGCCGTGGCACGCGAGGGCGCGCGCACCATGCATCGCCTGCTGCACGACTTCATCGGCTCGCTATGCTGATCCCGCAGGAGATCATTCGCAGGAAGCGCGACGGCCACGCGCTGTCGGCCGAGGAGATCGCCTTCATCGTCAGAGGCATCACCAACGGCGGCCTGACCGGGGGGCAGGTCGCGGCCTTCGCCATGACCGTGTTCTTTCGCGACATGTCGAGCGAGGAGCGCGTGGCGCTCACTCTCGAGATGGCGAATTCCGGCATCCGGCTCGACTGGCGCGATCTGAACCTGCCCGGACCCGTCATCGACAAGCACTCCAGCGGCGGTGTGGGCGACAAGGTCAGCCTGATGCTGGCGCCGATCGCCGCTGCCTGCGGCTGTTACGTGCCGATGATCTCCGGCCGCGGCCTGGGCCATACCGGCGGCACGCTCGACAAGCTGGCCTCGATCCCGGGCTACGACACGCAGCCCGACATCGCCGCCTTCCGCCGCGTCGTGCGCGAGGTCGGCTGCGCCATCATCGGCCAGACCGATGATCTCGCACCCGCCGATCGGCGGCTCTATGCCATCCGCGATACCACGGGCAGCGTCGAGACCATCCCGCTGCTGGTGAGCTCGATCCTGTCGAAGAAGCTCGCCGCCGGGCTGGACGGCCTGGTGATGGACGTGAAGGCCGGCTCCGGCGCTTTCGCCGACAGCCCCGAGATGGCGCGCGATCTCGCCGACAGCCTGGTCGACGTCGCCAACGGCGCGGGACTGCCGACCGTGGCGCTGATCACCGACATGAACAGCGTGCTGGGCCGCGATGTCGGCAACGCGCTCGAGGTCGCCGAGACCGTCGCCTATCTGCGCGACGGCACAACGCGCGAGCCGCGCCTGCACGCGGTGGTGATGGCGCTGGCGGCCGAGATGCTGGTGCTGGGCAAGCTGGTGCCGACGCAGGAGGCCGGCCGCGCCCGCGCCGAGACCGCGCTGGCCGACGGCAGCGCGGCGGATCGCTTCGCGCGCATGGTCGCCGCCCTGGGCGGGCCGCGCGATTTCATGGAGCGTGCCAGCCGGCATCTACCGGTCGCGCCCGTTGTGCGTGCCTGCGCGGCGACGCGTTCGGGCTTCGTCACCGGCATGAACGCCCGCCAGGTCGGCATCGCCGTCGTCACCCTGGGCGGCGGCCGCGGCAAGCCGACGGACGCCATCGACGCCGCGGTCGGCCTCACCGATGTCGCGCCGATCGGCCAGGCGGTGCGGGCCGGCGATCCGTTGGCGATCGTGCACGCCACCGGCGAGGCCGACGCCGACGACGCCGACGCCATCCTGCGCCAGGCCATCCGTATCGAGGACGCCGCGCCGCCGGCCCAGCCGGTGATCCGCGCGCGCGTCGCGCCGCGATGCTGAGTGCCGGCCAGCGCGAGGCCTATGCCCGCGACGGCTTCCTCGTGCTCGAGGGTTTTGTGCCGGTGGCGGATTGCGACGCCCTGCAGGCGCGCGCCGCGCAGCTTGTGGCCACATTCGATCCCGGCCCGGCGCGCACCGTGTTCTCGAGCAACGACCAGGGGCATGCGCGCGACGCGTATTTCCGCGAATCCGGTGGCGCCATCCGCTTCTTCTTCGAGGACGACGCGCGCACGCTGAACAAGATCGGCCACGCACTGCACGATCTCGATCCCGTCTTCGACCGCGTCTCACGCGCGCCGCGCATGCGCGATCTCGTCGAGGCGCTCGGCGTCAAGCGGCCGCTGCTGCTGCAATCGATGTATCTGTTCAAGCAGCCCTTCGTCGGCGGCGAGGTCGACTGGCACCAGGACGCGACCTTCCTGCTCACCGAGCCGTCGAGCGTCGTCGGGCTGTGGATCGCGCTCGACGACGCCACCCGCGACAATGGCTGCCTCGTCGCCCTGCCCGGCGCACATCGCGGCCCCCTGCGCCGGCACTTCACGCGCGACGGCGCGATGTTCACTCTCGACGAGACGCCGTGGCCCGACGTCGAACCGGTGGCGCTGGAAGCGCCGCGCGGTACACTGATCGTGCTGCACGGACTGTTGCCGCACGCCAGCGCCGCAAACCGATCGCCGCGCCAGCGGCATGCCTATTCGCTGCATATCATTGACGACGAGGCGCGCTACACGGACGACAACTGGCTGCAGCGTCCGCACCTGCCATTGCGAGGCTTCGCATGAGCACCGTCGACGCCCTGCCCAAGGCCGAGCTGCATTGCCACATCGAGGGCGCGATGGCGCCGGCGCTGGCCCACGCCATCGCCGCCCGCAACGACGTGACCCTGCCCCCGAGCCTGTTCACCGAGCAGGGTGGCGGCTATGCGTGGCGCAATTTCAATGAGTTCCTGATGGCCTACGACGCCGCCGCCGGCGCGATGCGGACCGCCGGCGACTACAGCGAGCTGATGTACGGCTACCTCGCCGCCTGCGCCGCCGAGGGTGCCATCTACGTCGAGATGTTCACCTCGCCCGATCATGCCATCGCCATCGGCCTGGGCCATGCCGCGCAGCTCGCCGGGCTGGCTGCCGGCATCGATCGCGCGCATGCCGAGTTCGGCATCGTCTCGCGGCTGATCCCCTGCTGCCTGCGCCATCTCGGGCCCCAGCGTGCGCTCGAGGTCGCGCGGCTCGTTGCCGCCGAGCCGCATCCCTACGTCGTCGGCTTCGGCATGGCCGGCGACGAGCTGCTGCACACGCCGGCCGATTTCGCGCCGGCCTTCGGCGTCGCCGACAATGCCGGCCTCGCCTGCACGGTGCACGCCGGCGAGGTGGCCGGCGCGCACAGCGTGCGCGACGCCATCGCCGCCCTGCCGGTCAGCCGCATCGGCCACGGCGTCCGCTCGATCGAGGATCCCGGCCTGGTGGCGGAGCTGGCACGGCGTGGCACCGTGCTCGAGGTCTGCCCTGTCAGCAACCTTGCGCTCGGGCTGTATCCCGATCCCGTGAGCCATCCGCTTCGCCGGTTGCTCGACGCCGGTTGCCGGGTCACGCTGAACTCGGACGATCCGGCGTTCTTCGCGACGTCGATCGGCAATGAGTACGCGATGGCGTCGGCGCACATGGGTCTTTCGGCATCCGAATTGCTGGCGATCACCCGCACCGCCATCGAGGCGGCATTCGTCGACACGCAAACCCGGCGAGCACTGCTCGCCCGCATCGAGAAGGGAGACCAGACATGACCGCGATAACCAGAGGCCGTATGCTCACCGCCATGGCGGGTTTCGCGCTTGCCGGCTCGCTGCCGATGCCGGCGCGCGCTCAGGATGGACCTGCGCCCAACGACCTGCTGCTGGCGACCCTGTGGACGCAGCGTTCGGTCGAGTACAAGGCCAACTGCCTGACGGCGTTCACGCTGGCGCGCCTGCGTTTCGACGAGGCGCTGGCCAGCAAGAGCTGGACCGGCGCGCCCAACGAGCAGAAGGGCGACTTCCAGAACCTGCCGCCGGCGGTGATCGCCGATCTCGACGAGACGCTGATCGACAACTCGCTGTACCAGGTCTGGATGCTGAAGAACGACAAGACCTTCAGCCTCGAGACCTGGAGCAGGTTCTGCGCCACCCAGACCTCGACGGCGATTCCCGGCGCGATCGAGTTCTGCAAGTACGCCGACTCCAAGGGCGCCAAGATCTTCTACGTCACGAACCGCGACGCCAGGGACAAGGAGGCGACCAAGCAGAACATGGCGAAGCTCGGCTTCCCGATGGGCGGCAACGTCGACGTCTTCATGACCCGGGGCGAGAAGCCGGACTGGGGCAGCGCCAAGAGCACGCGCCGCGCGGCAGTGGCCAAGGACTACCGCGTGCTGCTCAACATCGGCGACAACTACGGCGATTTCGACGACGCCTATCGCGGCAGCGAGGCGCAGCGGCTGGCCGCCTTCCAGGCCAACGCCGAGCGCTTCGGCCGCGAATGGATCATGATCGCCAATCCGACCTACGGCTCCTTCGACACCGCGCCGTTCGGCCACGACTTCAAGAAGTCGCGCGCCGAGCAGCGCAAGGCCAAGCACGACGCGCTGCAGGCCTGGCCGGGTTGAACTCGGGTGCTCAGCGCCGCAATCCTGTTGCGCGTCGCCTGGGCGTTGTGGGGGTTGAGCTGGATCGCCGCCAGCCTGTGGTCGGCACGCTCGGTCGGGCGGGCGCCGCTACGCGCGGCGCTCGCCAACCGCGTCGTCACCATCATCGGCGCCATCCTGCTGTTCGGCGGCCTCTATGCCTGGCCCGGCGCACCCCTGCTGTGGTCGGTCGGCCCGACCGCCGCCATCGTGCTCGGCGTGCTGATGGTCGGCGGCTTCGCTTTCGCGTGGTGGGCGCGCCTCCATCTGGGGCGCTACTGGTCCAGCGGCATCACGCGCAAGGAGGGGCACCGGATCGTCGATACCGGGCCCTACGGCCTGACGCGGCACCCGATCTATACCGGGCTGATCTGGGCGGCGCTGGCGATGGCTGTCGCCGAAGCCTCGCTGCCGGCCGTCATCGGCGGCGCGCTGTTCTCGCTCGGTCTGTGGCTCAAGGCGACCGCCGAGGAGACGTTCCTGAGCAGCGAGCTCGGCGCGGCGACCTACGACGCCTATCGCCGGCGCGTGCCGATGCTGGTGCCCTTCATGCCGACGCCAGACTGATCAGTTCCGTATGCGCACCGGCAGGGCGCGGTAGCCGCGGATGAAGTTGGAGTAGAGCCGCCTGGGCGGGCCGGCGACCTCGATGTCGAGATCGCGCTTGAGGATCTCCTCCCAGAGGATGCGCAGCTGCAGGTCAGCGAGCCGGTCGCCGACGCAGCGATGCACGCCGGCGCCGTAGGCGAGATGCTGGCGCGGCCGGGCGCGATCGACGACGAAGTGGTCGGCGCGCTCGATGGCGTTCTCGTCGCGATTGCCTGACACGTACCACATCACGACCTTGTCGCCCTTGCGGATCGTCTTGCCGCCCAGTGTCGTGTCCTCGCGCGCCGTGCGGCGCATGTGGATCACCGGCGTCTGGTAGCGGATGGTCTCGGACACCAGACTGGGCACGAGCGCGGGATTGGCGCGCAGCTTGGCCCATTCGCCGGGATTGGACGCCAGCGCCAGCAGGCCACCGGTCATGCTGTTGCGCGTCGTGTCGTTGCCGCCGACGATCAGCAGCGCCAGCGTGCCGACGAACTCGCGCGGTTCCATGTTCCGCGTCGCGTCGCCATGCGCCAGCATCGAGATGAGGTCGAAGCGCGGCGGCGCGTTGATTCGCTCGTTCCACAGCCCGGCGAAGTACTGCGCCATCCTGCCCAGCTCGGCGAAGCGTTCGTCCTCGGAACGGACCGGCGCGTCGGGCGAGTTGACGTTGGCGATGGCCACGTCGGACCAGAAGGTGAGCTTGCGCCAGTCCTCCCAGGGAAAATCGAACAGCGTCGCCAGCATCATGGTGGTGAGCTCGATCGACACGCGGTCGACCCAGTCGAAGACCTCGCCGCGCGGCAGCCCGTCGAGCGTATCCGACGTGCGCTGGCGGATCGTGGCTTCCATGTTGGCGATGTTGCTGGGCGCCACGATCGGCGCGACGGTGCGCCGGCGCACGGTGTGATCGGGCGGATCCATGCGGATGAAGCTGGCGAACTCGCCGGGGCGCGCGATCTCGGCGATCTGGATGCCGCCGAGCTCCTGCGAAGACGAGTACACCGCGTGATTGACCTCGACCTCCATGATGTCGGCGTAGCGCGTCACCGACCAGTACGGCCCGTACGGGCTGTCAGCGCAATGATGGACGGGATCCTCGCGGCGCAGTCGCTCGAACAGCGGCCGCCACTTGTCGTGCTCGTAGAGGCCGGGGTCACTGACATCGATGCTGGCGATCGACATGACGTTTCCTCAGTTTCACCGCAGACACGCATGGCCGCAGCGACGAGTCAAATCCATCCGGAATGGACCCGACCTTTGTGGGCAATCACGGTGGATTGACGGATAAACAACGCAGGGGTGCCTGGGAAGGCGGTTGGGGGAAATGAGTCCATGAACTTCATTCGACAGCTGTGCCGCGACGAGAGCGGCGCCACATCACTCGAGTTCGGGTTGATCATCTCGCTGCTCGCCGTGATCTCGATCCCCTCCTTCGAAGCGCTCGGCAACAACCTCGCCGTGGTGATGACCAAAGTCGCCTTCGCCCAGTGTCAGGCGAGCGAGACGATCTGCCTGATGGTCGAGCCGAAATAGGCCCCCCGGCCATGTCGCGCTGGCGTCCGGCTCGGCGAGCCTCTACCGTCCCGGCTGAACGAACCGGGACGAGGGAAGGCCCGCATCATGGCGGCAACGACACTAGGCAATCCTTTCGATCTGCCTGAAGCCACTTTGCGGGCGCAGACCAATTCCAAATGGAGCAAGTACGGGCCGGACGTGCTGCCGGCCTTCGTCGCGGAGATGGATTTCCGCGTCGCCGAGCCGATCCAGGCCGCGGTCCGCCGCATCGTCGACAAGACCGACTATGGCTATCCCATGCGCAACGGCGCCAAGGCCGGCGGTGCGCTGTGCGCCGCCTTCGCCGAGCGCATGAAGGGCCGCTTCGGCTGGCAGACCGATCCCGATCTGGCCCTGCCGCTGGCCGACCTGGTGCAGGGCACATACGCGCCGGTGCTGGCGTTCAGCGAGCCGGGCGACGGCGTGGTGCTGCAGATGCCGAGCTACCCGCCGTTCCAGGAGGTGCTGCGCGTCACCGGCCGGCGCATGATCCCGCTGCAGATGCGCGACACCGGCAGCACGCACGTCAACCGGCTGGAGGAGATCGAGAAGCAGGTCGACGCGCGCACCCGCATCTTCGTGCTGTGCAACCCACAGAACCCGACCGGCCGCGTCTTCAGCCGAGACGAGCTGATGGCCTTCGGCAAGTTCGCCATCGAGCGCGATATGATCGTGATCTCCGACGAGATCCACCAGGACATCGTCTATCCCGGCCACCGGCATTTTCCGTTCGCCTCGCTCGGGCCTGACTATGCTGCGCGCACCATCACCATCACGTCGGCGACCAAGAGCTTCAACATCCCGGGCCTGCGCAGCGCCATCATCCATTTCGGCACGCCGCAGCTGCGCGACCGCTTCCTCGGCCGCATTCCCGCCCGCCTGATGGGCGATCCCAACGCGATCGGCGTCGACGCCACCATCGCGGCATGGAAGGAGGGCCAGCCCTGGCTGGATTCGGTGGTGGCCCACCTGCAGCGGGCGCGCGACCACATGGTAGGCACGATCAAGTCGGAGGTGCCGCAGATCAAGGTGCACGCGCCCGAGGGCACGTTCCTCGCCTGGCTCGACTGTACCGCGCTGGGGCTCAATGCACCGGCCTTCGACTTCTTCCACGACAAGGCGAAGATCGCCTTCAGCGCCGGCGAGACCTTCGACCCCGCGTGCGCGCAGTTCGTCCGCTTCAACTTCGCGACCTCGATGCCGATCCTCGATGGCATCCTCGATCGCCTGGTCACCAGCACGCGGGCGCGCCTGAAGACGTAAGGTCGCAGCACAAGGCAGCCGTCAGCCGGCCAGTGTACTGTCCGGCCATGCTTGCCCGTCACCTCCTCCCGCGTCGCCGCCTTCTGATCACCGGTGCCGTCACGGTCGCGGCGCCCGCCATCGTGCGCGCGCAGCCCCGCCTGTCGTCGATGCCGTTCACGCTGGGCGTCGCATCGGGCAGTCCGCGACCCGATCGTGTCGTGCTGTGGACCCGGTTGGCGCCGACGCCGCTGGAAGGCGGCGGCATGCCGGACGCGCCCGTCGATGTCGCGTGGGAACTGGCCGAGGACGAGCGCTTCGCGCGCATCGCCGCACGCGGCACCTTCCGCGCGATTACGGCCGAAGCGCATTCCCTCCATGTCGAGGCCGGCGGGCTGCGGCCAGCGCGGCCCTACTGGTACCGCTTCCACGCCGCGGGCCACACCAGCCCGGTCGGCCGCACGCGCACCGCGCCGGCCGACGGTGCCAGGACGGATCGCCTGCACCTGGGCCTGGCGTCCTGCCAGCAGTACGAGCAGGGCTGGTACACCGCCTATCGCCACATGGCCGCCGAGCCGCTCGACCTTGTGGTGCATGTCGGCGACTACATCTACGAGATGTCCTGGGGCCGACGGCATGTGCGCAAGCACGGCACGGCCAATCCCACGACCCTGGCCGAGTACCGCGACCGCTACGCGCTCTACAAGAGCGACGCCGATCTCCAGGCGGCGCACGCAGCGTGTCCGTGGGTCGTGACCTGGGACGACCACGAGGTCGAGAACGACTACACCGACGACCGCTCGCCGATGACCTCGGACCGCGGATTCTTCCTGCGCCGGCGCGCCGCGGCCTATCGCGCCTGGTACGAGCACATGCCAGTGCCGCCGTCCATGGCGCCGAGCGGTCCGGGCATGCGCATCCACGATTCGTGGCGCTTCGGCGATCTTGTCGACCTGTTCCTGCTCGACGACCGGCAGTACCGCTCGCACCACGCCTGCGCCGACGGCAAGGGCGGCCGCGCGCTGTTCACCGATTGCGCCGAGCGCATCGACCCGCGCCGCACCATGCTGGGCGCCGGGCAGGAGGCCTGGCTGCGCGACGGCCTGTCGCGCGCGCGCGGGCGCTGGACCCTGATCGCGCAGCAGACCCTGATGGCCGAGGCCGACCGCGCCGCCGCCGATGCCGGCGAGCGCGCCTATTGGATGGACGGCTGGGACGGCTATCCTGCGGCGCGCCAGCGCCTGCTCGACGCCATGGCGGCACGGCGCAATGCCAACCACGTCGTGCTGGGCGGCGACATCCACATGTATGCCGTGGCCGATATCCGCGCCGGCAACGGTCCGGTGGTCGCCTCGGAGTTCGTCGGCACCTCGATCAGCTCGGTGGGGCCCAACGCCGAGCGCGTGCGAACGCTCGAAGCCCGCAATCCGCACCTGAAGTACCTACGCGGCGACAAGCGCGGCTATGTCTTGGTCGACCTCACGCCCGCGTCCTGCCAGGCGCATTTCGAGATCGTCGACGACGTCTTCGACCCCAAATCCGGCAAGCGCCGACTGGCCAGCTTCGCCGTGGCGGCCGGCAAGCCGGGCGCGGTGCCGGCATAGCCATCAGTACCTTCCCCCGGAGGGGGAAGGTGCCCGAAGGGCGGAAGGGGGATGTCCAAGCCGAACGCAGGAGTCCGTCTTCGACATCCCCCATCCGGCGCTCCGCGCCACCTTCCCCCTCCGGGGGAAGGTATGAGTTTCGACGCAACGCTGACATTCCTGCCTCCGCTTGCCAGACGCCACGGCCGGGAGTAGCGATCCATCCATAAGACCGGAGGGATCGCGACATCATGAGCAAGCGCACGCCATTGACTGGACCCAGCGTCTGGCTCGGCAGCGACATTGTCCATTCCCGCCGCTGGATCCGCGACCTGCCGCCGGGCGCGGCGGCGGAGATCGACGCGGCCCTGCAGGGCGTCAAGCGGCGTGGCCTGGAGTGGTCGTCGATCACCAAGGCGGATTTCCCGCTGCCCTCGCTCGCGCCGCTGTTCGACGACATCCGCGACGAGCTCGAGAACGGCAGCGGCATGATCAAGCTGCGCGGCATGCCGGTCCAGACCTATAGCGAGGACGAGCTGCGCCAGCTCTACTACGGCTTCGGCCAGCATCTCGGCACGACGGTCTACCAGAATCGCAGCGGCGAGCTGATGCGCGCCATTCGCGACGAGGGCGCCCATGTCGGCCGCACCTATGGGCAGGTGCAGACGAGGGACGCCAGCGGTCAGAGCGGCACCTTCCTGTCGTCCTATGCGCGCACGCTGACCAACAACCTGCTGCGCTTCCACACCGACCGCACCGACGTGGTCGGCCTGCTGTGCGTGCGCCAGGCCAAGGCCGGCGGCGTCAGCCGGCTGTGCAGCACCGGGGCGATCCACAACGCCATCCTGGAGAAGCGGCCCGATCTGCTCGACGTGCTGTTCGAGGATTTCTACCGCAGCCGGCTGGGCGAGGAGTCGAAGGATCCCGCGACGGTCTACAGGCTGCCGATCTTCGGCCTGCGCGACGGAAGGCTCACGAGCCACTACTCGCTGACCTTCATCGAGGCCGCCGAGCTGGTGCCGGGCGTGCCGAAGCTCACCGTGGCGCAGCGCGAGGCGATCGACCTGCTGATGGCGACCGCCGAGGAGCTCGCCTTCGAGATGACGCTTGATCCGGGCGACCTGCAGCTGATCAACAGCCACGTCACCTATCACGGCCGCACCGCCTTCACCGACGAGTTCGAGAGCGGCCACAGCCGCCTGCTGCTGCGCCTGTGGTTCACCATGCCCAACAACCGCGCGCTGCCGGTGGGCCACGAGGTGCTGTGGCGCGAGATCGAGGCCGGACGGCCGCGCGGCGGCATTGCGCAGGTGACGGCGTAGTCTTCTGGGACCGCCGGCGTCCCGCCGGCTCTTCCTTCATGATGCCGGCGAGGCGCCGGCGCTCCCAAAGAGGAAACGCCGATGCAAGAGGTCGCCACCGGCTACGGCCTGATCGAAGGGCCGGTCTGGGATTCCGCCAGGGGCCTATACTTCAGCGACGTGATGAACGGCGGCGTCTTCCTGCTCGACCGCGCTGACAAGGTAAGCCTCGCGGTGCCCAAGCGGCGCGGCATCGGCGGCATGGCCCTGCACGCCGAGGGCGGCCTTGTCGTCGGCGGCCGCGACATCGTCCATGTGCGGCCCGGCACAGAGGGCTCGACGACGCTGCTCGCAGCCTCCGACACGCCGGGCGGCATCGGCTTCAACGACCTGACCACCGATCCGGCCGGCCGCATTTACGTCGGCTCGCTGGCCTATCGCGTCTTCGGTGGCGAACCGCCCAAGCCCGGCCATCTGCACGTCATCGATCTCGACCGCACGATGCGCACCGTCTCCGACGGCGTGATGCTGACCAACGGCCTGGGCACCTCGCCCGACGGCAGGAGGCTGTACCATTCCGATGCCCGGGCCGAGATCGTGCGCGTCTACGACCTCGCCGCCGACGGCTCGGTCGGGCCGTGGCGCGTCTTCGCCTCGATGGGCGTCGGCCGCGTGCCCGACGGGCTGAAGGTCGCCACCGACGGTTCTGTCTGGGTCGCCGACGCCCATGGCGGGCGCGTCGCGGTGTTCAATTCCGACGGCTCGCACCGCAAGGACGTCGCCGTGCCGCTGCCCATGGTCACCAGCCTGTGCTTCGCCGGCGAGGACATGCGCGATCTCTACGTGGTGACCGGCTCACGCGGCGGACCCCGGGAGAATTGTGGCACCGTCTTCCGGACCCGCGCCGACGTGCCCGGCCTGAAGCTGGCGCCAGCCCGGGTGAAGCTCGGCTGAAAGCCCGCTTGCCGGTCACCCTGCGTTACGCGCCGGTCATACCGTCTCCACGTTCGACACCCTAGATATCATTCTGTGGCTGCGCCGGTCTGGTGCCGGCCAGTCCGCGGTATAATGATTGGGAGTCCGGGAGGGTGGATCGTCCGACCATGCAGCGCCCCGTCCGCTTCGCGCTCTACAGCGCCCCGGCGATCGCCGTGGCGCTGGTCGCCGGCTGGCTGCTGTGGCCGGGCAACGGCGGCAGGGCTGGTCTGCCGCCGTCCGTGAAGGTCACGGTCGGCGACGTCGAGGACACGGTCTCGGCGGTCGGCGTGCTGCAGCCGCTCGACTACGTCGACGTCGGCACCCAGGTGTCCGGCCAGCTTCAGCGCATCATGGTCAAGCCCGGCGACAAGGTCGAGAAGGGCCAGCAGCTGGCGCAGCTCGACTCCACTGTCTACGAGGCCCGCGTCAGCGCCGACGAGGCGCAGCTGATGAATCTGAAGGCGCAGCTTGCCGACAAGGAAGCCGCCAAGGTGCTGGCCGACCAGCAACTTCGGCGCCAGCGCGAGCTGCTGGCGGCGCGGGCCACTAGCCAGGACGCCTACGACGTCGCCGAGGCGGCGGTAAAGAGCGCCGGCGCGCAGATCGACATGATCAAGGCGCAGATCCAGCAGACGGAATCGACGCTGAAGGGAGACAAGGCCAACCTCAGCTATACCAGCATCTACGCGCCGATGACCGGCAGCATCGTCAGCATCTCGGCCAAGCAGGGCCAGACGCTGAACGCCAACCAGAGCGCGCCGATCATCCTGCGTATCGCCGACCTCGACACCATGACGGTGTGGACCCAGGTTTCGGAGGCCGACGTCAACAAGCTCAAGGTCGGCATGCCGGCCTATTTCACCACGCTGGGCCAGCCCGACCGCCGCCGCGAGGGCCGGCTGAAGCAGGTGATGCAAACCCCGCAGGTGGTCAACAACGTCGTGCTCTACGACTCGCTGTTCGACGTTCCGAACCCCGATCTCGACCTGCTGCCGCAGATGAGCGCGCAGGTGTTCTTCGTCGCCGGCAGCGCCAGGAAGGTGCCGCTGGTGCCGGTCGCCGCCCTGCGCCCGGCACGCGGCGGCGGCGGCAACGAGGAAGGCGGCAAGCGCTTCCGCGTGCGCGTCATCGAGAGCGGCGCCATCGTCGAGCGCACCGTGGTGGTCGGCGTGATGAGCCGCGTGATGGCCGAGGTGAGATCCGGCCTGAAGCCGGGCGACGACGTCGTCGTCAGCGACGCGCAGCCGACGGCGCGGGCCAAGCCCCAGGGCGGCGGCGGGCGGCCGCCACGCCTATGAACGACAGCGCGGCCTTCGCTTCGCCGTCGCGCGACGCCGCGTCGGACGGCGTGCCGCTGATCGAGCTCAGCGACGTCCGCAAGACCTACTATCGCGGCGACATCGCCACCGAGGTGCTGCACGGCGTATCGCTGTCGATCCACGCCGGCGAGTTCGTCGCCATCATGGGCGCCTCGGGCTCGGGCAAGTCGACGCTCATGAACCTGATCGGCCTGCTCGACCGGCCGACCGAGGGCAGCTACCGCTTCGCCGGCGAGGAGGTCTCCGAGCTCGATTCCGACGAGCGCGCCATCCTGCGCCGCGAGGCCTTCGGCTTCATCTTCCAGCAATACAACCTGCTGGCAACAGCGACGGCGACCGAGAATGTCGAGGTGCCCGCCGTCTACGCCGGCAGGCCGCGCGAGCAGCGCCTGAAACGGGCGCGCGACATCCTCACCGCGCTGGGCCTCGGCGACAGGCTCGACAACCGGCCGAGCCAGCTTTCCGGCGGCCAGCAGCAGCGCGTGTCGATCGCGCGGGCGCTGATGAACGGCGGCCCGGTAATCCTCGCCGATGAGCCCACTGGCGCGCTCGACAGCAAGAGCGGCGTCGAGGTGATGCGCCTGCTGATCGATCTCAACCGGCGCGGCCACACCATCCTGCTGATCACCCACGACCCCGACGTGGCGCACCAGGCCAGGCGCATCATCGAGATCAAGGACGGCACCATCGTCTCGGACACGCCGGTGACGCTGCCCCCGGACACGGCGCCCGAGACGGCGGCCGAGCCGCCGATGACCGTACGCGCCAGCGGCAACGGCCGCGGCGCGGGCCTGGTGCCCGACATGCTGGAGGCCGCCAAGATGGCCGCCAAGTCGCTGCGCAACAACCTGATGCGCACGCTGCTGACGTTGCTGGGCATCATCATCGGCGTCGCGTCGGTCGTCGCCATGCTGGCGATCGGCGACGGCGCCAAGCAGCAAGTGGTCGACCGCATCTCGGCCATGGGCACCAACCTGTTGCTGATCCGGCCTGGGGCACCCAACGTGCGCGGCAGCGGCCAGATCGCCACGCTGGTACCGGCCGATGCCGACGCGATCGCCGAGCTCGACAATGTCGGCGCCGCGGTCGGCGAGTACGGCGGCACTGTCACGCTGCGCTATCAGGGCCGCGACTACCAGACCAGCGTGACCGCGACCTCCGCCGCCTTCCCCAAGGCGCGCGAGTGGCAGCCGACATCCGGGGCGTTCTTCGGCGAGGCGGACGTCAAGAGCTATGCCCCGGTCATGTGCCTGGGCGTGACGGTGGTGAAGGCGCTGTTCGGACCGGAAGTCGATCCCATCGGCCAGTTCGTGCTGGTCAACAACATCCCGTTCCAGGTGGTCTGCGTGATGGCGCCGCGCGGCGCCTCGCCCTTTGGCACGGACCAGGACGACGTCGCCTTCACGCCGCTCACAACCGGCAGCCTGCGCCTGTTCGGCCAGCGCCACGTGCGCACCATCACCGTGCAGGTCGAGGATGTCCGCCG
Organism: Alphaproteobacteria bacterium; assembly: GCA_019635875.1. Taxonomy (NCBI): domain Bacteria; kingdom Pseudomonadati; phylum Pseudomonadota; class Alphaproteobacteria; species Alphaproteobacteria bacterium. Next base: position 450,602 of record JAHBYP010000002.1, read on the forward strand.
CATCGACGAGACCCAGGAGGAGATCCGCAAGCTCCTGATCCTGCGCCACCGCACCGAGGACTTCCAGATCCGCAACATGGCGGCGATCCTCGAGACGGTGTCCGAGACGCAGAACACGCTCACCATCCTGCTGGGCTCGATCGCGGCGATCTCGCTGCTGGTCGGCGGCATCGGCGTGATGAACATCATGCTGGTGAGCGTCACCGAGCGCACGCGCGAGATCGGCATCCGCATGGCCACCGGCGCGCGCCGCTTCAACATCCTGCTGCAGTTCAACACCGAGGCGCTGGTGGTCTGCGCCGTCGGCGGCCTGATCGGCGTGTTTGCCGGGCTGGGCACGGCGTACGTGCTGTCGCTGGTCGGCCGGCCGATCGTGTTCTCGGCCGGGCCGGTGATCCTCGCCTTCACCTGCGCCTTTGCCACCGGCCTGCTGTTCGGCTATCTGCCGGCGCGCAAGGCGGCGAATCTCGATCCCGTCCACGCCCTCGCCGCCGATTGAGCCCAGATGAAGCGTCGCACGATTGCCCTGTCGCTGTTGCTCGTCCCGACGCTGGCTGGCTGCTCGCTGTGGGACGAGTGGACCAAGCCCGAGGTGGCGCAGCCGACCAACTGGCAGTCGACCGCCGACGGCACGGGTGTCTGGCCCGACACGGCGTGGTGGCGCGGCTTCGGCAGCACCGAACTCGACCGGCTGATGGGCGAGGCCAGCGCCGGCAATCTCGATCTGCGCGCCGCCGTGGCGCGCGTGCAGCAGGCGCGCGCCAACGCGCGGATCGCCGGCGCGGCGATCTACCCGACGGTCGACGCCGACGCCTCGGCCTCGCGCACCTCGCGCTTCGGCTCGGCCCGCACGACGACCACGACCAACTGGCAGGCCGGCCTGTCGGTCGGCTACGAGCTCGACCTGTTTGGCCGCATCCACGCCACCGAGAGCGCCGCGCTGGCGCGCCTGCGATCCAGCCGCTACGACCAGGAGGCGCTGGCGCTGACAGTCAGCGCCAATGTTGCGCTGACCTATTTCCAGCTGCTGGCGCTGCGCGAGCGCATCGCGCTCGCCACCGAGTCGCTCAATACCTCGCGCCGCCTGCTGCTGCTGCTCGACGAGCAGCGGCGCATCGGCACGACCTCCGATCTCGAGGTCGCGCAGCAGCGCGCCTCGGTGGCGCAGCAGAGCGCCGCGATCCCGGCGCTGCGCCACGTCGAACGGCAGACGCTCAGCACCCTGGCGCTGCTGCTCGGCCGGCTGCCGCAGGACTTCGCGGTCGCCGGCCAGCGGCTGTCGGCGCTCGCCACGCCGCCGGTGATGGCCGGCATGCCGTCGGAGCTGCTGTTCCGGCGGCCGGACGTGCGCAGCACCGAAGCCGACCTCAGGGCGGCGCATCTCGACATCGCCGCGGCGCGCGCCGCGCGCTTTCCGCGCATCCAGCTCACCGCCGACGGCGGCACGGCAAGCGCCGCGCTGTCCGGCCTGTTCGGTCCCGGCAGCTTCCTCGTCACCCTGGTCGGCGGCCTGGCGGCGCCGATCTTCGAGGGCGGCAGGCTGCGCGCGCAGCAGCAGCTGACCCAGGCGCGCTACGAGGAGCTGATGGAGGCCTATCGCACGGCGACCCTGTCGGCCTTTCGCGACGTCGAGAACGCGCTCAGCGGCGCGACGCAATTCCGCCTGCAGCTCGCCGCCGCGCGCGAGGCCCGCGCGCAGTCGCGCGAGGCCTACCGGCTGGCCGAGCTGCGCTTCCGCGCCGGCACGGTCGACTTCATCACCGTGCTCGACGCCCAGCGCAGCATCATCTCGAGCGACGATTCGGTGGTCCAGGCGCAGCTCTCGCAGCTCTCCGCGCTGGTCGATCTCTACAAGGCGCTGGGCGGCGGCTGGAACGGCCGGCTGCCGCCGTGATGGGACCGCCGGCGTCCCGCCGGCCGCCGCGAAGAGGCCGGCGAGACGCCGGCGCTCCCAATCAATCCGCGGCCTTGTCGCCCTGCCGGACGCCCTTGGCGATTTCCTTCTGGCGATCGAACTCGGCGCGGCGGCGCGCGATCTCCTCGGGCGACATCTTCTCGATGTTCGAGAAGTCGAGCTTCCACGAGGCGTCGTCCTTCCAGCGCAGCGGCGACTGCATGGTCGTGCGCGGGCCCGTGGCGCTCTCGAGCACCTGCAACGCCAGCTCGAGCGTCAGGTCCTGCGAGGCGACGTCCCTGGGCTTGCCGGCCGAGTTGCCCAGCGGGAAGTCGCTGAACAGGAAGCGCGGCACGCCTACAAATTCGACGATGTCCTTGGCGCAGGCCACAATAACGGTCGGGATGCCGTTGGCCTCGAGGTGACGGGCGGCCAGACTCACGGTCTGGTGGCAGACGGGTCAACTGGGAACCAGGATCGCGGCGTCGACATTGTCGGCGCGGCACCTGGCCAGCAATTCCGGGCAATCGACGTCGAGCGTCGTGACGTGACTGCGATTGGTCGGCGCGCCGTGAAAGCGCGGCGCCACCTCGCCGATGCGGCCCTTGGCGGCGGCACGGCGCAGGGCCGGCAGCGGGAACCAGGTGTTGCTGTCTTCGGCCGTGGTGTGCAGGCGGTCGTAGCCGATATGCGAGATGCGCACATCGTGATCGACTGACGTGTCGCCCGAGTAGACCTTGTAGAACTTGGCGGCCGCGTTGTAGGCCGCGCCGGGGCCCTGATCGCCCTTGTCCGGCTGGTAGGGCGCTGCCGTGGTGATCAGCGCCACGCGGCTCTTCGACAGAGGCCCATTCAGCTTGGTGAACGGCACGTCGGCGTAGTTGGCCCAGCGATAGGGCGTGCCGTAGCCCAGGGTGACGTAGTAGTCGCGGATGCGCTGCATGTAGGGAATCGGCCGGTCGTACTCGGCGGCGAAGCCCAGCCCGTCCCGCTTGCTCTCGTCCATGCGCTCAGGTTCCTCTTCGTGGCGGCCAGACTATAGGCCCTTGGCCCGCCCGATGCGACATGTCCGACGCGCCGGGCACCCATGCCGCGCGACGCTGGCAGGATAAGCCGGCGTGCTCTACGTTCCGCCAGCCGGCTCGACCGGCAGAGCAAACGTCGAGAGCGTATGGCCGAATCCGCGCAGCGTCGCAGCGGTCGCGAGATCAGGATCGTCGGCCTGGTCTGCGCCGCGCATTTCGTCAGCCACTACCATCTCCTGCTGCTGCCGCCGGTGTTCGAGGTGGTGCGCACCGAGCTGGGGGTGAGCTACATCGCGCTGGGTGCGGTGCTGACTGCCTTCAACGTGATCTCCGCCCTGCTGCAGACACCCGCCGGTTTCCTGGTCGACCGCGTCGGCGCGCGGCCCATGCTGATCGGCGGCATGATGATCGGCGTCGTCGCCCTGCTGCTGGCCGCGACCTTTCCCAGCTACTGGATGCTGATCGCGGCCTATGCCCTGCTCGGCCTGGCCAACACGGTCTATCATCCGGCCGACTATTCGATCCTGTCCTCGACGATCACGGCCAGGAAGGCAGGCCGCGCTTTCTCCTTCCATACCTTTTCCGGCTTCCTCGGCTCGGGCGTGGCGCCGGCCTGCGTGCTGTTCTGCGCGGCCTACGCCGGCTGGCAGGGCGCCTACTACGTGGCGGCGGCGATGGCGGCGCTGGTGGTCGCGGCGCTGGTCATCTGGGGCGCGCCGCTTTCGGTCGGCGCCGTGGCACGACACGAAGCCAACGCGCCGACCTCGGGCAGGGCCGGGCTCGACCTGCTGCTGTCGGCGCCGATCCTGCGCAACCTGTTCTTCTTCGTCCTGCTGGCGCTGTCGGGCGGCGGCATCCAGGCCTTCTCCGTGGTCGCCCTCGGCCAGATGAACGGCACGCCGGCCTCGACCGCCAACATCGCGCTGTCGGGCTACCTGCTGATGAGCGCGGCGGGCGTGCTGCTGGGCGGCATTCTCGCCGATCGCACGAGCAAGCACGAGCGCATCGCGGCGGCCGGCTTCCTCGCCACCGCGATCATGGTGGTCGCGGTGGGATGGGGCGATCTCGGCGCCGCGGCGCTGATCGCGGCGATGTCGCTGGGCGGCTTCCTCAACGGCATCATCCAGCCCTCGCGCGACATGATCGTGCGCTCGGTGACGCCGCCGGGTGCCTTCGGCAAGGTGTTCGGCTTCGTCTCCACCGGCTTCAATATCGGCGGAATGATCGCGCCGCTGCTCTACGCCTGGCTGCTCGACCGCGGCGAGCCGCGCATGGTCTTCGCGCTGGTCGCCGCCTTCATCCTGCTGGCGCTGTTCACCGTGATCACGAGACCAAAACCGCAGCCAGCGCCGGCGGCCACGCCGGCGGAGTAGGCGCAACCTCGGCTCCGACAGGCCGTTGATCTCCGTTGGCTCGGAGGTCCGTCATGGGAACCAACTACCCGCGCACCACCGCGCAGCTGCGCGGGCATCCCATCCATCCGATGCTGGTGCCCTTCCCGATCGTGCTGTTCGTCGCCACGCTGGTCTGCGATGTCGTGTTCTGGACCAACGCCATCGACGGTGTGTTCCGGGCGACGATCTGGATCCTCGGCGCCGGCCTGGCGATGGCAGCGCTGGCTGCCATTGCGGGCGTGATCGAGTTCATCGGCGACAAGCGTATCGTGCGCCTGCGCGATGCCTGGTGGCATGCCGGCACCAACGTCACCATCGTCGCGCTCGAAGCCCTAAACCTCTACATGCGGCTGAAGGACGGCTCGGCTTTTGTGATGCCCGGCGGCATCGCGCTGTCGGCGATCGCCACGATCCTGCTGCTGTTCGCCGGCTGGAAGGGCGGCGCGCTGGTCTTCCGCTATCGCGTGGGCGTGCGCCATAACGAGGAGCCGCTCTGAGCGCAACGGCCTTGCAGCAGCGGGCCTTTCCGACATCGTGATTCCTTCCTACGCTCCGGGCCGACCTGGAGCGGAGCGGATGGTATGGATACGATTACCAAGGTGGCTGACGAGAAGACCGAGGCGCTGGCGGCGCGTTACGGCGCCGATGCGCTGCCGGCGGCCGGGCCGTGGAACGAGACCATTGGTGTGATGCTGGGCCACCGCTCGGTGCGCCGCTTCCTGCCGACGCCGGTGCCCGAGGGCACGCTGGAGACCATGGTCGCGGCGGCGCAGTCGGCCTCGACCAGCTCCAACCTGCAGGCCTGGTCGGTGGTGGTGGTGAGCGATCCGGCCAAGCGCCGCGAGCTGGCACGCATCGCCAACAACCAGAAGCACATCGAAGAATGCCCGCTCTACATGATCTTCATCGCCGACCTCTCGCGCCTGGAGCGCATTGGTCAGGCGCATGGCGGCGGCACCAACGGCCTGCCATGGACCGAGACCTTTCTCGTCGCCGCCGTCGACGCGGCGCTGGCGGCGCAGAACGCGGTGACCGCAGCGGAGTCGCTGGGCCTGTCGATGGTCTATATCGGCGCCATGCGCAACGATCCGGTCGCGGTCGCGACGCTGCTCGACCTGCCGCCAGGCGCCTTCGGCATCTTTGGGCTGTGCATCGGCTACGCCGATCCCGCCGCGAAGGCCGAGGTCAAGCCGCGCCTGCCGCAATCAGCCATCGTGCATCACGAGACCTACAAGCAGGCCGGCGAGGCCGAGCGCATCGCGCGCTACGACGAGGTCCTGGGCACCTTCTCGCGCCGTCAGAACATGCCCACCGAGACCTGGACCGCGCGCATCCGGCAGCGCATCGCCGTCATCACCGGCCGCGAGAGAATGCGCCCCTGGCTCAACGCGCTGGGCTTTCCGCTGAAGTAGCTGGGACCGCCGGCGTTCCGCCGGCGGTCCCAAGGACTGCCTACGCGCTCGCCTTGTCGAGCTGCTCGACGGCGGCGGTGTCGAGCTTGATGGTGGCGGCCTTCATGATCTCGCTGAGCTGCGCCGCCGAGGTGGCGCTGGCGATCGGCGCCGCGACCGTGGGCTTGGCCATCAGCCAGGCCAGCGCGACCTGCGCCGGGCTTGCCGAGAAGCGCTTCGCCACGTCGTCGAGCGCGGCCAGCACCTTCATGCCCTTGTCGTTGAGGTAGCCCTTGACCCGCGTGCTGCGCGCCGCGCTCTTGCCGAGGTCGGCCTCGGAGCGGTACTTGCCGCTGAGGAAGCCGCTGGCCAGCGAGTAGTAGCCGATGCAGCTGACGTTTTCGGCGGCGCAGAGCGTCTCGAGATCGCCTTCGTAGCTGCCGCGCTCCATCAGGCTGTAGTTGGGCTGGATGGTCTGGTAGCGCGGGTAGCCATGCCTGGCGCTGGCCTCAAGCGAGGCCTTCAGGCGCGGCGCCTCGAAATTCGAGGCGCCGATCTCGCGCACCTTGCCGGCCTTCACCAGCCTGCCGTAGGCCTCCAGCGTCTCCTCGACCGGCGTGTCGGGATCGTCGCGGTGCGACTGGTAGAGATCGATGTAGTCGGTCTTCAGCCGCTTCAGCGAGTCTTCCACCGCCGTCGCGATGTAGCTCTTGCTCAGCCCCTTCTTGTCCGGTGCCATGGGGATGCCGAGCTTGGTGGCGATCACCACCTTGTCGCGCCCGCCGCGCTTGGCCAGCCACTCGCCGATGATCGCCTCGGACTCGCCGCCTTTGTGGCCCGGTACCCAGATCGAATATACGTCGGCGGTGTCGATCAGGTTGAAGCCCGCATCGACGAACTGGTCGAGAAGCTTCAGCGACGTGTCCTTGTCGGCCGACCAGCCGAAGACATTGCCGCCGAAGGCCAGCGGCGCGACCTTGATGTTCGACTTGCCCAGAGCTCGCATTTCCATCCTGTCCTCCCTGCTGTCATGTCGAGCGAAGCGAGACATCCAGGCCCATCCTGGATCCCTCGCTCCGCTCGGGATGACACAAAGTCAGCGCGGCCACGCCCTCACGCCTGTGAGGCCGCCGTCGATCGGCAGCATGATACCCGTGACCCAGCGCGATTCGTCGCTGGCAAGATAGACCGCGCCATAGGCGATGTCCCACGCCGTGCCCTCGACCTGCATCGGCACCATCTTGCGCCGCCGCTCGCGTGCCTCGCCACCGAGATGCGCCACCATCGGCGTGTGCACGGATCCCACGATCAGGCAGTTGCAGCGCACGTTCTTCGTCGCGTAGTCGGCGGCGATCGACATGGTCATGCCGTGCAGGCCGGCCTTGGCGGTGGCATAGGCCACCGCGCCGGGGCTGCCCGACAGGCCCACCGCGCCGGCGATCGACGACACCATGATGATCGAGCCGCCGCCGCCCACCAGCATCTTGGGGATCGCGTACTTGCAGCACACCATCGAGCTGGTGAGATTGGTCTGCAGCACGCGGTTCCAGTCCTCCATCGACACCGTCTCGGGCGTGCCCGGACCGCCGACGCCGACATTGTTGTGCAGCACGTCGAGCCGGCCGTAGCGGTCGACGGCGAAATCGGCCATCTCGCTGGCGGTTTCCGGCTGAGTGACGTCGCCGGCGAAGATCGCCGCCTCGCCGCCTTCGGCAACGATCTGCTTCGCCAGCGCTTCGGCGCGTTCGGCGCTGCGGTTGACCAGCACCACCTTCGCACCCTCGCGCGCGAACAGCATCGCCGTGGCCATGCCGTTGCCGACGCCCTCGCCACGCGGCGCCGCGCCCGTCACGATCGCGACCTTGCCTGCCAGCCGACCCGCCATCCGCTTCTCCCCTTATGCGTCCTGCGTCAGAGCATATCGCGTTTGCATGCATCTGCTGTCATTCCAAGCGCAGCGAGGAATCCAGGCGGCTTCTCTGGATTCCTCGCTGCGCTCGGAATGACAGCGTGATTCCGTCCAAGCGAGTTACGCTCTAGGCTCAGCGCTCCCTGAAACCTCGCGCGTCCGGTCCGCCATGTCCACCACCGCTCACGCATCCCGCTCTGTCGCCGTTGCAGGCCTCGGCACCATCGGCTTCAAGGTGGCGCTCGCGCTCGATCAGGGAATCCCCGGCCTGCACCTGAGCGCCGTTGCCGGCCGCGACCGCGACAAGACGGCAAAGGCCGTCACCGGCTTCACGGCGGTGCCCAAGGTCGTGGAGAGCGGCGAACTGGCCCGGCATGCCGACATCGTCGTCGATTGCGCGCCGTCGGCCGCGTTCTCGGCGCTGGGCGACGCGGTGATCGGCGCCGGCAAGATCCTGATGACGGTCAATGCCGGCGCCCTGCTGCGCCGCATGGACCTGGTCGACAAGGCCAAGGCAAGCGGCGGCCAGGTGATCGTGCCCACCGGCGGCCTGCTGGGCTTCGACGCCGTGCGCGCCATCGCCGAAGGCAAGATCACGCGCGTCACCATGATCACCCGCAAGCCGCCGAACGGGCTCGACGGCGCACCCTATCTCGTCGAGCGCGGAATCTCTCTTTCGGGACTCAACGAGCCCAAGCGCGTCTTCCAGGGCAACGCCACCGAGGGCGCCAGGGGTTTCCCCGCCAACGTCAACGTCGCCGCCGCCCTGGGCCTCGCCGGCATCGGGCCGGATCGCACGACGCTCGAGATCTGGGCCGACCCCACCGTCGATCGCAACACCCACACCATCGAGGTCGAGGGCGACAGCGCGCGGCTGACCATGAAGATCGAGAACGTGCCGAGCGAAGAAAACCCGAGGACCGGGAGAATCGTGGCACCCAGCGTCATCGCCTGCCTGCGCGGCCTGACCGCGCCACTGCGCGTAGGGACGTAGATCACTCGACGGTCGACGCGACGAGTACGCCACGGCTCCGCGTGGCGGAACACGGAAAGCGCGGCGTGCATAGCTGCCCAACTCCCGAAGGAAAAAGTCCGCGCGGCGGTATTTGACCGGCTCGCCGGTTGACCCACGTTTTTGCCCGCCGCTAGCTTGCCGCCGCCAGTCTCGCCGATCCTGCAGGAACACGAGCGCATCGCGCATCGCGGCCGAGACGTTGCCAAGCCAGTTGGGAGAAGTACCTATGTCGATCGGTCGTCGAACCACGTTCCTGGGAGTCGGCAGTGCGCTGCTGTTGGCCTCGGGCAAAGCGTTTGCCCAGGCGAAGTCCGACATCAAGCTGCCGCAGACGCTTGTCTGGACAGCCTACGATGTCGGCTCGTCGGGCTATGCCCAGGCCGTCGGCATCGGTTCGGTCCTGAAGAACGCCATCGGCACCAACCTCCGGGTGCTCCCCGGCAAGAACGACGTCTCGCGGCTGGCACCGCTGCGTCAGGGGACTGCTCAGTTCTCCGCCACCGGCTCCGACAATGTGTACGGTCAGGAAGCGGTCTTCACCTTCGGCGAGAAGGAGTGGGGGCCGCAGCCGATCCGTCTGCTGCTGCAGAACTTCGCCGACGGCTCGGCCGTGGCTCTGGCGACGGCAGCCGACGCGAACATCAAGACCCTGCAGGACCTCAAGGGCAAGCGCGTCGCCTGGGTTCGCGGCGCGCCGGCGCTCAACCAGGCCGTGACCTGCATGCTGGCGTTCGCCGGCCTGACCTGGGACGACGTCGTGAAGGTGGAGTTCGGCGGCCACGGCCCGACTGTCGACGGCATCGTCAACAACGAGGTCGACGCCTTCAACAACGCGACCTTCTCCGCACTGAATCAGAAGATCGCGGCGTCGCCGCGCGGCATCTTCTATCCGCCGGTGCCGCACGCCGACACCGAGGGCTGGAAGCGTCTGCAGGCCGTCGTGCCGTGGTACGATAAGCATATCGCCACCGACGGCGTCGGCATCCGCAAGGAGGGTCAGGAGATGGCCCAGGTCGCCTACCCGGTGCTGGTCTCGTACGACAAGCTCGACGAAGCGGCCGCCTACAATATGGTCAAGGCGATGCACAAGTTCTACGAGGACTACAAGGGCAGCGCGCCGGGCGGCAACGGCTGGGCGATGGACCGGCAGAAGTGGAGCAAGTTCGTGCCCTACCACCCGGGCGCGGTGCGCTACTTCAAGGAGATCGGCGTCTGGCCGAAGGAGCAGGACGAGATCCAGGCGGGCTCGCTGGCTCGTCAGAAAGCGCTGATCGACGCCTGGGCCGCCTACACGAAGGGTGCGCCCTCGGACAAGGAGGCGTTCAAGGCCGGGTGGATCAAGGCCCGCGCGGAGGCGCTGAAATCCAAGAGCATGGTCGTCGTTTTCGACACCTGGTGAACCACGACTCCGACTTCTGACCCGCGTGGGATGGCCGGAGGGCCAGCCCGCGCGGTGTCCATCCGTCCCTACCGCTTGTCGCCAGGAGCGATCATGGCCGCGTCTCCAGCCCCCGCCGAGGGGCCGCAGAAGATCGTCGTCAAGGAAGAGGATATCCCCGACTACGAACTCGCCAGGACGCGGAATCTGCCGCCGGCCTGGCAATGGATCGTGATCGGCGCCACGATCACGGCGGTCGGTCTGGCCATGAATCAGATCTTCGCCTGGCGATTTTTCATCGGCTGGACGCTGATCGAAGCGCAGTTCCTCTATGCCGTCGTGGCGATCATGTTCGCCATGGTGTTCGTGGTGTTCCCGAGCCACAAGCGCCAGGATCGAAACGTCGTGCCCTGGTACGACGCGGCGATGTTCGTCGCCTCCCTCGCGGTCGGCGCCTATGCCTGCTGGTACTCCAACGACATCGTCGACCAGGCCTGGGAATACGCCGCTCCGCTGCACGGGCAGCTGGTGGCGCTCGCGATGTGGGCATTGGTGCTGGAAGCCGGCCGGCGCACCGGCGGATGGCCGATCTTCTTCGTCGTGCTCACGCTTTCGACCTATCCGATCTACGTCGATCTGATGCCCGAGGTCGTTTCGGGTGTGCCCCAGACGCCGCTCAACACGGCGGCGTTCCACATGTTCAGCATCGAAAGCCTTCTCGGCATCCCGATGCGGGCCTTCGCCTCGCTGGTTTTCGGCTTCATCATCTTCGGCATCGCGCTGCAGTACACCGGGGCCGGCAGCTTCTTCATCAACCTCGCCTTCGCCCTGCTCGGCCACGTGCGCGGCGGCCCGGCGAAGGTCGCGGTGTTCTCCTCCGGCCTGTTCGGATCGATGTCCGGAGGCCCGGTCACGAACGTCCTGACCACCGGAACGCTCACCATCCCGGCGATGAAGCGCCTTGGCTTCTCGGCCAGATATGCAGGCGGGGTCGAGGCCTGCGCATCGACCGGGGGCGTGCTGATGCCGCCGATCATGGGCGCGACGGCGTTCGTGATGGCGAATTTCCTGCAGATCTCCTACGTCGAGGTCGCGCTCGCCGCCGCCGTTCCCTCGCTGCTGTACTACTTCGGGCTCTTCGTGCAGATCGACGCCTATTCGGCCCGTCACGGCATGAAGGGCATCCCGAAGCAGGAGCTCCAGAGCGTCGGCAAGGTGATGCGCACGGGCTGGACCTACGTGTTCGTCTTCGCCCTGCTGATCTTCATGCTCATCCATCTCCAGCAGGAAGCGCGGGCGCCGTTCTATGCCACCGCGCTGCTTCTGTTCATCAACCAGTTCGACCGCACACACAGGCTCACCTGGGAGAAGCTCAAGAAGTTCGTCTTCGCGACCGGGTTCCTTCTCGCCGAGCTCGCCGGGATCCTGGCGGCGATCGGGCTCGTCGTCGGCGCCCTGGTCAGCACCGGCATGGTCGGCACGATCACCAACGATCTGGTGTTCATCGCCGGCAACAACACGCTGGTGCTCCTGCTGATGGGCGCGCTGACCTGCTTCATCCTCGGCATGGGCATGACGGTGACCGCGGCTTACATCTTCCTGGCGATCATCCTGGCGCCGGCGCTGATCAAGGCCGGCCTCGAGCCGCTGCCGGTGCACATGTTCCTGCTCTATTGGGGCATGCTGAGCTTCATCACGCCGCCGGTCGCGCTGGCGGCGTTCGCCGGCGCGTCGGTCGCCAAGGCCGACCCGATGGCAACCGGCTTCGAGGCAATGCGACTCGGGACGATCATCTACTTCATCCCGTTCTTCTTCGTGTACAACCCGGCGCTGCTGCTGCAGGGCTCCGTCAGCGAAGTGCTCGTGGTTTGCGCCACCGCCGCACTGGGCATCGTGCTGCTGGGCGGCGCGCTGCAGGGCTATCTGATCGGCTTCGGCCGCCTGCCCGACGGTCCGGTCGGGCTGCCGTCGCGGCTGCTGATCGGCTTCGGCGGCTTGACCTTCGCGGCGCCGGGCGGCGCCATGACGGGACTGACCCATCTCCAGCTGTCGGCGATCGCCTTCGCCACCGCGTTGCTGGGTGCGGCGATCGCGTGGCTGATGCGCTCCAAGCGGGCCGTCAGCAGTGCGCCAGGGTGATCGGGACCATCCGACGCGCCGCCAATCGTCGGGTTACCGCCGGAGCTCGCGCATCGCGTTGTCGATGCCGCCGAGCGTCAGCGGATACATGCGGTCGCTCATCAGCTGCTTGAGCAGCTGGATCGAGGGCGTGTACTGCCAGTGGCGCTCGGGCACCGGGTTGAGCCAAACCGCGCTGGAGTAGGTGTCGGTGAAGCGCTGCATCCAGACCTGGCCGGCTTCCTCGTTCCAGTGCTCGACCGAGCCGCCGGGATAGACGATCTCGTAGGGGCTCATCGAGCCGTCGCCGACGAAGATCACCTTGTAGTCCGAGGGATAGGTGTGCAGCACCTGCGAGGTCGGCGTCGTGTCGGTGTGGCGCCGGCGATTGTCCTTCCACAGCTTCTCGTACAGGCAGTTGTGGAAGTAGAAGAATTCGAGGTGCTTGAACTCGGTGCGCGCCGCGGAGAACAGCTCCTCGCAGACGCGGATATGCGCATCCATCGAGCCGCCGATGTCGAACAGCACCAGCACCTTGATCTTGTTCTTGCGCTCCGGGACCATCTTGATGTCGAGCCAGCCGGCGTTGCGCGCGGTGCTGCGGATCGTGTCGTCGAGATCGAGCTCGGTCTCCAGGCCCTCGCGGGTGAACTTGCGCAGGCGGCGCAGCGCCATCTTGATGTTGCGCGTGCCCAGCTCGACGGTGTCGTCGAGGTTCTTGTACTCGCGCTTGTCCCAGACCTTGACCGCGCGGCCCTCGCGGTTCTTGTCCTGGCCGATGCGAACGCCCTCGGGGTTGAAGCCATAGGCGCCGAACGGTGATGTGCCGGAGGTGCCGATCCACTTGCTGCCGCCCTGGTGACGCTTCTGCTGCTCCTCGAGACGCTTCTTCAGCGTCTCCATCAGCTTCTCCCAGCCGCCCAGCGCCTCGATCTGCTTCTTCTCCTCCTCGGTCAGAAGCTTCTCGGCCAGCTTGCGCAGCCATTCCTCCGGAATCTCCGCGGTCGCGGCATCGGCGGCCTTCTCCAGGCCCTTGAAGACGTGGCCGAAGACGCGGTCGAACTTGTCGATGTTGCGCTCGTCCTTCACCATGATCGAGCGGCTGAGGTAGTAGAAATCGTCGACGCTGTAGTCGGCGAGATGGGCGTCCATCGCCTCGAGCAGCGCCAGGTACTCCTTGATGGAGACCGGCACCTTGGCGTTCTTGAGCTCGAGGAAGAAATTGGTGAACATCGCCGGCCTCTTAACGTCTGTCCTTCTCCCCGCGAAGGCGGGGAGAAGGTGGCGCGAAGCGCCGGATGAGGGGCTTCGCGACCGTCGATCCTGTTTGCCGGGGCTCACGACGCACACCTCGTGTGTTCGACGTGAAGCCCCTCATCCGCCCTTCGGGCACCTTCTCCCCGCCTTCGCGGGGAGAAGGAAAAACGTCAGGTCTTCTCGCGCCGCGCCATGAAGGCGAGCCGTTCGAACAGGTGCACGTCCTGCTCGTTCTTGAGCAGCGCGCCGTGCAGCGGCGGGATCAGCTTGGAGCTGTCCTTGCTGCGCAGCGCGTCCGGCGGAATGTCCTCGACCATCAGGAGCTTCAGCCAGTCGAGCAGCTCCGAAGTCGAGGGCTTTTTCTTCAGGCCGGGCACGTCGCGGATGTCGTAGAACACCGTCATCGCCTCGCGCACCAGGTTGCGCTGGATGTCGGGGAAGTGGACGTTGATGATCTCCTGCATCGTCTCCCGGTCGGGGAAGCGGATGTAGTGGAAGAAGCAGCGGCGCAGGAAGGCGTCCGGCAGCTCCTTCTCGTTGTTCGAGGTGATCATCACGATCGGCCGGTGCTCGGCCTTGACCGTCTCCTGCAGCTCGTAGACGAAGAACTCCATGCGGTCGAGCTCGAGCAGCAGATCGTTGGGGAACTCGATGTCGGCCTTGTCGATCTCGTCGATCAGCAGCACCGGGCGCTGGGTGCCGGTGAAGGCGTCCCACAGCTTGCCGCGCTTGATGTAGTTGCGGATGTCCTTGACCCGCTCGTCGCCGAGCTGCGAATCGCGCAGACGGGTGACCGCGTCGTACTCGTAGAGGCCCTGCTGCGCCTTGGTGGTCGACTTGATGTGCCACTCGATCAGCGGCGCCTTCAGCGCCTTGGACACCTCGTGCGCCAGCACGGTCTTGCCGGTGCCCGGCTCGCCCTTGACCAGCAGCGGTCGCTGCAGCGCGATGGCGGCGTTGACCGCGACCCGCAGATCGTCGCTGGCGACGTAGTTGTCGGTACCCGTGAACTTCATGTCAGGTCTTTCCGGATTTCGTCATTTGTTCCCACCGTTCACGTTAGACGCGGGCCGGGGCACTGACAAGGCAACCGCCTGTCGCGCCTGCGTTGCGGCGGGCGCGCAAGCGCCGCTGTGCGGAACGGCTCAGCCGTTGCGCCGCAGCACTTCACCGGCAAGGTAGAGCGAGCCGCAGACGAGGATGCGGAAGGGGCCGGGCTCGCTCGCCAGCAGGTCCTCGACGGCCGTCGCCACGTTGTCGGCCGGCAGGCAGCGCAGGCCGACCTCCTCGGCCCGGGTGCAGGCCTGTTGCGGGGTGAAGGCGGCATGGCCGGGAATCGGCACGGCGCGGGCCGAGACGGCGTGGCGGGCCAGCGGCCGCAGGAAGCCCGAGGCGTCCTTGGTGGTCATCATGCCGAACACCAGATGCAGCGGCAGCGCCGCCGGTTCGGCCGCCCAGGCCCGCGCCTGCGCGCCCAGCACCAACCCGCAATCCTCGTTGTGGCCGCCGTCGAGCCAGATCTCCGCGCCCGGCGGCATCGAATCGGGCAGCGGGCCACGCAACAGGCGCTGCAGCCGCGCCGGCCATTCGACCGTCGACAGCCCGCGCCGCACCGCCTGGTCGTCGATCGCCATGCCGCGCGCGCGCAGGCGCTCGACGCAGGCGATGGCGGTGCCGGCGTTGTCGAGCTGGTGCGCGCCCGTAAGATTGGGCGCCGGCAGGTCGAGCCCCAGCAGGGCACTCTCGTAGCGAAAGCCGCTGTCCGTCGGCGTGACGCTCCACTCGCGGCCCATGCGGAAGAGCGGCGCGCCGAGTCTCAGCGCCGCCTCCTCGATCACGCGCGCCGGTGCCTCGCGCTGGCGGCCGACGACGACCGGCGCGGCCGCCTTGACGATGCCGGCCTTCTCGCCGGCGATCTTCTCCAGCGTGTCACCGAGGAAGCCGGTGTGGTCGATGCCGATGGGCGTGATGGCGCTCACCGCCGGCTGATCGACGACGTTGGTGGCGTCGAAGCGCCCGCCCAATCCGACCTCGAGCACCAGCAGCTCGGCCGGGATGGCGGCGAAGACATCGAGCGCCGCCGCCGTGACGATCTCGAAGAAGGTGATCGGATCATCGCCGTTTGCCGCCTCGCAGGCCTCGATCGCCGCCTCCAGCGTGTCGTCGTCGATGATCGTGCCGGCGAGGCGGATCCGCTCGTTGAAGCGCACGAGGTGGGGCGAGGTGTAGACGTGCACGCGGTAGCCCGCCGCCTCGGCCATGGCGCGCATATAGGCGCACAGCGAGCCCTTGCCGTTGGTGCCGGCGACATGCACCACGGGCGGCAGGCGCCGCTCGGGGTTGCCCATGCGGTCGAGCAGGCGCTTGAGACGGGCGAAGTCGAGATCGATGACGCGCGGATGGCGCGCCATGAGGCGTGCGACAAGCGCTTCCGTGGACATGGGAGGGACTCTCTAACGCGGAGCCCTGTCATCCCGAGCGCAGCGAGGGATCTTTACGTTGAGAAAAGATCCCTCGCTGCGCTCGGGATGACAGATGAACTCGGCCCACACGGACTGCGCCCTAAGCCGCCTCGGCGGCCGGCCGCTTCATCAGGATGGAGATGATGCGCGCCAGCGTGTCGCGCAGCTCGTGGCGGTGCACGACGAGATCGACCATGCCGTGCTTGTACTGGAACTCGGCGCGCTGGAAATCCGGCGGCGGCGTCTCGCGGATCGCCGCCTGGGTTACGCGCTGGCCCGAGAAGCCGATCAGCGAGCCGGGCTCGGCGATGTGGATGTCGCCCAGCATGGCGAGCGAGGCTGTGACGCCACCGGTGGTCGGATCGGTCAGCACGACGATGTAGGGCAGGCCGGCTTCCTTGACCTCTCGCACCGCGATGGTGGTGCGCGGCATCTGCATCAGCGAAAGGATGCCCTCCTGCATGCGCGCGCCGCCCGAGGCCGAGAACAGGATCAGCGGCGCGTTCTTCTGCACGGCGATGCGGGCCGCGGTCACCACGCCCTCGCCCACCGCCATGCCCATCGAGCCGCCCATGAAGCCGAAATCGAAGATCGCGACGACGGCCGGCTGGCCCTCCATCTCGCCGCTGGCGACGACGATGCCGTCGCCGCCAGGCCCGGCCTGCGACTGCGCCTCCTTCAGCCGGTCGATGTAGCGCTTCTGGTCGCGGAACTTCAGCGGATCGACGATCGGCCTGGGCACGGCATGGACCTCGTGCTTGCCGCCGTCGAAGAGGTGCGGCAGGCGCTGCAGCGGCCGGATCCGCAGATGGTGGTTGCAGTGGTTGCAGACCTGCTGGTTGGTCTCGAGGTCGCGGTGGAACAGCATCTGTTCGCACGCCGGGCACTTCAGCCACAGATTCTCCGGCGCTTCCTTGCGCGCCACCAGCGCCCTGAGCTTGGGTCGCACGAAATTGGTCAGCCAGTTCATGCCCGCCCTATGGCACGATTGCAGGGGCCGGAAAAGACCGGTCTTCCCCTCCCCGGGAGAAGGTTAGGGCTCTAACGCCACAGCCCCCCGAACGGCCGCACCAGCTCGGTCGGCCGCTTGACGAGGCAGAATCTGCGCCGGGCCTGGTAGTCGGCGCAGAGCTTCTCGGCCACGCCCGGCTCGAGGTCGGCGATGATGGTGGCGAAACGGCGCGACTTGTTGGCGGTGACGTCGACGATCCATTCGCGGCCGATCCAGGCCTGCTTCAGCTCCACCAGCCGCGCCTGGGCCGCGACATGCGCCGCGCGCGCCTGCTGCAGGTTGAGGAAGGTGCCGACCCAGGCGCCGTTGCCGGGATAGTCGTAGCGGTAGGGCGAGCAGCTGAAATCGTCGAGCACGATGGGCGCCTGGCCGCCGCTGCTGGCCGGCAGCTGGAACAGCTTCTGGCCCGAGCCGGCGCTCTTCTTGGCGAAGGCCTCGTCGAACAGCCTGACCATCGCCTCGTCGCGCAGGTCGGAGCGGCGGAAGCCCAGCGCCACGCCGATCAGCCGCCGCCCATCGCGCGTCGCCGAGGCCACGAGGTTGAAGCCGGAGGAGCACAGGAAGCCCGTCTTCAGCCCGTCGGCGCCGGGATATTTCTCGAGGAAGCGCACCGAGTGGGTGATGCGCGCGCCGCGGATGATCACCTCGTTCTGGGTGAAATAGGCGTATCTGTCGGGGAAGTCGCGGATCAGCGCCATCGCCAGGGTCGCCATGTCGCGCGCCGTCGTCACCTGCGCCGGATCCTTCCAGCCGCTTGGATTGCGGAAGTTCGAGCCGGTCATGCCCAGCCGCTTCGCCGTGGCGTTCATGCGCTGGGCGAAGGCCGGCTCGGAGCCCGCCAGGCGCTCGCCGACCGCCACGGCGACATCGTTGGCCGAGCGCAGGATCAGGGCCAGGATCGCCTGCTCGATGCTGATGGTGGCGCCGGCCGGCAGCACCAGCTTCGACGGCTGCTGGTTGTAGGCGTAGGGCGAGAAGGCGAGCTGGTCGGTGAGCCGGATCCTGCCGGCCTTCAGGTCCTCGAACAGCAGATACAGGGTCATCATCTTGGTCAGCGATGCCGGATACCAAGGCGCGCTGGCATCGCGCTGATGCAGCACCTCGCCGCTATGCATGTCGACGACCAGCGAGGGGCCGGCCTGCACCGGCCCGGTCGGCGTCGGCAGGACGCCGCGTTGCGCCAGCGCCGGTGGGCCGAGAGCGACGAGGGCAAGAAGGGCTGTGAGTACGAGGAGGAGGCGGCGCAACACGGAGACGGACATGTGCGCAATTCTAGCGCAACCGCGCGGCCTTGGCATGGCCGCGATGGCGGCTTATGTCAGTAAACCATGATCAAGATCGCTGTCTGTCCGGTCACGCCGTTCCAGCAGAACTGCTCCCTCGTCTGGTGCGAGGAAACCAGGCACGGCGCGCTGGTCGATCCGGGCGGCGACCTCGAGCGCCTGAAGGACGCGGTGACGCAGACCGGCATGACAGTCGCCAAGGTCATGCTGACCCACGGCCATGTCGATCACGCTTCGGCCGCCGGCGCCATCGCCGAGCATTACGGCGTGCAGATCGAGGGCCCGCACGAAGGTGACCGCTACCTGATCGAGGGCCTGCCCGACTCCAACCGCAAGTACGGCTTCACCGTACCCGAGCCCTTCCTGCCGCATCGCTGGCTCAAGGACGGCGACACGGTCGAGCTCGGCAAGCTCAGCTTCGATGTCGTGCACTGCCCCGGCCACACGCCGGGCCATGTCGTGTTCGTCAACACGCACGAGAAGGCGCGCATCGCCTTCGTCGGTGACGTGCTGTTCCGCGGCTCGGTGGGCCGCACCGACTTCCCCAAGGGAAATCAGGAGCAGCTCTTCCACTCGATCCGCAAGAAGCTGTTCCCGCTGGGCGACGACATCGGCTTCGTGCCCGGTCATGGCCAGACCTCGACCTTCGGCTGGGAACGCAAGACCAACCCCTTTGTCTGCGACATGCTGTTCGAGGACGAGACGTAAGCGTGCCGCGCTTCGTCGCCGAGCTGGCGCCGGCCGCGCCGCTGGCGCTGCAAGCGCCGCCGCTCGATCGCGTCGACTGCAACTCGTCCGTCCACGTACACGCCGATCGCACTACCGCCGCGCCGGCCCGGCCGGCGGCAGCACCGGCGATGTCGGCATCGCCGGGCTGGGCGCGCCGCAGGCCGTGCGCCTGCTCGACGATCCGGACCCCAAGGTCGGCAAGTGGATCGAATCGACCTGGCGCGCGCCCGATGGCCGGCTCTACGGCTGGTATCACGCCGAGGAGCGCATCGAGAGCAAGACGGCGCCATTCGTGCCGCATATCGGCGCGCTGCGCTCCGACGACGACGGGCTGAGCTGGCAGGTGCTGGGCGAGGTGCTGCGGGGGCCATCAAATCAGATCGATCTCCTCGCCGGCAATGGATTCATGGCCGGCGGCTACGGCGACTTCAGCGTCGTGCCCAACCGCGATGGCCCCTATCTCCACATGCTGTTCAGCAGCTACGTGGCGGACGAGCGCGCGCAGGGTGTCTGCGCCGCGCGCTGCCTCGTGACGAAGCGCGACGCGCCGCGCTTCGAGGTGTGGAGCGGCGGCACCTGGCAAGCGGCCGACAGCGCCCTGCCCACGCCGCTCTGGCCGGCCGTATGCGGCTGGCACGACGTCCATCCCGACTGCTTCTGGGGCCCGTCGGTCCACTTCAACCGCGATCTCGGCGTCTATGTCATGCTGCTCAGCCACACCGCCGGGCCCTATTCCGGCTTCCATTCCGCGGCCAACGCCGTCTCGTTCAACGCCACGCCCGAACGGCCTGACGCCTGGAGCGCGCCGATCCGCATCGTCGAGGGCGGCGGCTGGTATCCGCAGGTCGTCGGCCTGGGCGCGAACGACGGCGACACGCTTTCGGGCGCCGAGGCGCGGCTGTTCATCAGCGGCCTGTCGGCCTGGCACATCCGCTTCCGCGCGGCCCGCGACGAGACCGACCTGCCGACACCGACGAAGCTGCCGCGCGAGACCATGATCGCGCTGGGCAAGTCGCTGGGCGCCAAGGGCGCTTGATCGTCGAGACCAGCTCGTTGCCCGCGACATGCTGCTTGACCACGAGCCGTGGATCTTCAACCTCTCAACGCCTTCCCGCCCGAGGCGACGATCCTGGCATTGAGCACAGCAAATCGACTCGAGTCGCGAATTTCCACCGTGCCGTCGATCTTCTGAACGATCGCTGTCGGAATCCGGGTCCGAACATCGAGAACGATCGCATCGTCAGCTTCAGCCCAGTACTCAGGCAAGTGCATCAGACCGCGCCGATGTCGCCGCCGGATCGTATCAGTGTCGATGTTGTGCCCACCGAGCATGACGCGCTGCTTCACGCGGCTTTCGTTCAGGCTCGAATGCGCTGTGAACAAAAAGATGAGGCGCAGGCTGTAGCCGCGCGATCGCGCTCTGCCGGCGAAGTTGAGAAGCGTACGCGTGGCCATCGTCGTTTCCACACAGAACGATCGGCCTTCAGACAGCAGCACCTCGCGCGTCGAAAGCATCTGCCGCCCGGCGCGCATCGCCACCGCCTGCACGTCGTCGGCGTCCAGGTCTCGCGCCATGTCATCGGCATTGAGGAAGGCGCCCGCCGCTGCCAGTTCCTGAAGATTCTCGCGCGCATAGGTCGACTTGCCGGCGCCGTTCGGTCCAGCCAGCAGAGTCAGGACAGGCGCGCTCAATTTGCCTGCGGATCGCGCGACGGCAATGGGGAGCCGACACGTTCGATCGCGACGCGTCGGCCGTCGGGGTAGACCGCGAAGACGTGATGGTCGTCGGCTTCAAAGACCGGAACGCCGCGCGCATGGGAATCCCGTACGGCATTCGCCACGGCGTTCCGGTGGCCCTGCACCATTTCGTCGAAAATCGACTTGTTGCCGGTCATGGCGCTGAATCTAGGCGCGCAAGACCTCGGCCACAAGGTACCGTCAGTCGCGCCGCGCTCCCCTGACACCCTCCGACAGCGCGCGGATATACGCGAACACCCCCGGCAGCAGGTCCGGCTTCGGTGCGCCCTTGTCGTCCAGCCCGGCCTTCACGCGATCGACAATCGCCGTACCGACCACGGCGGCGTCGGCGATGCGTGCCACGGCGGCGGCCTGTTCGGGCGTGCGGATGCCGAAGCCGACGCCGATCGGCAGCGTGGTCTGCGAGCGCAGGCGGCTGACGTGGCCCTGGATCACGTCTGCGGTCGACGACTTGGTGCCGGTGATGCCCAAGACCGAGACGAAGTAGACGAAGCCCGAGGCAAATTCGAGGATCGCCGGCAGGCGCTTGGCGTCGGTGGTAGGCGCG
This sequence comes from Alphaproteobacteria bacterium, assembly GCA_019635875.1. Taxonomy (NCBI): domain Bacteria; kingdom Pseudomonadati; phylum Pseudomonadota; class Alphaproteobacteria; species Alphaproteobacteria bacterium. The sequence goes on from JAHBYP010000002.1 coordinate 471,774, forward strand.
GTCAGCAGCACGGTGTCCAGCCCGTTGGCGCTCGCGTGCGGCTTGAGCTTGTCGGCCTCCTCGGGCGGCAGGTCGACCATGATGAAGCCGTCGACGCCGGCGGCCGCCGCGTCGGCGCAGAACTTCGCCTCGCCGCGCTGGTAGATCATGTTGTAGTAGCCCATCAGCAGGATGGGGGTTTCGTCGTCGCGCGTTTCCGCGCGGAATCGCCTGACCATCGCGAAGGTGCGATCCATCGAGATGCCGGCCTTCAGCGCGCGCTGGCCCGCCGCCTGGATCGAGGGCCCGTCGGCCATCGGATCGGTGAACGGCATGCCGAACTCGATCAGGTCGGCGCCGGCGGCGGGCAGGCCCTTGAGGATCTCGTACGACACGTCGAGATTGGGGTCGCCGGCGGTGACGTAGGTGATCAGGCCGGCGCGGCCTTCAACCTTCAGCTTCTCGAAGCGCCTGGTGATACGGCTCACAGCTTCACTCCCAGGCGCTCGGCCACCGCGAAGACATCCTTGTCGCCGCGGCCGCACAAGTTCATCACCAGCAGGTTGGTCTTCGGCAAGGTCGGCGCGAGCTTCAGCACGTGCGCCAGCGCGTGCGCCGGCTCGAGCGCGGGGATGATGCCCTCGACGCGGCTGAGCTTCTGGAAGGCCGCCAGCGCCTCGTCGTCGGTCGCCGAGACGTACTCGACGCGCCCGACATCCTTCAGCCAGGCATGCTCCGGGCCGATGCCGGGATAGTCGAGGCCGGCCGAGATCGAATGCGCCTCGGTGATCTGCCCATCGCTGTCCTGCAGCAGGTAGGTGAGGTTGCCGTGCAGCACGCCCGGCCTGCCGCCGGTGAGCGAGGCGGCGTGCTCGCCGGTATGCACGCCCTTGCCGCCGGCCTCGACGCCGATGATGCGGATGTCCTTGTCGTCGAGGAAGGGATGGAACAGGCCCATGGCGTTGCTGCCGCCGCCGATGCAGGCCACCAGCGTGTCGGGCAGGCGGCCCTCGGCGACCATCATCTGCTCGCGCGTTTCCTTGCCGATCACCGACTGGAAGTCCCTGACCATCGACGGATAGGGATGCGGGCCGGCCACCGTGCCGATGCAGTAGAATGTGGTCTCGACGGTGGCGACCCAGTCGCGCAACGCCTCGTTCATCGCGTCCTTCAGCGTCGCCGAGCCTGCGGTGACGGGTCGGACCTCGGCGCCCAGCATCTTCATGCGGAACACGTTGGGCGCCTGGCGCTCGACGTCGACCGAGCCCATGAAGACGACGCAGGGGATGTTGAACAGCGCGCAGGCCGTCGCGGTGGCCACGCCGTGCTGGCCGGCGCCGGTCTCGGCGATCACCCGCGTCTTGCCCATGCGCTTGGCCAGCAGCACCTGGCCCAGCACGTTGTTGATCTTGTGCGAGCCGGTGTGGTTGAGCTCGTCGCGCTTGAAGTAGATCTTGGCGCCGCCCAGCTCGGCCGTCAGCCGCTCGGCGTGATAGAGCGGGCTGGGCCGCCCGGCGTAATGGGTGTTGAGCTTCTCCAGCTCGGCCTTGAACGCCGGATCGGCCTTGGCCGCCTCGTAGGCCTTCTCCAGGTCGAGGATCAGCGGCATCAGCGTCTCGGCGACGTAGCGACCCCCGAAGATGCCAAAATGGCCGCGCTCGTCCGGACCGGCGCGATAGCTGTTCAACGCGTTCATGGAAATTCCCGTCTCCGCCGCGCGGCGCTGTAGCAGGCGCCCCGGCGGGCGTCAAAGTTGGCCGATTGTCCCGATCTTGACGCGAATGCGTCGCAATTGCCTATATTTTTCCATGGTGCTACAGGAGGCACCAGCCAGCCGGCCCCGAAGGCCATGCCAGCCGCAAACGAGTAGCGCCACCAGCGTGCCTTCGGGGGATCTTCATGCGCCGCCGCGTTTCCGGCCGGATAGTCCGTGCCACCAGCCTGTCGATCGCCGCCGCCTTCGCCGGCGGAGCCCTTGCCGCATCGGCCCTGGCCCAGACCACGCCGGCCACGCCGATCCCCGCGACCGTGCTCGACCCGGTATCGATCGATGCCACGCGCACGGCGCGGCCGGTATCGCAGGTGCCCGGCTCGGTCTCGGTGGTCGAGGGCGAGCAGATCGATCGCCAGCAGCCCAACCATTGGGGCGACCTGATCCGCAGCCTTCCCAGCGTCGAGCTCAGCGGCGGTCCGCGCTCCAGCGGCATCCAGCCCAACATCCGCGGCCTGGAGGGCGAACGCGTGCAGATCCGCATCGACGGCGCGCGCCAGGACTTCCAGAACGAGCACAAGGGCCGGGTCTTCGTCGATCCCGACATGCTCAAGCGCGTCGAGGTCGTGCGCGGTCCGCAATCGACGCTCTACGGCAGCGGCGCCATCGCCGGCCTGCTGAGCTTCACCACCAAGGACGCCGCCGACTTCCTGCAGCCCGGCCAGAACTGGGGCTTCCGCGTCAAGGCGGGCTACCAGAGCGCACCCGACATGGGCATGGGCTCGTTCACCGGCTTCGCCCGCGCCGGCATGTTCGACGTCGTCGCCTCCGGCCTCTACCGCAACGGCTCCGACATCCGCCAGGGCGGCGGCACCACGCTGCCGTTCTCGGCGCTCGACGTGATGAGCGGCCTGATCAAGGTCGGCGCCCGGGTGGCGCCGGACGCGCGGGTGAGCTTCTCGTGGCTCGGCCATCGCGACACGGGCTACAGCACGACGTCGCCCAACACCGCTTCCACCACCTCGCCGGCCGACCGCTCCAACCTGCAGCACACCTTCGCCGCCAACTTCAGCTACAACCCGGCGAAGAATCCCTGGTTCGACTTCAGGGGCACGATCTATCACACGCGGCTCGACGTGCATGAGCGCCGCTTCAGCGACAGCCGCGTCGACGGATCGTTCTTCCGCACGACCGGCATCGACTTCGCCAACTCCAACAACTTCGCGGTCAACGACTGGATGGGCGTGCGGCTGACCTACGGCATCGACGGCTACATCCAGTATGTCAGCGGCACGCGCAACAGCCTGCCGCGCACGCAATACCCCAACGCGCATGGCGACGCCTTCGGCCTCTTCGCCCAGAGCGAGCTGAAGTTCTTCGACATCGTCACGCTCACGCCGGGTGGCCGCTTCGACCGCTTCTCGCGCCGGCCGGAGAATTCGGCCCTCGGCCCCGACCTCGAGGCGAGCCGCTTCTCGCCGCGTGTCTCGGTCGCCGTCGAGCCGGTGAAATGGCTCAACGTCTACGGCCTGTACGCAGAGGCGTTCCGCGCGCCGGCGCTCAACGAGCTCTACGTCTCGGGCTCGCACTTCCCGGGCAATCTCTTCATCCCCAACCCGAACCTGCGGCCGGAGACGGCGCGTAACCGCGAGGTCGGCGTCAACTTCAAGTTCGACGACCTCCTGACCAAGAACGACCGGCTGCGCGCGCGCCTCGTCTACTTCAACACCAACTACGACGACTTCATCGACTCGATCGTCACCTTCACCACCACGACCAACGTCAACCGTTCGCGCGCCAACATCAGCGGCTTCGAGGCCGAGATCGCCTATGCCGGCTTCGGCTTCTTCGGCAGCATCGCCGCCAGCCGCATCAGGGGTGACCAGACCTCGCCGACCAACACGCCGCTGTCGTCGATCCCCGGCGACAAGCTGGGGCTGACCGCTGGCTACACGCACGAGCCCTGGGGCGTGACCTTCGGCGGCCGCGCCAAGTTCGTCGCCGACCAGAACCGCGTGCCGACGGGCACGTCGGCCACGCCGGGCTACTCGCTGTTCGACCTCTTCGTCAGCTGGGAGCCGGTGACTGGCCCGCTGGCCGGCGTGCGCATGGATTTCGGCATCGACAACATCACCGACCGCCGCTACCGCGACCACCTCTCGGCGGTCGGCGACTACGGCCGCAACTTCAAGTTCACCACCGCCTTTCAGTTCTGAGGTGGGGGTTGACTCTCTCCGTCGTTAATGAGAATGATTCGCATATGCATGAGCGAACCATTCTCCCGCCGGCTGGCCCTCGCCATGAGCGCCAGCCCTTCGACCGGGTCGCCGCCGCGGTGACCCAGACACTGCCGCGCCGCGCCAACAGCCGCGACCTCCTGGGCGAGGGCAAGCTGCTGGTCATCGACCACGACGGCGCGGAGTACCTGCTGCGGGTGACGGCCAACGGCCGCCTGCTGCTGACCAAGTAGCCCGCCGCTTCACATCACGAACTGCAACGAGTTGAGGGGACCATGCAGGGGACCGGGAATCTTGGCGAGCGTTATGCCGCCTACAAGACGGCCAATCCCAATGTCCGCATCCGCGACGCGGCCGCCGCCATCGGCTCGAGCGAGGCCGAGCTGGTCGCGCTGAATGTCGGCCGGACCGCCACCCGCCTGCGCGCCCCGCTGCGCGAGATCATCGCCGCGGCACCGGGCCTGGGCCGCGTGATGTGCCTGACGCGCAACGACAACGTCGTGCACGAGCGCAAGGGCCGCTTCGAGGATGTGCGCGTGCAGCCGCCGCACGGCCTGGTGCTCGGGCCGGACATCGATCTGCGCATCTTCTTCTCGCGCTGGCACTCGGGCTTCGCGCTCGCCGAGCCGACCGATCGCGGCGAGCGCCTGAGCCTGCAGTTCTTCGACCGCGACGGCATGGCGGTGTTCAAGATCTACGCCACCGACGGCACCGACCGGGCGGCCTGGGCCGCGCTGGTCGAGAAGATGCGCGCGCCTGATCAGGACGAGACGCTGGTCATCACGCCCTATCCGGCCGACGAGGCCGACCGTCCCGATTCCGAGATCGTCCTCGACGCCCTGCGCACCGACTGGCGCGCGCTGCGCGACACGCACGATTTCTTTCCGATGCTGAAGAAGCACAAGGTCGGCCGCGTGCAGGCGCTGCGTCTCGTGGGCGAGGAGTTCGTGCGCAGGCTGCCGAACACATCGGCGCGCGCGATCCTCGAGAGCGTCGCCGCCGCGGCCACGCCGATCATGATCTTCGTCGGCAGCCCCGGCTGCATCCAGATCCACAGCGGGCCGGTGAAGAAGCTGATGCCCACCGGCCCGTGGTTCAACGTGCTCGATCCGGACTTCAACCTGCATCTGCGCGAGAGTGCGATCGCCTCGGTCTTCCACGTGCGCAAGCCGACCGAGGACGGCGAGGTCAACTCGATCGAGCTGTACGACGCGCGCAACCGCCAGATGGCGCTGATCTTCGGTGCCCGCAAGCCGGGCAAGCCGGAACTGCCGGCGTGGCGCGAGGCGATCGCCGGTCTCAGCCGCCCCTTCGCGGCCTGAGATGTCCGCCTCCATTCTGCTGCCGCGTCGCCGCGCGCTGATCGCGGCGGCGGGCGCGCCGCTGCTGCTCATCGGCCGCGGCGCGATGGCGGGCGTGCGCGTGAAGGACGCCCGCGGCCACGAGGTCGAGATCAAGGACGCCTCCCGCATCGTCGCCGTCGGCGGCTCGGTGACCGAGGTGATCTACGCCCTGGGCGGCGAACGGAACCTCGTCGCCACCGACAGCACCAGCCTGTTCCCGGCCGCAGCCCAGAAAACGCCCAAGGTCGGCTACATGCGCCAGCTCTCGGCCGAGGGCTTGCTGTCGCTGCGGCCCTCCGTGGTGATCACCACGACGGCGGCGGGCCCCGAAGCGGCCTTGCGCCAGATCGCCGATGCCGGCGTCGCCGTGCTGGTGCTGAGCGACGACTACAGCTTCGACGCGGTGATCGCCAAGATCGAGGGCATCGGCCGCGCGCTCGGGCTCGACAAGGCCGCCGCCGACCTGGTGACCCGGGTGCGCACCGACATGGCCGACCTGTCGGCACGCATCGTGCGGTCCAAGGCGAAGCCGCGCGTGCTGTCCTTCCTGACCTTCGGCCAGGGCGGCGCGCCGCAGGCAGCCGGCCGCATGACGGCGGCCGACGGCATCATCCGGCTGGCCGGCGGCATCAACGTCTTCGACGCCTGGTCGGGCTACAAGCCGATGACCCCCGAGGCGACGGTCGCGGCGGCGCCCGAGGTGATCATGCTCGGCACGCAGACCATCGAGACTGTCGGCGGCATCGACAAGGTCCTGGCCGATCCGGCGCTGGCGTTGACGCCGGCGGCGAAGAACAAGCGTGTCGCCTCGGCCGACGCACTCTTGCTCCTGGGCTTCGGCCCGCGCACGGCGGAGGCCGTTCGCATCGTCGCGCGCGTCTTCCATCCCGACATCGAGTTCCCCGCACGGCAATGAGCGACCTCAGCATGCCGGCCGCCGCCGCGGTGCCGCGCCGCGTGAAGCGGCATCTGGCGCTCATGGCCTTCGGCATCGCGCTGGCCCTGGCCTTCCTCTGCGCCGTGGGATTCGGTGCCGTGCGCATCCTGCCCGGCGAGATGCTCGGCATCGTGCTGCGCGCGTTGGGCGCGACCATCGACGTCGACCAGCGCCTCGAGGCGGTGTTCCTCGCCATCCGCCTGCCGCGCGCCGTGCTGGCGCTGGTGGTCGGCGCCGGGCTGGGCATCGCCGGCGCCTCGATGCAGGGCATGTTCCGCAACCCGCTGGCCGATCCCGGCCTGATCGGCGTCTCGGCCGGCGCGGCGCTGGCGGCCGTGGCGGTGATCGTGCTCGGCGGCTCGGTGCTGCACCTGATCACGCCGTCGCAGCGCCCGTGGTTCCTGCCCGGCGCGGCCTTCATCGGCGGCCTGATCGCCACCGGGCTGGTCTACCGCCTGGGCACGCGCGGCGGCACGACCTCGGTCGCCACCATGCTGCTGGCCGGCATCGCCGTGAACGCGCTGGCGGCCGCCGGTATCGGCTTCCTCACCTACATCGCCGACGAGAACCAGCTGCGCCTGCTGGTCTTCTGGACCATGGGCAGCCTGGGCGCGGCGAGCTGGGGCGTGATCCTGCCGGCGCTGCCGCTGGTCGTGATTCCCGCCCTGCTGCTGCTGCGCCATCATCGCGCGCTCGACGCCATGGCGCTGGGCGAGCGCGAGGCGAGCCATCTCGGCATCGAGGTCGAAGACGTCAAGACGCGCATCGTGGTGCTGGTGGCGCTCAGCGTCGGCGGCGCCGTGTCGGTCAGCGGCATCATCGGCTTCGTCGGCCTGGTCGTGCCGCATCTCGTACGCCTGATCGGCGGGCCGCGCCATGCCCTGGTGCTGCCGGGCGCGGCGATGCTGGGCGGCGCGCTGATGCTGTCGGCCGATCTCCTAGCGCGCCTGGTGATGGCGCCGGCCGAGATGCCTGTCGGCATCGTCATGGCCGCCCTGGGCGCACCGGTGTTCCTCTCGATCATGGCGCGGCGCCACGCCGCGACGGCGCTATGACGCTCGCCGTCCACGCCGTCACCCAGCGCATCGGTCGCGCCACCATCCTCGAGGATGTCTCGATCGAGGTGCAGCCGGGCGAGATGCTCGGCCTGCTCGGCCCCAACGGCGCCGGCAAGTCGACGCTGCTGGGTGCGCTCGCCGGCGACTTCAGGCCGACCTTGGGCCACGCCTCGCTGGACGGCCGTGACTTCGCGCGTCTCGACGCCCTGGCACGCGCACGCCGGCGCGCCGTGATGCGCCAGCACGGCGCGCCGGCCTTCGACTTCACCGTGCGCGAGATCGTCGAGCTGGGCCGCTCGCCCTGGGTCGGCCGCTCGACCAGCGCAGAGGATCGCCGCGCCGTATCACGCGCGCTGGCGCTGGCCGATGTCGATCGCTTCGCTGAGCGCGCGATGGGCACGCTGTCGGGCGGCGAGCGGCAACGCGCGCAATTCGCCCGCGCGCTGGCCCAGCTCGACGCGCCGCCGACAGAAGCCGCGGCGCAACGCTACCTGTTGCTCGACGAGCCGACCTCCAGCCTCGACCTGTCGCACCAGCATGCGCTGCTCACGGCGGTGCGACGCCTCGCGGCAGACGGTCCGGGTGTTTGCGTCGTGCTGCACGACCTGAACCTCGCGGCGCGCTACTGCGATCGCGTGCTGGTGCTGCGCCAAGGTCGCGCCCACGCCGTGGGCCCGCCGCTGGAGGTCATGACGCCCGAGACCCTGGAGCCTGTCTACGACGTGCGCTTCGCGGCGCTGCAGGCGGGCACATCGACGGTGCTGGCCGTCGTCGGATAGGACGATCCCTTCCCCCGGAGGGGGAAGGTAAGACGAAGTCTAACGCCGCTTCTTCGCCGCCTTCTTCTTCGCCTTGGCTTTCGGCGCGGCCTTGCGCGCGGCCGGGCGCTTGGCGGCGGCGGCACGACGACGCGGCGGATCGCCGACCTCGACGATCACCTCGACCTCGACCGGGATCTGGTTGGGCAGGCCGCCCATGCCGACGGCCGAGCGCGCGTGCTTGCCGCGATCGCCGAAGACCTCGACGAAGAGATCCGAGCAGCCGTTGATCACCCTGGGCTGGTCGCCGAACTCCGGCGTGCAATTGACCATGCCCAGAACCTTGACGATGCGCACGACGCGGTCGAGGTCGCCGAGCTCGGCCTTCATCACCTGGATCAGGCTGACGCCGGTGGCGCGCGCCGCCTTGTAGCCGTCCTCGACGCTCATGCTCTCGCCCAGCCGGCCCCTGATCGGGCCCGGGCCCTTTCCGGCGAGATAGAGCAGGTTGCCGGTGCGCACGGCGTTGACGTAGTTGGCCACCGGCGACGGCGGTGCCTTGAGCTCGATGCCCAGTTCCTTGAGACGCTTCTCGGTCCTCATCGCGGCCCCCTCAGGATGACGGGCCGCAGCCTAGCTCAGAGCCTGGCGACTGCCGAGAGAAAGGCGCGGATCATATCGGGGGACTTCACGCCCCGGCTCGATTCGACGCCCGACGACACGTCGACGGCCTTGGCACCGGAGGCATGCACCGCATCGGCGACGTTGGCGGCGGTGAGACCGCCGGCCAGCATCCAGGGCAGCGGCACCTTCACGTCCTGCAGCGCGCGCCAGTCGAAGGGCAGGCCGTTGCCGCCGGGCAGCGCATTCGCGGCAGCCGGCGTCGGCTCGAACATCAGGCGGTCGGCCGAGCCGGCGTAGGTCTCGATCGCCGCCTCGACGTCCTCGCGCGAGGCGACGTGTACCGCCTTCATGACCGGCAGGCCGGTGGCCTCCTTGATCTTGGCGATGCGCCGGGGCGTCTCGCTGCCCTGAAGCTGCAGCATGTCCAGCGCGCCCTCCTCGACATACTCGCCCAGCGTGTCGTCGTCGGGATCGACGAACAGGCCGACGCGAATGATGTGCGCCGGCACCTCGGCCACCAGTTCCTCGAGATCGTGGAAGGCGATGTGCCGCGGCGAAGGCGGGTAGCAGACGAAGCCGACATAGCGCGCCCGCCCGGCGATCGCGGCGTCGAGCGCCTCCCTGGTGCGGACGCCGCATATCTTGGCGACCACCGCCATCGGATCAGGCCCCGACCTGGATGCGGATCTTGTCGCCGAGATCGGCCTCGTGGGCGATCGCCTCGGCGGCGGCGCGCGGGTCCCTGGCCTCGGTGATCGGCCGGCCGACGACCAGCGCGGTGGCGCCGGCGCGCATGGCGTCGCGCGGCGTCATCACCCGCTTCTGGTCACCCACGGCGGCGCCCGCCGGGCGGATGCCGGGGGTCACCAGCAGGAAGTCGGGACCGCACGCGGCGCGCAGCGTGGCGATCTCCTGCGGCGAGCAGATCACGCCGTCGAGCCCGCCTTCGCGCGCCAGCAGCGCCAGCCGGCGCGCCTGGTCGGCCGCGGTCTCGTTGACGCCGGTCGCCTTGAGGTCGGCATCGTCGAGCGAGGTCAGCACGGTCACGCCGAGCAGTTTCGGACGTGGCACGCCGAGCCTGGCGGCCTGCAGCCCGGCCTCGTCGACGGCAGCCTTGAGCATCGCCGCGCCGCCGCCGGCGTGGATCGTGATGTAGGTCGGCTCGAGCGCGGCCACGGCGCGGATGCCGCCGGCGACGGTGTTGGGGATGTCGTGCAGCTTCAGGTCGAGGAAGAAGCCGACACCGGTCATGCGCACCGGCTCGGGGAAGGCGTAGCGCACGCCGGGCGCGCCGTGGGCGAGGAAGAACTCCAGCCCCAGCTTGATGCCGCCCACCGCCGGCACCGGGCCACCGGCGATGCGCTGGATCACGCGCGCGGCCTGGGCGAGGTCGACGGTGTCGATGGCGGCGTAGATCGGGTTCCGGAGGGGCATGGCGCGCCCCTCGTAGTCGAAGTGACCGGGCTTGTCGATATCAGGCGGCGGCGCGGCGGATCGCCGGCCAGATCACCGAGGTCCAGGCCTCCTCGCCCGACGCGGCAGCCACACCGCGGCCCTGGCGCATGACGATGAAGGCCGGCGTCTGGCGCAGCGAGGCCGCGAATGGACGCGCCTCGCGCGGCCAGCGGCGCGGATCGAGCGCCTCCTCGACGGTACGGCCTTCGATCCGGCGATAGGCCGAGCGACGGAACTCGCCGGAGTTCAGCCAGCGCGGCAGATGGCGCGAATCCCAACGTTCGCAGTCCTCGCAGCCGGGACTGACGAAATGGTAGACGACAACCGCCGGCGGGGCATATTTCGACGACTGTGCAAATACCGGCTCACTGATGGCAACGACCGGCAAGGCAGCCAGACCGCTGAAAAAGCCTCGGCGATTCATCGACTTCCCCCAATAAACTCTTTTCTATGATCTCAATATGTCGTGAAATTACCATCAAACGTTAAGTAAGGCGAGTCTTTTGTGTCATTTTGGATGAAGAAGCGGATGGTGTATTCGGAAAAGGCCAACGAAAGCGCCCGGGCGTTGCCGCCCGGGCGCATTGAGCATTCTGTCCGGCCGGCGACTATTCGCGATCGCCGATCAGCGCCAGCAGCATCTGGAACATGTTGACGAAGTCCAGGTACAGGCTGAGCGCGCCGAAGATGGCGACCTTCTCCTGCACGTCGCTGCCCCACGCCTCGGCATACTGCTCCTTGATGCGCTGCGTGTCGTAGGCGGTGAAGCCGGCGAAGATCAGCACGCCCGCGGAGGCGATGATGAAGTGCAGCATCGTGCTCGCGAGGAAGATGTTCACGACCATGGCGATCAGGATGCCGATCAGGCCCATGAACAGGAAGGTGCCGAGCCCCGACAGGCTGCGCTTGGTCGTGTAGCCATAGAGGCTGAGCGCGGCGAAGGCGGCGGCGGTGATGAAGAAGGTCCGCGCCAGGCTGGTGCCGGTGTAGCGGTAGATCAGCAGGGTGAAGCCGACGCCGTTGAGCGCCACGATCGCCCAGTAGATCGCCTTGGTCGTCGTCACGCTCATCGTCGCGGCGCGGAACGAGGCCAGCAGGATGAGGCCGATCGGCGACAGAACGGCGAGCCAGCCGAGAATGGTGAGCGACATGAACGGGCGGCCGTTGGCCAGCACGCCGGTCTGGATGAACAGCGCGTTGAGTGCCGGCACGCTGTAGACGAGCATCGCGACGATGCCCGACAGCGCCAGGCCGGACGCCATGTAGTTGTAGACGCGCAGCATGTGGCTGCGCAGACCGGCATCGAAGGCAGCCTGGTCGACGGTCGTCGTCGTACCGACTACGGGCCGGGTTTCATACTGAGCCATTTATTGCCTCCCGATAGGCGAGCGGACACACACACCTGCCATCCATATTGGCGAAAGACGCGGCTTTATCAATACCCGCGCACCAACCAGCGAAACGCCGGCGGGTCACGAAAGGGTCATGAAGGATGCCAATATCCCCATGCCGCGACCGCCTATTCATTGCGCAGCAAGGCCAGCGGTCGCTGCCGCGTGGCGCCTACCGCCCCCACCAGGCCGAAACCCAGGGTCAGCGCCATGGCCCCCAGCACGGTCATCGCCACAACGTCGGGCAGCAGGATCCACTCCAGGTTCATCACGAAACGGATCACCATCCAGGCGGCGACCGCGCCGAAGGCGGCGGCGGCCAGCGCGGTGACGAAGCCCAGGGCGGCGAATTCCAGGGCGAAGACGCCCAGCACGCGCCGGCGCGAGGCGCCCAGCACCTTCATCACCACCGCGTCGTGCACGCGCCGCCGCTGGGTCGCCAGCATGGCGCCGGCCAGCACCAGCAGCCCGGCGCCGATGCCGACCACGCCCACCACCCGTGCCGCCAGGCCGATATTGGCGAGGATCGAGCTGGCGTTCTCCAGCGCCTCCTTGACCCGCACGATGGTGACGTTGGCGAAGTCGCGGGTGACGACGTCGAACACCTTGTCCTCGGCCCCCGGCTCGGCGCGCACCGTGGCGAGGAAGGTCTTCGGCGCGCGCTCCAGCGTGCCGGGCGCGAAGACGAAGACGAAGTTGATCGACAGCGAGCTCCAGTCGATGCGCCTGAGATTGGCGATGCGCGCCTCGACGTCGCGGCCCAGCACGTTGACCGTGATGGTGTCGCCGACGCCCAGCCCGTAGGCCGCCGACAGCTCGGCGTCGAAGGAGATCAGCGGCGGGCCCTTGTAGTCGGGCGGCCACCATTGCCCGGCGACGATGCGCGTACCCTCGGGGATGGTCGCCGAATAGGTCAGCCCGCGGTCGCTGTCGACCGACCAGCGCGCCTGCGAGGGAATGCGCGATTCGGAGATCGGCTTGCCGCCGATGCGGGTGATGCGGCCGCGCAGCATGGGCACCTTGTCGATGTCGTTGACGCCCTCGATCGCCGTCACCGCCCTGGTGAAGGCCTCGACCTGAGCGTGCTGGATGTCGACGAAGAAGAAGGTCGGCGCATTGGCCGGCAGACGCCGCGTGATCTGGCTCTGCAGATTGCCCTCGATCAGCGCCACGGCGACCAGCACGGTCAACCCCAGCCCGAGCGACAGCATCACCGTCGGCGTCGGCGCGCCGGGGCGATGGATGTTGGCCAGCGCCAGGCGCAGCGCGGCGAAGCGCGGACGACCGGCCAGTCTCGCCAGCAGCATCACGATGCGCGCCAGCAGCGGGAAGACGATGAAGGCGCCGATCGAGCCGGCGACGAACCACAGGGCGATGCGCCGGTCGCCCGCCGTCGCGACGGTGAGCGCCGCCAGCGCCACGACGGCGCCGCCGATGATCGCGAGATCGCGCAGCCGCGGACGCGCCGCGGTCGGCGCGACCGCGCCGCGCATCAGGGTGGCGGCCGGCACCAGGCGCGCCTTCATCAACGGCCACAGCGCGAAGATGCCGGCCACCAGCATGCCGAAGGCGGCGGCGATGACCAGCGGCTGGGCGTAGACCCCGACACGCGCGCGCACCGGCAGCACGTCGGCAAAGAAGGCGTTGGCGACGAAGGGCAGCGCCACGCCGACAAGCAGCCCGAGCACGACGCCGACCGCCGCCAGTACGCCGATCAGCAGCAGGTAGCTACGCGTCACCAGCGAAGCGGGCGCGCCGACGCATTTGAGGATGGCGATGGTGCGGGTGCGGCCCAGCAGGTAGCTGTCGACGGCGTTGCCGACACCGACGCCACCGACCAGCAGCGCCGCCAGGCCGATGAGCTCGAGGAACACGGTGAGCCGCTCGGTCCACGTGCGCACGCCGCCGCCCGCCTCGGTCAGCCCGCGCACCCGCCAGCCGGCCTCGGGGAAACGCGCGATCAGATCCTTGCGATACGCTTGCCAGTCGGCGCCCTGCCGCAGCGCGACGCGATAGTCGTGCGTGCGCAGCACGCCGGGCTGCAGCAGCCCCGTGGCGGGCAGCGCCTTGTCGCTGATCATCACCCGCGGCCCCAGGCCGAACAGGCCCAGCCCGCGATCCGGCTCGCGCGCGATCACCGCGCGCAGCTCGACCGAGGCGTCGCCGATGCGGATGCGATCGCCGATCGAGGCCCCCATGCGGCGCAGCGCGACCTCCTCGACCACGGCGCCGGCGATCCCGTCGCGCAGCGCCAGCGCGTCGGCCAGAGGCATGCCACCCTTCAGCTCGATCGTGCCGGCCAGCGGGTAGCGGCCATCGACCGCCTTGAGCTGGATCAAGGTCGGTCGCGCACCGTCGCGATCGAGCCGCGCCATGCCGCGCATCTCGACCCAGGCCGTGACCGTGGCGCCGTCGCGCGCCATGTAGGCGAGCTGCTCGTCGGTCAATGGCTGATAGGGCCGCGACACCGAGATGTCGCCGCCCAGCAGCGAGCGCGCGTCGGCCCGCAGGCCTTCCTCGATGGCGCGCGCGAAGGACAGGATGGCGGCGATGGCGCCGACGCCCAGCGCGATGCAGGCGAGGAACAGGCGGAAGCCGCCCAGCCCCGAGCGCAGCTCGCGGCGCGCGATGGTGGCGGCCAGCGTCCAGCGACCGGGCTCGCCGCCACCCCCTGTAGTGCGGACCAGGCCGGTCTCGGCGGTGGCGAGGGTCACGAGGCGGCGGCCATGGTGGGCGCATCGTCGGTGATGCGGCCGTCGGCGACGTGGATCACGCGGTCACAGCGCTCGGCGATGGCGGGATCGTGGGTGATCAGCACCAGGGTGGCGCCACGCGCACGGGTCATCTCGAACAGCAGGTCCATGACCTGCCGGCCGGTGGCGCCGTCGAGATTGCCGGTGGGCTCGTCGGCCATCAGCAGCTTGGGCTCGGTGGCGAACGCCCGGGCGACCGCGACGCGCTGCTGCTCGCCGCCCGAGAGCTGTGCCGGGTAATGCGTCAGGCGATGGCCCAGCCCGACCTGCGTCAGCGCCGCCTCGGCGCGGCCGAAGGCATCGGCGACGCCGGCGAACTCCAGCGGCAGGGCGACATTCTCCGTCGCCGTCATGGTCGGCACGAGGTGGAAGCCCTGAAAGACGATGCCGAGATGATCGCGGCGGAAACGCGCCAGGCGATCGTCGTCGTGGCGGGTGATGTCCTGGCCGGCGACCTCGACCGTGCCCGAGCTGGCGCGCTCCAGGCCGGCGATCACCATCATCAGGCTGGACTTGCCGGCGCCCGAGGGGCCGACGATGGCGGTGCTTCCACCGCCTGCAACGTCGAGATCGACGCCCCGCAGGATATTGACCACCCCGGCATCGCTCGCCAGATGTAGGTGCACGTCGCGCAGGCGGATCATTCAGTCGGTCCGTCGGTAGGCATCAGCGGGAGCGAGGGAAAAGCAGTGCGAACCCTGCGAATGCCATATGGCGCCATTGCGGCGGCGTTCAATGGCCGGATCGTTGCCGCCTGTGTCGCGGCGGTTTTGCTATGGTTTGCCATGGTGGTTCCGGTTCTGGCGCAAGCCGGGCCGCTGCGCATCGCCATGCTGGGCGACAGCCTGACCGCCGGTTTCGGCCTGTCGCCGCAGCAGGCGCTGCCGGTGAAGCTGGAGACGGCGCTGAGGGCGGCCGGCCGCGATGTCACCATAGCAAACCATGGAGTCTCCGGCGACACCACCGCCGGCGGCCTGGCGCGGCTCGACTGGATGATGGGCGACAAGCCGAAGCTGGTGCTGGTGGCGCTGGGCGCCAACGACGCGCTGCGCGGCACCGATCCGGCCGAGACCGAGCGCAATCTCGACGCCATCATCACCCGCCTCAAGGCCGAGGGCGCCGCCGTGATGCTGTTCGGCATGGCCGCGCCGCGCAACTACGGGCCGGAGTACACGAGGGCTTTCGACGGCCTCTATCCGCGGCTGGCCGAGAAGCATGCGATCCCTCTCTATCCTTTTCTATTGGAAGGCGTGGCGATGGAGCGCGATCTGAACCAGGCCGACGGCATCCATCCCAACGTCAAGGGCGTCGACGTGCTGGTGCGCCGCATCACGCCCGAACTGCTCAAGGCGATCGACGCGCTCAAGTGAGCAGCACGCGGCCGCTGCGCGCCGCGGCTTGCCCGCGGCCAGGCGCAGCCGCTCGGCGCGATGCTGCTCGACATCGGGCGCGACCTCCTGGAACCCGGCCGGTGGCCCGTGCCCCGGCGTCGACGTGGAGACGGCATCGGGTGTGATGGTTCGGTTGCGGGCCATGGGCCGGGCTCCTGTGAATAGTCACCGGCACCGATGTATGCGACATGGCACGGGTTTGGCCATTTCCGCCTCTACGGATGTCGCCGATGCGCATCCGATGGCGCAAACACTGGAGTTTTGTGCGTCCTTATGTGTGTTCGGAGGGCAGGCTTCATCGCTTCCCCCAGAGAGGGATGGCGGGTTGCGGGTTAAGCTGTCGCCTTGGCACGCCGCCCTGGGCTACGGTCTGCGTCAACGAACGGAGGAACGGCGATGGCGGCGCGCATGCGTCAGATCTGCCTGGTGGCGTCGAGGCTCGACACGCTGGCGGCCGACTTCAAGGCGGTGCTGGGGCTCTCTGTCTGCTACCGCGACCCCGGCGTCGGCCGGTACGGGCTGGAGAACATGCTGATGCCGCTGGGTCCGTCCTTCCTCGAGGTTGTGGCGCCGACGCGGCCGGGCACCGCCGCCGGCCGCTATCTCGAGCGGCGCGGCGGCGACGGCGGCTACATGGTGATCTGCCAGGTGCCGGAGAACGACAGCTACCGCGCCCGCTGCGGCAGGATCGGCGTGCGCATCGCCAATACCATCGACTATCACAGCTACAACGAGATCCAGCTGCATCCCGCCGACAGCGGCGGCGCCATGCTGAGCTTCGGCGTGCAGAAATCGCACGGCGCCGAAGACTGGCATCCGGCCAACCAGCACGCCACCGGCCAGCAGCCCTCGGGCCGCGCCAGGGGCTTTCTCGCCGCCGAGGCGCAGGGCCAGGATCCGGCGCGGCTCGCCGAGCGCTGGGGCGCGATTTATGACCTGCCGGTGAGGCAGGCCGGCAAGGCCTTCGAGATCGTGCTGGCGGACGCGACCTTGCGTATCGTGCAGACCAGCGACGGCCGGCCGGACGGGCTGGGCGGCCTCGACGTCGCGGTCGACGACAAGCAGGGCGCGCTCGCCGATGCGCGCGCGCACGGGCTGCCGGTCGACGGCGACACGGTGATGATCGGCGGCATGCGCATTCGCGTCGTGTGACACGCACCACCCCTGCCATGTCGAGCGCAGCGAGACATCCAGGCAGACCTAGATCCCTCGCTGCGCCAGGGATGACAGGAGTGACTTGATGACCACCGACCTTCTCGTCTCCGTCGACGACGGCGTCGCCACGCTCACCATGAACCGGCCGCAGGCGCTCAACGCGCTGTCGCGCGACATGGGTGCGGCGATGCTCGAGGCGCTGCAGAAGTTCGAGCTCGACTCCTCGGTCGGCGCCATCGTGCTGACCGGTGCCGGCCGCGCCTTCTGCGCCGGCGGCGACGTGCGCGCCATGGCCGGCCGCGCCGACCAGGAGCCCGAGCCCTTAGAGCAGAAGATCCGCGCGCTGCGCCGGCGCATGGAGGTCTCACGCCTGCTGCACGAGATCAGCAAGCCGACCATCGCCATGCTCAACGGGGTCGCCGCCGGCGCCGGCCTGTCGATGGCGCTGGCCTGCGACCTGCGCTACGCCGCCCGCAGCGCGCGCATGACCACCGCCTTCGCCAAGGTCGGCTACTCCGGCGATTTCGGCGGCTCCTATTTCCTCACTCGCATCGTCGGCACGGCGCGGGCGCGCGAGCTCTACTACTTCTCGGACATGATCGATTCGGAGCGCATGGAGAAGCTCGGTCTCGCCAACGCCGTGTTCGACGACGACAAGCTCCTCGCCGAGACGATGGCGCTGGCGAAACGCCTGGCGCACGGCCCGCGCGTCGCGCTGGGCTACATGAAACGCAACTTCAACGCCGCCGAGGACGGCACGCTGGAGGATTGCTTCGACACCGAGGCCAACGGCCACTCGCGCACCAGCGACACCGAGGACCACAAGGAGGCGTCGAAGGCCTTCGTCGAGAAGCGGCCGGCGGTGTTCAAGGGGCGTTGACTACGCGGGACCGCTCGACCTGCGCTTGGTGGCGATCCGGCTCGGCCCGGACTTTGTGGCCGTCGATCCCAGGTCCGAAAGTTGCGCGATCCGCACAGGCTTGCGGTCGGGAAAGCGGGCGATCAGATCGAGCTCACCGCCCAGTGCCCCCACATACTTGCGCAATGTCGACAGCATCACGTCCGTGCGCCGCTCCGTATCCGACAACGTGACCTGCGAGATGCGCAGCTTGCGGGCGACTTCGACCTGGGTCTTGCCCATGGCCTTGCGCAGATCGCGCAAGGCCAGCTCCTCGTCGATCCGGGCCCGCGCACGCGCCTCGATCCTGCGGCGCCGTTCCGCCGGCAGCCGCGCCATGACGTCGCTCAGTGTCTTCGCCATGCAACGCTCCTCTCGATGCTACTTCGTCGCCCGCAGGTGCCGCGCGAACCGCGCGTCGGCCCTGGCGATCAGATCCCTGCAGAACTTGACCTGCATCTTGCGGCTCAGCCCGCCCTTGTCGCCGGCCACAAGCAGAACCGCCTGGCGTCTCGGGTCGAACGCGAAAGCGACACGCCAGACGCCGCCTGTCTCGTCGAAACGCATTTCCTTCATGTTGGCGTAGGCCGAACCTTTGAGCGTGTCGACTGTCGGTCGCCCCAGGGTCGGACCGATCGCCTCCAGCACCTTCGCCGACTCCAACAGCGCGTCCTGGACCGCCTCGGGCATTGCCGCGAACTCCGGTTCGAACTCGCTATGAAAGGCGATAGTCCAAGCCACGACAAGATATAGTGTTCAAGCTATATCGTGTCAATGCGATAAGGAGATGTCCGCCGGATCATCACATCGAGCCACTTGCCTATCCGGCCGAATGCGGTGTCGGATGGCTCGGCACATGCACGGGAGGTAGCGCGTGCGCATCGCCATTCTAGCCTGGGGCTCGCTGGTCTGGGACAGGCGCGATCTGATGCTGGGCGGGCCGTTCAGGCCGGATGGTCCGTCGCTGCCGCTGGAGTTCAGCCGTGTCTCGCTCGACCGGCGCCTGACGCTGGTGATCGACGAGGATCGCGGCACGCCCTGCACGACCTACGTCGCGCCCAGCGCCCATCTCGACCTCGACGAGGCGATCGACAATCTGCGTCGACGCGAGAACATGCCCGGACCCGACGGCATCGGCTTCATCGACACGCTCGCGCACACGCGCAACGAGACGGCATGGGAGCGCCATCCGCGTTCGATCGTCACCATCGAGAGCTGGGCGCTGCGATCGGGTTACGGCGCCGTGATCTGGACGGCGCTGGCCAGCAACTTTGTCGACCAGACAGGCACGGCGTTCTCGCTCGACGCGGCCATCGGCCATCTCGCGAGTCTGCAGAGCGAGAACCTCCAGTCGGCGCTGCGGTATTTCCGCCATGCGCCGCCGGAAATCCGCTCTCCCCTGCGCGAGGCTGTCGACCGGCGCTGGCCGAACGATTAGCGTATTGCTGTCATCCCGAGCGTAGCGAGGGTCCAGGCAACCCTGGATCCCTCGCTACGCTCGGGATGACAGAGGATCGGAGGCCGAGCATGAGTACCGCCACGCTGACAGCGCGCCGCGACAGGGCGATGGGCGCGGGCGCGCCGCTGTTCTACGACGAGCCGCTGCACATCGTGCGCGGCGAGGGTGTTTACCTGTACGACGCCTCGGGCAAGCGCTACGTCGATATGTACAACAACGTGCCCTGCGTCGGGCACGCCAATCCGCATGTCGTCGACGCGATGGTGCGCCAGCAGGGCACGCTCAACGTGCACAGCCGCTACCTGCACGAGGGCATCATCGCCTTCGCCGAGCGGCTGGCGGCGCTGCATCATCCCGGCATCGAGAGCGTGATCTTCACCTGCTCGGGCACCGAGGCGAACGAGATCGCGCTGCGCATCGCGCGCATGGTCACCGGCAAGCGCGGCATCGTCTGCACCAACGCGACCTATCACGGCAACAGCGAGGCCGTGGGCGCGCTGACAAGGCTGACAGCCGAGCGCAATGAGAGCGGCGACGTCGCCGCCATTCCCTTCCCCGAGACGTTCCGGCCGATCAAGCCGAACGCGACCGAGGCGGAATTGTGCGAGGCCTATCTCGATCGCCTGCAGGGCGCGATCCGCGCGCTGGAGGCCGACGGCACCGGCTTCGCCGGCCTGATCGTCTGCTCGATCTTCGCCAACGAGGGCCTGCCCGTCGTGCCGGCAGGCTTCATGCCGCGTGCGGCGGAGATTGTGCGCAAGGCAGGCGGCATCCTGATCTCCGACGAGGTACAGGCGGGCTATTGCCGCACCGGCGAATGGTGGGGCTATGAGGTCTCCGGCTTCACGCCCGACATCGCCGTCAGCGGCAAGCCGATGGGCAACGGCCTGCCGCTGGCGGCAACGGCGGCAAGCAAGAAGCTGATCGACGCCTTCCGCAGCAAGACGCGCTACTTCAACACCTTCGCCTCGAGCCCGCTGCAGGCGGCGGTCGGCACGGCGGTGCTCGACGTGATCGAGCGCGACGGCTTGCGTGAAAGTGTCGGCACGGTGGGCGCCTGGCTGAAGGGCGAGCTGACCAAGCGCCAGCCGCGCTCGGCGGCGATCGGCGACGTGCGCGGCCATGGCCTGTTCATCGGCGTCGAGATGGTCAAGCCCGGCGCGGCGAAGGAGCCCGACGAGAAGCGCACCGTGGAGGTCGTCAACAGGCTCAAGGACAAGGGCTTCCTCACCAGCAACGCCGGCGCCTTCCGGAACGTGGTGAAGATCCGCCCGCCGCTGGTGTTCACCCGGGCGCATGCCGAGGACTTCCTCAAGGCGTTCGACGAGACGATTGCCACGCTCGATGGATAGGGACGAGGCACGGCGCATCTTCGAGCCACCGGCGCGCGAGGCGCTGCAGTCCTTCGCGATCGAGCCCGCGACGCTAGACCTGGTGGCGGTGGCCGAGAACATCACGTTTCGCGTCAGCGACGCGCGCGACGGCACGCAGTACGTCTTCCGCCTGCACCGCCCCTGGTACCACACGCTCGAGGAGCTGATCTCCGAGCGCGTCTGGCTGCGCGCGCTGGTCGAGGCCGGCATTTCCGTGCCGACGCCGGTGCTGGCGCGCGACGGCAGCGAGTACGTGCGGGTCGCGGTGCCCGGCACCGGCGAGCAACGCTACGCCGGCATGATCAGCTGGACCGAGGGCCGGCTGCTGTCGGAGGCGCTGGCCGAGACCACCGACGCGGCGTGGCAGGCCACGGCCTTCGAGCAGCTCGGCGCGATCACCGCTTCGATGCACAACCAGGCCGCCGCGTGGCAGGTGCCGCAGGGCTTCACCCGCCATCACCTCGACACCGACGGGCTGATGGGCGACCGGCCGTTCTGGGGTCCGTTCTGGGAGCACAGGCTGCTGACGCCGGCTGAAGCGCGCCTGCTGCTCGACACGCGCGATCGCGTGCGCGTGGCGCTGGCGCGCTACGGCCGCGATCCGCGCACCTACAGCCTGATCCACGCCGACATGCATCCGCGCAACGTGCTGGTGGATGGCAAGAAGCTGACGGTAATCGATTTCGACGACACCGGCTTCGGTTGGCACCTCTACGACATCGCCGTGGCGCTGATCCACCAGCAGGGCACGGCCGAGTACCCTGCCGCCGAGGCCGCCTTCCTGCGCGGCTACCGCCGCCTGCGCGTGCTGCCCGATGCCGACCTTGCGCTGCTGCCGATGTTCCACCTGATGCGCGGCATGGTGCAGATCGGCTGGTACCACCAGCGACCCGAGCTCGGCGTCACGCCCAACTTCCACCGCATGAAGGACGACGTCTGCGCGCAATGCGCGGCGTTTGTGCCGCCATGAGTCCCTTCCCCCGGAGGGGGAAGGTGCCCGAAGGGCGGAAGGGGGATGTCAAAGCGAACGCCTGAGTCCGTCTTCGACATCCCCCTTCCGTCGCTGCGCGCCACCTTCCCCCTCCGGGGGAAGTAAAAGACTACGTCGGCAGCACCGAGCGCAGGTCGAACGCCGCGTCGGCCGCCTGCTCGGGCGTGAGCGATGCCCGCGCGACCAGCAGGCGGCGGGCAAGCATATGGTCGGCGGGCTTGTTGACCGAGTCGACGCCGACCAGCGCGCCGGCGCGGAAGTGGAACAGCGAGAAGCGGCTCGACGCCATGTCGCCGCGCGTCACGGTCGCGTCGGGGATGCCGGTCAGGCCGACCATCTGCAGCTTCAGGTCGAACTGGTCCGACCAGAACCACGGCACGGCGTCATAGGGCTTGGCCGACGATGACGATGCGATCGTGGCGCCTGCCGTCTTCGCCTGGTCGGTGGCGTTCTGCACCGATTCGAGCCGCAGCCCCATGCCCTGCACCGGGTTCCAGCGGCTGGGATGGCGCGTGCAGTCGCCGGCGGCGACGATCTCCGGCAGAGCCGCGCCGCTGCTCGCATCAAGGCAGCGCGCGAATTCATCGACGCGGATGCCGTCGTCGACGGCGAGACCCAGCGTCGCGGCGAGCTCGGTGTTGGGCACCACGCCGATGCCGACCACGGCGAGGTCGGCCGGCAGGATGTGGACATGTCCGGCGGCGTCGGTGGCCCGCACGCCGGCGAGAATGCCGCGGTCGTGCTCGAAGCCGACATCGCGCGCGCCGAACAGCAGCTCGACGCCGCGCGCGCGATGGGCCTCGGCGACGAACTGCGCCAGCGCCGGCGTGGCGGCGCGCGCCAGCAGGCGGTCCTGCATCTCGACGACGCTGACCTTCTTGCCGAGCTGGCTGAGCGAGGCGGCGGCCTCCAGGCCGATATAGCCGCCGCCGATCACCACGAGTCGCTGGGCGTTGGCCGCGATGTCGCGCAGCCGGTCGGCATCGGCGAGATCGCGCAGGGTCAGGACCTTGTCCGGCACGCCCGGCAAGGTGCGCGCCCGCGCGCCGGTGGCCAGCGCCAGCCGGTCCCAGCGCAGCACGTCGCCGCCCGAGGTCGTCAGCGTGCGGTTGGTGCGATCGGCGGCGACGATCGGCGTCGACAGCAGCAGCTCGACCTTCTCCTGCTCGTAGAAGGCGGCGCCGCGGATGGGCAGCGAGTCGCGCTCGGCCTTGCCCAGCAGATAGGCCTTGCTGAGCGGCGGGCGGTGGTAGGGCGGATGCGCCTCGGCGCTGACCAGGCGGATGCGGCCGGCGTAACCTGCGTCGCGCGCCGAGGCGGCGATCTGCGCGCCGGCATAGGAGCCGCCGACGATGATGAGCCCCTCACCGGTGTCGGGCTTCTTCTCGTCATCGTCGAGCACCGCCTTGACGACTGCGCCGGCCAGCTCCACCGCGCCTTCGATGACGGCGCCGACGATTTCCTCGGGCGGCACTAGAGCCGTCCTCGCCGGCACAGGTCCTCTGTCATTCCGAGCGCCGCGCGGAATCCAGGCTCTTCGCTGGCTTCCGCGCGGCGCTCGGAATGACAGAAGGACTCAACCATCCTAGCTCTGGCGCTCGGGCATGTGGACGGTGAGTCCGTCGAGCGCCGGCGTCACGTCGATCTGGCACGACAGCCGGCTGGTCGACTTGCGTTCGGCAGCGACACCTTCGAGCAGCTCGTTCTCGACCGCGTCGGCCGGCTTCAGCCGCGCCATGTCGGCTTCGTCGATGTAGACATGGCAGGTGGCGCAGGAGCAGCACCCGCCGCATTCCGCGTCGATGCCGCGCAGATTGTTGTTGATGGCGCCCAGCATGACGCTGGTGCCGTTGGGCACGTCGATGGCGCGGCTTGTGCCGTCCTTGAGCACGTAGTTGATGGTGGGCATGTCGGACGCGGGATCCCGGACAGATGGAATGGTCGGCCTGCGTTAGATCAGACGCGATGCGAGGCGGCAAGAGGTGCGATCGGCGTCAGTCGCCGAGGTTGTCGTGGATGAGATGCACCGGCGCCTGCAGCCAGACATTGCGGTTGCCGTTGGCGCGCGGCCGGCCGATGTGCTGCTGCAGCGGATAGAGCGTGAGCCGCTTGCCGCGCGCGCGCGGCTGGGCGACCCAGGCCGCCAGCGACAGGCGCAGATTGTGCATCGTCCACTCCATGGCGTTGTTGCCGAGATACTCCGGCTCCTTGGCACCGCGCCTGGTCATCTGCTTGATGCTGGTCAGCAGGCAGACGCGATAGCCGAGACTGGGATAGGGGCTGTCGGCATCCTCGACCGTCTCGATGTCCTCCTTCGACAGCGCCGGTCGGCGCGGCATCGCCTGGCTGGGCTTGAACGGATGGCTGTGGAAGTCTCCGATGAAGCGCCAGTTCGGCCAGTAGGCCGAGACGATGGCGTTCATCGTCTGCAGGCCGTGCTTGGAGGGCGTCACCGAGGTGTGGTCGCGCTCGGCGTTGATGTCGGTGGTCGCCGCCTCGACGGTGAAGCAGGGCTTGCCGTTGCGCAGCGTGGTTTCGTAACCCCACAGCAGGCCGTAGGCTTCGAGATACTTGCGCGGCCGGCCCTTGCCGCGCGGCGGCGAGACGCCGGAATAGCTCTCGATGGTGGCGAGCGTGATCGAACGGAAGGCCGACTCCGAGATGTTCACCAGGTAGTCGAACTGCGCCTTGCCCATCTCAACCATTCCCTTGCCGGGCGGCGCGATGTTGCCCAAACGTCCCGTGGCTGGGTAGGCTGTTGTCCATGTCCTGAGCGGGGGATCGCCATGATATCGCGCGAACAGAACGATCTCATCACCCGCACCGGGCCGGCGGCGCCATGCGGCACGCTGATGCGGCAGTACTGGCAGCCCATCGCGCTGGCGGTCGAGTTGCAGGGACCCCGCCCATTGCGTTCCGTACGACTGATGGGACAAGATCTTGTGGTCTTCCGCGACGAGTCCGGAAAGCTGGCGCTGATCGACCGCGACTGCCCGCATCGCGGTGCGGACCTCGCCTATGGCCGGCTGGAGCATGGCGGCCTGCGCTGCCCGTTCCATGGCTGGCTGTTCGACGTCCAGGGCAACTGCCTGGAGATGCCGGGCGAGCCGGATGGCGGCGGCGTGCTGTGCCAGCGGGTGAAGCAGAAATCCTATCCCGTGGTCGAGCGCTCGGGGATCATCTGGGGCTATCTCGGCGCCGGCGAGGCGCCGGCGTTCCCCGATTTCGACTGCTTCATCGCGCCCGACAGCCACGTCTTCGCCTTCAAGGGCCACATGGCCTGCAACTGGCTGCAAGCGCTGGAGGTCGGCATCGACCCGGCGCACGCCTCCTTCCTGCACCGCTTCGAGGAGGACGAGAGCGCCAGCGGCTCGAACACCTATGGTCGCCAGTTCCGCGCCGCCTCGATGGGCTCGGACATCCCGATGACCACCCTGCTGCGCGAGTTCCCGCGGCCCGACATCGACGTGCAGCCCGTGCCGTGGGGCCTGCGGCTGTTCTCGCGAAGGCGCATCGACAAGCAGCGCACGCATCTGCGGGTGACCAACCTGATCTTCCCCAATGCGTTCCTGATTCCGCTCTCGGGCGAGATGACGATCACGCAGTGGCACGTGCCGGTCGACGACACCTCGAACTACTGGTACGCGATCTTCACCAGCTTCGGCGGGCCGGTCGACAAGAAGACCATGACCGAGCAGCGGCTCGACCTCTACCAGCTGCCCGACTACAAGCCGCGGCTGGGTCGCCACAACGAGTGGGGCTACGACCCCGCCGAGCAGCGCAGCAAGACCTTCACCGGCATGGGCTTCGACATCAACGTGCACGACCAGTGGGCCTGCGAGTCGCAGGGACCGATCGCCGATCGCACGCGCGAGCATCTCGGCACCACCGACAAGGCGATCATCGCCAACCGCCGCCTGCTGGTGAAGGCGATCGAGCAGGCGCAGGCCGGCGAGCGGCCGCTGATGGTGCTCGACCGCGCGTCCGCTGCTGGCATGACCGGCCCCGCCACGATGGATGCGATCGGTCCCACCGAGGGTTGGGAGAGTTTCTGGCCCGAGATCGATCGCAAGCGCCGCGACTCCGCGCCGTGGAAGCGATCGGCAGCGTGATGACTGGGCGGCAACGAAGAGCCGGCGGGACGCCGGCGGTCCCAGCATGAGCCTCGTCGAGCGTTACGGGCTGTGGAGTCCGGCGCAGGTCGAGGCCGCGCGCGAGGTGCTGCGCCGGGTCGAGGCCGAGGGGCTCGAGGTGATCCGGCTGTCCTTCGCCGATCAGCACGGCGTGCTGCGCGGCAAGTCGGTGACGGCGGCCGCGCTCGAATCTTCAATGAAGAGCGGGGTGGGAGTGACCACCACGCTGCTGGCCAAGGACACCGCGCATCGCACCGTCTTCCCCGCCTTCACGCCCGGCGGCGGCTTCGGCATGAAGGAGATGGAAGGCGCGGCCGACGCGCTGATGGTCGCCGATCCGACGACGTTCAGGGTGCTGCCCTGGGCACCGAAGACGGGCTGGATGCTGTGCGATCTGTATTTCGCCACCGGCCAGCCGGTGCCGTTCTCGACCCGCGATCTCTATCGCCGTGTGCTGGCCAGGCTCGCCGACACCGGCTTCGATTTCGTCGCCGGCCTCGAGGTCGAGTTCCACGTCTTCAAGCTGGTGGACGCCAGGCTCCAGCCCTCGGACTCCGGCCAGCCCGGCTCGCCGCCCGAAGTATCGCTGCTGACCACCGGCTACCAGTACCTCACCGAGCAGCGCTACGACCTGTTCGATCCGGTGTTCGAGATCATCCGGCGCGACGTGCTCAAGCTCGGCCTGCCCCTGCGTACGGTCGAGCTCGAGTATGGGCCGAGCCAGTGCGAGTTCACCTTCGCGCCGGGCATCGGGCTCGAATCGGCCGACACCATGATGCTGTTCCGCTCGGCGGTGAAGCAGATCGCGCGACGCCATGGCTACCACGCCACCTTCATGTGCCGGCCGCGCCTGCCCAACGTGATGTCGAGCGGCTGGCACCTGCACCAGTCGCTGCGCGATCGCAAAAGCGGCGCCAACGCCTTCATGATCGACGACCCGGCACGGCCCTTCTCCGACGTCGCGCGGCGCTGGCTCGCCGGACTGCTCGATCACGCGCGCGGCGCCACGGTGTTCAGCACGCCGACGCTGAATGGCTACAAGCGCTACCGCCCCTACTCGCTGGCGCCCGACCGCGCGATCTGGGGTCGCGACAACCGTGGCGTGATGGTGCGCGCGCTGGGCGGGCCCGGCGATCCGGCGACGCGGCTGGAGAACCGCGTCGGCGAGCCCACGGCGAATCCCTATCTCTACATGGCCTCGCAGGTGGTGAGCGGACTCGACGGGCTGACGCGCAATCTCGAGCCCGGGCCGTCGGCCGACACGCCCTACGAGACCCGGGCGCCGATGCTGCCCACCAGCCTCGGCGCGGCCCTGGCCGCATTGCGGGACGACGCGGTGCTGGTCGATGGCTTCGGCCAGGCCTTCGTGTCCTACTACGCCAGGATCAAGGAACACGAGCTGGCGCGCTTCCAGGCGGAAGTCACCGAGTGGGAGCAGCGCGAGTATTTCGAGCTGTTCTGAGCAACCCTGTCATTCCGAGCGCAGCGAGGAATCCTCTCGATAGAGGACTCCCTGCCGCGAAGATTCCTCGCTACGCTCGGAATGACGAGCTGGGGAGGAATCGAGCCATGACCAAACGCACGCGCGTCACCTCGCCGAAGGTGGCCGAACCGCCACCGCAGCGCTGGTCCAACTGCATCCGCGTCGGCGATATGGTCTGGGTCGCCGGCATGACGGCGCGCACCGGCGACAAGGTCGGCGGCGCCGACGAGTACGAGCAGTCGAAGACCATCTTTTCCAAGATCAGGGATCTCGTCGAAGCCGCCGGCGGCAAGATGGACGACGTGGTGAAGGTAACGATCTTCGTCACCAACATCGCCAACAACACCGGCGTGTGGAAGGCGCGCGCCGAGTTCTTCACCGGCGACTTCCCGACCAGCACCCTGGTCGAGATCTCGGCGCTGGCGGCGCCCGAGCTGCTGGTCGAGATCGAGGCCGTGGCGGTGATCGGCTCGAGCAGCTGACATGGCCGACGCGCTGCCCGAGCACCGCATGGACGGCAAGGTCGCCATCGTCACCGGCGCCGGCTCGCGCGCCGACGGCATCGGCAATGGCCGCGCCGCTGCGATCCTGATGGCGCGCGCCGGTGCGAGGGTGCTGCTGATCGATGCCGTGCCCGAGTGGGCCGAGGCCACGGCGAAGATGATCCGCGACGAGGGCGGCACCTGCCTGGTTCGGCAGGCCGACGTCACCGACGCCGCGCAATGCCAGGCGGCGGTGAAGGCGGCGGTCGATGCCTGGGGCCGCGTTGATGCGCTGGTCAACAATGTCGGCGTCGGCGGGCCGGTGGGCAACGCCGTCGACATCGACCTCGCCGCCTTCGACCACGCCATGCGCATCAACGTCACCTCGATGGTGGCGATGGCGAAGTACGTCATCCCCGAGATGCGCAGGCTGGAATCAGGCGCGATCGTCAACATCGCCTCGGTGGCCGGCCTGCGCGGCGGCCATCCCAGCCTGCTCTATCCGACGTCGAAGGGCGCGGTGGTGCAGCTGACACGCGCCATGGCGGCGCATCACGGCCGCGAGGGCATCCGCGTGAACTGCATCGCGCCGGGCATGGTCTACACGCCCATGGTCTACTCGCGCGGCATGACGCCGGAGCAGCGCGAGCTGAGGCGCAAGCGTTCGCTGCTGCAGGTCGAGGGCAACGGCTGGGATGTCGGCCACGCCGTGCTCTATCTGTGCAGCGACGCAGCGCGCTGGGTCACCGGCGTGATCCTGCCGGTCGACGCCGGCGCGACGGCAGGCTCGGCCGAATCGCCCTCGCCCACCGGCGACTATCTCGGCAAGCCCAAGGCGGCGGAATGATGCCTTCCCTGTCATGTCGAGCGTAGCGAGACATCCAGATCCCTCGCTACGCTCGGGATGACAGCAATCAGATCGAGGAGACGCCTCATGAGCGAGAATCAGACGATCCTCTACAGCAAGCCGCGTCCGCACGTGGCGCACCTCGTGCTGAATCGGCCCGAGACGCGCAATGCGCAGGACACCGCCTTCCTCTATGCACTCAACGACGCCTTCGACCGCGCGGCGCAGGACGACGACGTGAAGGTCATCGTGCTGTCGGCCGTCGGCCCGCATTTCTCCTCGGGCCACGACCTGCGCGAGCAGGGCGGCCACGACAACATGCGCAAGCACGAGACGGTCGAGACCTGGAGCGGCTTCGGCAAGCCCGGCGCCGAAGCGCAGTTCGCGCGCGAGAAGGAGATCTACATCGGCTTCTGCGAGCGCTGGCGCAACATCCCGAAGCCGACCATCGCGGCGGTGCACGGCAAGCTGATCGCTGGCGGGCTGATGCTGATGTGGCCCTGCGACCTGATCGTAGCAGCCGACGACACCGCCTTCCTCGACCAGACCGTGGCGATGGGCGTCGGTGGCGCCGAGTTCTTCATGCACCCCTGGGAGATGGGCGTGCGCAAGGCCAAGGAGTTCCTGTTCACCGCCGACTGGATCGAGGCCAAGGAGGCGCTGCGGCTGGGCATGGTGAACCACGTCGTGCCGCGCGCCGAGCTGCTCGACTTCACCTTCGCCATGGCCGAGCGCATCGCGCAAAAGCCGATGTTCGCGCTGAAGCTGGTGAAGGAGGCGGTGAACGCCGCGCAGGATGCGCAGGGCAGGCGCACGGCGATGCAGGTGTCGTTCGCGCTGCATCATCTGGCGCACGCGCACAACCAGCTCAACCACGGCACGCTGGTCGATCCCACGGGCCTGATGGGCCCGATGGCGACCAAGGCCAACGCGGCGAAGAAGCAGGCTGCGGAATAGTTCCTTCCCCCTCCGGGGAAGGTATGAGTTACACCGGCTTCTCGCCGCGCAGCAGCGTGCGCAGCATGATGCGCGGTTCGCCGGGTGGGTAGTCGACGTCAACCCTGTGCATCAGGCAGCGATTGTCCCAGACCACCGCGTCGCCCACCGTCCAGCGGTGGCCGTGGTGGAAGCGCGGCTGTCGGGCGAAGGCGTAGAGCTCGTCGAGCAGGGCGTCGCTTTCGGCACGCTGCATGCCCTCGATGCGATCGAGGCGGTTCGAGTTGATATAGAGCGCCTTGCGGCCGGTCTGCGGATGAGTGCGCACCAGCGGATGCACCACGTCGGGCGTCTCGGCGATCTCCAGCGCAGTGCGCGGCGAAGGACGGTTGCGGGCTCGCGGCGTGTCGTAGCCGTGCACCGCCACGCGACCGTCGATGCGGCTGCGGATCGCCTCGGGCAGCGCTTCGTAAACGCCGTACATGTCGCAGAACCAGGTCATGCCTCCGCTGCTGGGAATCTCATGCGCGTGCAGCACCGTGCCGCGCGCCGGGATCGACATGTACGAATCGTCGGTGTGCCAGTCCTCGGCGCGGATCGCGGTCATGTCGGTGCCGCCGCCGGGCTTCAGCGTGCTTTCCATGCGCGAAACCTCGGGCATGTCGCCGACGCGCTTGTAGCGCAGCACCTGCGGTACGACCTCGCCGAAAATCGAGCTGAAGTCGCGCATCTGCGGCGCCGTCATCGGCGCGCCCGGCACGACCAGCAGCTGGTGGTCGAGGAAGGCCTTCATCAGAGCGGCGCGCGTCGCCTCGTCGGCCGGCACCGAGCGATCGAGTCCCTCGATGCGCGCGCCGAACGAACCGCCCAGCGGGATCACGCGCAGGCGCTCGGCCTGGCTCATCGCGGTGTCGGGCATGGCAATCCTCCACTTCGTCTTCCCGGAGCATGGCGTCCTAGTCGGCCTTGCGCTTCCGGTTCACCCGGCGGGAGAGCATGTTCAGGATCTCGACGAACACCGAGAAGGCCATCGCGGCGTAGATATAGCCCTTGGGCACGTGCGCGCCGAAGCCCTCGGCGATCAGCGTCATGCCGATCATCAGCAGGAAGGCCAGCGCCAGTATCACCAGCGTCGGGTTCTTCTCCATGAAGAGCGACAGCGGATCGGCCGCGATCAGCATCACGATCACGGTGATTACAACGGCGATCACCATGACCGGCACGTGCGGGGTCATGCCGACGGCGGTGATGATGCTGTCGATCGAGAAGACGAGATCGAGGATCACGATCTGCACGATCGCCGCGCCGAAGCTCATGACCCTGGCCGCGCCCTGGAAAATGTCGGGACCGTGATTGGGATCGACGTGGTGGTGGATCTCCTTGGTCGCCTTCCACACCAGGAACAGTCCGCCGGCGATCAGGATGACGTCGCGCCACGACAGGCCGTGACCCATCACCTCGACGATCGGCTCCCTGAGCCGCACGATGAGCGCCACCGTGCCCAGCAGACCCAGGCGCATGATCAGCGCCAGGCCGATGCCGATACGACGGGCCACCTTGCGCTGCGCTTCCGGCAGCTTGTTGGTCAGGATCGAGATGAAGATCAGATTGTCGATGCCAAGCACGATCTCCAGCGCGATCAGGGTCGCCAGCGCCGCCCAGACGGCGGGATCTGAGAACAGCGTGACGAGGTCGGCGAGCATCGCAGTGGGCTCCTGTGGCGGAACGACTCCGACGACATGCCGGGTCCGTCTGCTTCACGTCAACTGTCGCCGCGCGACGTCATCGGCGGGCGAAGACCTGCTTGGTCAGCTCGATCGTCGCCCGCCACCGGCGCCTGCCGTCGGCCAATGTGTCGCTCTCCAGGTTCCAGCTGCGCGGCTTCACGCCGATGTCGCTCATCAGCAGCCCGCCCGGCTGGTCGGGGAATTGCCACGACGCCGGCGGCACGTGCCTGAGCGGCGCATCGAAGGTGCCGTCGCGCCCCTGCACGAAGGTCTCGATGCCGATCGATGCGCCGCGTCGGCCGTGGTCGGTGAGCCTCACCCAGTACAGCGCGCGCCGGCCGACAAGGTCGAGCTCGATGCCGACGGACAGCGTGTCCAGTCGACGCGGGACGAGGTAGTCGCCCGTCGACCAGCGTCGTTCGATCGTCGCCTCCAGCGTGCGCGAGACGCGGCCGTCGGCATCGGCGATCAGGCGCGCGCCGGCATCCGCGCGACGGGAACTCGGCTCGCTGCCGACGACGAGCCGGGTCGGCATCGCGGCGTGCGGCCCGCCCTGCTCGTCGACGATACGCACCGACAGCTCGATGATATCGGCGCGCGCCGTCGGGCCGATCGCGGCGGCGAGAACCAGGGCCAGAACGCCGAGCCACCCAGCGCGTGCTCTCATGAACTGGACCCGGGCCCGTGCCGCAGCATCACTTGAACGTCGAGATCGACGTCTCCTTCGACGTGATGAACTCCAGCAGCGCCGGCTTGCCCTGCTTGGTCTGCT
This sequence comes from Alphaproteobacteria bacterium, assembly GCA_019635875.1. Lineage (NCBI taxonomy): Bacteria > Pseudomonadati > Pseudomonadota > Alphaproteobacteria > Alphaproteobacteria bacterium. The sequence continues at coordinate 503,667 of JAHBYP010000002.1, forward strand.
CGATGCCGCGCTTGATGGCGGCGGCGATCTCCGAAACCTTGGTGACGCGTTCGCCGTAGCCGCCGAAGGCGCGCGCCATGGCGGCGTAGTCGCCGGAGATGTCGGTCGAACGGTACTTCTCGGTCGAGACCTTCATCACCGCGAGCTCGATCGCCATCGAGAAATTGTTGAGCAGGATTGACAGGATCGGGATGCGCTCGCGCACCGCGGTCTCGAAATCCATGCCGGTGAAGCCGATGGCCGCGTCGCCCCAGACGTTGATGCACAGCTTGTCCGGCTTGGCGAGCTTGGCGCCCATGGCCAAGCCCAGGCCGTAGCCGAGCTGGGTGGTCTTGCCCCAGCCGATATAGGTGTGCGGCGCGGTGCTCTTCCAGAACGGCGAGAGCTGGTCGCGCGGGCTGCCGGCGTCGTGGGTGATGATGGTGTTGGCGACATCGACGGTCTTCTGCAGCTCCCACAGCACGCGGTAGGGATTGAGCGGCTCGTCGTTGGACTCGAGCTTGGGCAGCCAGGCCTTCAGCCACTCCTCGTGCACGGCGGCGATCTGCTTCGCGACAGCCGTCGGATCCTTCTTGGTCGCGCCGGCGGCCTTGCAGGCTTCGATCACCGCGCGCAGGGTCAGCTGGGCATCGCCGATCAGGCCGTGCTGCACGCGCACGTCCTTATTGAGATGCGCCGGGTCGAGCGTGGCCTGGATGATCGTCTTGCCCTTGGGCATCGACACGCCGAAGTTCGTCTCGGTGAAGCTGCAGCCGATGCCGAAGATCACGTCGGATTCGGCGAGGAACTGGTGCACCGCCTTGGGCATGGCGCGGCCGCCGGCGCCCAGCGCCAGCGGATGCGTCTCGTCGAAGCAGCTCTTGCCCTCGAGGCTGGTGCAGACCGGGATCGCCAGCAGCTCGGCCAGCTCCTTCAGCTCGGCATAGGCATCGGCCCAGTGCACGCCCTGGCCGGCATAGATCACCGGCTTCTGCGCGCCCATCAGTACCTTGGCCACCTGCTTCACCGCGTCCGGGTCGGGGCCGCAGCGGGTCGAGAGCACCGGCGTGTAGTCGATCGGCTCCGCCACCTCCTCGGCGAAGGTGTCGGTCGGCACCTCGATCACCACCGGACCGCCGCGGCCATTGCGCAACGCCGAGAAGGCGCGGCGCATGATGTTGGGCACCTCCGCGCCCGAGGTGATCGGCTCGGAGTGCTTGGAGACGCCGGCCATGGCGATGGTCGAGTTGAAATTGGGCGGAATATGCGCGATGCGCCGGGCGTAGCCCATCGGCATCACAAGCACCGGCACCGATTCGCCGAAGCACTGCGCCACGGCGCCATAGGCGTTCTCCGCACCCGGGCCGTGCTGCATGCAGAACACGCCCATCTTCTTGCCGCGCGTCAGCCTGGAGATGGCGTCGGCCATGTGCAGGCCGATGCGCTCCTGGCGCACGATGATCGGCCTGATGTCGAGATGGGCGGCGAGCTCGAGGATATGGTTCACCGGATAGCCGATGATGACGTCGACGCCTTCGCGCTTGAGGATCTCGGAGATCGCCAGACCGACTTTCATGTGATTCCTCCCTGGTGCGGGAGGATCATGGCGGCCCGGACACGGCGGAGTCCATCGTGTCCGGGCGCTGGGCCGCTATGCGTCAGGTCATGGGAATCGTGACGTGCTTGCGATAGGCCGGCCGCTCGGCGAGACGGTCGTACCAAGCCTTCAGGTGCGGCATCGCCGGCAGGTCGTCGCGCTTGAACGGCAGGTGCAGCCAGCGATAGGCCATGGCGCCAACCGGGATGTCGCCCATGGTGAAGGTGGCGCCGGCGACGAAGAGGCGGTTGGCGAGATGGCCGTCGAGCCGCTGCCACAGCGCGGCCGTCGCGCCCCGCGCCTTCTCGATCGCTTCGTTGTCGCGCTTCTCCGGCGGCGTGCGGATCAGGCCCCAGAACAGGGTCGTCATGCCGGCCGAGATCGTGCTCAGCTGCCAGTCCATCCAGCGCTCGGCCTCGCCGCGCGCGCGTGGCTCCAGCGGCCACAGGGTGCCCGCCGCGTGCGTCGCCGCGAAGTAGCGCACGATGGAGTTGGACTCCCACAGCACGTAGCCGTTGTCGTCGATGGTCGGCACCACGCCGTTGGGATTCATCGAGCGATACCACGGCTGGTCGTTGCCGCCGAAGGCACCGCCGACATCGAGACGATCATAGGCCAGCCCGCATTCGTCGGCCGCCCACAGTGCCTTCTGCACATTGATCGAGTTGGCGCGCCCGTAGATCTTCAGCATGATTTGTTCCCCTACTCGCGCCGCCATGCCCCATCCTTCAGGAGCAGCCGGAAGCTGGTGCGGTGCGTCTTCTGTCGAACCTCAGAAACCGTGATGGCCTGGCCGTCGGCGGTCCAGCTGAGGGCGTATTCGGTGTCGGGTTCGTTGTCCGGCTGCCACGAGACCTCGTCATGCGTCACTTGGTCTGGCCCGATCGACACCACCGCCAGCTCGCGGCCATTCATCAGCTCGTCGCGAAAGCCGAAGGCGCGCCGCAGATCGGCCGACAGCACCGGCTTGCCCGGCAGCGACGTCATTACGCCGGTCGACGGCAGTATCAGCCAGTGGAAGTCGAACTCGTTCATCATCACGTCGACGGCGTAGAGATTGGCCGCCAGCGGCAAGTCGACCAGAAGGTGAAAACGATCGCCGTCGTACAGAGCCGAGCCGGGGACACCCTGATCGAAGAGCTTGAGCGTGCGCCCCCCGTTCAGCGCCAGCATCAGCACGCCACCCGAGCGACTGGCCTTGAGCGTCGTCGTCGTGCCCAAGCGCTGCATGCGCCGGGCTTCCTCGGTCCAGAGCTGTCGAGTCGCCGCCGGGATCGCCGCGGTTCCGGTGGTGGCCTGCATGTCCTCGGGGTTGGACCAGCCGCTGGGCTCGCCCGCTTCGATGACGGCGTTGGTGCCCGGTGCAATCATCGTCGGCCGCACGACGGGATTGCTGTCCTGGGCAGCCGCGCCGCCGCCCATCATCGCGACGCATGCCAGCGCGACGAGCATCGCGCGACAACCGCTTGTGGCGCGCATGCTCAATGCGCCTCGGCCCAGCTGGCGCCGCGGCCGACCTCGACGACCAGCGGCACCGACAGCGTCGCGGCCTTCTCCATCGTCGCCTTGATCGCCGCACCGGCGTCGTCGGCTTCGTCGAGCGGCGCCTCGAAGACCAGCTCGTCGTGCACCTGCAGCAGCATCCTGGTCTTGAGCCCGGCGGCCTCGATCGCGCCGGGCAGGGCGATCATCGCGCGCTTGATGATGTCGGCGGCGCCGCCCTGCAGCGGCGCGTTGATCGCCGCGCGCTCGGAGAAGCCGCGCCGCGCCGGATTCTTGTCGTTGATGCCGGTGAGGTGGATCTTGCGGCCGAACGGCGTCATCACGTAGCCGCGCTCGCGGCAGAACTTGCGCGTGCGGTCCATGTAGTCGCGGATGCCGGGATAGCGCTCGAAATAGGCTTCGATGTAGCGCCGCGCCTCGCCCTGGGCGATGCCGAGCTGGGCGGCCAGGCCGAACGCCGACATGCCGTAGATGATGCCGAAATTGATCGCCTTGGCCTGGCGCCGCACCATCGGGTCCATGCCCGCCATCGGCACGCCGAAGACCTCCGAGGCGGTGCGCGCGTGGATGTCCTCGCCGCGGGCGAAGGACTCCTTGAGCGACTCGATGCCGGCGACATGCGCCAGCAGGCGCAGCTCGATCTGTGAGTAGTCGGCCGACAGCAACGTGTTGCCCTTCTCGGCGACGAAAGCCTTGCGGATCTTGCGTCCGTCCTCGGTGCGCACCGGAATGTTCTGCAGGTTGGGATCGGTCGAGGCCAGCCGGCCGGTGGAGGCGCCGGTCATGTGATAGGAGGTGTGCACGCGACCGGTCCGGCGATCGATCTGCGTCACCAGCGTGTCGGTATAGGTGCCCTTCAACTTCGCCAGCTGGCGGTGCTCCATGATCGCCCTGGGCAGCGCGTGGCCCGCGTCGGCAAGCTCTTCGAGAATGCCGACATCGGTCGCCCAGGCGCCGTTCTTGTTGCGCTTGCCGCCGGGCAGCTTCATGTCGTCGAACAGGATCTCGCCGAGCTGCTTGGGCGAGTTCACGTTGAAGCTCTTGCCGGCGAGCCTGTGCGCCTCGGCCTCGTACTCGGCCATGCGCCGCTCGAAATCGGCGCTCAGCCGCTTGAGCTCGGTGGCGTCGACCTTGACGCCGGCACGCTCCATATCGACCAGCACGGGAATCAGCGGCCGCTCGATGCGCTCGTACATCGTCGACATGTGCTCGTCGGCGGCGCGCGGCTTCAGCGTGAGCCACAGCTGCATGGTGACGTCGGCGTCTTCCGCGGCGTAGTCGCGTGCCTTGTCGATCGGCACGCGGTCGAAGCTCACCTGCTTGACGCCCGAGCCGGCGACATCGGCAAACTTGATGGTCGAGACGCCCAGATGCAGCTCGGCCAGCTCGTCCATGCCGTGGCCGTTCTTGCCGCCGTCGAGCACGAAGGACAGCAGCATGGTGTCGTCGATCGGCGCGATGACGACGCCGTGGCGCAGGAAGACGGCGTAGTCGTACTTGATGTTCTGGCCGATCTTCAGCACACCCTCGTCCTCGAGCAGCGGCTTCAGGACGCGGATCATGTCGGCGAGCGCCAGCTGGCCGGGCAGCAGCGCGTCGGAGCCCGACGCCGCCGCCTGCTCGCCGCCGAGATCGAGCGCGCCCTGCTTGGGCGCCGCCGGCGGGCGATGGCCCAGCGGCACATAGGCGGCGCGACGGCGCGAGACATCGATGTCGCCGACCGGTCCGTCGGGAAGCGCCAGCGACACGCCCACGAGATTGGCATTGAGCGAATCGAGCGCGTCGGTCTCGCAATCGAAGGCGATGACGCCCGCCTTGCGCGCGGCGGCGACGAAATCCTCGAGCTGCGCCGCCGTCGTGACGAGTTCGTAGTCGATCAGGCTGAAGGGACGATCCGAGATGCGCCAGTCGCGCGCCGTGGCGACGCGATCGTCGGCAGCGGCAATGACTGCGGTCTGCGCCTTCGGTGCGACCGCCGCCGGGCCTGGCACGGCGGCCGGGGTCGCTGCGGGAGCCGGCCCGCCGTTGCGATACTTCGCCAGCAGCGAGCGGAAGCCCTGCTGCTCCAGCCATGGCACCAGCTTCGACGTGTCAGGCGCGCGCTTGTCGAACGAGTCAGCGCGCTCCTTCACCGGCACGTCGTCGCGCAGCTTCACCAGTTGCCGCGATATCCGCGCCAGCTCCGCATTGTTCTGCAGCGCCTCGCGCCGCTTGGGCTGCTTGATCTCGCCGGCGCGCCGCAGCAGCGCGTCGAGATCGCCGTACTCGGTGATCAGCTGCGCCGCGGTCTTCACGCCGATGCCGGGCACGCCCGGCACGTTGTCGGTGCTGTCGCCGGCCAGCGCCTGCACGTCGACGACCTTCTCGGGCGTCACGCCGAATTTCTCGAATACCGCCTCGCGGCCCAGCTTGCGCATCTTGATCGGGTCGAAGAGCCAGACACGATCGCCGACCAGCTGCATCAGGTCCTTGTCCGAGGACACGATGGTGACGTCGGCACCCGCCTCGACCGCCTCGCGCGTGTAGGTCGCGATCAGGTCGTCTGCCTCGAAGCCCGCCAGCTCCATGCAGGGCAGGCCGAAGGCGCGCGTGGCCTCGCGGAACAGCGGGAACTGCGGGATCAGCTCTTCCGGCGGCTCCGGCCGGTGCGCCTTGTATTGCGGATAGATGCCATTGCGGAACGTCTCGCGTCCGGCATCGAGAATCACGGCAACGTGATCGATCGCCGGATCGTCGAGAAACTGCGTCAGCATCTTGCAATAGCCGAACACGGCGTTGATCGGCGTGCCGTCCGGCCGGGTCATCGGCGGCAGCGCGTGGAAGGCGCGGAAGATGTAGCCCGAGCCGTCGATCAGCCAGAGATGGCGGAGCGGCTTGTTGGTGTCGGTCGATGGCATGCCCGCACCTCACAACTTTCGGACCGGGCATTCAAGAGGCGGGCGGGCACGGACTCGAAACCGCGATGGGGAAAAATTCTGAGGAAGAGTCATGAGACAAAGGTGTTTATTCGTGTAGGGTTATTGCGTTCGACCGGGCGACGGGCGGTCGGATGCGGGAGGCGAAACCGTCGGGGGACACCAGGAAAGGATCCACCATGCGTAAGGGACTGATCGTCGGCGCCATCGGCCTTGCCCTGTCGGGCGCTCTGGTCGGCACGGTGCTGGCGCAGGCGACCGATCCGATCGCGGCCCGCAAGGACAACCGCAAGCAGGCCGGCGCCGCGATGAAGGCCATCAAGGGCATCATCGACGCGAAGGGCGCAACCTCGGGCGCGCAGGCACATGCTGCCAAGATCAAGGAACTCACGGTGGCGCACACCAAGCTCTATCCCAAGGGCTCGGACAAGGGCGACACCAAGGCGTTGCCGGTGATCTGGACTGACTGGGCCGGCTTCGAAGCTGCCAACACTGCGTCGGCCAACGCCGCCGACGCCATGGCGGCGGCCGCGGGTTCGGGCAGTATCGAAGCGCTCACCGCGGCCTTCGGCGCAACCGGCAAGACCTGCGGCGCCTGCCACGAGAAGTATCGCGCGAAGTAATCCCACGTACGATGCGCTGTCGGAACGCGCGCAGCGCGTCTGCCGACACACGAGCGGCCGGTCCTCGCGACCGGCCGTTTCGCGTCAACCGCCGATGCGCACGATGAGGTAGACGATGCAAGCCGCCGCGATCAGCAGCGACAGCGCCAGGCGCGCGCTGGCGAACCGCAGGCTCGGTGCGGTCATGTCGGCCGGAAACAGCTTGTCACCGCTGAACATCGGGCCGACGAGGTTCTGCCGCTTGACCACGAGATAGAACAGCGAGGCGCTGACATGCAGCGCCACCATCACGTAGAGCACGTTGATCCAGAAGGTATGAAGCTTGGTCGCGCCAGTGCCGAAGCCATCGCTGGCGAATTTCGCAAGCGGTCCGGCGTAGTAGCCCATGTCGGTATCGGTGGCGAACAGGCCGGTGACGATCTGGAACAGCAGACCGAGGATCAGCGCCACCACCATCCAGCCGCCGACCGGGTTATGGCCGATCTCGGGCTCGCCCTTGGCGCCGAACAGCCCGCGCAGATAGGCGATGCCGGCGCCCGGGCCCTTCACGAAGTGGCCGAAACGGGCCGTGGTGCTGCCGACGAAGCCCCAGGCGATGCGGAACAGCAGCAGGGCGAGGATTGCGTAGCCGCACCAGAAATGCAGGGTCAGCCAGTTGAACTCCTTGTCCCAGCCCGGGCCCCATTTGACGCTGACGACCTGGAACACCACGAGCACAACAAGGGTCCAGTGGAACAGCCGAGTCGGCAGATCCCATACGCGCAGCTTCGATCGCGATTCGCCGGCCATGGTATCCTCGGTTGGCTACGCCCCGCGCCACTGTGCCCACGCGCCGATCCGGGTCAAGCGATTGATACCACGCCGCCTTTCCGCCATGTTGGCCGCCTAGCACTAGGGCCGTTCGCGAACCTCGGCGGATCCGCAGGGAAGACATGGCAGTTCAACCGATGATCGGCGCAAGGCTGGCGATGACGATCGCACTGGCCGTTGGGCCTGCGACGGCGATGGCCCAGGGTTTCGGGACCTCGCCCACCCCGACCACACCGACGGCACCGGCCCCGCCGCCCAAGTCGTTCAACCTGCCGTCGCCCGCGCCCGCCCCGCCGCCGCAGGATCCTGGCAAGCAGGACGCCGGCAAGGGCAAGACGCATCTGGTCAACGACCTGCAGCCGGCCTTCGACGCCATCAAGGCCAAGGACTGGGCCGGCGCCGAGAGGTTCCTGCTGCCCCGGGCCAACAATCGCGACCCGCGCGCGCAGTTCCTGCTTGGCGCCGAGGTCTACGCCAACCGGGAGTCGAAGCTCTTCGACCTCAAGAAGGCGGTGCCGCTTATCAAGGATTCGGCCGAGCGCGGCTTTGCCCGCTCGATGCTGTTCTACGGCATCACTCATGCCGACGGCGCTGGCGTGACCAAGGACATGGTCGAGGCCTACAAATGGACGGCGCTCGCTTCACGGCGCGGCGTGCCCGAGGCCGGCCAGTTCCTCTCCGCCATGGCCAAGGACATGACGCCCGACCAGATCGAGCGCGCCAAGGCCGCAGCCGACAACTTCACCCCACGCCGCTGATGGCCTCCGGCCGCCTTTCCCGCGCCATGGCGCTGGCATGGCTGCTGGCACTCACCGCCGCTGCGGCGTCGGCGCAGGACAAGCCGGCCGGACTGGCCAGCGCCATCGCCGCCGCTCAACGCGGCGACGCTGCGACGGCCGAGCCGGTTCTGCGCGCCCTGGCGGTCGACGACGACGAGGCGGCCGCCTGGCTCGGGATCCTGCTGGTGCAGCGCGGCGACGAAGCCAGCGTCGGCGAGGGCATGATCCTGCTGCGCCGCGCTGCCTTCGCCGGCAATGCGCGCGCCAAGTTCGGGCTGGCCTTCCAGTACCTCACAGGTGCCGGCACCAATCGGGACGACATCGAGGCCTCCCGGCTGTTTCGCGAAGCGGCCGAGGGCGGCATCGCCCGGGCCGCGTACAACCATGGCCTGATGCATGCCCACGGCCGCGGCGTGCCGCACGATCCGGCGCAGGCCCTGATGTGGTACGAGCGCGCGTCGAAGGCCGGCGATCCGTACGGCACCTACGCCTGGGCGCGCGCCCTGGAGACCTCGCCGCAGGCGGCACAGCGCTGGGGCGAGATCGCGCCGCTGTATCTGAGCGCCGCCAAGGCCGGCCATCTGCCGGCAGCGGTGCGCTATGGCGCCATGCTGCTGGAGGGTCGCGGCGTCAGCCGCGACCGCGCGCGCGCCGAGTTCTGGCTGCGCCACGCCGCCGATCATGGCTTCCCCGAAGCGGCGCTGCTGATGGGTGACCTGTTCGGCCAGATGACCATGGGTCGGAGCGGCAGGCAGCAGGAGGAGGTCGCCAAGGCGGCAGCCTCCTGGTACCTGCGCGCCGCCGAGGCCGGGGTGGCGATGGCCCAGGCCAAGCTGGGCAACTGCTACTTCGCCGGCGCCGGCGTGCCGCGCGATTTTCCGACGGCGCAGCGCTGGTATCGCCGGGCCGCCGAGCAGGGCTTCGCAGACGCGCAGTATGTGCTGGGCATCTGGCTCAGCGGTGGTGTCGCCGGCACCACGGATCCGGTCGATGGCTATCGCTGGCTGGCGCTGGCCGAGCGCCAGGGTCACAGTAACGCTGCCAAGGTGCGGGCCCGTGCCGCCGAGAAGCTGACTCCGGACCAGATCGAGCGCGCCGAGCACGCGGCGCTGTCGTTCACGCCCAGGCCCGAACACGTTGCCCACGCCGACGACGAAGCACCGATCCTACGCCCGCCGACCAAGGTGCCGTAGCGGCATATTCTTGACTTGTATTATTATGGCTCCCTAGTATGCGCCTCGATGACAATCATGGGTTGAAGATGCGCGAGCCATTCCGGGAGCTGGGCCATCGCATCAAGGGCCTGCGCAAGCAGAAGGGCCTGACCCAGCAGGAATTTGCCGCCAGGCTGGGCGTCACCCAACCCACCGTGCATCGGTGGGAAAAGGGCGCTTTCACCCCCGACGACAAAATGCTCGAGGTGCTGTCCGACATGGCGGGCGTGCCGACGGCGGTGTTCCGCTACGGCGAGATCCGCGTCGGTCGGCGCATGAGTCCGGTGGCAGGCCATGTCGGCGCCGGCGGCGAGGTGCTGATGATCGGCGATCCGTCGCCCGGGGCCGGCACTGAGGAGGTGGAGGCGCCGCCGGACTCGGGGCTTTCCATGGTGGCGTTGAAGGTGCGCGGCGATGCATTGCTGCCGGCCTACGCCGACGGCGACATCCTGTTCTACGGACGCGATCCCGGGCTGGGCGGCGTCGATCCGGCGACCTGCGTCGGCCGCGAGTGCGTCGTGAAGCTGGTCAACGGACCCACGCTGGTGAAGCGCCTCGCCGTGGGCGGCGGACGTAATACCTACCTGCTGATGTCGTTTGTCGCCGAGCCGATCGTCAACGTCCGGCTCGAATGGGCGAGCCCGGTCCGCTGGGTCAAGCGGCGCTGAAGGCTACTTCTTCGGGCAGCTCGGCGGACGCCAGACACCGGTCATCCCGGGCGGCGGACACGGCGTCGATGCCGCCAGCGCCTGACGGTCGAGTCGCAGGAGGGTCGGCGTCGTATAGACGGCACCGGCGGCGAGCCCGAGCCTCGCGAGCGCACGACGGCGGGACACGGAGACGTCCTCGCGTGGCGACGGCGTAGCAGTTTCGGTGGTTTCTGGAACGTTATGCATAAACACCCATCCCCAGGCCCATATGACTTGGAATTATGGGCGGAACTATATCAGGCCGAGTGCAGCTTGGCTAGCCACTCCTCGTCATATCCCTGACGAAAACAGGACTAAGTCAGTGGCATTGAGCGACGATCCTCTTGGCCGACCCGAGGTCACCCAGGCGGTGACGCGCGGTGCCGCGCGCTGGCTGCGCCAGCGCCGCCTGTCGCCGATCCTCGAGGTGCCGCTGGCCGACGGCCGGCGCGCCGACATCGTGGCCGTGGGCGACGCCGCCGAGATCGTCATTGTCGAGGTGAAATCCAGCCTCGAGGATTTCCGGGTCGACACCAAATGGGGCGACTACCTCGCCTGGTGCGACCGCTTCTATTTCGCGACGCCCGCCACCTTCCCCCTGGAACTGCTGCCCGTCGAAACCGGCGTGATCCTCGCCGACGCCTTCGGTGCCGAGCTGCTGCGCGACGATCTGCGCCCGCCGGACGCCACCAGGCTGTCGGCAGCACGGCGCAAGGCGTTGCTGGTGCGCCTGAGCCGGCTGGCCGGCGAGCGCCTGCAGCGCTTGGCCGACCCCGCCTTCACCGCGCTTGACGGCGCCTGAGGGGTCAGGCGCCGCCCAGGCGGCGGATGGTGGCCGTGGTGCTGTGGCCCTCGGCCAGCGCCGCCAGCACGATCCGGCCGCCCCAGCTTTCGACAAGGTCGGCGCCGACCACCGTCTCGCGCGTATAGTCGGCGCCCTTCACCAGCACGTCGGGCCGGATCGCCTCGATCAGCCCGAGCGGCGTGTCCTCGGTAAACACCGTCACCAGGTCGACATCGGCCAGCGAGGCCAGCACTGTGGCGCGGGCCGTCTCGCCATTGACCGGCCGACCTGCGCCCTTGAGCCGGCGCACTGAGTCATCGCTGTTGAGCCCGACGACCAGCCGATCGCAGGCCGCGCGCGCCTGGCGCATCAGCGAGACGTGGCCGGGATGCAGAAGATCGAAGCAGCCATTGGTGAAGCCGACCTTCAGGCCGGCCTGGCGCCAGCGCGCCACCTCGTCACGCAGCCGCGCGAGGTCGGCGATCTTGGAGGCGTGTGGATCGGTACCACCGCCGCCCAGCAGCCCGCGCGCCAACTCGGCCAGCGAGCAGGTTGCGGTGCCCAGCTTGGCCACGACGAGTGCGGCGGCAACATTGGCCAGCGACGCGGCGTCCTCGCCGGTCAGCCCGCCGCCCAGCGCGGCGGCGAAAGTGGCGATCACCGTGTCGCCGGCGCCCGAGACGTCGAACACCTCGACCGACCGCGCCGGCACATGCAGCGCCGCACCGCCGGCGCGCACCAGCGACAGGCCCTGCGCCCCGCGCGTCGCCAGCACGTGCTCGAGACCCAGCCGGGCGATCAGGGCACGCGACGCCGCCTCGATCTCGGCATCGCTGCCGGCCGGCATGCCGGTGGCGTCGGCGAGCTCGTGGCGATTGGGCGTCAGGGAGGTCGCGCCGGCGTAGACGCCGTAGTCGCGGCCCTTGGGATCGACGATCACCGGCCGGCCGGCCGCGCGCGCCGCGCCGATGATGTCGCGCGCCACGCCTTCGGCCAGCACGCCCTTGCCGTAATCCGAGAGGATCACGACGTCGCATTCGGCCAGCGACGGCGCCACGCGCGCCAGCAGGTTCTGCCGCGCCGTGGCCGACAGCGGTGCCGCCAGCTCGCGATCCGCCCGCAGCAATTGCTGCGCGCCGCCGATGAAGCGGTTCTTCACCGTGCTGACGCGCCCGGACTCGATTACCAGCTGCGCCTCGATGGCGCGCTCCTCGCCCATCAGGCCGGCGATCTCGCGTCCCGCGGTGTCGCCGCCGGCGGCGGTGGCGAAGATCGCCTGCGCGCCCAGCGCCGCCAGGTTGCGCGCGACGTTTCCGGCGCCGCCCAGCATCGCGCTCTCGCGCTCGATGCGCAGCACCGGGATCGGCGCTTCCGGCGAGATGCGCTCGACGGTGCCGTAGATGTAGCGGTCGAGCATGACGTCGCCGACCACCAGCACGCGCACCGAGCCCAGCGCCGGCAGGCGGGCGAACAGCGCATCGGTGTCGATCATGGCTCGCCGCCCGCCAGGCCAAGCGCGATCTCGACCGCACCGCACAGCATCTGACCCAGCGTGAGGTGCATCTCCTGGATGCGCGCCACGGTCGGTGACGGCACGATCAGGCAGGGATCGGCCACGCCGCGCAGTTCGCCGCCGTCGCCGCCGCCCAGCGCCACCGGCACCAGCCCCTGGCCGCGGGCCTGCGAGAGGCCCTGGAGCACGTTGCGGCTGCGGCCGGATGTCGAGATGCCCATGGCGATGTCGCCCGGCCGGCCCAGCGCCTCGATCTGGCGCGCGAAGACGCGCTCGAAGCCCAGATCGTTGCCGGCGGCGGTCAGCGTCGCGGCCTCGGCGGTCAACGCCATCGCCGGCAGGGCGCGGCGGTCGGCGCGATAGCGCACGGAGAATTCGCTGGCGATGTGCTGGGCGTCGGCGGCGCTGCCGCCATTGCCGAAGATCATCAGCTTGTGGCCGTCGGCGAAGGCGCGGGCGCAGACCTCGACGAGGCGCGCGAAATCCTCGCGCAGCGCGCGCCGCGTCTCGGCGGCGACGGCGAGATGCTCGTCGAGCTCGCGGGCCCAGTAGGCGTCGAGGGATCGCAGGCGCTGGCGCAGTGTCGCGTGGGCGTCGTCAGGCACGGCGACGATTGTGAATCAAAGGCGAGGCCATATCCACCTCGGCAATGCGATGGCAGGATGCGGGTCGAATGTCCCGACGACGCGCCTACCGTTTCGCCGCCCTCGACAACGCCTGGATCCACGTCGACAGCGATGCGGCGCTGGAGCCCTTCCATCGCCGATTCCTCGCCCTGTGGCCGATGGTCGAAGGCAACGGTGCTCCGCCCGACATCGTCATCCAGGCGCTGGCCGACGACCTCGATGCCTACGTGCTGCGTCACCCCGCCCTGCCCGAAGGCAGCCTGCGCGTTGCCAGCGCCGAGGAGGCGGCCAATCAGATCGTTTCGCTGCTGGTGGCCGAGGCGATCGAGCGCTCGCCGCGCCTGGTCTCGCTGCACGCCGGCGCAGCGCGCGTCGGCGACGGGCTGATCGTGCTGCCCGGCGACTCGATGAGCGGCAAGAGCACCTTGTCCCTGCAGCTCGCGGCGCGCGGAGCGCGCTTCGTCGCCGACGACCGCCTGCTGGTCGGCGACGGCGCCGCGCTGGGGGGCGAGGGCGGTCCCGCCGGCGTCGCGCTCGGCCTGACGCCGCGCGTGCGCCTGCCGATCCATCCCGCCGCCGGAGCCGACTATATCGCGTTCATCGAGCGCCATATGACCGTCGAGCACCACGACGAGGATGGTGCCGCGATCATCGCCACGGTCGATCCGCAGAGCATCGGCGGCGCGCCGTTCGGCGAGATCGCGCCGCTGTCGGCGATCGTCGTGCCGCGCCGCGTCGAAGGCGACGAGAGCGCGCTCGATTTGCGGCCATTGCCGCGCGGCCAAGCGGCGCTGGCGCTGCTTCGCCAGGCGGCGACGCCGGCGGTCGATGCCGCCGAGCTGGTCGGCATGATGGGCTCGCTGGCCGCCGGCGTAACCTGCTGGTCGCTGGCCTACGGCTCCAGCGCCCGCGCCGCCGACCGACTGATGCGCCCGCTTGGCGGTTGACCCGGACCCCGCTCGCACCCGACAAACCGCTATGGCTCTGCTGCAGCGCAATCCCGACATGACCGTCACGACGATGGAGGACGGCACCTTCGTCGTCGATCCGGCGACGCAGGCGATCTTCTATCTCGACACCCTGGCGGGCGGCGTATGGACCGCGCTCGCCGAGCCGATGAGCGCGGCCGATCTCGAGGCGCTACTGATCGATGCGTTCCCCGATCTGCCGCGCGAGACCATCGCCGCCGACCTTGCCGCCCTGCTGCGGACCATGGCCGAGCGCGGCCTGCTGCTCACGACGGGCTGAGCCGCGCCTCCGGCGGAATGCCGTCGCCGCGGCGCAGCAGCCCGCGCAGGCGGCGCAGGTTGAGGGCCACGAAGGTGGCGGGCTCGCGCGCCAGCAGGGCTTCGCGGGCCAACAGGCCGGCGGCGCCCGGATCGCGCGGGAACATCGCCAGCCAGTCGGCCAGCATTCGCGTGAAGGCCCGGCCGGGCAGCCCGGTGGGCCGCCGTGACAGGTCCGGCGGCACCAGAGCCTGCGGCAGGCCGAGTGCCACCATCAGCGCCAGGGTGGCATTGAGCGCCGGCATCAGCGCCGCGCGGCTGCCGCGCCGCTCGATCTCCCGCCAGTCGAGAACGCCGTCGTGGCGCATCAGCAGCCGCGACAGATCGATCACCTTGGACAGGGTGGGCGCAAAGAAGCGATCCTTGGCGATGTTGGAGACGGCGATCAGCAGGGCGTGCTCGGGCGAGGGTGCGGTGAAGCTGCCATGGGCATAGGCGATCCGGCGGGCCGCCTTGCGCACGTCGTCGGCCGGCAGGCCGTCGTGCAGCGGCCAGGAATCGGCCTCGACGTGCAGGTCGATGTTGCACAGCCCATCGGGCGAGAAGAACGGCACGAAGCTGGCGTCAGAGACGAATCCCCATCGCCGCCGGCCGTCGGCGGCGAAGGCATAGCTGCGCTTGCCGAACAGGTCGATGACCGGCGCCAGCTGGTCGCGCCGCAGCAGCACGTCGAGATCGCCCGAGATGCGTGCGGCGGGCTCGCCGTAGAGGGCGTGGGCATGGGCGAAGCCCTTCAGCGCCACGGGCTCCAGTCCGGCATCCTGCATCAGGCGAACGGCCTCGGCCTGGGCGCCAAGCGTCAGCCGTGCCACCATCAAGGCCTGCCGGGCGACCACCGGGTCGATCGGCGCGGGCATCCCCGACGTGATCAGTGGCTCCAGAAGACTCGCCACCCAGGCGGGCGACAGCCGCCGGGCGAGGCGCTGCCCCAGGAACGAGAGGCCGGCTTCCGTCGGCGGCGACGCGGGCGGCTTGCCGGTCAGCAGCACCGCCCAAAGCGCTCGCGCGGCAGCCTCGATGCCCTCCATCGACTCCATCCCGGATCATCCCTGCGTCGCCAGAGGCCCCCGTCAAATGACGCGCCATTGCCCGTATGTTACAGTGACACCTTAACATACCGACGCCACCGGAGCGGGTTCCGACCCGAGATGACCAACCTCGTCTTTTGGCTGCTGATCGCGACGGTGGCGATCGCACCCCTGCCCTTCGCCTCGAACCGGCCGCTGCCCTGGAGCGTGCTGTCGGCGATCGTCGCCGTGCTGCTGGTGCTGTGGGGCGTCGACCGCATCCGTGCCGTCCTGCGGGGCGGCGCGACGGTCATGATGCCGTCCTCGGCCTCGACCGACGGGCCGCCACCGCCCGCACCGGCGGCAGTGGTGATCGACCGCATCGCCCTGGTGTTCGCGGCCGTCTTCGGCGCGCTCATCGTCTGGTACTGGTTCCAGACCTCGCCGGCCAGCGCGGGGCTGGCGCATCCCGCCTGGGCCGAGGCGGCCCGCGCGCTGGGTGAGCCGCTCAATGGTGCCATCGCGCTCGATCCCGGCGTCGGCGCGCACCAGGCAATGAAGCTTCTGGCCTATGGCGGCGTGTTCTTCCTCGCATTCATGCTCTGCCGCGACCGCCAGCGCGCGCGTTGGGCTTTCATCGTGCTCGCCGCCGTCGGGCTGGCCTATGCCGCCTATGGCCTGTTCGCGATGTTCGCCGGCTACAAGACGATCCTCGGCATCGTGCCCTCGGCCTATTCGCGCAGCGTCACCTCGACCTTCATCAACCGCAACTCCTACGCAACCTATGGCGGGCTCTGCGTCATCATCGCCATGGCGCCGCTGCTGTCGGAGCTGCGCCGCGTGATGCGCAGCGGCACCTCGCCGATCGCCATGCTGCGCACGGTGTCGGAGGAAGCCACCCCGGTCTTCTACATCTCGGCGCTGGCGATCGCGACCGGTGTCATGGCGGTGATCCTCACCGGCTCGCGCGCCGGGGTCGCCAGCCTGCTGCTGGGCTTCGCCGTGTTCGGGGTGGGCATGCTGATCGTGCGCATCCTCAGTCTGCGCGCCTTCCTGGCGCTGATCGGCGCCGGCGGCCTATTCGTGGCGGCGGCGCTGGTGATCAGCGGCGGCTTCCTCGCCGAACGCGTCAGCGACGGCATGGAGCACGACGCGCGCTGGGTGCTGTTCGAAATCGGCCGCCAGGTCGCCGGCGAGCGGCCGATGGTCGGCCACGGGCTGGGCGGCTTCCCGGCGGCATTCAACGGCGCGCTGCACGCCCCGCCCGGGTTCGACGCCTATGTCGACTTCGCGCACAATTCCTATCTCGAGCTCGCCGTCGAGGGCGGCATCCCGGCCCTGCTGATCAGCCTGGCGCTGGCCGGCATGGCCGTGGGCATCTGCGTCACAGCCCTGTTCTCGTGCTCTCGCGGCACCAGCTTCGCGATCGCCGCCATAGCCGGCGCGGCGCTGATCGCCGGCCACTCGATGGTCGACTTCTCGCTGCAGATGCCGGCGGTGGCGGTGACCTTCATGCTGATGCTGGGCGTCGCCTCGGCGCAGTCGCTGGCCTCGGAGCGCGTCGGCCGCGAGGTTTCGGCAACCGAGACCGAGCCGGCGCCCGAACAGCCGCGCAAGAAGCGGCGGCGCCGGCGCCGCGGCAGCGATCGGCCGGCCTTTGCCGACGATTCGGTGACGCCACCGCCGGAGTTCGACCTGCCCTGGATGCGGCCAGGCGCCGCCGCCACCAGCGTGCCGCGGGAGTTCGTCACACCCGCGCCCCAGGTGCCGCTGGCACTGGAGCGCGGCTCGACAGGGCTGTCGGATGTCCTGCCCGACGCGCTGCACCGCCAGCCCGAACCGCGCGAAGGATCGCTGGGACCGATGTTCTCCCCTGCCGCCAGGCACTGGGGCGATGCCGACGGCGTTGCGCCCAAGCGCGAGACCACGGTGGCGCAGGACGAGGCCGTCGCCGCCGATGGCGGCACCGAGTCCTACAAGGCCGCGCTGGCGCGCTGGCAGAGCCTGCGTCAGGCCGCCGCCACGCCGGCTCGCCCGGTGACGACGCCGACACCGCCGGATCAACCGACCCCGCCCGAGGTGTGGACCGGCCTGGGCACCACGCCGCCAGCCGACGACCTCGCCCACGCCGCGACCGAGGAATTGCCGCCGATCGTCGATGCCACTGCGCCGCAGCCGCCAATGCCGCCGGCCTGGCCGGGCGAAGCACGGCAGCCAGGTGCCGAGTCCGCGCCGCCGCAGGACACGCCCGACGATCCGCCGGGCAACGTCGTGCGTCTGCCGCTTTCGCGCCGGCCGTAGACCGCGCGGCGATCCTCGCGCACGATGCCGCCCGCCAACGATGCAGGGGGACATCGTGAAGATCACCAGCGTTGAATCCATCCTGCTCGCCATCCCCTACGAGGATCATGGCGGACTCTGGCGACTGGCCGGCGCGCACAAGCAGTTCCAGACCCTGCTGGTGCGCATCGACACCGACCAGGGCATCAGCGGCTGGGGCGAAGTCTTCACCAAGAACGGCGAGCTGGCGCTGAAGGCGGTGTTCGACACCCACCTCGCACCCGCCCTGATCGGTCGTGACGCCACGCAGATCAACCTCATCAAGCGCGACCTCGAGCGGCTGCATCACAATTTCGGTCGCGTCGGCCTGGTCGCCTTCTGCGTCTCCGCCGTCGATCTGGCGCTGTGGGACATCCTCGGCAAGTCAGCCGGCCTGCCGCTCTATCGCCTGCTGGGCGGCAGCGCGCGCCACGAGCTGCCGCTCTACGCCAGCATGGTGCGCTACGGTTCCGGTCCCGCCGCAGGCAAGGCGTGCGAGCGGCTGGCGCGCGAAGGCTACGGCGCGCTGAAGCTGCACGAGGTGCTGGTCGAGACGGTGGGCGCCTCGCGCGCCGCCATCGGCCCCGACGTGGCGCTGATGCTCGACACCAACTGCCCGTGGACGCTCGCCGAGGCGAAGCGCAACGCGAAGCTGATGGAGCCGCACGACCTGCTGTGGCTGGAAGAGCCGACCTGGCCGCCGGAGAACGTGCAGGCGCTGGCCGCGCTGCGCCGCTCGACCAGCATCCCGATCGCCGCCGGCGAGAACGCCGGCAGCCTCGCCGACTACCGCATCATGTTCGAGGCCGGCGCTGTCGACATCGTGCAGCCGGACATCGCCAAGGCGCACGGCCTGTCCGAGGCGATTCGCATCGCCGCGCTGGCCGACGCCTTCGACGTGCAGTTCATGCCGCACTGCTTCATGATCGGTGCCGGCTACGCCCACACGATCCATCTCGCCGCCGCGCTCAACGTGCCGCTGCTCGAACGCCTGGCGGTCGATCTCGCGGCCGAGCCGATGGGCGAGGTGGTGAAACCGAAGAACGGCAAGGTCGCGGTGCCGCAGGGGCCCGGCCTGGGCTGCGAGCCGGACGCCGATGCGATCCGGCTGTATCGCGTGGGATAGGTTGGACGTCGAACATGTCGCTCCGGACCGCCAACCTGCCCGAGGCACTCAAGCGTGAAGTCGAAAAGCTCTCGCCCGAAAACCGGCTGCTGCTCGCCGATGCCATTTGGGATGAAATCGAGGCCGAGTTCGAGATCGCCCCGCCCGAACTGACACCAGAACATCGCGCAATCCTCGAAGCACGAAGCGCGGAGCTTGATGCAAGTCCTAACGCCCCCCGCAAATCGCTCGATGAGATTCTGGCCAAGCACGGCTTCAATCGGTAGCGGCTGACACCTCTGCAATCCCGATCGTAGCCAGGGATTCAGGACCGCCCCGGATTCCTCGCTGCGCTCGGGATGACAGTCTGATCACGCTCGCGTGCGCCGCAATCAGGAGCGCGACGTCACGACGCGATCGACCATCGCTGGCGCGATGCCGAGGTAGTTCGACGGATCACAAAGCTTCGCCAGCGCTGTGCGATCGAGGTGCTTGGTCACCGCCTCGACCTTGAGCAGCGCGTCGAGCAGCGGTGTGCCGTGTTCAGAGGCCTCGCGGCAGGCGTCGTAGACGACGTCGTGCGCCTGCTGGCGGCCGATGTGTGGTGCGAGGCCCATCATCACGGCCTCGGCGACGATCAGCCCTGAGGTGATGTCGAGGTTCCTGCGCATGCGCGCGGTGTCGACGATCAGGCCGCCCAGCATGAACTTGGCCTGATGCAGCGCGCTCGCGGTGGCGAGGCAGGCCTCGGGGATCGCCGCCCACTCGGCGTGCCACGGGCCGGTGGCGCGCTCGAAGTCGGTGACCAGCGCGTCGATCATCAAGCCGGCCTGCTGGCGCGCGATCTTGGCGGCGGCGAGGATCAGCTCGCTGGAGATCGGGTTGCGCTTCTGCGGCATGGTGCTCGACGCGCCACGACCGTGCACGAAGGGCTCGAAGACCTCGCCGTACTCGGTCGACATCATGATCATGGTATCGAGCGCGATCTTGCCCAAGGTGCCGCAGATCAGCGCCAGGGCGTTGACCGCCTCGGCGAAGCCGTCGCGCGCGACGTGCCAGGTGGCGGCGGGCTCGGCGAGGTTGAGCTCGCGCGCCAGCTCGCGCTGGACCGCCAGACCCTTCTCGCCGATGGAGGCCAGCGTGCCGGCGGCGCCGGCGAATTCGACGACTTCGACGCGCGGGCGCAGTTGCTTCAGGCGTTCGGCGTGCCGGTCCATCGCCGCCAGCATCACCGCCACCTTGAAGCCGAATGTCACCGGCAGCGCCTGCTGCAGATGGGTACGGCCGGCCATCGGCGTGTCGCGATGCTTGCGCGCGAGATCGGCCATGACGGTGCGCAGCACATCGACGTCGGCGGCGACGATGTCGAGGGCGGCGCGCAGCTGCAGCGCCGTCGCCGTGTCCATGATGTCCTGGGTCGTGGCGCCCCAGTGCACGTAGCGCCCGGCCTCGCCACACATCTTCGACAGCTGCGCGACGACCGGCAGGATCGGGTAGCCGACATTCTGTGTCTCGCGCTCCAGCCGATCGAAGTCGAGCTTGCCGGCATCCGCGGTACGGGCGATCGCCTCGGCGGCATCGGCCGGGATCACGCCGGCGCGGGCCTCGGCCCTGGCCAGCGCCACCTCGACCTCGACATAGCGCGCGATCAGGGTGCGATCGTCGAACACCGCGCGCATCGCCGCGGTACCGAACATGTCGCGAAACAGGATCGACTCGAAAACCGTGCTGCCCATGTCCCTTCCCCGATACGCGCGGCGGCACCTTGCCGATGGCCAGCCATCACGTCCAGCCGGCCAGTGGCACAGTCGTCATGTTTCTGATAGAATTCTTACTAATCTGCATGGGCACGGCGGTGGACGCCGCCGTTGGTCAATCCCGGAACGCCGAGAATGACGTCGGACCGTCGCTTCGCATGGGCGTGGCTTGCCGCCCTGGCTGGATTCCTCGTCGTGTCGCTCTGCGGCGCAGCGTTGCAGGCGCGCGAGGTGCGCATCGCGCTGGTGATCGGCAACAGCGCCTACAGCAATGCCGAGGTCCTGAAGAATCCCGTGAACGACGCAAGGGCGATGGCCACGGCGCTGACGGCGGCCGGCTTCGAGGTCATCCTGCGCGAGAACGCCACGCGCCGCGCCTTCGTCGAGGCGCTGCATGAGTTCGCCGGCAAGGTGCCGCCGGGCGGCGTGGGCCTGTTCTATTTCGCCGGACATGGCCTGCAGGTGCGCGGCGTCAACTACCTGCTGCCGGTCGACGTAGCACTCGCCAACGAATACGACCTCAAATACGAGTCGATCGACGTCAACGACGTGCTCGATCGCCTCGAGGAGTCGCGCGCCCGGCTTAGCCTCGTGGTGCTCGACGCCTGCCGCAACAATCCCTTCACCCGCCGCTTCCGCGCGACGACGCGCGGCCTGGCGCAGACCGACGCGCCGCGCGGCACGGTGATCGCCTACGCCACCGCACCTGGCGACACCGCCGCCGATGGCGACGGCGACAACGGCGTCTACACGGCGGAGCTGCTCAAGGCCATGGCCGTGCCCGGCTTGACGCTCGAGGAAGTCTTCAAGCGCACCATCGACGGCGTTGCCGCGGCGACCGCGAGCAAGCAGACGCCCTGGGTGAGTTCCTCGTTCCGGGGCGACTTCTACTTCCACCCCGCGGCGGCGGCCGCGACCAACACCGCCCCGGGCGCCGCGCCGTCTGCCGCATCGCCCGAGGCGCTCGAGCTGGCGGCGTGGAGCGCCATCGCCGGCAGCAGCAACCCGGCGATGTTCGAAGTCTTCCTCAAGCGCTTTCCCGATGGCGTCTACGCCGATTTCGCGCGCGCGCGGCTGACCGAGCTGCAGGCCGCGGCTGCCGCGCCCGCGCCGTCATCCGCCGCCACGGACGAGCAGCGGGAAATGGCGCTCAAGCTCAGCGAGCTCGATCGTCGCCGCATCCAGGCGGCGCTGACCACCCAGGGGTTCGACACCATGGGCACCGACGGCGTGCTGGGGCCGCGGTCGCGGCAGATGATCGCCAACTGGCAGCGCGCCCGCGCCGAGTCGCCGACCGGCTTCCTGACCGCGGCGCAGGCGGCGCTGCTGTCGAAGGACGGCGATGCCGCCCTGGACAGGCTCGAGGAGGAGCGGCGCAAGGCGGCACCGCAGATATCCTCCGTCGCGCCCGCCGGTCCGACGACCTCGTTCGAGGGCCGCTGGGCCGGCCAGGTCTGCCGCAACGACGCCTGCCGGCCGGCCAACATGCAGATCGCAAAGAACCGGCTGAGCGGCGTGGCTGTCGGCAAAGGCTCGCCACAGACGCTGGATGGCGCCATCGAGGCGGATGGCCAGGTGCGCATGCGCTACGCCGGAATCGCACCGCCCGGCACGCCGCGCGCCGGCAATCCCTTCGACCACACGCTGACCGGCAGGATCGAGGGCGACACGCTGACGGCGAGTTCCAACTATCCCGGCGGCGTGACGTTTCGTCTGACGGCGCGCCGACTGCCCTGAGGCCGGGTGCCGGGGCGTCAGTCGAAATCCTGCGCCAGCGCCGCGCGCACGGAGTCGGGCATCAGCGCCATGTGGCCGTAATTCTCGTGCGTGAAGCCCACCACGATCTCCGTCCCGGGCGCGCGGAACTTGGCGATCTGCTCCGGCGTGAACGGGAAGTGCACGAACTGCACCGATGAGGCCTTGCCGTCGGCACGGGTGCGCTCCTGGTCGTCCTCGGCCGCGCCCTTCACGGTCTCGCCGGCGAAGCGGATGACCATGGTGTGCTCGATGCCGCCCAGGCCCGCCAGCACCCGCGCGCGGCGCACCGGGTCGTCGATCTCCAGCATCACCGTGGCGGTGAGCTCGCGGCCGTCGGGGATCAGCGGATTGTAGGCGGCGAGCTCGTCCGGCACCTGCTGCGCGCCGCCCTTCTCGATGTAGAGCATCTCCTGCACCTGGTGCAGCATGGTGTCGAAGCTCTCGAAGTAGAAGGTCGCGAACGGCCCAACCTCGAGCCGCCGGTTCTTCTTCAGCGCCGTGATCGCCGAGCGCCGCTCGGCGCGGATCTTCACGTAGTCGGGCAGCGGCAGGATGTCGGCTTCGGTGATCTTGCGCATGGTCTTCAGTTCGGTGACTTGCGGATGCGGTTGGGGTGCAAGTGTTCGATGACCTTGTGAACGGCGATACCCAGGGAAGTATCGGGATTGTCGGCACAATATTTGCCCACCATCCCGTACATGCTCTCCGGAGTCGTGTTACCGACGATGTGATAGTTGTCCGGCGTCGCACGGTTGAGCGCCGTGACATAGCCGGCCATCCACGTGTGCGCGAAGAGCTTTTGCTGATCGGTCGCCTGGGAGTACTGCTGGCACTTCACGCTGCCTGCACCGATGATGTGATAGCGGCCGTTGGGATCCGCGGCATGCGCACCGGCAGCCACCAGCGAGAAAACCAGAGCGCACACCAAATCTGAAACCCTCATCGTTTCCTCCTCCGCTACATCAATCCGTAAGCCTTGGCGAACAGCTCGATCGGATGGTGTGGCCGGGACGGCTTCGGCGGCTCGTCCTCGGCGGTCAGCTGCATCACCTGCAGCAGGTGATCCGCCGCCAGCGGGCATTCCGAGGCGACGAAGGGTGTGTTGTTGCGCAACGCCTGCTGCGCCGCCGGCCTGCCGACCTTGACCGCGACGTCGAAATTCTCGGTGCGTGAGCCCCAGATGCCGCCATGGCCCGAGCAGCGCTCGACCACCGCGACGCGCGTCTTCGGCACCAGGCGCAGCATCTCGGCCGCCTTGGCGCCCATGTTCTGCGCCCGCGAATGGCAGGCGAGATGCACCGTGACGCCGCCCTCCAGCGCTGTGAGGCCGGGCGCTAGGCCCTCCTTCTTGGCGATGTCGACGACGTATTCGCTGATGTCGAACGTCGCCTGCGACAGGCGCTTGACGTTGGCATCGTCGGGCACGATCAGCGGCCATTCGAACTTCAGCATCAGCGCGCAGGACGGCGTGAGCGCGATCACGTCGTAGCCCTTGTCGACCCAGGTCAGCAGCTCGGCCGAGACCTTGCGCGAGGCCGTGGCTACGGCTTCGAGATCGCCGAGCTCCAGCTTGGGCATGCCGCAGCAGGCCGGATGCGCCACCTCGGTCTCGACGCCCAGCCGGGCCAGCACCGCGCGCGAGGCCTGGCCGATATCGGTGTTGTTGAAGTTCACGAAGCAGGTCGCGTAGAGCACCGCCTTGCGCTTGCCAAAGGCCGGCGCCTCGCGATTGACCGCCACGCTCTCGCGCCGCGCGCGATTGAGCAGCGTCTCGTCGGCGTAGCGCGGCAGGCGCGCACCGTGATGGATGCCGGCGACCTTCTCCAGCACGCGGCGCGTGCCGGCGTTCTTTTCGTCGGTCGCCCAGTTGGCGACGCCCGAGACGATGTTGGCCAGCTTGCCGTTGCGGTCGGTCTCGGCGAGCTGGCGCTCGATGAAGCCGGCGCCGCCCTTCTTCCTCGCCTCGACTGCACGGTGGCGCAGCATCAGATGCGGGAAGTCGAGCGCCCATTCGTGCGGCGGCACGTAGGGACACTTGGTCATGAAGCACAGGTCGCACAGCGTGCAGGCCTCGACGACCCTGCCGAAATCCTCGTGCCTCACGCCGTCGAGCTCGCCGCTCGGGCTGTTGTCGACCAGATCGAAGAGGCGCGGGAAGGAGTCGCAGAGATTGAAGCAGCGGCGGCAGCCGTGACAGATGTCGAATACCCGCTCCATCTCCTTCTGAAGCTTGGCCTCGTCCCAGAAATCGGCGTCCTGCCAACCCAGGGGATGCCGGGTCGGCGCCTCGAGGCTGCCCTCGCGCATCGATCCTCCGTACGCAACGCCGAACGCCGCCAGACCCCTTGTCATCCCGAGCGTAGCGAGGGATCCAGGCTCACCCTGGATCCCTCGCTACGCTCGGGATGACAGTCTGTGCCGCAGGGCCAACGCGAAAAACGCGACGGGAGCCCAGCCGGCTCCCGTCGTCCTTGCGGTGGTTACGACAGGGTGTCGAGCGCCTTCTGGAAGCGGCCGGCGTGGCTCTTCTCCGCCTTGGCGAGCGTCTCGAACCAGTCGGCGATCTCGCCGAAGCCCTCTTCGCGGGCGGTGCGTGCCATGCCCGGGTACATATCGGTGTACTCGTGCGTCTCGCCGGCGATGGCGGCTTTCAGATTGGCGCCGGTCTCGCCGATCGGCAGGCCGGTCGCGGGATCGCCGACCGCCTCGAGGAATTCCAGGTGGCCGTGGGCGTGGCCGGTCTCGCCTTCGGCGGTCGAGCGGAACACGGCGGCGACATCGTTGTAGCCCTCCACATCGGCCTTCTGGGCGAAGTACAGGTAGCGCCGGTTGGCCTGGCTCTCGCCAGCGAACGCCGCCTTCAGATTGCCCTCGGTCTTCGAACCGCCAAGCTTTGCCATGGTCCTCTCCCTCGTGCTTGCGCCGACAGGGCGCCGTCGCGCCCGGTATAGGAACCGGCCCGCGGGCGGTCAATGATTTTAGAATCTTTCTAAACTGAGAATGAGTTGCAGCCGCAAAACCCTACTTGCGGACGCGCACCACCACGTCGACCCGCTCGATGCGCAGGCCTTCGGGGGCATCCGGCAGCCTGGCCAGCACCACCTGCTCGGCCGGAATGTCGACCAGGACGCTGTCGCCCTCGATGAGGAAATGGTGGTGGGCCGAGACGTTGGTGTCGAAGTAGATGCGGCCCGGCCCGGCCGAAACCTCGCGCAGCAGGCCGGCGGCGGTGAACTGGTTGAGCGTGTTGTAGACCGTCGCCAGCGAGACCTTGGCGCCATCGCGCCGCGCCTCGGCGTGCAGCTGCTCGGCCGTGACATGGCGGTCGCGGCCGTCGCCGAACAGCAGGGTCGCCAGGGCCAGACGCTGCCGCGTGGGCCTGAGCCCCGCGCTGCGCAGCCGGGCCGGAACGGCGTTCTGGGGCGACGTGGTCATCGCCTCGTCATATGCCACCGCGCGGCTCCGATGCCTAGAGGAGCCACCGTGATTTGTCGCCGCGTGATGTCCGGCTTCCACCCTAAGTCTTTGACGGACCGGGAATTGCCATTTGCCACCGCAGCCCTATTTGTTAGAAGCCACGAGGGGTCGCGACATAGATCCCGGCAGCGATTCCCAAAGACCAGCGCGAGATCGACGTGGACGCGATCGTTACCAAGAACAGCTACGGCTACGACGACCTGATCAGGTGTGCCAAGGGCCTGCTCTTCGGCCCCGGCAACGCGCAGCTTCCGCTGCCGCCGATGCTGATGTTCGACCGCATCGTCCATATCGACGACAAGGGCGGCAAGTACGGCAAGGGCGAGATCGTCGCCGAGCTCGACGTCAAGCCCGACCTCTGGTTCTTCCCGGTGCACTTCCAGGGCGATCCGGTGATGCCGGGCTGCCTCGGCCTCGACGCCATGTGGCAGATGGTCGGCTTCTTCCTCGGCTGGCTGAAGGCGCCGGGCAAGGGCCGCGCGCTGGGCGTCGGCGAGGTCAAGTTCACCGGCATGGTGACGCCCTCGATCAAGCGCGTGACCTACCGCGTCAGCATGAAGCGCGTCTTTCTGCGCAAGCTCGTGCTCGGCGTCGCCGATGGCGTGCTCGAAGCCGACGGGCAACCGGCCTTCGAGGTCAGCGACATGAAGGTCGGCTTGTTCCAGCCGCAGGCGGCGGGCTGAGATGCGCCGCGTCGTCGTCACCGGCCTGGGCATCGTCTCGAGCATCGGCAGCAACGCCGCCGAGGTCACCGAGAGCCTGAAGGCCGGCCGCTCGGGCATCGAGTTCGTGCCCGAGTACAAGGAGCGCGGCTTCCGCAGCCAGGTCGCCGGCACCTTGAAGGTCGACGTCGAGAAAGTGGTCGACCGCCGCCTGCGCCGTTTCATGGGCGACGGCGCCGCCTTCGCCTGGCTGGCGATGAAGGAAGCCATCGCCGACGCCGGCCTCGACGAGGCCACCATCAAGTCCGAGCGCACGGCACTGATCGCCGGCTCCGGCGGTCCCAGCACCAAGGCGATCGTCGAGGCCGCCGACACGGCGCGCGAGAAAGGCCCCAAGCGCGTCGGCCCGTTCGTCGTGCCCAAGGCGATGTCGAGCACGGTGTCGGCCAATCTCGGCACGGCCTTCGGCGTGCGCGGCCCCAGCTACTCGATCAGCTCCGCCTGCTCGACCTCGGCGCACTGCATCGGCAATGCCTACGAGACCATTCTGCTGGGCAAGGCCGACGTCGCCTTCGCCGGCGGCGGCGAGGAGCTCGACTGGCGCCTGTCGGTGCTGTTCGACGCCATGCCGGCGATGTCCGCGGGCTTCAATGAGCAGCCGACGCGCGCCTCGCGCGCCTACGACAAGGACCGCGACGGCTTCGTGATCTCCGGCGGCGGCGGCATCGTCGTGCTCGAGGACTACGAGCGCGCCCGCGCGCGCGGCGCGAAGATGTACGGCGAGATCGTCGGCTACGGCGCCACCGCAGACGGCGCCGACATGGTGGCGCCCTCGGGCGAGGGCGCGGTGCGCTGCATGCGCATGGCGCTGGGCGGCTCGGGCCACAACCGCCCGGTCGACTACATCAACACGCACGGCACCAGCACGCCGGTGGGCGACATCACCGAGCTCGACGCTATCCGCGAGGTCTTCAAGGACCGCCTGCCGACGGTGAGCTCGACCAAGTCGATGACCGGCCACAGCCAGGGCGCCACCGGCGCGCACGAGGCGATCTACACGCTCCTGATGCTGCAGCACGACTTCATCGCGCCCTCGATCAACATCGACAATCTCGATCCCGGAGTCGGCGACTACCCGATCGCGCGCGCGCGCGTCGACGACGCGGGACTCGAGCGCGTGATGTCCAACAGCTTCGGCTTTGGCGGCACCAACGCGGTGCTGCTGTTTCAGAGGGTCGGCGCATGAGCCCCGATTCGGTCAGTGGCGCATCGGCGGCGGACGCCGCGGGCAGGGCCTCGGGCCTGATGACCGGCCGCCGCGGCCTGATCATGGGCGTGGCCAACGACCGCTCGATCGCCTGGGGCATCGCCAAGGCCTGCCACGCCGCGGGTGCGGAACTCGCCTTCACCTACCAGGGCGACGTGTTCGGCCAGCGGGTCAAGCCGCTGGTCGGCAAGCTCGGCGCCAAGCTCGTGCTACCGGCCGATGTCGAGGACGATGCCAGTCTCGACCAGCTGTTCGAGACCCTGAAGAAGGAGTGGGGCCGGCTCGACTTCCTCGTGCACGCCATCGCCTATTCCGACAAGGACGAGCTCAAGGGCCGCTACGTCGACACCAGCCGCGCCAATTTCCAGCGCAGCCTGACCATCTCCTGCTTCTCGCTCACCGACCTGGCGCGGCGCGCGCAGCCCCTGATGACCAACGGCGGCAGCCTGATCACGCTCACCTACAGCGGTGCGCGTCACGTGATGCCGAGCTACAACGTGATGGGCGTCGCCAAGGCCGCGCTCGAGGCCAGCGTGCGCTACCTCGCGGCCGACCTCGGCCCGCACAGGATCCGCGTCAACGCCATCTCCGCGGGTCCGATGCGCACGCTCGCCGCCGCGGTGATCGGCGATGGCCGCTACGTCTATCGCACGACGCGCGAGGTGGCGCCGCTCCGCCGCAACATCGACCAGGCCGATGTCGGCGGCGCCGCGCTCTATCTGCTGTCGGATCTGTCGGCCGGCGTTACCGGCGAAGTGCACCACGTCGACTCGGGCTATCACGTGATGGGCATGGCGCCGCCTTCCGCGGCTGCCGGCGGCAACGGCGAGGAATAGGCGACGGGGCCGCGCGAGAACGGCCCGGGATGTGCTGAGGTGAGCGACAGCGAGGCGATCATGCCGGCGCACCCCGCGCCGGCGGCGGCTGCCCCGGCGGCATCCGCCGCGCGGCGCACGCGGCCGAGCTTCGACGAGGCGACATCCTTCCTTGAGGGACGCAGCGGCGTGCGCCTGCGCTCGCTGGTGCAGATCCGCTGGATCGCCGTCGCCGGCCAGGCGGTGACCGCGGGCACGGTGCATTGGGGCCTGGGCTTCAAGATGCCGGTGCTGTGGGTGTTCGGCGCCATCGGCATGTCGGCGCTGCTCAACCTGATCTTCGAGATCGGCCGGCCGACCAGCACGCAATTGCGCGACCGCGAGGCGGCGGTCTTCCTCGGCTTCGACGTGCTGCAGCTCAGCTTGCTGCTCTATCTCACCGGCGGCATCTCCAATCCCTTCGTGCTGCTGCTGCTGGCGCCCGTCGCCGTTGCCGGCTCGAACCTCTCGCGCGGCAGCGTGGCGGTGCTCAGCGGACTCACCGTGCTCTGCGCCGGACTGATCACGCTGTTCCACCTGCCGCTGCCCTGGGACGGCCCGCCGCCGGTGCTGCCGCCGATCTTCGTCACCGCGGTGTGGCTGGCCGTGACCTTGTCGATCGCGCTGATCGCGCTCTACACATGGCGGCTGGCCGACGAGAGCCGGCGGATGGGCGATGCACTGGCCGCCGTGGCCGCGACCTTGGCGCACGAGCAGCGCATCTCGGCGCTGGGCGCGTTGGCGGCGGCGGCGGCCCACGAACTGGGCAGCCCGCTGTCGACGATCTCCGTGGTGAGCCGCGAAATGCAGCGCGAGGTCGAGCCGGACGACCCGCTGCGCGAGGACGTCGACCTGGTGGTAGACCAGGTCGAGCGGTGCCGGACCATCCTCACGCGGCTGAGCGTAGATCCGGTGGGCGACGTGTCGGACGCCTACACCGTGGTGCCCGTGCCGGCGCTGGTCGAAGCCGCCGCCGAACCCTGGAACGACGGCAAGGTCAGGATCGCCTTCGAGGCGACGCCGGCGGCGCCCTCCGCACCGCAGGTGGCGCCCGTCATGGTGCGCGGCCCAGAGTTCTTGCAGGGTGTCGGCAATTTAGTCCAGAACGCCTGCGGCTTCGCCAAATCGACAGTGCTGATCACCACGCGCTGGACCGCGGCCTGGGTCGAGATCGCGGTCGAGGATGACGGGCCGGGCTTCCCGGACACCTTGCTGGACGAGCTGGGCGCCCCATTTCTGTCAACGCGCGATGGCACAGACGGCCACATGGGCCTGGGCGTGTTCATCGCCAAGACCTTGCTGGAACGGACGGGCGCCACCGTCCGTTTCAATAACCGCCCGCAATCCGCGGGTGGCGGCGCCCGGGTCACGGCGCGCTGGAAGAACCCGGTGTTCCGGTCTACTTAAGGGCTGCGGGCATTCGCTCGACGGCAGCGTTTGAGAGCGTAGCAGGGGAAGCATCGTGGCCAACCGCGACGACAAGCCCGGCGCGGCCGCAACAGCGGCGGATGCCGGGGACGACTTAGAGCGCAGTCTGTTGATCGCCGACGACGATCTGGCGTTCCGCACCCGGCTGGCCCGCGCCATGGAGCAGCGTGGCTATGTCGTCACCGCCGTCGGCTCGGTGGCCGAGGCGCTTGCCCAGGCGGCGACGCCGCCGGCCTACGCGGTGGTCGACCTGCGGCTGGGCGACGGCAATGGGCTGGAGATCGTCGGCCCGCTGCGCAAGGCGCGACCCGACATGCGCATCGTCGTGCTCACCGGCTATGGCAACATCGCCACCGCGGTCGCGGCGGTGAAGGAGGGCGCAGTCGACTACCTGTCGAAGCCGGCCGATGCCGATGCCATCGAGCAGGCGCTTGTCGCGCACGGCAAGAAGCTGCCGCCGCCGCCCTCCAATCCGATGTCGGCCGACCGCGTGCGCTGGGAGCACATCCAGCGTGTCTTCGAGCAGTGCGATCGCAACGTCTCGGAAACGGCGCGGCGGCTCAACATGCATCGCCGTACGCTGCAGCGAATCCTCGGCAAGCACGCGCCCCGCGAACAGTAGGTTTTCCGTCGTCGTCCTGAGCGCAGCGAAGGACCTTGCGGCATCGCGGACAAGCGACAAGGGCGCCGGGATTGTCCGGCGCCGCCGTCATCAGTGCCTTTGATCGCTGGATCCTTCGCTGCGCTCAGGATGACGGGCCGCGCCCGTCAACTCGGGCTGAGCGATGTCGGGCTCGACGGCTTGGGCGTGACCTCGCCAGTCGGTGTGCGCGTCTGCGTCACGCGGCCCGAGGGCAGCCCGGCCAGCGCGCGGTCAATCCTCTCTTGCTCCTGCAGGCAGATCGAGTCGGAAGCCACGGCACCCGGCGCAGCGGCGTCGAGCACGAAGGACGAGGGCTGGTCGGCCGGCTCGACGATCACGGCGCCGACCTCGATGCCGGCGGGGAAGCCGAGCGTCAGCTGGCCACGAGCGCTGTCGGTCTCGAAGACGATCGCCGGCGCGCTGCCTGGCAGCAGATTGGCCGCCGCTGTCGCCTCGGCACGGTCGCTGCCGCTCAGAACGCCGCGCTGCAGCCAGCGATTGGGCGCCACGCCCAGCACTTCGAGCACGCGGCCGTTGACCTCGAGGCTCGCACCGAAGGGCAGGCGCATCGCCAGGGCGCGCTGCTGGGTCGAGCCGAGCAGGATGACGCGCAGACGACCCGGCGGCACCGGCGTCTTGAAGCCGCGCACCTCGTGCAGCGAGTCGCCGGTCAGTACATAGCCGTCCGCATAGCGCTCGCCGCGCGAGCCGCCCATCAGGCGGCCGTCGCCGGGCACGATGGGGATGGCGCCCGCCGAGGGCTGGGTACCGCGCGGCTGGAAGTCGAAGGCCAGCGAGCCGGCCGGCACGTTCCAGCGCTTCACACCGGTGGCGGCGATCGGATAGGCCGAGCAGACGTTGGTCCTCGCCATGCGTGCCACGTCGTGCGACGGCGACTGGGCCACGGACGCCGCGCCCAGCGTTTGGCGGCCGGTCTGGCATTCGCCATTGCGGCAGCGCTCGTCGATCGCCTCGAGCAGGCGGATCGCACGGTCGCGCGCGTGGGTGCGATTGCCGAAGGTCGGCGTGTGCTCGCCGCGGATGAATTCGTCGGCCTGCTGGCGCCAGCCGGCATCGTTGCGCGCCGCGCCCTCGACGATGTCGCGGATCTCGCCGTCCGCTGTCGCGGCAGCGATCTGCGGCGATTGCGCAGCAGCGTCGACAGCAACGGCGACAAGGGTGGAGCAGGCCAGGAAAAGGGCAGAGAATCGCATTTGGCTCAAAATTCACTTCAATATCAGGATTCATCTTATTGATTTTGCTGAGAAATTGCAATGTCATAGTCGTTGAACACAAAAGTCCTTATATTTCAGCGCACTATATCTCGACTCTTCATCCCTTGCGGCGATTCAGGGTCCGTTTCGGAGCGGCCAAAACGACAACGGGCCGGCAAACTGCCGGCCCGTCGGTCGCGAAGGGGGTTGGATCGATCAGAAGAACTTGCGCGGGATGTCGACGGTATCGCCCGGCAGCAAGGGCGTGTCGGCCTTACCCTCGAGCTTCTCCCCGCCGCGGAAGATGATGGCGCTATCGACGCTGGCGCGACGCTCGTAGCCGCCGGCCATCGCGGCCGCACCGCGTACATCCAGGCCCGAGGCGAAAGGATAGCGGCCCGGCTGGCGGACCTGACCAAGCACGGTCACGGGCCGATAGCCCACGACCTGCACAGTCACCCTGGGTTCGCGCAGGATGCCCTGGGAGAACTTGGCGCGGATCTCGTCCTGCACCTCGCCGACCGTGCGGCCGGCCGCCGAGACCTCACCGATCAGCGCGACGACGATCTTGCCTCCGGCATCGACCTCAAGGTCGCCCCCGAGGTCGGATTGGCCCAGCACTACAACCTTGACCTTGTCGCCGACTCCCAGCTTGTAATCCATGCCGCCGACCGCACCCAGCCTGTCGGGCGCGGGCTTGCCGGGGCCGCCGCCGCTCGAGGACTCGCACGCGCTCACCGCGAAAGCCACGAGGCCGCACAGCAACATTGTCAATAGAGGACGGAAGAAGCTTGTCACGATCATACCATCCCACAGCGGTTCTCTACTCCGCGCGGGACGGTATCACAGTTGTCCGCCAAGCGTCAGCATGTAGCGGTTGTCGTTGTAGTTGAAGCCCGCAACGCTGGAGTTGCGGCGTTCGTGGATATAGCGCGGCCCGACGAAGACCTGCGGAATGATGAAGTACTTCGCCCCGATGTCGAAGGTGTAATAGTTGTCGGTGCGCGTGAGCGGGCTGGCGTAGTCGTATTGCTGCCAGGCGAAGCCGGCGTCGAACAGCACCTCGTCGATCGGCAGGTAGCCGACGCGAAGCTGCACCCCGGTGTTGACGGCGTTGCCCGAGGCGACGCCGGCCAGCGCCGTGCGGTATTCAGTGACGCCGCGGCGGCCCTCCAGCTCGATCGAGATCGTGTCGGTCGGGTTCCAGTACAGGCGGGCGAGCGCCGACAGGCCGGAGATCGGCGCCAGGCGCGGATCGCTGAACTTGCGGCGGAAATAGCCGAGGCCAAGTTCCGCCGTGATCGTCTGCGTGATGTCGTAGGCGACGCCGGCGCGAATGTCGAAGCCATGTGAATTGCGCTGGAAGCCGAAGGGATCGGTCTGCTGGTCGTAGCGCACCCACTGATACGACGGGTCGATGAATACGGACAGTTCCGGCGTGATCTTGTAGCCGATACGGCCGCCGAACTCGAAGCTGTTGTAGTCCTGGTTGATGCCGCCGTCGCCCTGGACATACGTCACACGCTGGAAGCGCGGCCCGAAGCGGACGTAGAGCGGATCGCCGTTGTAGGTGACCGACAGGCCGGTGGTGAACTGATGCACCACCGAATTTATGCCCGGACCGACCGAGCCCGGCTGGCCGCGGCCAAGCCGGATGCGCGCGAATTCGGCCTCGCCATTGACTGCCAGTTCATCATTGATGTCGAAGCGACCGCGCGCACCGACCTGGAAGGCCTCGTAGTTCTCGCTGCTGTTGGAGGCCAGTCGCGCCAGCTCACCCAGGGCATAGAACTGAAAGGCGTGCTCGTCCCAATCGCTGTCGACGGTCACGCCGGGACGCACCCGGAACACAAAGTCGCTGACGCGATTGGTGTTCGTGCGGAAGATGTTGTCGTCGTATTCGACATCCAGGGCCAGGCGCGGATGGACGATGAAGCTGCCGACCAGGAGACCCTCGAGCTGGTCGCTGCGCGGCCCGCGCAGCACCGAGGCCTCGCGCGCCGACAGTTCCTGGGCCCGACCCGCTGACGTGGTGCGGGCGCCGGGCGCCGTCGGCTGAGGCGTGCCGGGTCGCACGCCCGGTTGCGTAGCCGGCTGCGTGCCGGGCTGCGTCGTAGTGGTGGTGGTCGTCGTCTGCGCCACCGCAGTGGCGATCCACATCGCTGCCGCGAGGCCAAAGGCGACGGCTGCGGTGCCCGAGGTCATCGAAAGACCGCGCAAGAGCCGGGATGTCGAGCACATGGCTTAGCTCTTGCTCACGGGCGGCGGAGGCGGCGGCGGGGGCGGCGGCGGCGGCACGTTGCGCGGCGGCGGCGCCGACTGCGGCAGGGCAGCCAGCTCGCGATCGAGCCTCTCGCGCTCGCGCAGGCAGGTATCATTGGACAGCACGCCGCTGCCGCGCGCCGTCGAATCGAGCACCAGCGTCGAGGGCAGGTTGGCCGGCTCGATCAGCACCGCGCCCAGCTCGGCGCCCTGCGGAAAGACAAGCTCGAGCACGCCCTGGGTATTCTCGACCTCGAAGATGATCGAGGG
Source organism: Alphaproteobacteria bacterium (assembly GCA_019635875.1). NCBI lineage: Bacteria > Pseudomonadati > Pseudomonadota > Alphaproteobacteria > Alphaproteobacteria bacterium. The sequence continues at coordinate 538,008 of JAHBYP010000002.1, forward strand.
TGCGCTGCCGGGCAGGATGTTGTTGGCGACGAAGACCTGGTCAGGCGTGCCGGTCGCCAGCGCGCCGCGAGGGATCCAGCGATCGGGACCGGCGGCGACGATGTCGTAGGGCAGGCCGTTGGCGGTCAACGTGCGCCCGAATGGCGAGGACAGCGCCTGCGCCAGAGGCCGCTTGCCGCTGATCAGCGAGACGCGCAGCAGGCCATTGGGCGCCGGCACGCGGAAGGAGCGCACGTCCAGCAGCGAGTCGCCGGAGGCTGGATAGGCGTCGTTATAGCGTACACCGCGCTCACCGCCGGTGATGCGCGAGTCGCCCGGACGAATCGGGATCATGCCGGGATAGACCGGGGCGCGCGGCGGATCGAAATCGAACGCCTGGATGTTGCGCGGCACCGTCCAGCGGCGGACGCAGACCGTGTCGATCGGATAGGCCGCGCAGACCGCGCCGCTGGCGATCTTGGCGACATCCTGCACGGCCGCTGCAAGACCGCCTGGGCCGCCGGGCGTGCCCGGGCTGCCCGCCGCGCCGCAGCCACCACTGCGGCAGCGCTCGTGCAAGGTCTTGATCAGCTGAACTGCACGGTCCGTGATCTGGGTCCGATCGCCCGCGCCAGTATTGCCGATCAGGTAGTCGCGGACCTGCGACCGCCAGTCGCCGTCATTGCGGGCGATGCGATCGACAAGCTGCGGTGACTGCGCAGCAGCGGTACCGCACAGCAGAGCCGGCACCAGCAGCGCGGTGAGCCAACCCGGGAGAATGTGGCGGAAGGAGGTACCCATGAAATCGCTTCCTGAAAATTCTTTTGGACAAAATTCGCCAAACGATTCCTAGTCCTTATAGCAAACCAGCATTCCGAGTAACACAGATTTTTGCACGTCGCGGTACGAGACCCTGAACGAAACGGGATCGATCGTCGAAAAATCGTCAATCTGACGTGATGCGCCTTCCGTCTGCGACTCCTCGTCGCGTTCAGTCGAAATCAGACCGTTCATGCAGCTTCAGGGTGATTCCGCAGGCTATTGATATTAGACGGATTTCTTGCCACAATGGACTATTCGGCAATGGTCCCTGCGACAGGCGCATGGTACCGTGACAGGAAGTTGCACGGATACCGGGAATAGCGCGGGCGCGCTGGTGGCCGGCACCGTTCGGTAGCCCGTCCCACCGCGTCGCTGAGGTTGCTTGCGCATATGGCTCCGCCTGACAGATCGCACGGCCATCCCCCGGACGCAGCAGATTCGGCGCAGCCGGTCAGCCCCGCGCCGGGCGAGCTGCCCGCGGCGGACCCGCGGCCGGGACGCCGCATCGATACCCTGCTGCGCTGCGTGCTTTATGTCGCCCAGCAGATGGGCCGCCCGGTCAGCGAGGCGGAACTGCGGGCGCTCTGCCCGATCCCCGAGCACGGCCTCGACGAGCCGACCGTGCTCCTCGCCTGCTCCCGCCTCGGCTTCAAGGCAGCGCCGGTGACGACGGATGCCGCGACGCTCGCGCGTCTGCCGACGCCCTTCATTCTGGTCGGCCCCGGCAACGCGCCGTCGATGGTGGTGACCGCGCGCGACGGCGAGCACTTCACCGCTCTCGATGTCGTCGAGGGCAAGGTGCGCACGCTCGACGCGCGCACCATCGCCGGGCTCACCGGCCGGGCCATCGTGCTCAAGGAAGTGCCGCGCGAGGCACGCAGGCGCGACTGGAAGGCGCTGCTCTACGAGCGCGTCCGGCCGGTGCTGGGCGAGCTGCTGGTGTCGTCCTGCGCCATCAACATCCTGGCGCTGGCCACGCCGCTCTTCATGATGGTGATCTTCAACAAGGTCATCGGCCAGGGCAGCCCCGACACGCTGGCGACGACGATGGTCGTGCTGATCGTCGGCATGTCCGTCGTCTACGCCTTCGACACCCTGTTGCGCATCCTCCGCGGCTACATCTCGAGCAACACCGGCGCGCGCATCGACGCGCTGATGTCGGGCGAGGTCGTGCGCCATCTCGTGCACCTGCCCTACCAGCATTTCGAGAAGACGCCATCGGGCGTGATCGCCGAGCGGCTGCGCCAGCTCGACACGCTGCGCGCCTTCTTCACCGGCCAGATGCCGGCCCTGATCATCGATCTGGGCTTCGTTTTCATCTATCTGACCGCGATCTACCTGATCAACACCATCATCGGCGTCTTCGTCACCCTGATGATCCCGGTGTTCATCGGCATCTCGCTGCTCACGCATCGCGCCCAGAAGCGCTACATCGACGAGAACTTCAACGCGCTGGCGGCCAAGGGCTCGGCGCTCAACGAGACCGTCAACAACGCCGGCACGATCAAGGCGCTGGGACTGGAGAGCGAGATCGAGCGGCGCTGGCGCGAGCGCGTCGCGCGCTCGGCCTGGACCAGCTTCAAGGCCAACAACCTGGCCAACGTCGTCGGCTCCTTCACCGGTGCGCTGCAGATGTTCGTCTCGCTGGGCGTCATCCTGATCGGCACCTGGGAGATCACCAATCAGCTGATGAGCATCGGCGCGCTGATCGCCGTCAACATGCTGGCCGGCCGCGCGCTGGCGCCGATGCGCCAGGTGATCTCGGCCTGGCATACGCTGCAGGCGGTGCGCGCCGCCTTCGCGCGCATCGACGAGATGATGCAGGTGGCGCCCGAGATCGAGCCCGGCCAGCTGGCGCCGATGCCGCCGCTGCAGGGCGAGATCGTCTTCGAGCGCGTCTCGTTCCGCTACGACGACGGCCCGCCGATCCTGCACGAGATCGACCTGCGCATCGAGCCCGGCACGGTGATCGGCATCATCGGCCCCTCGGGCTCGGGCAAGACGACGATCTCCAACCTGCTGCAGGGTCTCTACACGCCGACGTCGGGCCGCGTGCTGGTCGACCGCACCGACATCGCGCATATCTCGCCGGCGCAGTTGCGCGCGCAGACCGGTGCCGTGCCGCAGGACGTGCAGCTGTTCTCCGGCACGGTGCGCGAGAACATCGCCATGGGCGTCGCCGACAAGGATCCCGGTCGCATCGTCGCCGTCGCCAAGTTCGTCGGCGCCCACAACTTCATCCAGAAGCTGCCGCAGGGCTACAATACCGTGCTGAGCGAACGCGGCGGCGGCCTCTCGCAGGGCCAGAAGCAGCTGCTGTGCATCGCCCGCGCCCTTATCCGCAATCCCCGTATTATCGTGCTCGACGAGGCGACCAGCGCGCTCGATCCGGCGACCGAGGAGCAGCTGCTGCGCACGTTGCGCACCAACGCGCGCGGCCGCACCATCGTCATGGTCACGCACCGCCTGGCGCCGCTCGCCATCGCCGACAAGGTGGCGCTGGTGATCGACGGCCGCATCGAGCGCATCGGCCCACCGACCGAGGTGATGGCCTATGCCCGCATCCGCATGGCCGAGGCCAGCCGCGCCCAGCCCGGCGCCCCCTCGCCGATGAGCCCAGGCTCCAACGTCGCCAGCCTGGTCGCCAGCGGCGGCCCGCTGGCCGGCGGCTGAGGAGGATCGCGCGATGGTCGAGGGCGCGAGACTGGCGAACGGGGCACGGCGGCCGACTCGCGACGAGCCGGATGGCGGCGCGCGCCAGGCGTCCCAGGCGCCCTCGGCTGCATCCGCCGCGCCGGCGAAGCCGGCGGAGAACGCGCTGGCCCGCGTCTTCGCCGAGGCCCGCCTGCCCGGCACGCCGCGCTCCAGGGTCGAGGATTTCCTGCCCGATATCGAGGCGATCACCGAGCGCCGGCATTCGCCCTACATCAGCTGGACGATCTATGCCGTCGCCGGCTTCATCGCCGCGGCGATCCTGTGGATGACGGTCTCGATGATCGATCAGGTGGCGACGGCTCCGGGCGTCATCAGGCCCGCCGGCAAGGCCAAGACCGTCAGCCATCCCGAAGGCGGGCGCGTGGCGCGCATCTTCGTCAAGGATGGCGATCAGGTTCGCCAGGGCCAAGAGCTGGTGGCGCTGGACGCCGATCAGGTCGACCAGGAGATCAGCAAGACGCGCACGGTCTATCTGACGCTGTCCGGCGAGGTGGCGCGGCTCGAGGCGGAAACCGCCAGCCCGTCGACACCGCCGATCTTCCCGGCGGCACTGTCGGACGCCCCGGCGGTGATCGCCGATCAGCTCAATCTGTGGCGTGCGCGCCAGTCGGAGCTGCAGGCAAGGCGCACCGCGGCGGATTCGGTGATCGAGCAGACGCGCGCACGGGTCCTGTCGCTGCAGAACCGCATCAAGACCCTTGAGGAGACGGTGGCGATCCTGGCCCGGCGCGAGTCGGCGCTGCGCGGCCTGGTCGGCCAGCAATACTTCCCCGAGCTGCAGTACCTCGGCGTCAAGCGCGACCTCGTCATCGCCCAAGGCGAGCTCGCCTCGGCGCGCGAGGAGCTGAAGAGCGCCGAGCAGACTTTTGCCGAAGCGGCCGGGCGGCGTTCCATCGTCGACCGGGAATGGATGTCGGCGGCGCTCAAGCGGCTCGGCGAGGCGCGCGCCGAGCGCGACCGTGCGCTGGGCGGCGTGGAGCAACAGCTGGCCCTGAGGCGCAACCTGGTCCTGCGTGCGCCGATCGACGGCATCGTCAACGGCCTGCGGCTGACCAACCCCGGCCAGGCGGTGCGGCCCGGCGAACTCGTGGTCGGCGTCGTGCCCTCGGGCGAGGCTCGGCGCATCGAGGTCGAGATCCGGGTCACCAACGCCGATATCGGCCTGATCACACCCGGCCAACCCTGCACCGTGAAGCTGCAGACCTATGACTGGATCCGCCACGGCGCGCTGGCCTGCCAGGTCACGCATATCGCCGCCGACGCCACCGCGCCGGACCCGGCCGTCAACCCGCAGGCTGCGGCCACGACGCAACCTTATTTCGTCGTCCTGGCCTCGATTGACCGCGACTACCTGGGAGAGGACCCCAAGCGAAACCGGGTGACCCCCGGCATGACCGCGACCGTCGACCTGCACATAGGCCGCCGCTCGATCATGGGATACTTCACCGACCGGCTGTTCTCGACCGTCGGCGGCGCCCTGAAGGAGCGATGATCACACGACATCATCACGCTACGAATTGCGGTCACAGGAATGCCACACCCCACAGATTGTAGGTGCGAACGATCCGGAATGAAGTGACAAGGGCTTTGAAATTTCTTTGTTTTAGAGTAGTTTAGGACATGTTATTTAGTGATTCTTGTTGCATGATTCGCCGGACGTCCCGGCCGCAGGGTGGTCCTAGTCCATGGCGAACGTGACGCGCCTGCAAACGGCGTACAGCAACCTTCCCGTCGAAGCCCCGCCGTCTGTTTCGCAACAGCAGCCGCAGGGCGATCCCTCGCCGTCGGTATCGGTCCGCAACATCCTGGGCATGCTGCGGCGCCACAAGCTGCTCATCGGCGGCGTGGCGCTGATCGGCACCACCATCGCTTGGCTGATCGCCAACCAGCTGACCCCGGTCTACCAGGCCCAGGCCGACATCGTGATCGAGGGCAGCACCGACACCTCGATCATCAACCCCAACCAGGGCGCCGGTCCCCTGGACGTCAACATGGAGGCCGAGGCGGCCAAGCTGAAGAGCGAGACCGCCGCGCGCATCTCGGTACGGGCGCTGAACCTGATCGAGCACCCGCTTTTCAACCCCGATCTCGCGCCGCCGCAGCAGGGCAAGTTCAAGGCGCTGTTCGCGCCGCTCCTGAAGCTGGTGGGCGCCGGTGGCGCCGCGCCGCCGTCGCGCCTGCCGCCCGAAGAGGTCCGCCGTCGCCTCGAGGCGATGCCGCCGGACCAGAAGGATCCGTTCTACAACCAGATCGCCGGCGCCTGGGCCGCCGGGCTGTCGACCGCGATCCCGATGTACTCGCGCGTGATGAGCGTGCGCTACCGTTCGTCCGATCCGCAGCTCGCCGCGCAGTCGGTGAACCAGGCGATCCGCACGTACATGGATCAGCAGACATCCGACAAGAAGCAGGATGCGCTGGAGCTGATGCGCTTCCTCAGCACCCAGACCGAGACTGCGCGAAAGGCGGTGGTCGAGGCCGAGGGCAAGCTGGCCGAGTTCCGCGCCGCCAATCAGATCTACGACACCGGCGATGCCTCGACGCAGACCAGGCAGCTGATCGAGCTGCAGGCGCAGCTGCTGTCGGCCGAGAAGGAACTGCGCGAGAAGTCGGCGCGTGCCGACAACGGCATGCTGCCCAACGACACCACGCTGCTGGGCGAGCTGGCCAGCGCCGAGAAGCGCGTCGCCGAGCTTGGCGCGCAGCTCGGACCGACGCATCCCGCCATGGTCAGTGCCCGCCAGCAGCTGGGCGCCGTGCAGGCCCGCGTCAATGCCGAGCGCGGCCGCGTCATCGCCAACCAGCGCCGCGAGCTCGAAGCCACGCGCATCTCGGTCGACAAGCTGCGTACCGAGGTCACCCGCCTCGAGGAGCAGATCAAGCGCCAGACCGTGAACCTGGCTCAGCTGCGCACGCTGCAGACCGAGCTCGACACCCGCAAGCAGTACTACCAGGCGTTGCTGTCGCGCTTCCAGGAGGTCAGCCTCACCGGCCAGCAGCAGCGCAAGTCGATGGCGCGGCCGCTGAGCGATGCCGAGACTCCCAACTGGCCAGTGGCGCCGCGCAAGGACCTGATCGTGCTGATGGCCTTCGTCGCCTCGCTGGCGCTGGGCGTCGCGGTGGCCATCGTCATCGAGCTGATGGATTCCGGCTTCCGCTCGATCCACCAGCTCGAGCAGATGACCGGCGTGGCCGCGCTGGGCATGGTGCCGTTCCAGTCCGGCCGCCTGCGGCGCAACGCCAAGCCGTGGATGAACATCGTCGACAAGCCGAACTCGGCCTACTCCGAGGCCTTGCGCACGATCCGAACCGGCATCCAGCTGTCCAGTGCCGACCACCCGCAGCGCACCGTCGTGGTCACCTCGTCGGTGCCTGGCGAGGGCAAGACGACGACCTCGCTGTCGCTTGCCGCCGCCTCGGCCGCGTCGGGCGCGCGCACGCTGCTGATCGACTGCGACCTGCGCCAGCCCTCGGCGCACAAGAACCTCGGCGTCGAGAACGAGGCCGGCCTGGCCGAGTTCCTCTCGGGCCAGCGCAACCTCGAGGAGCTGGTGCATGTCGAGCCGCGCACCGGCCTGTACTACATCCTCGCCGGCAAGCGTCCGCCCTCGCCCACCGACCTCCTGGGCTCGCTGCGCATGCGCCGCCTGCTGCAGCAGCTGGGCGACGCCTTCGACCTCGTCGTGCTCGACACGCCGCCGGTGCTGGCGGTGTCCGATGCGCTGCTGCTGGTGCGCCAGGCCGATACGACGATCTTCGTCGTGCGCTGGGAGAAGACGCGGCGCGATATCGCCTCGACCGGCGTGAAGATGGTCTACGAGGCCGGCGCGCGCCTGTCGGGCATCGTGCTTACCCAGGTCGACCTGCGGCGCCACGCCCAGTACGATTACACCGACAGCGGCGTGTACTACTACCGCGGCTACAAGAAGTACTACGGCGAGTAGCCGCCACCTTCGACGCAGTCCGTCATGGCGATGCCCACGAACCGTATCTCGCTGGTTTCCGACGTGCGGCCAGACAGCCGCGCGCGGCGCGGCCGGCGCGCCGGACCCGAGCATCTGCGCCACGCATTGTCGCTGCCGCTGGGCGTCATCGCCGTGGTCGGCGGCCTGGCGCTGGGCGCCATGGCGTTGCCGCACCTCTTCGCCGCCATCGCCGTGCTCCAGGCGCGACCGCTGGTCGAGCGTTATGTCGCCGGCGAGCGCGGCCTCAACCCCGTCAATATCGCGCAGGCCGCCGAGCGGCTGGAGTTCGCGCTCGACCTGGCGCCGGATGCCGACTCGGCGCTGCTGCTGGCCGATCTGCGGCTCTGGCAGGCGCGGCGGGCCACGGACGTCACGATCATCGAGTCCCATGCCCGCCAAAGCGTCGATGCCGCCAGGATCGCGGTGCGCAGCGCGCCGGCCCATCCCGCGGCCTGGACGGCACTGGCCGAAGCCCTCGAGGTGCTGACCCTGGGCGATCCGTCGGTGATCGGCCCGCTGTCGCGCGCCCTCGAGGTAGCGCCCTACGACCCGAGACGACGCGACGCGCGCGTCGAGCTGGCCCTGCGCCACTGGCAGGCGCTGCCGGCGAAGGCGCAGCGCGCCGCCGGACCGCCGATCGTCGCCATGGCGCGGGCCGACATTGACGGGCTGGCCAGGCTCGCCAAGCGGAACCTCGGTCTGGGTGCCGTGCGCGGTGCGCTGGTCGACGATGCGGAGCTGGCGCGGCGCTTCGACGCCACCTATGTCGCGCTGCCTAATTGACGACTTCGCCCCTGTAGACGCCCCAGACGTGGCGGCGCTCGATCCAGCCGATATGGCCGCTGGCCTGCACCCGGCACCAATCGCCCGAGCACGATCTCACCTGGGCGATGACCTCGACGCCCATGCGGGCGACCATGGCGGCGTTGGGCGAGGGCGTCTTGCGCAGCGGCGCGTTGGCGGTCGTGACGATGATGTAACGCCTGCCGGTCAGCAGGCTCTGGTGCACCCAGCCGCCGGCGCCCTGCCAGTCGCGGATCTTGCGCCAGTTCTCGTACTCGCCGACGATCTCGATCGGCATGCTCCTGCGCTTGAACTCCCAGTCGATGGGATAGCGGACGCCGGGGCCGGTGCGCACGTTGGTCTGCTCGGCGCGCACGCTGGCGAAGCGCGGCACCGGCAGGCCGGTGCCCTTGCGCAGCGGCGGCGGGTGGGCGCCGCCCGACGTCGCGACGGCCTGGGCGAAGGCGGGAAGGCCGGCGATCGCCAATAGCGCCGACAGGGCCAAAGCCCATCCCGACCGTCTGAACCGCGCGCTACGCCTCATCCGCAACTTATATCGCAGCGCCGGCTTTCCTTCCACCTGTCAAAGCCCGGATAAGAGGCGGATTCGGCATGGTTTTTGCGGATCGGCTGCGTCCGGGAGCCAAACTGGACAAGCTGCGCGGGGCTTTGCTATTGCCCCGCCTTCGGGGGTCGCTGGAGCCATCATGGCCGTTTCGCCAAAGAAGCCGCTCGTCATCGTCACGCGCAAGCTGCCGGATGCGATCGAGACGCGCATGATGGAACTGTTCGATACGAGGCTGAACGCCGACGACAAGCCGATGACGCAGGCCCAGCTGATCGAGGCGGTCAAGACCGCCGACGTGCTGGTGCCGACGGTGACCGACCGCATCGATTCGCGCGTGCTGTCGCAGGCCGGGCCCAAGCTGCGGCTGATCGCCTCCTTCGGCACCGGCGTCGATCACATCGACCTCGATTCCGCCCGCCAGCGCGGCGTGGTGGTGACCAATACGCCGGGCGTGCTGACCGAGGACACTGCCGACATGACCATGGCGCTGATCCTCGCCGTGGCCCGCCGGGTCGGCGAGGGTGAGCGTCTGGTGCGTGCCGCGAAATGGACCGGCTGGGCACCCACGGCGATGCTGGGCGCGCGCATCTGGGGCAAGCGGCTGGGCATCGTCGGCATGGGCCGCATCGGCCAGGCGGTGGCGCGCCGCGCCCGCGGCTTCGGCATGGCGGTGCACTACCACAACCGCCGCCGCCTGCACGCCGACATCGAGAAGCCGCTCGAGGCGACCTTCTGGGAAAGCCTCGACCAGATGCTGGCGCGCATGGACATCGTCTCGATCAACTGCCCGCACACGCCGGCGACCTATCATCTGCTCTCGGCGCGCCGCCTGAAGCTGATGCGGCCCAGCGCCATCATCGTCAACACCGCGCGCGGCGAGGTGGTCGACGAGAACGCGCTCACCCGCATGCTGCGCGCCGGCGAGCTGGCCGGCGCCGGGCTCGACGTCTTCGAGCACGAGCCGGCGATCAACCCCAAGCTGGTCGAGCTCGACAAGGTCGTGCTGCTGCCGCACATGGGCTCGGCCACGCTCGAGGGCCGCATCGAGATGGGCGAGAAGGTCATCATCAACATCAAGACCTTCGTCGACGGCCACCGGCCGCCGGATCGCGTGCTGGCAGCGATGTTCTGAGGTCGCTTCCTCCTGGGAGCGCCGGCGTCCCGCCGGCCTCATGGAAGAGCCGGCGAGACGCCGGCGCTCCCAGCAAGGCAGACAGACCTCACTCCTCGGTCCCCGGCAGCGAGGTGCGTGCTTCCAGCACGTCGCGGGTGGCGCGGCTGACCTGGGCGCCGAGCAGCACGATGATCGCGGTATAGTAGATCCACACCATGACGGCGGCGACGCCGCCGGCGGCGCCGAAGGCGCTGGCCATGTGGGTGACGCTGAAATAGTAGACGATCGCCCAGTTGCCCAGGGCGAACAGCCCGGCGACGATCGCGGCGCCGTAGAGCGCATAGGGCCAGGGCACGACAACGTCGGGCAGCGCCTTGTAGATCACGGTGAAGAATGCCGCGACGGCGCCGTACTGCAGGGCGCCCGACACCGCGGGGCCGATCCACTCGCCCAGCATCGGGAAGGTCTTCAGCGCGTCGGCGTAGGCGCTGAGCAGCAGGCCGGCCAGCAGCACCACCAGGAACAGCACGCCGATCGCCGTCATCATCACCAGCGCCAGCAGGCGCGTGCGCAGCTCGGCGATCACCGGGTGGCGCCGCCAGCCGCCGGCCGGCTTCCAGATGTGGTCGAGCGCGCTGTCGAGCTCGACGAAGACCGCGGAGCCGGAATAGAGCAGCAACGCCAGGCCGACCGCCGCGACCCAGCCGCGGCCTCGGAACAGGCTGGTGTCGGCGAAGCGGCGCAGGATGTCGAGGTTCTCGGCGCCGATCACCGTGGCGATGGCGTCGAGGATGTGCTGCTGCGCCATCAGGCGGCCGACCACCGGCTCGGCAATGGCGACGCTGAAGATCAGCACCGGGCCGAGCGAGAAGATCGTGTAGAAGGCGATCGCCGCAGCCATCGAAGTCAGGCGGTTATCGACGAAGCTGCGATAGGTGGCGAGGAGGATGTCGAGCAGCAGCTTTAGCAGGCGGTTGTCGACGCACGCCCTGCAGACCGCGAAAAACAGATCCTTCGTGCGCCGCCACAACATGACGCCAGCCTATCACGCCGCCTTCGAATCGATGCGCGGCAGATGGGCGATGGCGTTGGCGTAGTAGGCCAGCAGCGGCCGCTCCGTCGCCGCCGCGGCGTAGAGTCCGTCCTCGCTGACAAGCGCCAGCCGGCGCAGGGTCAGCATGCGCAAGCCCACGTGGATGGCATAGTCCCGATCGCCGCGCGGCAGGTAGATCCTGGCGCCGGCGGCACCCAGATCGTCGAGCAGAACGGCGCAGCGGCCCTTCAGTTCCAGTTCGTCGATCGGCTCCTCCGCCTCGAGCAGCACAGTCGACACCAGCGACACCGACAGCACCGGCACGACCCTGCCGATGCCCTCCATGATGTCGGCCGCCAGCGCGCCCACCGCCTCGAAGCGCTTTTCCTTGTCGAGCGTGCGCAGATCGCCGCCGAAGCGCTCGGCGGTGCGCGCCAGCCAGGCGCGCGTCGAGATCGGCGTGCCGAAATTCACGCAGGCATAGCCGAAGCTGTACCAGCGCCCGCGCAGCATCTGACCGAAGTTGCGCGCGGCGAAGCGCAGCGTGGTCTTCAGCGCAAAGCCGGCACCCAGCCGCGGCGCTTCGGCGTCGCCGGCGCGCAGCTGGGTACGGTCCTCCAGCACGCGGTCGTAGTTGATGCCGACGGGCACGAAGACGATGTCGCGTGCGCCCTGCGGGTCGAAGGATTTCAGCGCGTAGTCGACCAGGCCCAGACGCGGCGGCCGCAGCCTGCCGTCCCTGGTGAGCCCGCCCTCGGGATACATGGCCTGGGCCACGCCGGCCTCGGTCGCCATGTGCACATAGCGCTCCAGCACGCGGCGATAGAGCGGGTTGTTGGAGTTGCGGCGCACGAAATAGGCACCCATCGAGCGGATCAGCTGCTGCAGCGGCCAGATGCGCGCCCACTCGCCCACCGCGTAGCTGAGCGCCGTGCGCTCGGCGGCGAGGAAGGCCACCAGCACGTAGTCCATGTTGCTGCGGTGGTTCATGACGAAGACGATGGTGGCGTCCTGCGGCACCTGGGCATGGGCGATGTCGTCGACGTAGCCCAGCCGCACGCGGTAGAGCGCGCGGGCGAAGGCGCGCGCCAGCGCGTAGCCGACGCGGAAATAGACGTAGGCGTTGAACGCCGGCACGATCTCGCTGGCGTAGCGATGCGCCTCGGTCATCGCCGCCTCGCGCGGGATGTTCTCGGCCTTGGCCTTCTCGTTGGCGGCGGCGACCACCAGCGGGTCGTAGACCAGGCGGTCGACCAGCACCTGGCGGCGCGTGAGCTGGAACGGCTTGATCTCGATGCGCAGCCGGCGGTTGACGCTGTCGATCAGCCGGTTGACGCGACGGCGCAGGAACCAGCGGCCCGAGGGGATCAGCAGGCGGTCGAGCAGCGACCAGGCCGCGAAGACGACGAGCGCCACGAACAGCCACAACGGTACCGAAACCGGCTCGGTCATTCGCCTGTCACCCTCCCCTTTCGGCACCCGTAGCAACCTTCTCTGGAGGGTAGAACAATCGCGTATGGCGAGTCTCATGCCTTCCCCCGCTGGCGGGGAAGGTGGCGCGCAGCTCCCCGCCAACGGGCAGGGTGATCACGCATGGCCTTCTTCCCTTCTCCCCGCGAAGGCGGGAGAAGGGAAAACGGGGGGAAAGTCATATGCGATCACCTCGCCCTCGGAGGGGGAAGGCAAGACCAAAGCAAAGCGGCCGTAGGCGATTGCCCCACCCGGGGGAAGGCAGATACGGTCGCCGCCGCAAGGGAGGAGCGGATGGCCTATATCGCCGGGGTCGGCACCACGCGCTTCGGCCAGCATCCCGGCAGCACGACGCCGGGTCTGATGGCCGACGCCGCGCGCCTGGCTATGGACGATGCCGGGATCGAACGCCGCGACATCGACGGCGTGCTGTGCGGCTATGCCACCACCATGCCGCACATTATGCTGGCCACCGTCTTCGCCGAGCATTTCGGGCTGAGGCCGGCCTACGCCCATGCCATGCAGGCCGGCGGCGCCACCGGCGTGGCGATGGCCATGCTGGCCTCGATCCTGGTCGATTCGGGACGCTGCAAGGCGGTGCTCATCGTCGGCGCCGAGAACCGCGCCACCGGCCAGACGCGCGACCAGTCGATCCAGACCCTGGCGCAGGCCGGCCACCCCGATTACGAGGTGCCCTATGGTGCCACCATCCCGGCCTATTACGGCCTGCTGGCGGCGCGCTACATGCATCAGTTCGGGCTGACGCAGGCGGATCTCGCGTCACTGGCCGTGGTCATGCGCCGCCACGCCGCGCGCCATCCGCAGGCGCATCTGCGCGAGCCCTTCACCTTCGAGCAGGCGATGACGTCAAAGCCGATCGCCCTGCCGCTGCGCCTGCTCGATTGCTGCCCGATCTCCGATGGCGGCGTGGCGATGGTGATCACACGCGATCCCACGAACGCGGCCCGCGTAAGAGTGCGTGGCGCGGGTCAGGCGCACCTGCACCAGCATATCTCGATGGCGCGCGACTGGGCAGACATGGGCGCGAAGCGCGCCGCCGACGCGGCCTTCGCCGAGGCGCACATGCGCCTGAAGGACATCCAGCACCTCGCGGTCTACGATTCCTTCACCATCACGCTCGCCATGCTGCTGGAGGAGATCGGCCTCGTCGGCCGCGGCCAGTCGGGCGAGGCGGCGCGCGCCGGACGCTTCGAGATCGGCGGCGACCTGCCGCTGAACCTGCATGGCGGGCTGCTGTCTTTCGGCCATTGCGGCGTTGGCGGTGGCATGGCGCATCTCGTCGAGGCGCAGCGCCAGCTGAGCGGCCGCGCCGGCGACCGCCAGGCGGGCTCACCCTCGACGGCCTACGTGCATGGCGATGGCGGCGTGATGTCCTCGCATGTGGCAATGATCCTGGAACGGGTGTGAACATGAGCGTCAGTGCCGATCCCCACGCCCGGGCCTTCTGGCAACAGGTGCAGGAGGGCCGCATCGCCTATTCGCGCTGCTGCGCCGATCATTGCGGCGCGCCGCAGTTCCCGCCCAAGGCACGCTGCGATGTCTGCGACGGCGACCGGCTGGAGATGCGCCTGGCCGCCGGCACCGGCACGATCTTCTCGATCACAGTCGTGCACCGCCCGCCCTCGGACGCGCTACGCAAGCACGCGCCATACGGCATCGCGCTGGTCGACCTCGACGAGGGCTTCCGCATGATGGCGCACGCCGATTCCGACCTTGCGATCGGCGCCCGCGTGCGCGTCGGCTTCGTGCTCTTCGGCGATCGCGTCGTGCCGCGCTTCGTCGTCGATCAGAATCCGTAGAGCGTCGCCGGATTGTCGACCAGCACGCGCTTGCGCAGTGCGGCGTCGGGCATCCAGCGGCCGAGGATCTCCAGCGTCTCGCCGGTGCGATGCATCGGCTTGGTGATGTGCGTGTGCGGCCAGTCGGTGCCCCAGACCAGCCGGTCGGGCCGCGCCGCGATCAGGCCCGTGGCGACGTCGTCGGTGTCGCTCCACTCGTGGTCCTGCAGGCTGTTGCGATAGGCGCCGGAGATCTTCACCCAGGTGCGCCCGTTCTTCAGCAGGTCGAGCATGACCTGATAGGCGGGATTCGCCACGCCATCGGGCGGCTTGATGTAGGCCATATGGTCGATCACGACATCGACCGGCAGCGACGGCAGGCGCGGCGCGACCTCGACCAGCCGCTCCGGCGTGGTCAGCAGCTGCACGTGCCAGCCCATCGGCGCGATGCGGCTTGCCAGTGTCTCCAGCGCCTCGAAGCCGATGCCGCCGCCCGACGTGACGTTGAAGCGCAGGCCGCGCACGCCGGCCTCGTTCAACGCCTGCAGCTCGGTATCCGGCACGCCGGGCGCGCAGACGGCGACGCCGCGCAGCCGCCTGGGATGGTCGTGCAGCACCTCGACCATCAGGCTGTTGTCGGTGCCGTGCACGCTGATCTGCACCAGCACGCCATGCGTCAGGCCCAACCCGTCGAGCATGCGCAGGTACTGCTTCTCGGTGGCCGGCGGCGGCGTGTAGCTGCGCCCGGCGACGAGGTGATGCTCGTACCCGTCGCCGATGACATGCGCGTGGCAGCAGCAGGCGCCGAAAGGCACCGCCCAGGGCGGCGCGCGCATCTCGGGTCGCGGCGGCGCGCAGGCGGGCGCCTGCTCGGTAGCGAGCGGGTGGTTGGGCGCGCCATGGGGCATCGGACGTCTCCCCGGATACGACGGTCAGCGCCGTCTTGCCGGGCAGTCAACCACTTCAGGCGGCGCCCGACAAACGATCAGCTGCGAGCCGTGCGCACGATATACATGCCCAGCATCGCGAGCGTGCCGCCGATCCACAGGATGGCGGAGAACACTGCCGCGCCGCCCAGGAAGGCCAGCGCCAGGCAGACGATGGTGAAGGCGATGTGCATGAGCGCGTAGAAGACGATGCGGCGAAACACGAAGTAGCTGTCCTCGTGCTCGCGCAGCTCGCGGTCGGCAGGAATCGTGGCCATGGTTCGACCTCCTTTGGCCCTGTCGCAGAACGAGGGCCGCGGCGGGGTGGTTCCCCTTGTCGACACCGCGGCCCGGCCCGATATGGCGTGGGACGGGGAGAGCGACCCGCAGGGATCAACGCCATGGCCCATTCCGCGCCCGCGGTGTCGACTGCGCTCCAGCATCTTCAGTTCCCCAACGAGAGCCCGGCCTATCGCCGCGCGCGCAACGCGTTGCTCGCCGAGGAAATGGCCCTGCGCCGGCAGGTCGAACGCGTCGCCGCGCAGCGCCGCGCCCTGCCGCCCGGCGGCAGGGTTCCCGAGGACTACGTGTTCGAGGGCATCGATGCGGCGGGCCGACCCGAGGACTTGAAGCTCTCGCGGCTCTTCGGCCCGCACGACGCGCTGCTGGTCTACAGCTTCATGTTCGGGCCGGAGCGCGATGCGCCGTGTGCGGGCTGCACGCACTTCCTCGATGCCCTCGATGGCGCCGCCCGCCACGTCACCCAGCGGGCGAGCTTCGTCGTGGTCGCCAAGTCGCCGCTGGCACGCCTGCTCGAATGGGCGCGCCAGCGCGGCTGGCAGCATCTGAGGCTGCTGTCGACCAGTGGCAATACCTACGGCCGCGACTACTTCGGCGATTCCACGGCCTTGTCCGAGGCGATGCGCGAGCAACAGGAGTTCAAGCCCGGCGAGGAATGGGACATGCCGATCCTCAACGTCTTCAGGCGCGAGAACGGCGTGATCCGGCACTTCTGGGGCTCGGAACTGCTCTACGTGCCGCCGGAGCCCGGGCAGGAGTACCGGCACAACGACCTGCTCGACCCACTGTGGAACATGCTCGACCTGACGCCGGAGGGCCGCGGCGATTTCGACCCGAAGCTGCGCTACTGACGCTCACATCTGCGCGCGCCTGCGTTGACGGCGGGCCGCTTCGCGCCCACCTTTGTCCCGGCGGATCCGAGGGAGATCACTCATGTTTCTGTCGATGCTGTCGAAGAAGGCCAGGATGCCGGCGCCCGACCAGGCGCTGCGCGGCCGCGCGGGCTATGTCTTCGAGATTCCGGACATTCACTTCGTCAACGGCAACCGCATCCGGCCGCCCTTCCCCGCCGGGCTTGAATCGGCGCAATTCGGCATGGGCTGCTTCTGGGGGGCGGAGCGCAAGTTCTGGCAGGCGCCCGGCATCTACAGCACCGCCGTGGGCTACGCCGCCGGCTACACGCCGCATCCCACCTACGAGGAAGTCTGCTCCGGCCAGACCGGGCACAACGAAGTGGTGAAGGTGTGGTGGGATCCGAAGAAGACCAGCTTCGAGGCGATGCTCAAGGTGTTCTGGGAGAACCACGACCCGACCCAGGGCATGCGCCAGGGCAACGACGTCGGCACCCAATACCGCTCCGGCATCTATGTCGAGAGCGCCGCGCAGCGCGAAGCGGCCGAGGCATCGAAGAGCCTGTTCCAGGCTGCGTTGGGCCAGCGCGGCTTCGGTGCGATCACGACTGAGATCCTCGACGCGCCCGAATTTTACTACGCCGAGGACTATCACCAGCAATACCTGGCGAAAGTGCCCAACGGCTATTGCGGCCTGGGCGGCACCGGCGTGTCCTGCCCGATCGGCACGGGGGTCACCGCGAGCGCATAAGGCAGGAACACTCCCTTCCCCGGAGGGGGACGACAGTGTCGCGCTCTACAGCGTCACCAGCTGGCTACCCGCCGGCGTTGCTTCCAGCAGGGTGACGATGCCGGCGATCTCGTGCGGCACGTCCTGGCGCAGGCTGTCGCGATCGATGGTCTGCGCCCGCAGGCCCATCTCGCAGACGATGATGCGCACACCCATCTCGACGCAGGCCGAGAGCAGTGTCTCGAAGTCGCCGACGCCGCGCGCCTTGTAGGCGTCGTCGCGCGTAATGCCGGCGTCGAGCGCGTCGGCGAAGCCGGCGCGGCCGTCCGACGATGCGCCAGGGTCGGCCGGCAGGCGACGCCACAGCGGCTCGCCCGACTTCGAATGCGTCAGCGCCAGGATTGCCTTCTGGGTGAAGAACAGCGTGGTCGGCCGGCCCACGGCGCGCGCCGCGGCGGCCATCGCCAAGGCATAGTGGACGCGTTCGTAGTCGCCCGAGAGCGCGACGATCGACAGCGCGGGTTGAACGTCAGCCACAATAGACCTCGTCGTAGCTGGCCCGCGCGAGCGGGGCGTCGAGCGAGGTGATCCGCGGATGCGCGCCGCATAGCGGGCAGTCCTCGCGCTTCTGGATCTCCAGGCGTTCGACCGAGGCGCCCAGCGCGTCGTAGAGCAGCAGGGTGCCGGACAGCGACTGGCCGACGCCGAGGATCTCCTTCACCACCTCGGTCGCCTGCCAGGCACCGATCGTGCCGGCCATCGCGCCCAGCACACCGGCGGCGGCGCAGCTCGGCACCGAGTCGGGCGGCGGCGGCTCGGAGAACAGGCAGCGATAGCAGGGATGCGGCGCGCCGAGATGCGCCTTCCAGGTCGAGAGCTGCGCCTCGAAGCGCAGGATCGCCGCCGCCACCAGGGTGCGGCGCGCGAGGAAGCAGGCATCGGTCAGCAGGTAGCGGGTGGCGAAATTGTCCGAGCCGTCGGCGACGATGTCGTAGCCGCCGACCAGCGCCATCGCGTTGTCGGCGGTCAGCCGCTCGGCGATGGTGATGACCTCGCACTCGGGATTGATCTCGGCCAGCGCCCGGCGGGCACTGTCGACCTTGCGCACGCCCAGATCGGCGGTGCGGTGGATCACCTGGCGCTGCAGGTTCGACAGGCTGACCGTGTCGTGATCGATCACGCCCAGCGTGCCGATGCCGGCGGCGCCCAGGTATTGCAGCAAGGGTGCGCCCAGCCCGCCGGCGCCGACCACCAGCACCCGGGCCTGGCGCAGCTTCGCCTGCCCGATGCCGCCGATCTCCGGCAGGATGATGTGGCGCGCGTAGCGCTGGAGCTGGGCTTCGCTGAAGTCCATGCCGGCGCTTATAGCACGCCACACCCCGTCCGCAGGCTCAGCGCTTGACCGTGAAGAACGGCACCTCGTTCATGATCTGGTTGTTCTGTTGCACCAGCGCGCCGAGCTCGGCGCTCTTCTTCATGTAGGTCTGCCAGTCCGGGTCGGCCTGCATCGCGGCGCGCTTCCTGGCGCGGTCGGCCGCATCGTCGTAAGCCCAGATATGGACGAAGCTGTTGACCAGGCCGGTCTCGGTGACGGCGTAGAACACCGGCTGGCCCAGGTGCCTGGTCTGCGGCGTCTTGCCGAACTCCTCGTAGAGCTTGAGATGGGCGGCGATGGTGCCCGGGCGGCAGACATAGGTGCGCATGTCGAAGATCACGGCGTTTCCTCCTGGAGGCGTTGGACGAAGCGGAGCCTAGTACCCATCGAACAGCGCGGTCGAGAGGTAGCGTTCGGCAAAGGAGGGCACGATCACGACGATGCGCTTGCCCTCGTTCTCCTTCTTGGCGCCGAGCTCGAGCGAGGCGGCGATGGCGGCACCGGAGGAAATGCCGACCGGCAGGCCCTCGACGGCGGCGACCTCGCGCGCGGTGGCGAAGGCGTTGGCGTTGGCGATGCGGATCACGCCGTCGATCACGCCCTTGTTGAGGATGTCGGGGATGAAGCCGGCGCCGATGCCCTGGATGGGGTGCGGACCGGGCGGACCGCCGGAGATCACCGCGCTGTCCTCGGGCTCCACCGCATAGACCTTGAGGTTGGGCAGGCGCGGCTTGAGCACCTCGCCGACGCCGGTGATCGTGCCGCCGGTGCCGACCCCTGACACGAAGATGTCGAGCTTGCCGCCGGTGTCCCGCCAGATCTCCTCCGCCGTGGTGCGGCGATGGATCTCCGGATTCGACGGGTTCTGGAACTGCTGCGGCATGAAGCTGCCCGGGATCGTCTTCAGCAGCTCCTCGGCGCGCGCGATGGCGCCCTTCATGCCCTTCTCGCGTGGCGTGAGGTCGAGCTCGGCGCCCAGGAACTTCAGCATCTTGCGCCGCTCGACCGACATCGATTCCGGCATGGTCAGGATCAAGCGGTAGCCCCGGGCCGCGGCGACGAAGGCCAGGCCGATGCCGGTGTTGCCGGAGGTCGGCTCGACCAGGGTCGACTTGCCCGGGGTGATGCGGCCGGCCTTCTCGGCGGCGTCGATCATCGACAGCCCGATACGGTCCTTCACCGATCCCAGCGGATTGAAGAACTCCAGCTTGCCGATCACGTCGGCCTTGACCCCGCGCTTGGCCGCCAGCTTCGACAGGCGCACCAGGGGCGTCGCGCCGATGGTGTCGACGATGCTGTCGTAGATCCTGCCGCGGAACTCCGGCGTGCCAGCCATCGCGCTCTCCCCTCCAGTCTCTTGGCGCCGACCCTAGCACAAACGAAAACGGCGGCCCGCAGGCCGCCGTCCGATTTTCCGAGGTGTCGCAAGAATCAGGGCTGCGGCGCGTCGGCCGGATCGCGGCGCTGCGCGCGCTCGGCATCGCGCTGGTCGCGCTCGGCGCGCAGCTTCTCGGTCATGTCCTCGCCGGTCGCCTGGTCGACGACCTTCATGCTCAGCTTGACCTTGCCCCGGTCGTCGACGCCCAGCACCTTGACCTTGACCTGGTCGCCTTCCTTGACCACGTCGCCGACCTTGGCGACGCGGCGCGGCGCCAGCTCGGAGATGTGCACGAGGCCATCGCGGGCGCCCAGGAAGTTCACGAAGGCGCCGAACTCGACCACCTTCACGACCTTGCCGTTGTAGATCACGCCGACCTCGGGCTCGGCGACGATGCCCTTGATCCAGTCGAGAGCGGCCTGCGCCGACTTGTTGTCGACGGCGGCGACCTTCACCGTGCCATCGTCCTCGATGTCGATCTTGGCGCCGGTCTGCTCGGTGATCTCGCGGATCACCTTGCCGCCTGTGCCGATGACTTCACGGATCTTGTCCTTGGGGATGTTGATCACGGTGATGCGCGGCGCGTTCTGGCTCACCGACTCGCGCGCGCCGCCCAGGCCCTTGGCCATCTCGCCCAGGATGTGCATGCGCCCATCCTTCGCCTGCGCCAGCGCCACCTTCATGATCTCCTCGGTGATCGAGGTGATCTTCAGGTCCATCTGCAGCGAGGTGACGCCCTTCTCCGAACCGGCGACCTTGAAGTCCATGTCGCCGAGGTGATCCTCGTCGCCGAGGATGTCGGACAACACGGCGTAGCGCTCGCCTTCCTTGATCAGGCCCATGGCGATGCCCGCCACCGGCCGCGCCAGCGGCACGCCGGCGTCCATCAGCGACAACGCGCCGCCGCAGACCGAGGCCATCGACGACGAACCGTTGCTCTCGGTGATCTCCGACACGACGCGGATCGTGTAGGGGAACTTCTCCTTCGAGGGCAGCACCGGGCGCAGCGCGCGCCACGCCAGCTTGCCGTGGCCGATCTCGCGCCGGCCCGGCGAGCCCATGCGCTTCACTTCACCCGTCGAGTACGGCGGGAAATTGTAGTGCAGCATGAAGTTCTCGCGGTACTCGCCCTCGAGCGCGTCGATGATCTGCTCGTCCTGGCCGGTGCCCAGGGTGGCGACGACCAGCGCCTGGGTCTCGCCGCGGGTGAACAGGGCGGAGCCGTGGGCGCGCGGCAGCACGCCGACCTCGGCCACGATCGGCCGCACTGTCTTGGTGTCGCGGCCGTCGATGCGCTTGCCGGTGTCGAGGATGGCCTTGCGCACGACATCGGCCTCGAGGTCGTGGAACTGCTCCTTCAGCGCGGCGAGCGCGGCGGCATCGTCGCCGAGCAGCGCCTTGGCGGCCGTGCGCGCGGCGTTGATCTTCTCCTGGCGGGCCTGCTTGGCGACCTCGCCGTAGGCGGCGATCAGCGGGGCGCGCATCTCGGCGTCGAGCTTGGCCTTGACCGCGACGGCGGCGGCCGACGGCTCGCCCAGCGGCCACGGCTCCTTTGCGCAGTGCTCGGCCAGCTGGATGATCGCCTGGATCACCGCCTGCATCGACTGGTGGCCGGCCATCACGGCGCCCAGCATCACGTCCTCGGGCAGCTCCTTGGCCTCGGACTCGACCATCAGCACGCCTTCCTGCGTGCCGGCGACGACGAGGTCGAGGTCGCTCTTCTCGAGCTGCTCCAGGGTCGGGTTGATGACGTACTGGCCGTCGATATAGCCGACGCGCGCGCCGCCGATCGGACCCAGGAACGGGATGCCGCTGATGGTCAGCGCGGCCGAGGTGGCGACCATGGCGACGATGTCGGGATCGTTCTCCATGTCGTGCGCCAGCGTGGTGATGACGACCAGCGTCTCGTTGCGATAGCTCTCGTGGAACAGCGGACGGATCGGCCGGTCGATCAGGCGCGAGGTCAGCGTCTCCTTCTCGCTCGGCCGGCCTTCGCGCTTGAAGAAGCCGCCCGGGATCTTGCCGGCGGCGAAGGCCTTCTCCTGGTAGTTGACGGTGAGCGGGAAGAAGTCGAGGCCCGGCTTGGGCTGCTTCTCGCCGACCACGGCGGCCAGCACGGTCGTGCCGCCATAGGTACACATGACCGCACCGTCGGCCTGGCGGGCGACCTTGCCCGTCTCGAACACCAGCTTGCGGCCGGCCCACTCGATCTCTTTGCGAAATACATCGAACATGACAGTCCATTCCTTTCCCGATCGACGCCACGCCCCGTGACGCGCGCCGCCCGCCGATCGCCCTATGCGATGACGGGACCGCCGGAACCGTTCGCTCTCGCCCCTGGTCCGACGGTTGTCCTGCGAAGTCGCGGCGCCGGTCGCGTTACCGCACGGGTAACCGGTGCCTCGACGCGAAACGGCCCCGCCACAATGACGGGGCCGGTACTCCTGCTAGCGACGCAGGCCCAGACGCTCGATCAGAGCGTCGTAGCGCTTGCTGTCGCGATCCTTGAGGTAGTCGAGCAGCCGACGGCGCTGGCTGACCATCTTCAAGAGGCCGCGACGCGAATGGTGATCCTTCACGTGGCCCTTGAAGTGCTCGGTGAGGTTGTTGATGCGCTCGCTGAGCAGCGCCACCTGGACCTCCGGCGAGCCGGTGTCGTTTTCCTTGATGGCGTAGGACTTGAGGATTTCAGCTTTGCGCTCGGCCGTGACCGACATCGGGAACTCCCGCATTCAGAGGTTGAGGACGCGTACCGGCCGCAGCAGATCGCCGTCGATACGGGCGATCGCCACCAACCGCGCCCCGGCCATCGCCCGCACGATGCGCGCAGGCTCGGCCGATCCCTCGGCGGGCGACATCGTCCCGATCGGCGGCGCCCCGGCGCCGGCGATCTCGGTCATCGGCACGGCCACCCCTGCGGAGAGGCGCTGAGCCTGCCGGTCCGTCAAGGCCAGCGCCGGGATGTCGTCCAGCGCGGTCACGACGGGCCACAAATGCCCGAGAAGCGCGGGCTTATGCCCGAAAGACCCCTCCTTGGGAAGCGAATTCGCAGCCGCCTCCAGGGTCGCCATCGAAATTGCGTCCTCGATGCGGAATGGACCGCAGACAGTGCGGCTCAGGGCCGCCACATGACCCACCGTGCCCACGGTGCGGGCGATGTCGCGGGCCAACGAGCGGACATAGGTGCCCTTGCCGCACTCGACCTCCAGCTCGGCCAGGTCGGCGGATGGCCGGGCCAGCACGACCAGCCGGTCCACCCTGACCCGGCGCGGCGCCAGCTCGACGGCCTCGCCGCCGCGCGCCAGATCGTAGGCCCGCGCACCGTCGATCTTCAGCGCGGAAAAGGCCGGTGGCCGCTGCTCGATCTCGCCGGTGAACGCCTCGAGCGAGCGTGCGAGATCGCGGTCGGATGGTCGCACCGCCGATTCGCCGACGATTGCCCCCTCCCGATCATCGGTCGCTGTGGCCTGCCCGAAGGCGATGGTGAAGCGGTAGACCTTGCGGCCGTCCATCACCCACGGGACGGTCTTGGTTGCCTCACCCAGGGCGATCGGCAGCACGCCGCTGGCCAACGGATCGAGCGTGCCGCCATGGCCGGCCTTGGCGGCACTGAACAGCCAGCGCACCCGGCCAACGGCGGATGTCGAGCCGAGCCCGAGCGGCTTGTCGAGATTCAGCCAGCCGTCGACTTTCTCCCGCCGTCTTTGCGTCACGCTCCTGCCCCATTCACCGCGCCGGGCGGCCCGATCCCGACACAAAGCACTCGAACCGTGTCCTCGATGCCACACCGCGCCCGCAAGGTCATCGCGGAGCCGCCACCAATCCGGTTACGCGGCGTTGCCTGCGCATCGCCATCCGAGCCGGGAGTTCCCGATGCACCGCGTTCACCGTTCCCTCCTCGCCGCCTCGACCGCGCTCGCCCTTGGCGCCGCGAGCGTCGCCGAAGCGCAGGTCCCCGAACAGACCGGCTTCTACGCCGGCGCCACCGGTCTGTGGAGGTGGAACTGGGGCGATCGCGCCGGCCCGGGCGCCGGCCTGAACGCGCGCCCGCGCAGCGGCCCGGGCTTCAGCGGCATCGTCGGCTTCAAGACTGACTCGCCCTGGGACTACGCCCTGGGCGGCGGCGCCCAGTGGCACCGCAATTCGTCGTCGACCGTGGGCGGCGCCCGTCTCGACACCTCGTCGCGCTATCAGTACCTCGACCTCGAGGCCGGCTACAGCATGAACATGGGAAGCGACACCGCCGTGCGCGTGTTCGGCGGCGTCCGCGGCCTGCACTTCAACCAGGATGCCGTCGCCGTGGCGATCGGCACCCAGGCGCATCGCAATGTCTGGGCGATCGGTCCGCGCATCGGCATCGGCGCGCAGACATTCTTCACCGAGAACATCGGCGTGGTCGGCAGCATCGACGGCTCCCTGCTCGCCGGCAGCTTCAGCGAGGTCGGCACGCCCAATGGCAGCGGCTACTGGCGCCTGGTGCCGGTGGTCGGCGGCGAGCTCGGCGTGCAGTACCGCTTCTCCGATACGCCCTCGCTGGCGATCACCGGCGGCGCGCGCATCGACGCGTTGTTCAACACTGCCTTCAACGGCAGCATGGCGCGCGGCACCGCGGTCTCGGCCGGCCCATTCATCCGCCTGACCTACAACCTGTCCGGACCGCGCGGCGCGGCGCCGCCGCCGGCACCGCCGCCTGCCGCGGCGCCCGCCAGCGGCCGCAGCTACATGGTGTTCTTCGACTTCGACCGCGCCGTCGTCACCGACACCGCGGCGACCACCATCCGCCAGGCGGCGAACGACGCCAAGGCGGGCCGCGCCACGCGACTCAACGTAACCGGCCACGCCGACCGCTCGGGCGGCGACGACTACAACATGGCGCTGTCGCTGCGCCGCGCCAACGCGGTCAAGGACGTGCTGGTGCGCGAGGGCATTCCGGCCAACCAGATCGCCGTCGTCGGCCGCGGCGAGAGCCAGCCGCTGGTGCAGACCGCCGACGGCGTGCGCGAGCCGCAGAACCGGCGCGTCGAGATCGTCTTCTGATCCGGCCATCGATCGGCAGACGCGGGGCGGCTTCGGCCGCCCCTCTTCTTTGGGGCGGAGGCGTCGCTGGCGCTGCACACCGCCGCGCCCTATGGTGGCTAGCCGTGGGCCAAGTCCTCCGGCGACCTCGACTTCCTCCTCCAGATGGGTGGGCGATGGGGTGATCCGGCTCTTCGCGCCGCTGGCGCTCGGCACCGTGGCCTGGCTGCTCCTCGTCCTGGTGGCGCCGGCGCTCCGCGCACAGGAGGGCTGGCAAGGCGAAGGCCATGCCCAGTACCACGAGTGGTACCGCCAGCTGATGCACCCCGTTACGGGGCTGAGCTGCTGCGACGGGCGCGATTGCCGGCCCACCCGCGCCTATCGCGACCACCACGGCTGGTGGCGCGCCATGCTCAACGGGCGCTGGAAGAGAGTACCGCCGGAAGCCGTGCTGAACATCGTCGCGCCCGACGGCAACAGCCACATCTGCGCCGACGAGACGGAGCAAATCCACTGCTTTGTCGGTGGCTTGCCGAAGAGCTGAGCCGTCGTCAGGCGGCACCGCGCACGCCGAACAGCGCGCTGCCGACCCGCACATGGGTGGCGCCGAAGCGCACCGCGGTCTCATAATCGGCGCTCATGCCCATGCTGATCCGATCAAGCCCGTTGCGCCGGGCGATCTTGGCCAGCAGGGCGAAATGCAGCGCCGGCTCCTCGTCGGCCGGCGGGATGCACATCACGCCGACCACCGGCAGCTTGTGCTCCTCGACGCAGGCGCGGATGAAGGCGTCTGCTTCCGCGGGCGCGACGCCGGCCTTCTGCTCTTCCTCGCCGGTGTTGACCTGCACGAAGCAGGCCGGCCGCCTTCCCTGCTTCGCCATCTCGCGCGCCAGCTCGGCCGCCAGCTTCGGCCGGTCGACGCTTTCGATCACATCGAACAGCGCCACCGCGTCGCGCGCCTTGTTGGTCTGCAGCGGGCCGATGAGATGCACCTCAAGATCGGGGTAGCGCTTCTTGAGGTCAGGAAACTTCGCCTGCGCCTCCTGCACGCGGTTCTCGCCGAACACGCGATGGCCGGCGCGCAGCAGCTCCTCGACGCGCTCCGCGCCATGCGTCTTGGACACCGCGACCAGGGTCACGGCGGTGGGATCGCGCGACGCGGCGCGCGCGGCGGCGGCGATGCGCGCCCGGACCTCGGCAAGCGCGGCGCTCATGTCGGGCTCTCGCCGCTCATCGCGCGCATCGCCTCGATACGCTCCAGCCCGATGCGCGCATCGGCATTGTCGGGATGGCCGGTCTGCGCCGCGACGTAGAGCTCACGCGCCTGCTCGATGTTGCCCAGGGCGAGCTGGCAGTTGCCAAAGTGACCCAGCAGGCGCGGATCGCCGGGCTGCAGCTTCAGCGCCTTGCGGTGCAGCGGCTCTGCTTCCTGGGGGCGGCCCAGCGCCACCAGGGAGCGGCCGAGATTGGTCAGCACCAGCGGCTCGTCCGGCATCAGCTTGAAGGCCTTGCGCAGGGTCGCGTGCGCCTCACCCGCCCGGTCTGTCATCAGATAGGCGAGGCCGAGATTGTTGAGGGCGCGCGCATCTTCGGGATGGCGCTGCAGGAAGGGCTCGAGCGCCGTCACGGCGCGCTGCGGCTCGCCCAGCTCGAGCGCCAGCGTACTCATGTCGTAGAGCGTATCGGTGTCGTCGGGCGCCGTCTGCAGCGCCAGCACCAGATAATCCAGCGCGCCGGCCGAATCGCCCTGCTCGCCGCGCGCGCGGGCGACGTTGCGCGTCGCTTCGGCGAAGCCGGCATCGATCTCCAGCGCGCGGCGGAAGGCCGCCTCGGCCTCGGCGGCCTGTCCGGCGCGCAGCAGCACGTGTCCCATGCCGTTGTGCAGCTTGGCGTTGGCCGGTGCCAGCTGCAGCGCACCTTCGAAGCCGGCGACCGCCTCGTCGGAGCGGCCGACCATGTCCAGCGCGAGCGCGCGATCGCCCAGCACCGCGGGCCGCATCGGATCGTTGCTGGGCAGATCGGTCAGCGCCGCGTCGAACACCGCGAGCGCATCGTCGTTGCGGCCCAGCCGGTAGAGCAGATAGCCCAGCGCCGAGCGCGCCATCACGCGCGCCTGGCGCAGCACCTCGGGGGCGATGCGCCCGGCGGTCTCCGGCCGGTCGCAGATCTGGATCAGATCGGCATACTCGCGCTCGGCTGCCGCCAGCCGGTTATTGTCGCTGAGCGCCGCCGCGACGCGCAGCCGCGCATCGATGTTGTCGGGATGCAGGCGCAGCGCCTGGCGCCATTCGCGGATGGCATCGTCGAGCCGGCCCAGGCCCTGCAGCGCGATGCCGTAGTTGTAGCGCAGCATCGGTTCCTTCGGATCGCGGCCGATGGCACGTTTCCATAGAAGCTCGGCCTCACGCGCATCGTTGCGCTGCATGGCCGAAACGGCGAGGAAGTGCAGCATGTCGGGCCTGTCCCCAATGCTTGCATAGGCCATGCGCAGCAGCGCCTCGGCCTCGCTGGCGCGGCCCAGCTGCAGGAGATCGATGCCCTGGCGCAGCGCGGCTTCGGCGCTTGGATCGCGGGCAGGCACTGGCGGCGCGGCCATTCGCGGACTCGCTGATGGTGGAGCGGATACGCGCGGGTTCTAGCCCAGCGGGCTCCACCGGGCAACGCGGGCTGGCGCGTCGTTTCAACTGAGCGAGCGATCGAGCCAGTACTGAACCTGCTCCTTGAAGTCGCGTTCGCACTCCGCGCCGTCCCACTTGCTGACGACGCGGTTGATGTTGCGGCCGCTGCTGATGCGGCGCAGATGCGTGCCGGTGCGATGCACCCCGTAGGTGGCGGTATCGGCGCGGCCCGCCGCGAGGATGATGCCGTTGGCCTGCGCCGGGATGACGACGGCGAACAGCCGGCTGAATCCGTCGCGCGTGTCGCCGATCTGCCGGCGCCTGACCTGGTCCGTGGCAAAGCCGAGCAAGGTCGCATTGGTCATCGGGCCGGTTTCCTGCGTCCGGTTCGTGTGCTCGACCCATGCTTCGAATTTCTGCCTCTGTGCCGGCGTGACCTGGGCGAGCGCTGGCGCCAGCCCCATCAACGCCATCACGCCGGCGAGCATCAGCGGACGGCAGACGACGATCATCGTTGCCATGGTTTCCCCCAGCCGAATCGACAATCCGAGTCTAGCAACAGCGCGCCGATACGGACACCGCGCCCTTGCGATGCCTGCCTTGACCCGTGTGATATCTTCACCGGATGCCGGACGACGATCTCTTTCATCGCGCCATGAAGGACGCGCGGCCTCTGCGGGGCCGACGAGCGGTCCCGCCGTCGCCGGGCAAGCCGGCACCGAAGCCCGCGGCTGCCGTTTCGCGTGTCAAGGCACCGGCGCCATCGGCGGCGGCCTTGCCGGACCTCGACCCGCGCTCGGCCACAGGCCTGGATCGCGCCACCGAGGAGAGCCTGCGGCGCGGCAAGCTGGCGCCCGATGCATCGATCGATCTGCACGGTCATACCTTGGCCGAGGCCGAGCGCGCGCTGGCGCGCTTCCTCGAGCGCGCCCAGGCGAGCGGTGCCCGCGTGGTGCTGGTGGTGACCGGCAAGGCGGCGCGCCAGGACGACGGCAACCGACCGGTCGGCGGTCGCATCCATGCTGAGTTTCCGCACTGGCTGAACCGGTCGGAGAATCGCGGCCGGGTGATCGGCGTGCGCCCCGCCAGCCCGCGTCACGGCGGCGGCGGGGCGTTCTATGTGCTGCTCAGGAAGCCGCGTTAGCGCAGCTGGCTGCTGTCATCCCGAGCGTAGCGAGGATACAGGGGTGGCCTGGATCCCTCGCTACGCTCGGGATGACAGACAGATGCCTCAGCCGGCGGCGCGCTGCTTCTCGGCCGCCAGGATGCGCTTCTTGCGCTCGACGCCCCAGCGATAGCCGGTGAGCGCGCCGCTCGATCCCACGGCGCGATGGCAGGGTACGACCAGCGCCACCGGGTTGGTGGCGCAGGCGCGGCCCACGGCACGGGCCGCACCGGGCTCGCCGATACGCCGGGCGATCTCGCCATAGGTCGCGGTCTGCCCCACGGGAATCTCGGTCAGCGCCTTCCAAACCCGCCACTGGAACGCGGTGCCGACGATGTCGAGCGGCACGTCGGGCGCGTCGATTGCGGTCGGCTTGCGGCCCTCCAGACGGGCCATCACGGCCTTGACCTTCGGCGCCAATGCGCCGCTGTCGGGCACGATCTCGGCCGCCGGGAAGTCCTCGCGCAGGTCGGCGAGCAGCGCCCGCTCGTCGTCGCCCAGGCGCACCGCGGCGATACCCTTGGCGGTGGCGGCGACCAGCACGCGGCCATAGTCGCTGTCGACCGTGGTCCAGGCGATGCGCGCCCCGGCGCCGCCCTTGCGGTAGGTCGCGGGCGTCATGCCCAGCACCTGGTCAGACTTTTCGTAGACCCGACTGGAGGAGCCATAGCCGGCGCCGTACAGCGCCGAGGTCACATTGTCGCCGGCCTTCAGCGCAGCCTTGAAGCGGCTGGTCTTGCGCGCCGCCAGCCAGTCGCGTGGCGCCACGCCCAGCTCGCGCTGGAAGCGGCGGGTCAAGGTCGAGCCGGTCAGCCCGACTTGGCGCGCGATGCGCTCCAGCGAGGGCCGAACCTCGGCCTCGGCGTCGAGCAGCCGGCACGCCTGGGCGACGGCGCGGCTCAGCCCCGCCTCCTGTTGCCAGTCGCGCGGCCGGCAGCGCTTGCAGGCGCGGAAGCCCGCCGCCTCGGCGGCCTCGCAGCTCGGGTGGAAGTCGACGTTCTTGCGCAGCGGCGGACGCGCGGCGCAGGACGGCAGGCAGTACACGCCGGTCGACCTCACCGAGAAGTAGAAGCGGCCGTTGAAGGCGCGATCGCGCGCCTGCACGGCGCGCCACGCCGTCTCGACGTCGGGCGTGGTGGCCCTGGTGGCGGGGAACGCCAGCACCGAAGCGGTCGGCTGGCGCGGGGTGGCGATGGCCTGGGCCATTGGGGCGGTGTTGCTCATGCTCCAGAGTTAGGACACCGCCGCCAGCGCGGCTATCCGCGCCTTGCGGCGATATCGATCACTGCCGGCGCGGCATGGTGGGCATCTGCATGCGCTGGGCGTCGGGCGGCACCACGAACAGCGCCGCGTCCTGGGTGCGCCGCTCCAGCCGCACGACCTCCCACATGGCCTCGTTGGTCTGCGCGTCGACCGCCTTCAGCGGGATGCCGTCGGGCGTGACGCAGGCCTTGGATTTCTTGCCCTTGTGCTCGGCCTGCCACCAGTCGCAGGACTCGCCCAGGATGCGGTCGGTGCCGATCCGCGTGCCCTTCATGTCCCACATGTCCATCGGGCCGGAATTGGCGGCGGACGCCTGGTTGAGGTCGATCTCCATGGCCATCTTCATGCCCGGCGACGGCTCCATCACCATGGTCGCGGTCTTGCCGCCGCGCTCCATCAGCATGTAGCCCTTCATGCCCATGTTATCGACATCGACGCGCATCTTGCCGCTCTTGTGACGCATGAGCGTGGTCATGCCCTGGGCCGGACCGGCCGACGCGGCGACGATCTTGCCCTCGAGCATGAAATCGACGGTGGGAAACGGCAGCGGAACCTGCGCCGAGGCGGCCGACGCGGCGAGCGCGACGGCGGCGGCTGAGGCGAGGCGGACAAAGAGGCGCATGGATGGCTCCGGAGAGGTGGAGGCGTTGAACTCAACCTTCGTTCGGTCGCGGCATGTTGCCCATACGATGGCTCATCTGACGACCGCCGAAAATGTGGACGTGAAAGTGGAAGACGATTTGGCCGCCATTGGGGCCGTGATTGGCAACAATGCGGTAGCCCAGCGGATCCAGGCCCAGCGCCCCGGCCGTGGCCCCGACGGCACGCCAGAACCCGATCACCAGCTCGTCGGGCGCCGAGGCCGCGAAGTCGGCGTTCGACACATACTCGCCCTTGGGAATCACCAGGACATGCACCGGCGCCAGCGGATTGATGTCGTGGAAGGCAAGCGCGAACTCGTCCTCGTAGACTTTCCTGCAGGGCAATTCGCCGCGCAGGATGCGGGCAAACACGTTGTTGCGGTCATAAGTCATCAGCGGCCTCCGGCGTTGCCGCCGGGGCGGGCGCGTCAACCGCCGCACGCCCGGCGGAACGGCTGCGCCGGCGGCACGATACCGATCCCGCGGGTGTTGTCGATGACGATGGGACGAGGAGATGATCAGCCGACGGTCGGCGCCGACGCTCCCACCGAGCGCATCGGTGGGCAGGAGCCGACGCCGACACGCCGGGCCGGCCTACACAGTCGGCCGTCACCGCTGGACACCGCGTTGGCGGAACATGGGCGACAGCGATGCTGTTCGCCCATGCTTCTGCCTGCAGACTTGTTCTTGGCGGCTTCTTGACCTCATCCGGCCGATCGGGGGGCATCGGCCGGAAAATCGACCAGCGGAGGGAGGAGGGCAACCGCCGGACGCGCGACACCGCGATTGCGCCTGACCCTAGCAGCGCACGGACGTCAGAGCAAGTGAAGAACGTGGTCTAGTGCTTTGGAATCGCCACTAACCTTTTGCCTGAGTCCGGGCCAGATGGGCCGCCAGGCCGATGAAGAACAGGCCGGTCAGCGCATCCATTGCACGGCGCACCAGGGGCTGGCGGCGCAGCGCCGAGGTGGCGCGTCCGCTGATCGACGCCACCGCCATCAGGTAGAGCGTACCCGGCACGTTGAAGATCAGCCCCAGCACGACAAACTGCGCCACGACATGGCCACGCGAGGGATCGACGAATTGCGGCAGGAAGGCGATGAAGAACACCGCCGCCTTGGGATTGAGGGCGTTGGTCAGCGCGCCGCGCAGGAACAGCGAGCGGGCGGTGCTGCGTCCGCGCGGTATCGACGGCGGGGGTTCGCCGACATGGCCTCGCCATGCCGCCCGCAGTGCCTGCAGGCCGATCCAGACCAGGTAGATCGCGCCGGCGATCTTGATGGCGTCGAAGGCCCAGGGCGTCGCGGCGATCAGCGCCGAGATGCCGACGGCGGCCAGCAGGATATGGAACAGGCAGCCTACGAACACGCCCATCGACGCCAGCACGCCCGCCCGCGCGCCGTCGGCGGCGCTGGTGGCGGCGACCAGGAACGTGTCGGGGCCGGGCGTCAGGATCAGCAGCGCGGCGGCGCCGGTATAGAGCCACAGCAGATGCGGATCGAACATCGCCGCCTCAATTGACCACCGACATGAAGGCGCTGGGCGCCGGGTCGACCACCTTCAGGCGATCGTCCTCGATCTCGAGGATCGCCAGCGAGCGCTCGACGCGCCCGTCGGTGCGGAAGCGATAGCGGCCGTCAAGACCGTTGAAGCCGCCGCCGTCGGTGATGGCGCCGGCCGTGAAGTCGCCACCCGCCCTCAGCCGCGCTAACCGCGCCGCCAGCATCACCGCGTCGTAGGCCAGCGTGGCGATGCGCGGCGGCGCCCTGCCGTGCACGCTCTCGAACTTGCGCTCGAAGGCGGCGCGGCGCGCCGGATCGGGCCCGGCGAACCAGGCGCCGACCAGCGCCTTCTCGCCGCCGATATTGGCCACGTCCCACACGCCGGTGCCGAGCAGCCGCACCCTGCGCGATGCGATATCGGCTTCGGCGAGCGAAGACGCCACGGCGTTCACGCGGGGGGCGCCGATCGGAATGAACAAGGCGGTGCCTGAGCCATCGGCGCCGATCGTCGCCACGACACGCTTCACCGGCGCCGCCGGATCGCCGCTCGCCGGCACCGTCTCGCTGGCGCCGACATTGATGTTGGCGCGCTGGGCGGCGTCGCGCAGCGCCTGCATCGCCTGGCCGCCATAGCCCGAGGCCGGCGCCAGCGCGACGATGCGCCTCACGCCCCTGCGCTGGGCGTAGTCGACGACGCGACGCACCTGGGGCTCGACCGCCAGCCCCATGACGTAGAGCCCCGGCTGCGCCGTGCCCTCGTCGTTGGAGAAGCTGATCATCTCCAGATTGGCCTGCCTGGCGACCGGTCCGGCGACCGCCGCCGACACGCTGAACAGCGGGCCGAGGATCAGGTTGGAGCCCTCGCGGATGGCGCGCTCGGTGGCGGCGACCGCGCCGTTGGGCGTGTCGCCGGTGTCGATCGGCACCAGGGCGATGTCCCTGCCGGCGCCATCGAACAGCGCCAGCTCGGCGGCGTCCTGCAGGGCATGGCCAATCTCGCGCGCGCGGCCGCTGAGCGGCAGCAGCAGGGCGATCTTGGGCTTGCCGCTGGGCGTCACGGCCGGGGACATCGGCGACGGCGGAACCGGCCCCGGCGGCGGCGCGATCGGGCGGGACGAGGCCGCCGGATTCGGCTTGGTCTCGCAGCCGGCCAGGGCGATCATCGCCATGGCCGCGCAGGCCAGCATCGTGGCCACCCGTCGGCGCGGCGCCGTCCCGACCGAATGCGACATGAAAGGCCTCCTGGATGCAGCCGACGACGGTATCCGACGCTACTGATGCGGCCGCGGGAAGTAAACCGCGGCCCGGTCTGTACGTCGTCGGCACGCCGATCGGCAATGCCCGCGACATCACGCTGCGCGCGCTCGATACCCTGCGCGGCGCCGACCTGGTCGCCTGCGAGGACACGCGCGTCTCGCGCCCATTCCTGCGCAGCTTGGCGATCGCCGCCCCGCTGATCGCCTGCCACGACCACAACGAGGCCGAGGCGGCGCGCGCCATCATTGCGGCGCTGGAAGACGGCAAGGTCGTGGCACTGATCTCCGATGCCGGCATGCCGCTGGTCTCCGATCCCGGCCACCGCGTGGTGCGCGCCGCCATCGACGCCGGCCATCCCGTCACCGTCGTGCCCGGCCCGTCCGCGCCGTTGGCCGCGCTGGCCTTGTCCGGCCTGCCCAGTGACCGATTTCTGTTCGCCGGCTTCCTGCCGGCCAGGGCGACGGAACGTCGCCGGGCGATCGCCGCCCTGGCGGCGGTCGATGCGACCCTGCTGCTGTTCGAGGCGCCGCATCGCCTCGTCGAATCGCTGGAGGATCTCGCCGCCCTGCTCGGGGTTCGCCCCGCCGCCGTCGCGCGCGAGCTCACCAAGCGCTTCGAGGAGACGCGTCGCGCGCCGCTCGACGCGCTGGCGGCGCACTACCGCGCCGAGGGTCCGCCGCGCGGCGAGATCGTCATCGTCGTCGGCCCACCCGACGCCAACGCGCGTGCCGTCAGCGCCGACGACGTCGACGCCGCGTTACGTGCGGCGATGGCCGGCGCCGGCGTCAAGGAAGCGGCGGCCGAGGTCGCTGCGCGCTTCGGCAGGCCACGCCGCGAGGTCTATGCGCGGGCCCTCGAGCTGAAGCGAACGGCGGGCGAGCGATGAACTGTCTTCCCTGTCATCGCGAGCGTAACGAGGGATCCGGGACCACCCTGGATCCCTCGCTACGCTCGGGATGACAGGTTCGGTGAATGACAGCGCCATCCGAATCCCGCCGTGTCGCGGCCGATCGCTTCGGCCGCTGGGCCGAGATGCGCTGCGTCTGGCGCCTGCGTCTTGCGGGCTATCGAATCCTGGCGCGGCGCTTCCGCTGCCCCGCGGGCGAGATCGACATCGTCGCGCGGCGCGGTGGCGTCGTCGCCTTCGTCGAGGTCAAGGCGCGCGCCACGCACGACCAGGCGGCCTTCGCCTTGACAGAATCGCAGCTTCGGCGCATCGCTCGCGCGGCCGAGGCATTCGCCGCGCGCCACCCCGCGCTGATCGGCTGCGCCTGGCGCTTCGACGCCATGCTGGTCGCGCCGCGCGGCTGGCCCCGGCACATGACCGATGTCTGGCGGCCGACGAACGGATGAGGCCATGAGCGAAGCCCGCACGCAGACGCTCGATCGCTTGCGCGCGCTGTGCGCCCGGGATTCTCCCCTGGACATCGCCGAGGCCGCCCTGCTGCTGTCGGTGGCGCGCCAGCCCGGTCTCGATCCCGATCCCTATCGCCAGCATCTCGCGGCGATGGTCGCCGAGGTCGCCGATCTCGTGCGCCGCCGTCGCCCGGCGATGGAGGCGATGCGCCAGATCCTCGCCGTCGGCTACGGCTACCGCGGCGATCGCGAGACCTACGACGATCTGCAGAACGCCGACCTGGCGCGCGTCATCGACCGGCGCAAGGGGCTGCCGGTGGCGCTGAGCGTGATCTGGATGCATGTCGCGCGCGCCCAGGGCTGGCGCGCCACCGGCCTGTCCTTCCCCGGCCATTTCCTGCTGCGCATCGATGGCGGCGGCGGCGCCGAGATCGTCGATCCATTCGACCAGGGCGCCTCGCGCACGCCGCCGCAGCTGCGCAGCCTGCTGAAGGCCACGGCCGGACGCGATGCCGAGCTGACGCCCGATCACGTCGCCGATGTCGACGACCGAGACGTGCTGCTGCGGCTGGAGAACAACAGCAAGGGCCGCCTGCTGCGCGCCGCCGACATCGCCGGCGCGCTGGCGGTGATGGAGCGCATGACCGCGATCGCGCCCGATCGCGCCGAGCTCTGGTACGAGATGGGCGCCATCGCCGAGCGGGCCGAGAGCGTCGGTGCGGCGATCCGCGCCTACGACCGTTTCCTCGCGCTCACCGACAAGCCGCACGCCGATCCCGAGCGCGCCGCCCTGCGCGAGCGGGCGCGCCGACAGGCCAGCGATCACTTGCGGGAACTGCGCCGGCGCCTTAACTGAAAGCCCTTCTCCCTGCCTGCGCGGGGACAAGGACGATGAGGGGGAAGCGCAATGGCTCTGCGTGTCGCGTTCCAGATGGACCACGTGTCGAGCGTCGACATCGACGGCGATTCGACTTTCGTGCTGGCGCTGGAAGCGCAGAAACGCGGCCACGCCGTCTATCACTACACGCCGGCCGACCTGTTCTTCCTCGACGGCAAGGTCAAGGCGCGTGCGCAGGCCATGTCGGTGCGCCGCGAGAAGGGCAATCACCACACGCTGGGACCACACGAGATCGTCGATCTCGCGACCTTCGACGTCGTCTGGCTGCGCCAGGATCCGCCCTTCGACATGGCCTATATCACCACCACGCATCTGCTGGAGCGCATCCATCCCGCGACCCTGGTGGTCAACGATCCGCGCGAGGTGCGCAACGCACCGGAGAAGCTCTTCGTCACGACGTTCGAAGGCGTTATGCCGCCGACGCTGATCTCCAGCGACATGGCGCAGATCCGCGGCTTCCGCGACGTGCACAAGGACATCATCATCAAGCCGCTCTACGGCAACGGCGGCGCCGGCGTGTTCCGCGTCCGGCCGGACGACGAGAACCTCGCCTCGCTGCTCGAGATGTTCACAAGGATGTCGCGCGAGCCGATCATCGCGCAGCGCTACGTGCCGGAAGTGCGCAAGGGCGACAAGCGCATCATCCTGATCGACGGCGAGGCGGTGGGCGTGATCAACCGCGTGCCGGCCGAAGGCGAGGCGCGATCCAACATGCATGTCGGCGGCACCGCCACCAAGTCGACCATGTCGGCGCGCGACCGACAGATCTGCGAGACAATCGGCCCCGCCCTGCGCGAGCGCGGCATGGTGTTCGTCGGCATCGACGTGATCGGCGACTTCCTGACCGAGATCAACGTCACCTCGCCGACCGGCCTGCAGCAGATCAACCGCTTCGACGGGGTCTGCCTGGAGGCGAGGATCTGGGACGCGGTCGAGGCAAGGCGGCGCGGCGGCTGAGGCCACGGGCGCCTTGATCTCGCCGCGATCCGGGGCAAACTGACACCGCCGAGGCGCCCTACAAGACGCCCGGGGGGGGTGTGGGCATGAGAAGGAAGAATGGGACCGCCCGGCGGGGCCTGTTGGGCGCGGTGATCGGTGGGCTGGGACTGATCGCGACCGCACGAGCCCAAGGCCTGTTCGACAAGCAGATCATCCACAATGTCGCGCGCGGCGAGGTCGAGGCGGTGCGGCGCGACCTGCTCAAGGGCGAGAACCCCAACCAGGCGGACGAGCGGCGCACGCCGCTGCTGGTCACCGCGGTGTCCAGGGGCCATCTCGCGATCGTCGACTTGCTGCTGAAGGCCGGCGCCGTGGTCGACATCGTCGACGCCGATCAGCGTACCGCCTTGATGTGGGCGGCCGAGCGTGACGACATCGACGCCGCCCAGCTGCTGCTGGCCCGCAAACCGCGCGTCAACCTGCAGGACCGCCAGGGCGTCACGGCGCTGATCGCCGCCGCGCGGCGCGGCTCGGCCGAGATCGTGCGTGCGTTGCTGGCGCACAAGGCGGATCCGAACATCGCCGATTTCACAGGCCGCACGGCCCTGGCGTACGCGGTGCGCAACAACCGCCACGCCATCGCCTCGCTGCTGCGCGCCGCCGGTGGCAGGGAGTGACGCTACCCGGCAGCAGCGCCGGCCGAGAAGCTCAGCAGCACGGTGGCCGGCTCGCGCGATTCGTTTCGCAGGTAGTGGTGCGCGCCGGCCGGGATCAGCGCCACATCGCCCGGCCACAGCTCAACCGGCCTGCCGTCGATGACACAGGTGATCTCGCCTGAAAGCAATATTGCCGTCTCGGTCGCCTGGGCATGCCGCTCGCGCGGCGACTCGGCGCCCGGCCGCACCAGGATGCGCGCTACGCTGTGGCGCACGCCGGGATGCACGCGCTCGCCTATCAGCCATTCAATCGAGCCCCAACCCTCGTCGACCGGCTCGACGACGAGAGGACCATAAGGGGTCTTTATCACGGTCATCGACATGCCCTCGGACTGTGACCCCACTCTCCCGCGCCAGGCGTCGGGGGCAACACCGCGCGGGCGGTCGGATGAGCCGGTCGGCTATCAGACCCGGGCCAGATACTGGCGCAGCGCATTGGCGCCGGGGTTTGTGTAACGCCGATCCAGCAGGATGGCGCGCGGCGAGGCGCCCTGGCCGTAGTACAGCGCGTTCCAGTCATTGTCGGGCTCGATGTACGAGCCTTCCAGCGCGCCACCGGCGAACAGGCCCGCGGCGGTCGAGAACGACACAATATCGGCGCCGACCGCCGTGGTCGTGGCGCCGGCGACGCCAGCGCCTTCGCGGGCGAAGGTCAGCCCGGCCTCGGCGCCGAACTTGAACTTGTCGTTCATCAGGGCGTTCAGGCCCTTGTCGGTCAGGATGATCAGCACGATCTCCTGCACACGGCCGCCGATCTGCAGGCCGATGCTGCCCGATCCCAGGGAATAGAACGCCGGAGACGACCAGTCGGAGCGGCCGCTGCGCGCCAGCATCACGGCGCGACCGCCGGCGCCGCCGATGATGAAGGCGGCCTGCGCGAAGGCCGGCATGATCATCACAGCACGTGCCTGCGGCATGTGCTTGCGCGCATCGGGTGTTTCCTTGCCCTCGATGATCTTCTGCGCCGTGCGCAGCGAATCGTTGACCAGCGCCTGGCGCTTGGCGTCGGCCAGCGCCGGGGCGCTGGCGCCGATGCCCAGCAGGGCGGTGCCACCGGCGATCGCGCCGCGGCGCGTCACAAGATTGGTGCGGATCGTCATGGTCGCGCTCCTTGGTTTGGCCACGCCGGCGCGGGGAACGCCGTGGGGCGTGGCAACTTCACAATACCACCAATGTCGGCCGGGAGCATGGCTAGGGCGCACGGCGGAATTGTGACGGCCGCCGGCGCGATTCACGCAGCCGTCATGATCCGCCGCGCCTGCGACACGAATCGCTCGACACTTTCCGGATCACCGCCCCGGGGTTGGAGAGCGACGCGACGGCCGTCGCGCAGGACCAGGGTGGCCCGCCACGCAGTGTCGGCACCGGCGCGCAGCTCGCCGATGTCATCGAAGCTCCAGCGCGCGTCGCGTCGAGCGAATGGCGCGTGCCGGGCGAGCTCGACGACACGGCGCACGCCGTCGACGCGACAGGTCGTGGTCCAAAGGGTCAGCACGCGCCACAGGCCGGCGGCCGAAACGACCAGGAGAAACGGCGCGAAGAGGGCCAGGGCGAGATCACCCCAATCGCCGCCGGGCTCGTAGAAGCGCAGGCAGAGCCAGGCGGTGAAGCCTCCGGCCACCGCCAGGAACGCGTTGAAGAAGCGCTCCACGATCGGGCGCTCGGTCAGGACAACGGACGTTTCGCCGGCGTCGACGCGCATCGGCGGCCAGTATAGCTAACTGGCGCGACGCAGCAGACGTCCATCGATCGCCGCAAGCCCCAGACCGATCAGCGCCATGCCGGCGAGCTGGCGCGGCTCGATCGTCTCGTCGAGCACCAGCACGCCCATCAGCACGCCGCTGACCGGGATCAGGAAAGTCACCAGCAGCACATTGGTGGCGCCTGCCGTCGCCAGAATGCGGAAGTAGAGCACGTAGCCCAGCGCCGTGCTGAGCAGCGCCAGGCCGCAGAGCGCTGCGACGGTGCGCGGGCCGGGCATTGCCAGGTTCCAGGGCGCATCAACCAGCAGGGCGACGGGCAGCAGCATGACCGTGGTGGCGCCGACCTGACCGGCGGCCACCACCAACGGCTTCACGCCCTGGCGGGCGAAGCGCCGGCCATAGAGACCCGCGAAGGCATAGGACAGTGTCGCGGCGATCACCGCGAGCTGGGCGGCGACATCACCACCCAGCCCGGCGAGCGCCATCGGCCCGATCATCACCGCGACGCCGGCGACGCCGGTCAGCGCGCCCGCGAGCTTGCGCGCATCCAACTTCTCGTCGGCGGTGAACACATGCGCCACCAGCACCGTCCACAGCGGCGTCGTGGCGTTGAGGATCGACGCAAGGCCGCTGCCGATACGCACCTGGCCCCACATGATCAGGCTGAAGGGAATCAAGTTGTTGATCAGCCCCATGGCGAAGAACGCCAGCCACACGGCGCGCTCCCGCGGCACCTGCAGGCGCGTGACGACGACGGCGAGCCACAGGGCGGCGCCCGCGAGTCCGACGCGCGCCAGCACGATGGTCAGAGGCGGCAACTCGGCGAGTGCGATCTTGCCGAACAGAAACGAGCCGCCCCACAGTACCGATAGCGTCCCGAGCAGCAGCCACTCGGTCGCTCCCATGGTCTGACGCGAAGAAGTCATCGTCGCTCCCGCTCGGCGAAAGCGCGACGAGACATGCCGCACGTTTCGCCCGCCATCCGGCGGACGACGGCGAATTGCTGGAGCCACGTGCGGCCAATCGAACGCAACTTTCATCCCCGGGGCCGTCCGCGGCCCCGGGGATGACCGAGGGAATCTGATGCTGCGCGCGTCGCCCTAGGCGCCCTTCAGCATCATCGGCAGGCCGGCAGCCATGAAGACGACGCGATCGGCGCGTTGGGCGACGCGGCGATTGAGCATGCCCTGCGCGTCGCGAAAGCGACGGGCGAGTGGGTTGTCAGGCACGATGCCCAGCCCGACCTCGTTGGCAACGAGCACGGTCTGGCCGGCGCGTGCGTCGAGCGCGGCCAGCAATTCGTCCGTGGCCGCATCGATGTCGCGGTCCCGATGCATCAGGTTGCTCAGCCACAGGGTCAGGCAGTCAACGAGAATGGCGCGCGCTTCGTCGGCGTGCCGGCGCAGCACCAGCGCGAGATCAAGCGGCTCTTCGATCGTCATCCACGCCTGGCCGCGCTCGGCGCGATGGACGGCGATGCGCTCGGCCATCTCGGCATCCCCTGCCTCGGCGGTGGCGACGAAAAGGCCGCCGCCCAGCAGCGCGAGCGCATAGCCGCTCTTGCCGGCGCGCGCGCCGCCCAGCACGAGCGTGACAGGCGCCGCCATCGTCAGGCGGCTGCGACGACGCGCGGCAGCAGGTTGGTGAAGACGATGCGCCAGGCGTGATCCGGGTCCGCCTGCTCGTAATGCTCGATCAGGGTCAGCGAGACGTTCTCGGCCTCGAAGCGCACCGCGGCATCGGCGCCCAGCCCCATTGCCAGCGCCAGCGCGGCGCGGATCGTGCCGCCATGGGTGACGGCGACGATGTCGCGACCCTTGTGCGTCTCGTTGATCTCGAGAATCGCCGAGCCGGCGCGCTGCATCAGGTCGACGAAGCTCTCGCCGCCTGGCGGCCGGTTGGTCGGCGGGCCGAGCCAGAAGAGATGGTTGTCGCCATGGTTGGCGGCGATGTCGGCATAGGTCAGGCCCTGCCACTGGCCGAAATGTTGCTCGTTGAAGCGCGGCTCGCGCAACGGCTCGCGCCAGTCCGCGCCGTGCGCGCGCAGCGTGTCGGCGGTCTTGATCGCGCGCGACAGGCCACTGGTCACCCACACCGCGCCGCGCGGCAGCAGCGCCGCCTGGTGACGGAACAGCGCGTGGTCGCTGACGTCGCAATCCATGTCGCTCTGGCCGTAGCAGCGGCCTTCCGGGTTGGGCACCACGGCATGGCGGACCCACCACCAGCGTGTCACCGGTGCCTTGTTGCTCGCCGCCGTCGCCATACGCCTACCTCCAGCCCACGCACATCGCCACAACGACCAGCGCGGCGGTCTCCGCCATCTGCTGCGTCGCGCCCAGGACGTCGCCGGTGTAGCCGCCGAAGCGTTCGCGCGCCAGCGGCACCATGCCCCAGGCGACGGCGAAGACGACAGCCGGGGCCAGCACCGCCGAGATCGGCGACACGCCCATCAGCATGAGGAAGGCGATGCCGCCGCCGATCGCCAGCGTGATGCCGACATCGCTGGTCGTCGGCTGCCCGACCCCGGCGCCCAGCCCGTCCCCGCGCGCCGGCTCGAGTGCGCCCATCGGCCAGGCGATCGCCGCGCGCGACAGCATGTGGGCCGCGACCAGCGCCAGCAGCGCGATGCCGGTGTCGCGCGCCGCCAGCTGCGCCAGGGCCGCGACGCGCACGCCGACGGAGAAGATCAACGCCAGCGCGCCGAACGCGCCGATGCGGCTGTCGCGCAGGATCTCCAGCCGCCGTTCGATCGAGGCGCCGGCGGGCCCGAGCGCGTCGGCGGTGTCGGCCAGCCCGTCCTCGTGCAGAGCGCCGGTGATCACGATGGCTGTCAGCAAGCCGACGAAAGCGGCGAGGATCGGTCCGGCCCCCAGCCATTGCGCGATCGCCAGATCGAGGCCGGCTGCCAGGCCGATGGCGAGGCCCAGTACCGGCAGGGTCGGTAGCCGCTGCGCCAGACGGAAGCGGGGCGCGCCGCTGAAGTTGAACGGCAGGCGCGTGAAGAAGGTCGCGGTCTCGCCAAGCGCCGCGAACCATTCCTCGACATTGCCCGGCCGCTGCGGGTTTTCGCTGGTCATGACGGGGCGATTGTAGGACAGTCCGCGCCCCTCCGACACGGCCGCACCCGCTTCCCCGTATGACCGCCCCTCAGGCCGCAACCTTCGCCGAGATGCGCGCGGTCATCGCGCAAATGCCGGGACCGGATGTCGCGGCGCAAACCAAGGCACGCTTGCGCCAGGCCGACCTCACCAAGCCGCCCGGCTCGCTTGGCCGGCTGGAGGAGATCGCCGAGTGGCTGGCGGCGTGGCAGGGCCGCGAGCGGCCACGCTGCGAGCGTCCCCGGGTCTGCG
Source organism: Alphaproteobacteria bacterium (assembly GCA_019635875.1). Taxonomy (NCBI): domain Bacteria; kingdom Pseudomonadati; phylum Pseudomonadota; class Alphaproteobacteria; species Alphaproteobacteria bacterium. The sequence goes on from JAHBYP010000002.1 coordinate 580,237, forward strand.
TCTTCGCCGGCGCCCATGGCGTGGCGGCGCGCGGCGTGTCGGCCTATCCGGCCAGCGTCACCCAGCAGATGGTGCGCAACTTCGTGGCCGGCGGCGCGGCGGTGAACCAGCTCACCGCGGCGATCGACGGTGACCTCAGGGTCTACGAGATGGATCTCGCCCACCCCGTGGCCGATTTCACCCAGGGACCGGCGATGGACGAGGCGCGCTGTGCGCGCGCCATGGCCTACGGCATGATGGCCGCCGAAACCGGAATCGACGTGCTGTGCCTGGGCGAGATGGGCATCGCCAATACGACCTCGGCCGCCGCTCTCTGCCTGGCGCTGTTCGGCGGCACGGCGGAAGACTGGGTCGGGCCGGGCACCGGCGTCGCCGGCGAGGCGCTCGCACGGAAGATCGAGACCGTGCGGCTGGGCGTCGAGCGCCATCGCGCCGTCTCGGGCGATCCGCTGGCGGTGCTGGCGGCGCTGGGCGGCGAGGAGATCGCCGCCATCGCCGGCGCCATCCTGGCGGCGCGCATGGGTCATATCCCCGTACTGCTCGATGGCTTTGCCTGCACCGCCGCGGCCGCCGTGCTGCACCGCCTCGATCCCGCCGCTCTGGATCATTGCCTCGTTGCCCATCGTTCCGCCGAACCGGCGCATGGAGCGCTGTGCGGGAGACTGGCGAAGCGGCCACTCCTGGATCTCGGCATGCGGCTGGGAGAAGCCTCCGGCGCGGCCCTCGCCGTGGCGCTCCTGAAGGCTGCCTGCGCCTGTCTCGATGGCATGGCGACCTTCGGTGAGGCCGGTGTCAGCGGCCGGAATGGAAGCTGAGCTATTGACACGCCCTTCGGCGGCAACGGTGCCGACCGATGCGAAGTCAGCCGATGCGTTGGGCCTCAGACCGTCGTCAAGGCGGCCGGCGAGGATCCCGTCAACCACGTGGTGATCTTCGCCAGCCATCGGGAGGCGTCGGCAGCGGCGCCCGCGAAACAGACGGCAACGACATCGCCGTCCAGACCGGCAACGTCACCGTCGCCTGTATCGGCTGATCGGCCGTTGCGACCAGCCCCGGCCGCCGCTTCGAGGAGCGCTCAGGGCTCATTCAGCCCGGTCATCGGCCCTGGCGGGCGTAGTGGTTCTCGATCACGGCGAACCACGGTCGCGCACCGTCGCGATCGCTCGGGGCAACCAGGCGGCCCGCTGCGTCGATGTCGAAAATGCTCAGCGTCACCGAATCGGCAACATTGCCGCCGATCGCCTCCAGCAGGCCGCGCGCCGGATCGACTCCCACGACGACGTCGCAGTGCGAGGCGAGGAAGTTGCCGTCAGGCCGGCGGAAATGGCCGATCGAGATCTCCGACACCGGCGCACGCGCCGACGGCCGGCGCGCCGCGCAGACCAGATCGCCGGGCTGCGGCACCGCTTCGAGATAGTGACGCAGCACGAAGGGTGCGTCGGGATCGCGCTGCTGGCGCTTCCAGATCGTCTCGAGATAGGCCGCATGGGCCGGGTGACCGCAGAAGGCCTTCGTGGGCACGCCGGCCTGGATCATCACCCACGACACGAACACCGCCGACCAGGGCCGCGCCGCGACCTGCTCGACCGGCAGCGACCAGCTCACCGAGCGCCAATAGGCCTGCACCCATTCCGGCCGATCGGTCTCGCTCAGGCCCGATCTCACCTCCTCGCCCTTGGCATCGCCCGCGCGATAGCGCCAGGTCTGGCGGCCGAAACGGTCCCATTCGCCGAACAGCAGGGTCGCGATGTTGCTGGCGTAGTCGCGGCCGGGCAGCGCCGTCCTCGGATCCCGGTACTGCTTGGCGGGTTCGCAGGCGGGCGGCGGCCCGGGCCGCTGCCCGGCGCAGGCGGCCAGCGCAAGTAGCAGCAGAAACGCGCCAGGCACGCCCGAAGAACGCATGCCGCCACTAGACACGAAGCCATCGATGCAAGGAAGCCCTGCGCCGCGGGACGCTTCACGACCCCGGCTGCGGCCCGCTAATCTCCGCCGCCAACGGGATGCGACCCAGGGAGAGCGATCATGGACGGCAACGACCAGATGACCGGTGCGGAGAGCCTGGTGCGCACACTAGTGAAGAGCGGCGTGAACGTCTCGTTCAGCAATCCCGGCACCTCGGAGATGCACTATGTCGCGGCCCTCGATCGGGTCGAGGGCATGCGCTGCGTGCTCGGCCTGTTCGAGGGCGTCTGCTCGGGCGCCGCCGACGGCTACTACCGCATGACCGACAAGCCAGCGGCAACCCTGCTGCATCTCGGACCGGGGCTGGCCAACTCGGCCGCCAACCTGCACAACGCCAAGAAGGCCGGCTCCGGCATCGTCAACATCGTCGGCGAGCACGCCACGCATCACATCAAGTACGACACGCCGCTGACCGCCGACATCGAGGGCATCGCCCGGCCGTTCTCGCACTGGGTCAAGACCTCGCCCAACCCCGGCACCGTGGGCAAGGACGGCGCCGCCGCGGTGCAGGCCGCCCGCCTGGGCTGCGGCCAGATCGCCACGCTGATCCTGCCGGCCGATTGCGCCTGGACGCCGGGCGGCGAGGTCGCCGAGCCGGTGCCGGTGCCGGCGCAGCGCAAGCCCGATGCCGACACGGTGAAGGCGGCCGCCAGGGCGCTGACCTCGGGTGAGCCGGCGATGCTGCTGCTGGGCGGCCGCGCGCTGCGCGCAAAAGGTCTGGAGCTGGCTGGCAAGATCGCCGCCAAGACCGGCTGCAAGGTGCAGGGCTCGGGCGGCACGGCGCGGCTGTCGCGCGGTGCCGGCCGGGTGCAGATCACCCGCCTGCATTTCGTCGTCGAGCAGGCGCAGGCCATGCTCAAGGGCATGAAGCAGATGGTGCTGGTCGGCGCCAAGGAGCCGGCAGCGTTCTTCGCCTATCCCGGCAAGCCGAGCATTCTGACCCCCGAGGGCTGCACGCTGACCAGGCTCTGCGCCGTTGAGGACGATTGCGAGGCCGCGCTCGAGGCGCTCGCCGCCGAGCTCGGCGCCACCGGCCTGCAGCCGGCCGGCGTGGCGCAGGCCAAGCGGCCGGAAAAGCCCAGCGGCAAGTTCACCCTGGATGGGCTGGGCCAGGCGCTGGGTGCCGTGCTGCCCGAGGGCGCTATCGTGGTCGACGAATCGGTGACCACCGGGCGCGGCTTCTTCCCGTTCAGCGTCGGCGCGCCGCCGCATGACTGGCTGAACAACATGGGCGGTTCGATCGGCTTCGGCGCCCCGGTCGCGGTCGGCGCCGCGGTGGCCTGCCCGGATCGCAAGGTCGTCTGCATGATCGGCGACGGCAGCGCGATGTACACGATCCAGGCGCTGTGGACGATGGCGCGCGACAACCTCGACGTCTGTGTCATCATCTTCGCCAACCGCTCCTACCAGATCCTCTACAGCCAGCTAAGCGATGTTGGCGCACCCAACCCGGGACCGCGCGCCATCGACATGCTGACCCTGGACCGCCCGACGCTGAAATTTGTCGAGCTGGCCAAGGGCATGGGCGTCGAAGGCGCCCAGGCGCACGACCTGGAGGCGCTCAACAAGCAGCTGCAATACGCCATGAGCACCAAGGGTCCGTACCTGATTGAAGTCGTGATGTAGTAGGAGGATCGGCGCCTCGTCGGCCTCCTCCCAGTGTTTTCAACGACTTCCATGAGCCGGCAGGACGCCGGCAGACCCATTTCCCGGTCTTTCGCTGCGGGTCGGCTCTTCGTATATTGGGGCCATGTCCTCCGAATCATCGCCTGATCGAAGTCCCGGCGCGGCCGGCGATGGCGGCCGATTGCGCCGTGTCTGGCGCCGGCTGCGTCGTCGCGACCGCGGCGAGGAAATCCGCGACGCCATCCAGGAGATCATCGAGAAGACACCGGAGTTGCGCGACGCGCCGGCCAACATGCCGGCGCTGGGCGGCGAGGAGCGCACGCTGTTCGCCAACATCCTGCGCCTGCGCGGCAAGACGGTGTCGGATGTCATGGTGCCGCGCGCCGACATCCTGGCCGTGCCGGTCGACACCTCGCTGGAGGACACCGTCCGCCTGATGCAGCGTGAGGCGCATTCGCGCTACCCCGTCTACCGCGAGTCGCTCGACGACACGATCGGCATGGTCCACATGAAGGACGTCATGCCGTATTGGAACGCCGGCCGGAAGTTCCACCTCCGCGACGTACTGCGCCGCGTGATCTTCGCGGCACCCACCCTGCCGGTGCTCGATCTGCTGCTCGACATGCGCCGCCAGCGCGTCCACATGGCGCTGGTGGTCGACGAGTTCGGCGGCACCGACGGGCTGGTCACCATCGAGGATCTGGTCGAGGAGATCGTCGGCGAGATCGAGGACGAACACGACGTCCAGACCATGGACAAGCCGGTGCCCAAGGGTGACGGCGTCTTCGAAGCCACCGGCCGCACCACCATCGAGGCCTTCGAGGAGGCACTGGGGCCGGCGCTGAACGAGGAGGAGCGCGGCGAGGTCGACACCCTGGGCGGCCTGATCTTCAGCCTCGCCGGCCGTATTCCCCTGCGCGGCGAGATCGTGCGCCACCCCAACGGGTTGGAGTTCGAGATCCTCGACGTCGACCCGCGCCGTATCCGCCGCCTGCGCGTGCGTCGCCGCTCGCCGCCCGATGGCCCGCAGACCATGGACCGCGGCAACGAATCGGGCTGATCAGCCTTGCGCTCGACTGCCCATTGGCACGGGCGTGTTTCGAACACATATTCGTCGCAATGAGGGACCCGTATTCCGTGCTGGGCGTGGCCAGGACGGCGTCGGCGGACGAGATCCGCAAGGCGTACCGACGGCTGGCCAAGCAGAACCACCCCGACCTGCATCCCGGCGACAAGGATGCGGAGGCGCGCTTCAAGGAGATCTCGGCGGCGCATGCGCTGCTGTCGGATGCCGAGCAGCGCAAGCGCTACGATGCCGGCGAGATCGACGCCAGCGGGCAGGAGAAGCCGCGTGGCTTCTACCGCGACCACGCCGGCCAGGCCGGCGGCCGCAAGTACGATCGGGGCTTCAATCCCGAGGACCTGCAGGGCTTCGGCGACATGTTCTCCGACCTGTTCGGGCGCGGCGGCTTCCGTCCCGGCATGGGCGGCCGCGGCGGCACCGTCGCCTTCACGTTGTCGATCCCCTTCCTGATCGCCGCGCGCGGCGGCAGGCAGGCCATCCAGCTGCCCGACGGTCGCCTGCTGGAGGTGACGATTCCCGAAGGCGCCGAGGACGGCGAGACCCTGCTGCTGAAGGGCCAGGGCATGCCCGGGGTGGAAGGCGCGCCGGCCGGCGACGCCATCGTCGAGCTCGACGTGCAGCCGCATGCGGTCTTCAAGCGCGACGGCCGCGATATCCGCGTCGACCTGCCGATCACCTTGGGCGAGGCCGTGCTGGGCGGCTCGGTTCGCACGCCCACCATCGGCGGGCCGGTGATGCTGAAGGTCACGCCCGGCTCCAACAGCGGCAAGGTGATGCGACTGCGCGGCCGCGGCCTGCTCGACCGCCGCACCGGCAAACGCGGCGATCAGCTCGTCACGCTGCAGGTGACGCTGCCGGAGCAGGCGGACGAGAAGCTCAAGGCATTTCTCGAGGACTGGCAGGCCGGCAAGGCGCATGACCCGCGCAGCCACCTGGAGGCGCTGACATGACGACTCTCGAAGAGTTGCTGCGCCTTCACGGGACGCTCACACCGGCGCGGATCGAGCGCTGGATCGCGGTCGGCCTGCTGCGGCCCGAAGGCGACGACGATCCGCCGCGCTTCGCCGCCATCGACGTGGCCCGCGTGCAGCTTCTGATCGAATTGCGCGAGGATCTGGCGATCGACGACTCGGCGCTGGAAGCGGTCGTGCCGCTGCTCGACCAGGTGCATACGCTGCGTCATCGTCTGGCGCGCCTTGCCGACGCCATCGCGCGCCAGCCCGAAGAGGTGCGCCGGGCGATCGCCGCGGCGCTGGTCGAGCGCTGACAACCCAAACGAAAGCAGCGGCGTGTCGCCACGCCGCTGCTCGTGATCCTCGCTCGTCGGACGACTACTTCTCGCCGAAGGCGCCCTTCAGTTCCTTCACCAGGTCGGTGCGCTCCCACGAGAAGCCGCCGTCCTTCTCCGGCTTGCGGCCGAAATGGCCGTAGGCGGCCGTGCGCTGATAGATCGGCTTGTTGAGCTGCAGGCCGCGGCGGATGTTGGTCGGGCGCAGCGGGAAGATGTCGGCGAGGATCTTCTCGAGCCGGCGTTCGTCGACCTTGCCGGTACCCTGGGTGTCGACATAGAGCGACATCGGATCGGCGACGCCGATGGCGTAGGCGACCTGGATCAGGCAGCGATCGGCCAGCCCGGCGGCGACCACGTTCTTGGCGAGGTAGCGTGCGGCGTAGGCGGCCGAGCGGTCGACCTTGGTCGGATCCTTGCCCGAGAAGGCACCGCCGCCGTGCGGCGCATAGCCACCGTAGGTGTCGACGATGATCTTGCGACCGGTCAGGCCGCAATCGCCGTCGGGGCCGCCGACGACGAAGTTGCCGGTCGGGTTGACGAAGAAATCGGCGTCCTTCCTGGGCATCCAGCCATCGGGCAGCGACTTGGTCACGTGCGCCCGGATCATCTCCTTGATCATGCCCGAGTTGTACTTCCTGCCCTTGGCCGTCGCCTCGCGATGCTGCGTCGAGACCACGACCTTCACCGCGCCCACCGCCTTGCCGCCGGCGTAGCGCACGGTGACCTGGCTCTTGGCGTCGGGCTGCAGGTCGGGCAACTCGCCCGAGCGGCGCGCCTCGCTCAGCACCTGCAGGATCTTGTGCGAGAAGTAGATCGGCGCCGGCATGAACGAGCCCTTCTCGTAGGCCTCGCTGTCGCGGCAGGCGAAGCCGAACATCAGGCCCTGGTCACCCGCGCCTTCCTGCTCGCCGAGATTGCCGCCCTTCTTCTTGGCGTCGACGCCCATGGCGATGTCGGGCGACTGGCCGTGCAGCAACACCTCGACATCGGCGCCGTGGAAGGAGAAGCCGTCCTGGTCGTAGCCGATGTCGCGCACCACGCCGCGGGCGATCTCGCTCAGCGCCTCGCGGTTGACCACGGTGTGGCCGCCGTACTTGCGCATGAACGGCGCCTGCGCGCGGCCCTCGCCGGCAATGACGATCTTGTTGGTGGTGGCGAGCGTCTCGCAGCCCAGGCGGGTATTGGCGTGGCTGTCGTCGGCGATGCCGAGCTTCACGTCGTTGGCGATGAAGGCATCGAGGATGGCGTCGGAGATCTGGTCGCAGACCTTGTCGGGATGTCCCTCGGAGACGGATTCGCTGGTGAAAATGTAGTCCTGAAGCGCCACGGCAGGGCTCTCCTTGCTTCTTCGTTCTGGACCGGGATCGAGCCGGACCCGTGGGGGACACGGGGCGCGCCGTCGACCGCTTAGCCATTTTTTTCGTGGTGGCAAGGGGCCCGAAATCCATCCACGGCCGGCCGGCCCTTCCGACAGGCGGTCGACGGGCCATAGAAAGACGGAGAGAGGGCCGGAAATCAAGCGCTTCCGGGCTGATTTCGGGGACTTACGGTCGCGGCCTCACGGGCGCGTACGCGTTCGCGATGCACGATGTAGAGGCCGGCGCCGACCAGCAGGGTCATGCCGGCCCAGGTCAGGCCGTCGGGTATGTGGTTCCAGACCGCCCAGCCGATGATTACTGCCCAGACCAAGCCGCTGTAGCGGAAGGCGCCGATCACTGAGGCTTCTCCGGCGCGCATCGCCAGCACCACCCAGTGATAGCCGATGGCCAGGAACAGCGAGGCGCTGCCGAGCAGGGCCCATTCACGCCAGCCCATCGGCCGCCAGTCGTCGATCGCTGCCATGGCGCAGCCGAACAGGCCGACCGACAGCGCGTTGGCGAAGGTGATGACCACGGAGGGCACCTCCGCGCCGATGCGCCTGGTGTAGATGTCGCGGAAGGCGTGCAGGCCGGTGGCGCCGAAGGCCAGCAGCGCCCACCAGTTCAGCCCTTCGGGCGAGGGCCGCACGATCAGCAGCACGCCGACGAAGCCCACCGCCACCGCGCTCCATCGCCGCCAGCCAACGGCTTCGCTGAGCCACAGCACGGCCATCACGGTGATGAAGATCGGCGTCGCCATGTTGATCGCCGTGGCGGTGGCGATGGGCAGGGCGAACAGCGCCAGCAGATAGGAGAAGGTGCCGGCGATATCGAGCGCGCAGCGGCCCAGCAGGCTGGGCTCGCCGAGCCAGCGCAGCTCGCGCAGCGGCGTGCTGGCCAGCAGCACCGCGCCGATCCACAGCGATGCCATCATGCCGCGCACGCCAACCACCTGGCTCGCCGGCATGCTCTCACTGGCGATCTTGATCAGCGTGTCGTTGACGATGAACACCGACATCGCCGCCGACATGAGCGCAATGCCGCGCCGGTTGGCCGCCAGAACGCCGGCGGCATCGCCCGTCATTGCGGACATGACGCGATACTCTTACGCCGGCGGCAGCTTCTTGAAGACCTCGACGATCGGATCGAGCAGCGCAGCGTCGGGCTGCTGCCGGCTGCCCTGGGCGTAGCGCACGTAGTCGGCGCACAGCATGCGCATCAGCGGCGCGAAGGGCTCCGGCGCGTGCTCGAAGAACGGCTTGAGCTTGGCCACGCCCTCTCCTGCCGCGGTGCAGGCGTCGCGCATGCGCTGCTGGCCGGCGAGCAGCCGGCCCTCGGCGCCCAGCGACAGCGCCAGATCGGGAATGAACTGCTCGGGCGTGGCGCGGGCCAGCCCGCGATAGACGATGGTGCCCTCCTGCGCCGCCATCAGCGCCTCGTCGAAGCGCTCGGCCGCGCCCAGCATGGTCGCCAAGGTGTTGAGCGCCAGTGCGAGATCGGGCGTCAGATCGGGTGTCTCCCCGGCCAGCGCGCGGCGCAACTCGACGGCTTCCTCGGCCGGCTTCACCGCCTCGTGCACCTGACCCACCGCGTTGAGCATGGTGGCGAGCGCGTTGAGCGAGGCGGCGAGGTCGGGCCGCGCCTTGGGATCGCCGGCAGCTCGGCCGCGGTCCTGCTCGACCTGGTGCGTGACTGCAGCCAGCACCTCCTCGGGTGAAGGCTCCTGCTGCTCGGTGCTGCTCATGCCTTCTCTCCCGCCATCTTCATCAACAGCGCCCAGTGCGGGTCGCTGACCGCGACCACCGACAGCCGGCCCTGGCGCACGAGGCCGAAATCCTTGAGCTTGGCGTCTTGCTTGATCGCCTTCAGCGTTACCGGCGTCTTCAGCGGTTTCACCGCCTCGAGATCGACCATGCCGAACTTGCCGGTCTCGTCGGTGTGGTCGGGATAGTACTCCTTCGCCACGCGCACGATACCGACGATCTCCTTGCCGTCACCAGAGTGATAGAAGAAGGCGAGGTCGCCCTTCTTCATCGCCTTCATGTTGGCTGCGGCCTGATGATTGCGAACGCCGCTCCAGAAGGTACGCTTGTCCTTGACCATCTGGTCCCAGCCATAGGTCGACGGTTCGGACTTCACCAGCCAATGGGCCATGTCACTCCCCTTCGCCGCGCAGCGGACGGGCCAGCAGTGCGCGGATGGTCGCCTCGACGTCGGCGCCATGATGCAACACATGGGCGACGGCGGTACAGATCGGCATCTCGACGTCGTGCCGGCGCGCGACCTCGGCCACCACCGGTGCCGTGTAGAACCCCTCGGCGACCGAACTGCGCGCCGCCAGGAAGTCAGCGGCCTTCGCGCCCTCGCCGACGGCGACGCCCAGCGAGCGGTTGCGCGACAAGGGCCCGTTGCAGGTCAGGGTGAGATCGCCCAGACCGGCCAGACCGGCCATGGTTTCGACCCTGGCGCCCATCGCCACGCCCAGCCGCGCCATCTCGGCGAAGCCGCGCGTCAGCACGGCGGCGCGCGCGTTGTCGCCCAGCTTGCGGCCATCGGCGATGCCGCAGGCGATGGCCAGCACGTTCTTCACCGCGCCACCCAGCGCCGCGCCGGTCAGGTCGTCGCTCCAGTAGGGCCGAAATGTCGCCGTCGCCAGCGTCCCGGCCATCGCGCGTCCCAGCGCGGCATCGGCGCAGGCGAGCGTCACCGCCGTCGGCAGGCCGCGCGCGACCTCCTCGGCGAAGGTCGGTCCCGACAGCATGGCCACCGGCCGGCCCGGCATCGCCGCGCCCACCGCGGCGGGCATCAGGGCGCCGGTGGCGGTCTCGATGCCCTTGGCGCAGATGATCACCGGCACGCCCTGCGCGAGGTGGCGATGCAGCTCCGACGCCATCGCGCGGGTGACCTGTGCCGGCGTCACCAGCAGCACGATGTCGGCGCCCAGCCCGGCCAGATCCGCAGTGGCGCGGATCGCCGGATCGAGCGCGTGGCCGGGCAGGAAGGCGGTGTTGCGGTGGTCGCGGCCGATCTCGGCCACCACCTCGGGCTCGCGCGCCCACAGGGTGACGTCGCGCCCGGCGCGGCGCGCGGTCATCGCCAGGGCCGTGCCCCAGGCGCCGCCGCCGACGATACCGATGCGGGAGAAGCCGGGCCGGTCCATCCCCTCTTGTACCCGCCCCGGCCATCCACCGGCCAGAAGCTTGCGGCGGTCGAATCGCGATGTTACGTGGCGATGATGCGGCCTTCCCCTTCTGCCGCGCCAGCCGGCCGTTCATGGCCACTGCGCTGACAGCGCCCCCCGCCGCGCCCGATCTGCGCGATGCGGTTCGCCGTGTGTGGTTCGGCTCAGCGCTCTATCCGCTGTTCCTGCGCACGAGGCCGCCCGGCGCCTTCTTCGCCGTGGCGCCCGATCCGTGGCCAGGCGACCCGGCGCGCGCCGACACGCTGCTCGCCGGACAGTTCGCCGCCTACGGCCGCACGGGCCCGTTCGAGGGCGAACCCTGGCAGCGCGCCGACGCCGACCCGCTGTGGCTGGCCGAGCTCAACAAGTTCGAGTGGCTGCGCGACCTGCGCGACGCCGGCCAGCCGCTGGCCGCCAACATGGCGGCGGCCAAGGTCGACGAATGGATCGCGGCGAACCCGCGATGGTCGCCGATCGCCTGGCGCGCCGACGTGCTGTCGGTCCGCGTCGTCATGTGGATCCGGCACTTCGATTTCCTGGCGTCGGGCGCCACCGAAGGCTTCGCCGCGCGGCTGGTCGCCAGCCTGGCACAGCAGCGCCGTCACCTCGAACGGCTGATCCCCGGTGGGCTGGCCGGCACCCGCCTGCTGGCGGCGATGAAGGCGGCGGCGATCGTCGACCTCGCCTTCATCAAGGCCGGGCCAGAGCACGACCGCGCGCTGGAGCGTTCGCTGGCGCGCCTGTCGCGCGCGCTGGCGCGCATCGTGCTCGACGACGGCACCATCGCCGAGCGCAGCCCGCGCCAGCAATTCGTCGCGCTGCGCCATCTCATCGACCTGCGCGCCTGCCTGCTGTCGGCCGACCGCACCGGGCCACCCACCCTGCAGGCGGCGATCGAGCGCGCTTCGGGCATGCTGCGCTTCTTCCGCCATGGCGATGGCGGGCTGGCCTGCTTCAACGGCTCCGACGAAGGCGATCCGGCGTTGCTCGACCTCGCGCTGGCGCGCACCGGCACGACGGCGCGGCCGCCCAAGGAAGCCCCGCGCGGCGGCTTTCAGCGTCTGGCCGCCGGCGCCGCCCAGGTGATCGCCGATACCGGCATGCCGCCCGGACGCAGGCTGGACCTCGAAGCCCATGCCGGCACGCTGTCCTTCGAGTTCTCGCTCGGCAGCGAACGCATGATCGTCAATTGTGGCGCCTATCCCGGGCTGGCGGCGGAGTGGCGCTCGACCATGCGCTACACCGCGGCGCATTCGACGGCCGTGGTCGACGACACCAATTCCTCCGAGGTCATGCCCGACGGGCCGCTGGAGCATCCGCCGGCCCATGTCGCGGCCAAGCGCTTCGAGCGAGACGGCGCGCTGTGGCTGGAGCTCAGCCACGACGGCTGGCGCTCGCTGTTCGGCGTCGTGCACAAGCGGCGCCTGTGGCTGTCGCCCGACGGCACCGATCTGCGCGGCGAGGACACGCTGGCGGGACCGGAGGGCAAGCGCGTGAAGAAGACCGCCTCGGGGCGCAAGTTCGCCGTGCGCTTCCACCTGCATCCCGACGTCAAGGCGTCGCTGGCGCAGTCCGGCGCCAGTGCGTTGCTGCGGCTGCCCTCGGGCCAAGGCTGGCGTCTGCGCGCCAGCGGCGGCACCATCGGTCTGGCGGAAAGCGTCTATCTCGGCGACGGCCAGCGCATCCGCCGCGCCGCGCAGCTGGTGCTGACCGGCGCGCTGGGTCCCGACGGCGCCAAGATCAAATGGGCCTTCACCCGGGTCGAGGGCTGATCGGCGTCCAGCATGCGCGAGTTGGTCCTGCTGCCCGGCTTCATGTGCGATGTCGACCTGTGGAGCGACATGATGCCGATGCTGGCGGCGCTGGGCCGGCCGCATTTCGGCAATGTCTACGAGGACGATTCGCTCGACGGCATGGCAAGACGCGTGCTCGCCGAATCGCCGCCGCGCTTCGTCCTGATCGGCTTCTCGATGGGCGGCTTCGTGGCGCGCATCGCCACCCTGATGGCGCCCGAACGCGTCGCCGGCGTCGCCTTCATCTGCAGCTCGGCGCGCGCGCAGTCGGCCAGCGAGGACGCGCACAAGCAAGCGCGCATCGACGCGCTCAACGCACCGGGCGCGCGCGGCGGCTCGGCGCGCAGCTTCTCGCAGGCGCTGCATCCGGATCGCGAGCGCGATCCGGCCCTGCTCGAACGGCTGCGCGGCATGACACGCCGGCTGGGCAAGACGGTGATGATCCGCCAGCTCACGCCCGCGCGCGCCGACGGCTACGTCGATCTCGAGCGCATCACCTGCCCGTCGCTGGTGATCGCCGCGCGCCAGGACCGCCTGCGCCGCTTCGAGGAAACCGAGCGCATGGCCAGGCACCTGCGCGACGGGCGCTTCGCCGTCGTCGAGGATTGCGGTCACATGGCGCCGCTGGAGCGCCCGCGCGAGCTGTCGACCCTGCTGACGGACTGGATCGCCGATACCGGGCTGTAACCGCTACTCCGGCTTGACACCCGCGAGCTTGGCGACGTCGCCCCAGACCTTCAGCTCGGTCCTGATGCGGGCGGCGAAGACATCTGGCGCCTCGCCGCCGGTCTCGCTGGCGAGATCGGCGATCTTGGCCTTGACCTCGGGCTCCGCCAGGACCGCGGCGCAGTCGGTGTGGAGCCGCTTGGCGAGCGCCGGCGCCATGCCGCCCGGCCCGAACAGCGAGAACCAGGCCGGCCGCGCCAGATCCGGGATGCCGACCTCGGCCATGGTCGGCACGTCGGGGATCACCGACAGTCTCTTCTCCGTGGTCACCGCCAGCATGCGCAGGGCGCCGCTGCGGTGGTGCGACATCGCCGTCAGCGGGCTGGTGAAGCCGACCGGGATGTGGCCGCCGATCAGCTCCTGAAGCATCGGCGCAGCGCCCTTGTACATCACGTTCTCGATCTGCAGGCCGCTCTTCACCCGGAATAGCTCGCCGGTCATGCGGGTGGTGTTCTCGGTGCTGCCCCATTGGTACTTGCCGGGGTTGGCGCGCGCCAGTTTGAGGAACTTGTCCATAGAATCGAGGCCCGTCTTGGTCGAGCCGACCAGGGTCAGGCCGCTCATCACCAGGGTCGTGATGGCCGTGAAGTCCTTCTCGGTGTCGTAGGGCAGGTTCTTGTTGGTGAACGGGTTGATGACGTGGGCGCTGGTCATGATCAGCAGCGTGTGGCCGTCGGCCGGCGCGCGCGCGACGATCTCGCTGCCGAGGATGCCGCTGGCGCCGCCCTTGTTGTCGACCACCACGGTCTGCTTCCAGCGTTCCGACAGCCTGGGTGCGAGCAGCCGGGCGACGATGTCGGTGCCGCCACCGGCCGGATAGGGCACCACGACGCGCACCGTCTTGCCGGGAAAATCCTGCGCTCGGACCAGCGCGGGCGCCGCCAGCAGGCCCGCCATCGCCATGCCGCCGCGCGCCAGCACGCGCCGCCTCGACCATCGATTGTTCGCCATCTCCACTCTCTCCCTGTCGCGTCTGTCTTGGCTGTCGGCCGCACAGGTATGTCATAACCGCCGGATCATCCACAATCCGTCGCATCCACGGGGCGCCGGTGTTTGCTATAGAGCGCGCGAAAATCCCTTCGCCGCCGGAAAGCCGCCATGTCCGCCCCCGCCCAGGTCCAGCCTTCGCCCACCCCCGACCTGGCGCGCATCGGCCGCGCCCTGGTCTCGGTGTCCGACAAGGAGGGGCTGGTCGAGTTCGGCCGCTTCCTCGCCGCCCAGGGCGTGGAGATCCTGTCGACCGGCGGCTCGGCCAAGGCCCTGCGCGACGCCGGCGTGAAGGTGGTCGAGGTTTCCGACCACACCGGCTTCCCCGAGATCATGGATGGCCGGGTCAAGACGCTGCAGCCTGCGATCCATGGCGGCATCCTCGGCCGGCGCACCGACGCCACGCACCAGAAGGCGATGACCGATCACCGCATCGCGCCGATCGATCTCGTCGTGGTCAACCTCTACCCGTTCGAGGCCACGGTGGCACGCGGCGCGGACTACGCCACCTGCGTGGAGAACATCGACATCGGCGGCCCGGCGCTGATCCGCGCCTCGGCCAAGAACCACGACTTCGTGACCATCGCGGTCGATCCGCAGGACTACGCTGCGATCCGCGCCGAGATGGAGGGCAATGGCGGCGCCACGACGCTCAAGCTGCGCCAAACTCTCGCCGCCAAGGCCTATGCGCGCACCGCCGCCTACGACTCGGCGATCGCCGGCTGGTTCGCCGGACAGCAGGGCGAGACCTTCCCCGAGCGCCTGACCATTGCCGCCACGCGCGTGCAGAGCCTGCGCTATGGCGAGAACCCGCATCAGCAGGCAGCGTTCTACAGCGACGGCAGCCGGCGCCCCGGCGTCGCCACGGCGCGCATCGTCCAGGGCAAGGAGCTGTCCTACAACAACATCGGCGACACCGAGGCGGCCTACGAGTGCGTCGCGGAGTTCAACGAGCCGGCGGTCGTCGTCATCAAGCACGCCAACCCGTGCGGCGTGGCGGTCGCGAAGAGCCAGTACGACGCCTACCTCAAGGCCTATGCCTGCGATCCGGTGTCAATCTTCGGCGGCATCGTCGCGATGAATACGACGCTCGAGGCGCGCACGGCCGAGGACCTTTCCAGGCTCTTTCTCGAGGTCGTGATCGCGCCTGACGCGACCGCCGAGGCACTGGAGATCCTCGCCAGGCGCAAGAACGTGCGCGTGCTGCTGGCCGGTTCGTTGCCCGATCCGTCGAGCGCCGGCATGACGCTGAAGAGCGTCGCCGGCGGCTACCTCCTGCAGACCCGCGACAACGGCAAGCTCGGCCGCGCTGACCTCAAGGTGGTGACCCGACGGGCGCCGACGGCCAAGGAGCTCGACGACCTGCTCTTCGCCTTCACGGTGTGCAAGCACGTGAAGTCCAACGCCATCGTCTACGCCCGGGACGGCGCCACGGTGGGCGTCGGCGCCGGCCAGATGAACCGCCGCGATTCCTCGCGCATCGCCGCCATCCGCGCCGCCGAATCGGGCGAGATCGCCAAGTTGGCGCAGAGCCCGGCGATCGGCAGCGTCGTCGCCTCGGACGCCTTCTTCCCCTTCGCCGACGGCCTGCTCGCCGCCGCCGAGGCCGGCGCCACCGCCGTGATCCAGCCCGGCGGCTCGATGCGCGACAAGGAGGTGATCGAGGCCGCCGACGAGAAGGGCCTGGCCATGGTCTTCACCGGGATGCGTCACTTCCGGCACTGAGGCCGTCCGGATCGCGCTTGGGCTGATCGCGCCGCTGGACTACCCTTCGCCGAGGACCGGCCGACGACGCCGGCGGGGGGCGTGGGGAATATGGCGCGTGGCACGACGATGGCGTTCATCGGCGATCTGATTTTCGACAGCAGATGCAGCGCCGCGGCGGCGGCCGGACGACCGCAGGACGTCTGGGGAGACGTGCTGCCGCTGCTGCGCGGCGTCGACGCGGTGATCGCCAATCTCGAGGTGCCGCTGACCGACTGGCCGCGGCGCTGG
The DNA here is from genome assembly GCA_019635875.1 of Alphaproteobacteria bacterium. Taxonomy (NCBI): domain Bacteria; kingdom Pseudomonadati; phylum Pseudomonadota; class Alphaproteobacteria; species Alphaproteobacteria bacterium. Next base: position 596,240 of record JAHBYP010000002.1, read on the forward strand.
CGGGGCACGTTCAAGCCGGTGCGGCTGCGCGCGGCGCCCGCCGCGGTGAGCCTGCTGAGCGCCGCCAACATCGCCTTCGTGAACTTCGCCAACAACCACACGCTGGATCGCGAGGCCGAGGGTCTGGCCGAGACGCTCGGCCTGCTCGACGGCGCCGGCATCGCCCGCGCCGGCGCCGGGCTCGATGCCGAGGAAGCGGCGCGGCCGGCGCTGTTTCAGGTCGCCGGCACGACCATCGGCGCCATCGGCCTGACCGACAACACGCCGGCTTTCGCCGCCGGCCCCGGCCGGCCGGGCAGCAACTACATGCGCATCGACGACGATGCGCCCACCATGGCGCGCATCGCCGCCGATGTCCGCGGCCTGCGCGAAGCCGGGGCGCGCACCGTGATCCTGAGCGCCCATTGGGGTCCAAACCTGAGGCCCTGGCCGCCGGCCCGCTTCCGCCGCTTCGCGCGCGCCGCCATCGATTGCGGCGTCGATGTCTTCCACGGCCACTCCGCGCATATCGTGCAGGGCGTCGAGCGGCGCGGCGACGGCGTCATCCTGTACGACACCGGCGACTTCATCGACGACGTCTGGTGGTTCCCGTTCCTGCCCTTCTTCACCGGCGGCGTCTTCCTCGTCGATTTCGTCGACGGCAAGGTGAGCGGCCTGCGCGTCGTGCCTGTCGTGCTGCATCCCGGCCGGGTGCGGCTGGCGCGCGGCGCCTTCCACCGCCGCATGATCTCGCGACTGGCCCGGCTGTCGCCGCCGGGCGGCCGCGCCGAGCACGCCGCCGGCGACGCCGCGCATTTCATCGCCGAGCCGGTGGCGGCGGCAGGCGAGGCCTAGCGCCATGCCGCACGGGCTCTCGCGACGGCGGGCATTGGCGGCGATCGGCGCGTTCGTGGCGGGCCCGGCCGCGGCGCAGCTGCCGGCAGCGCCGCGCGATCTGTCCTTCCGCGTCTCGCGCCAGGGCAGCCCGATGGGCAGCCTGCGGCTGGCCTTCGCCCGCGACGGCGACCGCCTGATCGCCCGCACCCTGGTCGAGCTGTCGGTCTACGTCGCCTTCGTGCGGGTCTTCCGCTACACGCACGATGCGACCGAGATCTGGCAGGGCGACCGGTTGCTGTCGCTGCGCGCCGAGACCTATGACGATGGCCAGCGCTACAGCGTGCGCGCCACGCCGCAGGGCGACAACCTGCGGCTCGAAGGTCCGGCCGGCGCGCGCATGGTGCCGTCGCGCTCGCTGACCTCGAACTCGGTGTGGCATCCCGCCTTCGTGCGCCAGCGCAACGTCATCGACTGCGAGAAGGCGCGTTTCGAAATCGTCACGGTCGAAGCGCTGGGCCAGCGCGTGCTGCCGGTGCTGGGCGCGCAGCGTCTCGCCAACGGCCACCGGGTCACCGTCTCCTATGCCCGCGGCGAGACCTGGCACGATCAGGCCGGCGAGTGGGTCCATAGCGTGTTCCAGACCAAGGGCGAGACGCTGACCTACGAGCGCGACGGCTGAGGGAGAACGGCCATGGAAGGCAACGAGATTCGGCGCTCGACCGCCGCCTACTTCCTCGACGGTCTCAACGAGATCGGCATCGACTTCCTGTTCTGCAACTTCGGCACCGACCACGCGCCGCTGATCGAGGAGATGGCGGCGGCGCGGCGCAACGGCCGCAAGCTGCCGGGCATCGTGCTCTGCCCGCACGAGAACACCGCGGTGCACATGGCAGCGGGCTACGCCCTGGCCACCGGGCGCGGCCAGGGCGTCATGGTGCATGTCGACGCCGGCACCGCGAACTCGGCGATGGCGCTGCACAATCTCTGCCGCGCGCGCATCCCGGTGATGCTGATGGCCGGCAAGGCGCCTTTCACCACGCGCGGCGAGCTCTTGGGCTCGCGCGACACCTACGTGCATTTCGTGCAGGAACCGTTCGACCAGGCAAGCGTCGTGCGGCCCTACACCAAGTGGGAATACAACCTGCCCTCGGGCGTGATCGTGAAGGAGGCGCTGCGCCGCGCCCATACCGTGATGTCGAGCGATCCACGCGGCCCGGTGTATCTCACCTTCCCGCGCGAGACCTTGACCGAGCTGTGGTCGGAGAGCGCCATCCGCTCCTATCCCGGCGAACGCTTCGGACCGGTCGCGGCCAGCGGCGCCGACGCCGCCACCATCGACGTGCTGGCGGACAGGCTGCTGGCGGCGGAGCGGCCGCTCCTGATCACCGCCTACTCCGGCCGCAACCACGCCACGCCCGCCATCCTCGATCGCCTGGCGCGCTTCGCCGGCATCCGCGTCGTCGAGTTCAGCCCGCTGCACCTGAACATGCCGCAGGACTCGCCCTGCCATGGCGGCTTCGCGGCGGGCAGGCATGTCGCCGAGGCCGATGTAGGCCTGCTGGTCGATGTCGACGTGCCGTGGATCCCGCAGGACACACCCGACGATCCGCGCACCTGGTGGGCGCATATCGACATCGACGCCGAGAAGCGCGCCATGCCGATGTGGACCTTCCCCGGCAATCTGCGCATCCAGGGCGACAGCCATCGCGTGCTGGCAGATCTGCTGGCGGCGCTGGAGACGCGCGCCGATGCCGGTTTCCGCGAGCGTGCAGCCAAGCGCGTGGCGGCGCTGGATGATGAACAGACCGCGCGCCGCAAGCAGGCCGCCTCGCTCGCCGCCGACGCGGGCACGCCGGGACAGATCAACCCGCACTTCCTTTGTGCCGCCGTGGCGAAGGCGCTGAAGCCCGAGGACATCATCCTCAACGAGGCGATCCGCAACGGCCCCGTGGTTTTCCAGCAGGTGCCGCGCACCCGGCCGGGCACCCTGGTGGGTCTCGCCGGTGGCGGACTGGGCTTCTCCGGCGGCATGGCGCTGGGCCTCAAGCTTGCCATGCCGGAGCGCACCATCGTGCAGTTCGTCGGCGACGGCACCTTCTATTTCTCCAACCCGCAATCGACGGCTTCGGTCGCCAGCCAGTACGGCCTGCCGGTCTTCACCGTGGTGCTCGACAATTCCGGCTGGGGCGCGGTGAAGGCCGCGACCCTGCGCGTCTATCCCGAGGGTGAGGCCAAGGCCGAGGGCGAGTTCGGTGCAAGGCTCTCGCCGCACATGGACTTCGCCAAGGTCGCCGAGGCCAGCGGCGCGTATGGCGAGCTGGTCTCCGATCCCCGAGTGGTCGAGGCCGCGATCGCACGCTGCCTCGATGCGGTGCGCAACGGCCGCTCCGCGCTGCTGCACGCCAAGGTCACCAGGATCTGAGGAAGGCCATGACCCTCTCCGTCGAAGCCCTCGATCATCTCGTGATCAACGTGCAGGACGTCGAGACCGCGGCGTCGTGGTACGAGCGCGTGCTGGGCATGAAGCGCGTCGTCACCGAGCCGCGGCCGGGCCGCACGGTGACCTCGATGCATTTCGGGCGGCAGAAGATCAACCTGCGCCCGCACTGGGCGACGCAGGAGCAGTGGTTCACCGGCCGCGCCATCGCGCCGGGCAGCGACGATCTGTGCTTCCTCACGCGCTCGACGCCGCAGCAGGTCGCCGATCACTTCAGAAGCTGCGGCGTGGCGATCGAGGAAGGCCCCGGCGAGAAGCTCGGCGCCATGGGCGTCATCGTCTCGGTCTATTGCCGCGACCCCGACGGCAATCTGATCGAGGTGTCGTCGTACAAGTAGAGCCACGCCTGGTCATCCCGAGCGCAGCGACGGATCTACGGCCGGCCGTAGATCCGTCGCTGCGCTCGGGATGACCAGGCGTGCCTCAGCGACTGGCCAGCAGCTCGATC